>CAJJOP010000001.1:0-238150 GCA_905193415.1 uncultured Roseburia sp.
GCGATTATGATCTGGTGCTTATGGATGTTCAGATGCCTGTAATGAACGGATATGAAGCCACTGAACAGATCCGTTCACTGGATGATCCGACACTGGCGGGAATTACGATCCTTGCCATGACGGCCAATGCTTTTGAGGAAGACCGAAAGAAAGCGTTGGAATATGGTATGGATGGATTTTTATCCAAGCCAATTGTTATTGAAGAATTAATCTGTACATTGCAAAATAACATGAGGTGAGTCTGACTGGATTAAGGTAGTTTAAAGCAATACTTGATTTATTCAACTCTCAAACTTCCGTGTAAAGTAGCTGGAGATTTTTCTAAGCACAGCTAAAAATTAGGCGCTTACTATATAAATGATAGCAGATCTGCAATTTCTGAATTTTCTATAAACAGCTATTATATACAAAACGGGTATGTTATACTTATCCGGTAGTTACGATGGAAAGTTTATAGAGAAGTTTTAGAAAGGCAATTTTTGTATGCAGGAAAATAAGTCTCAAAATACTGCGACAGAGCAACAAAACCGTACTGTCAGAACGGAGAAACAGACAGAAAAAAAGAAAGTCAATCTGGACATCCGTCCATATCTTGCAATCGGTCTGACTGCTGTTCTGGTCGTAATGATTTGTATTGCGATTTTCTTCGTGGTATTTCGGTTTGATGGATTGTTTGCCGGTTTTCGGACGATCATACAGAGTCTTCAGGCAATCATTATCGGAGGAATCGTGGCATATCTGCTGAATCCCATCATGAAATGGTGTGAGCAGTTTTTATTAAAAAGGAAAAAGTCAAAAGAACTGACGAAAAAGCAGCAGCAGAAGATCCGGGCAATATCCGTGGCATTTGCCATGGCAGTGTTTTTAACGATCATTGCGATTCTGATTCGTTTGCTGATACCACAGCTGATCGTCAGTATTGAAGATCTGGTCACAAGTATGGGTGATAAAGTCCAGAGCCTTATGGACTGGATCAACCGTTTCCTGAAACAGGACAGCCCTGCAGCCGGATATATGGATACTCTGATCAATGAGGCTTCTGCATATCTGGAGAAATGGCTGCGAAAAAATGTTATGGAACAGTCGGATTTTATCACGAATATAACGACTGGCGTCTATAATGTGGTAAAAGTTGCTTTTAATGCGATTATCGGTCTGATCATATCCGTTTATGTACTGATGACCAAAGAAAAATTTATCGGTCAGGCAAAGAAGATTATCTATGCAATCTTCCGTCCTCGTTATGGAAATGTAGTTATGGAAGTGATTCGAAAAGCGGATGATGTATTTGGCGGATTTTTCATTGGAAAGATTATTGATGCTCTGATCATCGGATGTATCTGTTTTGTGGGACTGGCAATTTTGCGGATGCCATATGTGGCATTGATCAGTGTGATCGTAGGCGCGACCAATATCATTCCGTTCTTTGGTCCTTATATCGGAGCGATTCCGAGTTTTATTTTGATCTTCCTGGTAGACCCGATGAAGGGCGTGTATTTTATCATTTTCATCCTCGTATTGCAGCAGGTGGATGGAAATGTGATCGAACCGAAGATTCTTGGAAATACGACTGGTCTGTCGCCGTTCTGGGTTGTTTTTGCGATCCTGTTGTTTGGCGGAAGTTTTGGCATTATCGGTTTGTTGTTTGGGGTGCCAATCTTTGCACTGATCTACTATGTCGTGAAACGCGTGGTGGAACATATTTTAAAGAAACGGCGATTGCCGCAGGAAACAGAGCAATACATTGAGCTGGATGAGGTAGATGTCGTGACCAATCAGGTCAAAATGAAAGTTGATAAACATAGCCTGAAATAATATAACAATAGAATATAATTCTTGCCTCTCTGTTAGAACAGAATGCGGAATCGGGTGCAATTCCCGGCGAGTCGGTCACTGTGAAGCCAGCTATTGGATGAGTCAGATACGCAGGGCAAGAAAATACTTCTGCCGGAAGAAGAACAGTGGAACAAACTGAAACTGATCAAAGAGATTGCAGAAGAAGTCTGGGGATAAAAAGCAGATTTTGAAAATTTGAAAAAGCCTTCTGATACAGAAGTGTTTGAGAACTTTTATGCTGGTTGAACAGTATAAAGTGAGGTTTTTGAACAGTGTATCAGAAGGCTTTTTTGTTTAAGGTTGTGCAGTAGTAGCTTTAATGCTAAGATAACTTCAAAGATAAGATAGACAGCAAAGAGACGGACAAAAAATAAAAAGGAGGACCGTCGATGTAAAAAAGAATTGATTGATATATAGTGTCATATAGAAAAATTTGGTATTTGGCGAGGAGAAACAAATTTGAATTTAGAAGAAACATTAAAACATTATTTTGGATATGACAGTCTGCGACCGGGGCAGCAGGAACTGATCGAGGGAATTTTACAAAAGAAGGATGTACTGGGGATTATGCCCACCGGTGCGGGAAAGTCTTTATGTTACCAGCTTCCGGCATTGATGCTGAAAGGGATTACTATCGTCATTTCACCGCTGATCTCGCTGATGTCAGATCAGGTCAAGGCGTTAAATCAGGCCGGTGTGCACGCTGCTTATATCAACAGTTCCCTGACAGAGAATCAGATACAGATGGCATTATCCTATGCCGCACAGGGACGATACAAGATCATTTATGTGGCGCCGGAACGGTTGAATACAATGCGGTTTCTTGATTTTGCATGCGATGCGCAGATTTCTATGGTCACAGTGGATGAGGCGCATTGTATTTCCCAATGGGGACAGGATTTCCGACCAAGCTATCTGGAAATCGCAGAATTTCTGGCAAAATTGCCGACGCGCCCGGTGGTCAGCGCATTTACTGCAACCGCAACTGAGAGGGTTAAAGCGGATATTGTCCGCAGTCTGCATTTACAAAATCCGGTAACGGTAGTCACGGGATTTGACCGACCGAACCTGTTTTTTCGAGTGGTTACCCGGAAAGGCGGAAAAGAGACGGATAACAGTGTGTTGAACTATGTGAAACACCACGAAGAGGAAAGTGGGATCATTTATTGTGCCACAAAAAAGAATGTGGATAAGGTGTATGAACTTTTACAGCAGTATGGAATTTCTGCCGGGCGGTATCATGCAGGATTGTCTGCTGAAGAACGGAAAAAGAATCAGGATGATTTTACATATGACCGCATCCGTGTCATGGTCGCTACCAATGCCTTTGGAATGGGAATCGACAAATCCAATGTACGGTATGTCTTGCATTACAATATGCCGCAAAGCCTGGAATATTATTATCAGGAAGCAGGACGTGCCGGCCGGGACGGTGAGGAAGCGGAGTGTGTGCTGTATTTTTCCAAACAGGATATCATGATCAATAAGTGGTTGTTACAGAACAAGACAACAGCAGCAGGGGCGGATACGGATGATATTGCCATGCGTGCCAATGATCAGAGAAAATTAAACCAGATGATCCAGTACTGTGAGACGGAGCAGTGTCTGCGGCAGTTTATATTGTCTTATTTTGGAGATGATACACCTTGTGAATGTGACAAATGCAGCAACTGTGTAGTTGTCGAAGAGGAGGCCGAGGAAAATCTTGTACTTACGGGTAAGGAGAAGAAGAAAGCATTGCAGCTGGCTGATCTGACTCCGGAAGGACAGGAACTGTTTGAACTGCTTCGACTAAAGCGAGCGGAGCTTGCTGCGGAGAAACGTGTGCCGCCATATATTATCTGTTCGGATAAGACGCTGAAAGATATGTGTGGGAAATGTCCGACGGATGAACAGCAGATGACCGCTGTCTATGGAATGGGCGCTCAGAAGGTAAAAAGTTACGGAGAGAAATTTGCAGAGATTATCGTTTCTTTTTTGAAAGACCATGGCGGGGAAACTACCGTTGGAGAAACTGCATTGGTAGAGATGGAGACCGAAGCACCAAAAAGAAAAAAGAAACTGCCGTTTTATATCACACCGGAGAAACTGGATGAGATAGAGCTGACCGATTCCTGTATGCTTTCAGAACTGACAGGACAGATTAACGAACTTTGTGAAGAAAAGGATCGAAAGAAACTGACAGCGGCATTTGTAAACGATCTTCTGATACAAAACGGATATTTAAAAGAAGAGGAAGAAAACGGGGATAAGGTAAAACGTGTTACTGAAAAAGGAAGCGATGTTGGAATCAGAGAAGAGCGTCGTCAGTTGAAAAGAGGCGGTACATACTATGCGCTGACCCATACAAGGGAGAGTCAGCAGATGATTTTGAAATTGCTGAAAGAGCATTTTATAAGTATGTCGATGGAATCATAAAAAGATTCCTATAGCACAAAAGGCGATGTATCAGGGGCTTCATCACAAAAAACAACAAAAATTTCGAAAAACTGTTGACAGACAGACATGTATATAGTATAGTATTTGAGGTCGGCAGGTTGCCGGTAAGCTGATGTGGCTCAGAGGTAGAGCACTTCCTTGGTAAGGAAGGGGTCACGGGTTCAATTCCCGTCATCAGCTTTTTTTGTGCCCTATTTTCAAGGGTTTCCGGGTTTCACTTTGATTAACTTAATCAAAAACTTTATCATGCATACTCAAAATATTTGACATCCGAAATAATTAAACTATATGAAATTATGCTTTTATCGGTATATTCTTTTCCGTGTTATCTTAGAATCTTTCCAATAAGAATTAAACCTGATAATATTGTTTCTATGTTCAACACTACGTTATTTGACTCTATGATAATATTTCACTTGCAATTATCTGATCTTGTGGTAGAATAATAGTCAGATAGAATGATTGATGTGTAATATAGCATTGAGCATGGTTACACACGAAAACCCCGATAGCTGCGAACTGTCGGGGTTTTTATATCTATGCTTATTTCATCAATTCTTTATCTTTCAGTAATTTATCTAATGTCGGTCGGCTTATTTCTAATTCCTTTGCAAGTTGTGTTTTGCTGATAATACGTTTCATGTATTGGTTATAACGTTCTTGAAACTTCTGGTCGTCTATCCGTTTAACCTGTCTACCTTTGTATTTTCCGGCACGTTTGGCAAGCCCATGTTGTTCTATGGACATGTCTGAGAATTAATATTTATATAATGAAAATAGTATGACAATATTATAGTAATTGTTTATTTTTCAGATACAAAACCTCACTCAATATCACAATGGCACTTACCCCAATTACAATAAAATACCCCCAGGAGGATTCAATCTCCGGCATATGTTCGAAGTTCATGCCATACCAGCCTGTGATCACGGTAAGAGGCAGGAAGATTGTGGTAATGATCGTCAGAAACTGTGTGGTCTTATTTTGCACATGATCCAGTTCAGTCTGGTAGACTTCCCGAAGCGTCTGACAGTATTCGATGAATTGCTGAGACATTTCTTTTAAACGGTCAACACGGTCTGAAAATTGTTGGAAATAGGTCAGCTGTTCCGGGTCGAAATAATTTTTCTCATTTGTTTCCAGAACCTTGGCCATGTCTGACAGCTGTTCATAATAATAGCGTATTTTTCCCAGTTCTCTGCGGATCTTCAAAAGCCGTGGGAGAATATTGTCCAGCTTCCCTTTTAAGGCATTTTCTTCCATAGAAAACAGACGGCTTTCATAGGATTCCAGAATATCCAGATCCTGCTCCAGAAAACCAGATAAAAAATGATATAAAAACAACTCCAGTGTCATAGGCTGTTTTCGATGCCTCTGGATAATCTTCCCGATGATTTCCTGAGAATGTGTTCCATCATCAATGATTGCAATTACACCTTCTCGGATGTAGTAAAAAAGTTTGCTTGGTTTTACGGAACTGTGGGAAAAAGCAGGGGTTGCGATACTGCCAAAAAGGTATTTCCCCCAATTTTCTGCTTTGCAATGATAGATGCTGTTGTGTTCAAAGCCGGTATAGTCCGGAAATCCGAGACGTTTTTTCTGTGCTTCCCATTCTTCGGTGGAAAACAGGGCAGCAAAAGCATGATAATCGGTCTGTTCGATGGAATCTAACCGTTCCAGGGTTGGAGATAGCTGATAATACATAATGTCATACTCCGTTCGGTATTTAAAAAGTTGCTGTTATTATGTGAGGAGCGAATGGAAACTATACATATATTTAGTTTAAATGCATTATGCGTTGGAATTAAATTGGATGATGTTTTTTAATTAAATTACAATATGCTGATACCTAAATTATCTTTTATGTTGTATTATAAAATAAGAAACAGTTGCCGTTTGTGATAATATGTACTCTCGGAATTTTCTAAATGAAGATTCCGAGAGTACATATAATGGTATTTGGAGGAAAAAGAAGCGGCAGGCATGATGTTTTACAATCTATAGATATATTTTGAGGTAGAAGAGAGCTATCCAATATGATAGATAATATAAAGGAACTATAAATAATCAGTTCTGCTTTATTATGAAATAAAAATTCAGAATCAGAAAAAGGAAGACAGGTAAATACGATGAATGATTTACAGATAGATTATTTTCTGGCAGCCGCCAGAAATCTGAGCTTTTCCGGTGCTGCACAGGAGTTATATGTGTCGCAGCCGGCGGTCAGCCGTCAGGTGCAGACATTGGAGGAAGAGTTGGGATGTCCGTTGTTTGTGAGGATGAACAAAGGAATCTCCCTGACACAAAACGGAGAGATGTTTTATCATTTTTTTGAAAATTACAGAATGCAGCTGCAGGATCTGAAGATGCGTGCCAGATTATCGCTGGAAAATAAAAATCGTGTGATTCATCTGGGAATCATGACAGATTCGGATATTTCCCAGATACTGGCGCCAGTGTTGACAGAATTTCGTCAGAAATATGAAGATGTGAAGATTGAGGTCAACAGTTATGAGCCGGGCCAGGCATTGCGGGCGCTAAAAGCGGATCAGGAAGATCTGGTTCTTACGATCGAACCTAAAATTTTACAATCGGAAGGCATTGAATCAGAAGTTATTACAAATATCCGCCGGGTACTGATGTACCATCGCAGTCAGGAGAAAACGGTGGGAGCACATCCCGTACCAGAAGATTTTCGGGATCAGGAATTTCTGACCATCTCGGATGGAGATTTTGATTATGTCAATGATATGATTAAAAGTTTTTGTAAACCATACGGATTTGTGCCGAAAGTCCAGAGTGTGCGGAGTACCGATGCCATGGTGCTTGGCGTGCAGTGCAATCTTGGGGTGGCAATCTCGGATATCTGGTGCCGGGCACTTCATAATGAAGATTTCGGATATATTCCGCTGGATACCTATCATCCGGTCAGCCTTGTGTGGAAACAGGGGGCCGATGAGACGGTGCTTGATTTTATTGAGCTGATGCGTAAGCATATCAGAGGGGAGTACCAGTAGAAAAGGAGTTTTCTGGATTTTATTTATGAATATTGTGCTTTAATATAAAAAATTTATCGGAGAAAAAGTTGAAAATTATAAAAAGCTGCCAGATACATCGTTTCATAAAACGTATGTCTGACAGCTTTTTTATAAAGTAAGGTCAGTTCAGCTTAGTTGTCAGCTGCGCCTGTTCTTTTTAATACATAGAATCCGTCGTCCAGACAGGTTACATAGATGTATCCTCTGTCGTCTACACAGCAATCCTCTGTAACAGCGTTTCTTGGTCCCGGGAAGCCTTTGAAGAAGGATTCTTCCGGTGTTTTGTTTGGGTTTGGCGGGATGAAGTATGCGATCTCTTTGATATAATACTGATCGGATACATCATAAATACGCAGACCTGCAGCAAAGTAGCAGCAGTATACGCGGTCGCCACGCTGCTCAAGCCATGGTTTGTTGCTCATCGGCTCATGCAGGTTGTGCGGTCCGAACGGTCCCTGACATCCAAGGTTCATAACGTTGAAGTTTGGATACGGGAAATCTTCCGGAACTTCCGGATATGGGAATTCTGCAACCAGTGTTGGTTTGGACGGGTCGCGAACATCTACCATATGGATATTGTTTAATGCCTGTGCTTCTGTAATGGAACCTGGCGGGAAGAACTGGAATCTTTCTCCCTCGTTGGTTACGACTACAAGGTCACGACCCGGCAGCGGAAGAGCTGTATGGGTACGCGCACCAGCCAGATGACTGGAGAATGCAGGCATGAATTTTAACTGTCCAAGCAGTTTTGGACGGGTAACATCTTTGGTATCCAGAACATAGAGTCCGTCTCCGCAGTAACCACAGAACATGATACCGTCATCACGTCTGAATGGCGGTCCGTGCATCCAGCCTTTGTCCATGAATGCCGGAACGTGTCCTGCATGATGGTCAACGGTTCTTCCAGGATAACCATCTACGAACTGATGAGGTGCCCACCAGTTTCCGGCTTCCTTCGGATGGGTCGGATCGGAAATATCAACGATTCTCATGATCATTCCTTCAAAACGCTCAGCCTCGCAGGAAAGATATACATAAGGACCGCCGTTGTACATGAAACGATGTACACCGATGGAGTGTGGTACTCCACAATCCCAGTATCCAAGGAATTTTGGATTTTCCGGATCTTCTTTCAGAGAGTAGATACGGATACCTACTTCACATTTCATATTCATAAGCTCGCTCTGCTCTACCAGTGCACCAGGACCGGATCCTGCACTCATGGCACAGATCAGCAGATCATCTGCAACCTGCAGCTTTGGAGTTGTAGTTGTCGGATACTCTACCGGATCTACCAGCTGAAAGTGTTTTACGAATCTTGTGTGCTCCGGATCAGTAACCTCAGAGATCATAACACCCTGCTGTGTACCGCCGAAACAGGAACCGTAAAGGTAATATTTTCCTTCTGTAGTCTTATAGAGCTGCATCTGGAACATTCCACAGTTGCCATCCATCGCATTGAAGTCTAATACTTCAAGGTTCTTGATGTAACCGTTGTTTCCCTCGCCTTTGGCATAAAATTTATCTGCCATGGAACATGTACCTCCTTTTTCATATCGTTATTTTTATTTTAGTTTATTCTTCTGCATTCGTCAAATAAAATGCAAAATATAACATATACTTTTTTTGAAAACTTGACATAACAAAAAGATTATAACAAATAAAGTCGTTATAACTAAAAAAGATAACTGCGATTCCAAAACTGAGACCGCCGGAGAGTATTTTGCATGACTGATAGACAGGCAAAACTGATAAAATATACATAATAAAAAATGAAGATGTTATGTTTGGATCATTTAAACTTTTTTTATGATTTGGAAGGCATAGGGATATGAAAGTTTTCAGTGAAGATAAGTTTTATAAACATGATAGAACGATATCTGGCATTAGATATTGTCTAATGAACATGACGAATGCGGTATCATAAATTTGAGTTTGATGCGGAAGCCTTAAATTTAAAGCTGAGCTATAAGTTTTTAAAAAATAATAATTTTGGCAAGTGGGGCTGGGCGACGATGGGTATGCCAAATGGTAGGTATTGGTATCGGCGGTATTGGAAATCTGATTCCGTCCATGATCGGAACCTGTTTTGATCGATACGATTTTATTTAGGCAAATAAGAGCTATACCTGATCAGAAGAGAACGGATACCGTCCTGTTTTCGTTGTCAGTTATTTGTGATACAATAAAATTACAATCTGCGGTGCAGTGTTCACTGAAAACGGGATGCTGTACCGCTTTTTAAATACCCGCAAAACTGGGAGAAAGGAATATCCGACAGGATAACACAGAATTTATGAGAAAAGCATATCCAGATTTGAGAAGTTTTTTAAACGTCCTGGAAGAAGAAGGGCAGCTGGTCCGGGTAAAAGAAGAAGTAATGCCGGAACCGGATATTGCGGCAGCAGGAAGAGCGGCGGCAAATATCAAAAATGGCCCGGCGGTCTATTTTGAAAAAATCAAAGGTTACAAGTATTCGGTTGTTACAAATGTGCATGGATCGTGGGCGAACCATGCACTAATGCTTGGAATGCCAAAGGATACACCTACAAAGGAACAGTTTTATGAACTGAACCGCCGGTGGGATAAATTTCCAGTTAAGCCGAAAGTGCTTGGCAGAGAGGAAGCACCGTGTAAAGAACATACGATCACGGAAGATATCAACCTGTTTGAAGTGCTTCCGCTGTACCGGATCAACTCACAGGATGCAGGCTGCTTTATTTCCAAAGCATCCGTCATAACCGGTGATCCGGAAGATCCTGACAATTTTGATAAAATGAACGTGGGAACTTATCGTATCCAGGTAAAAGGAAAGGACCGTGTGGGTATTCAGGCACTGGCATTTCATGATATCGCGGCGCAGCTGGAAAAAGCAGAGCGAAAAAATGAGAGATTCCCGATCGCGATCGCAGTAGGAAACAGTCCGCTAGTTACATTTATGGCATCCACACCGATCAAGTATACGCAGAATGAGTACGAATTTGTGGGAGCATTACAGGACGGAGAACCATGTGAGATTGTAAAGTCTGATTTATATGAGCATCTGTATGTCCCGGCGGGGGCTGAAGTCGTGCTGGAAGGATATGTGGAACCGAGAGTGCGTGAGGTAGAAGGACCGTTCGGGGAATTTCCGGGCTCTTATTCCGGAAGCCGGAAACAGTGTGTTGTCAAGATCACACGGATCACGCACCGGACAAATCCGATCTTTGAAAACCTGTATCTGGGAATCCCGTGGACAGAGATTGATTATCTGATGGCATTGAATACATCGGTGCCATTATATAAACAGTTAAAAGCAGATATGCCGGAGGTGGTCGCTGTCAATGCCATGTATACCCACGGCATGGGCGTGATCATATCTACGAAATGCCGGTTTGGCGGATATGGTAAGGCGGTTGCCATGCGACTGTTATCCACACCTCATGGAATGCCATACAGCAAAGTCGTAATTGTTGTGGATGAATATGTAGATCCGTTTAATCTGGAGCAGGTTATGTGGGCAATCACGACCAGAGTAAAACCGGATAAAGATGTGGCAATCATACCGAATTGTCCGGGAATGCCTCTTGATCCTTCTTCCGTACCGGCAGGCATGCATACGAAAATGATCATAGATGCCACCACGCCAGTCGATCCGGAACCAAATCCGCGGGAAGTGGAGATCTTAGATCCGCCGGCAAAAAGCGAAGAGTGGGAAGTAAAGATCCGGGAACTGTTAGGACGATAGGATATAAGAGAAGCAGATTTCCCAATTGTTATAAGTTGGAAAGAGAAGGATGTATAAGAAAAGTTACATATATCAGTAAAAAGATAGTTTTTTATAAGAATGTTTTTTTAAATGACACGACTGTAATGAGCAGATATAAAGAAGGAGCATAGAAAAGCTATGAGAAAATGTCCGCGCTGTGACAGCGAAAATACAGAGATCCTTACAAAATCTCCGGTTGGGGATGTGTGGGAAATGTACATATGCCAGGATTGTTTCTTTTCCTGGCGTTCTACAGAAGATGTGGTTGTACATGATAAATTCAAACTGACACCGGAGCATATTGCAAATATGCAGGTCATTCCGCCGGTGCCGCCATTAGATAAAGAATAAAAGATATTGAATGAAGAAAATAAGAGGTTTTGCATATCTGTGTAGCTGTGTAAAACCTCTTATTTTTGATAAGTAGTATATATTTTGCTTAATGCATCAGGCAGAAAAGAGAGAGAAATATGATATGTGTAAATTTCCAATAGGGATAGTAAAAAAGCAAGAAAACACCGTCTTCAATGGTTAAGCCTGAAACAACCGACTGAAATATTCTGCATACTGTTTTGCAAATGCCTGTATAGACTGTTCCATAGGAACACCATAGATTTCGCCGGTTATAAATTCCGAAGCTTTTACCAGTGCAAGGCGGTTGATGTGCTCTGCCAGCGCATGATAATCGAAGTCGATGAGAAAACCAATCTCGCTTAGATGCTGGAAATAGCCTGTCATTTGGGAGATCATGCCCTCGATTTTTGAAAATCGGGTTGCATCATAGATCTTATCAATATGCATGGCAAGTCGAAAGACTGGCAGATGTTTTACGTGCAGGATTGCATTATAATAGAGAAAAATCTCAAAATCTTTTCTGATATCGGAGCCGTTGGTCAGTTCCTTCATGGGAATGTCCTCCGGTCCCGGTGTCATGATGTACAGAAGGTCGCTGAGCAGGGCGGCCTTATTTTTATAGATGCGGAAAAAGGTGGATTCACTGACGCCGGCCAGTTCTGCGATTGCTTTTGTAGTTGTCTTTGTATATCCATTCTGGGTAAAGAGCATGGCAGCTGCATCCAGAATCCATGATTTCGTGTCTTTCATAAAATCTCCATTTTATCATTTAGATTAATAATACAAAGGATCGTGTAAAAAGATTTTTTACCTACCCATTGGTAACACAGAAAAAAAGGGGGAACCATTACATTCGGTTCTCCCTTTTTCTACAATGATCTGTATTCTTGAAATGCAGAGGAAAAGTGGGGGATTACAAACGGTAATGAGCTGACAAAAAGACTAAAAAACCAGTTACTGTCTCTTCAGAAAGAAGAGTACAGCAACTGGTTTTTGCTTTTTCACACATTTGTAAATGATCTGTTTTTCACGAGATAGACCATTTTTATTTTTGCTTTTTCATGTAGTTCGTTTTTAATAATATTTAGTTTGCTACGATTTCTGACCCTTCGCCTGGGAAATACTTTTTCATAGCTATTCATATCGCCAGCTGAGGGCTACGGCATGAGAATTAGTATGTAAGACAAAGCTCAGATAACGAATGATCATGTATTAACTTACAAAGAAAAGTAAACCAATAGATCATTCTATTATTCAGCGTCAGCTTCACCTTCAGCCTCATCGATGACGAAAGAGATCAGCAGGTCATCCTGATTTACGCTGTCGCCGGCAGCTACATAAATCTTGTCTACTTTTCCTGCTACCTTAGATACAACGGTTGTTTCCATCTTCATAGCCTCTACAGTCATAAGCGGCATGTTGACAGTAACGGTATCGCCTTCTTTGACGAGAACTTTACCAACAGTACCTGGGATAGAAGAACCAAGGTGTCTTGGGTTGCTCTTATCAGCTTTCAGTTTTCTGTCGGATTTGATCTCGAGGCTCTTATCCTGGATCTTGACTGTACGTACGGAACCGTTTACGAGGAAGCTTAAGGTACGGACACCGTTTGCATCCGGATCACTTGCTTCCATGTATTTGATCAGTACGACTTTACCTTCGCCAAGCGTCAGATATGTTTCTTCGCCTTTTCTCAGACCATAGAAGTATACATGGCTTTCCAGGCGGGTTACATCGTTATACATCTCAAAATGGTCACAGTAATCTTCATATACCTTCGGATAGAGGGCATAACTGATTGCTTTCTGTTCCATATCATCCGCAGATCTGTCTTCGTAATGATATTTCTCGATGAGCATTTTTTTGATGGCTTCCAGGTCAACTGGCGGAAGCAGTTTGCCAGGACGGTCAGTCAGCGGCTCGATGTCTTTCAGAACGATCTTCTGAAGCTCTTTCGGGAATCCGCCGTCCGGCTGTCCCATCATTCCGTGGAAATAATCGACAACAGAATCCGGGTAGGAAAGTCCTGCGCCGGCTGTGAGGATATTTTCTTTGGTCAGGTTGTTCTTGTACATGAAGATAGCAAGATCGCCGACAGCTTTGGAAGTCGGAGTAACCTTAACGATGTTTCCGAGCAGATCATTTGCATCTTTGTAAAGAGCTTTGATTGCTTCAAACTCATCAGCAGAACCCATGCTGGTTACCTGTGCCAGCAGATTGGAGTACTGACCGCCAGGAATTTCATATTTGTAGATCTCAGCATTCGGAGCCTTCATATCACTTTCGAAAGCGGCGTATACTTTACGGATGCGTCCATAGTAACGGCTGAGCTCGTCCAGATCTTCGAATTTCAGACCGGTATCGCGCTCGGTTCCACGAAGTGCTTCTACAACGGCATTCATGGACGGCTGACTGGTCAGGGAAGACATGGATTCGATAGCAAGGTCTGCAATATCTACGCCTGCCTCAGCGGCCATCAGTACGGTGCTGACACCGTTTCCGGTGGAATCATGTGTATGCAGGTGGAGAGGAATATTTAATTCTTCTTTTAATGCTGTAACAAGCTCTTTGGCAGCTCTTGGTTTGAGCAGACCAGCCATATCTTTGATGGCGATGGCATGACATCCTAAAGACTCCAGTTCAAGAGCTTTCTTTACATAGTAATCCAGAGTATATTTTACTTCATCCGGGCTTGTGATATCTCCTGTGTAGCAGATGGTACCTTCTACAATTTTACCGGTCTTTAATGCCTCTTCAATTGGCATCTTCATATTTTCTACCCAGTTCAGACTGTCGAAGACACGGAACACATCAATACCGTGATTTGCAGAAATCTTGATGAAATTTTTTACAACGTTGTCCGGATAGTTACTGTATCCAACGGCGTTGGAAGCGCGCAGCAGCATCTGGATCAGTGTATTCGGCATTCTTTCACGAAGCAGTTTCAGACGTTTCCACGGAGATTCTTTCAGGAAACGGTATGCGGTATCGTATGTAGCACCGCCCCATGCTTCTACAGAGAATGCATTCTGCATGAATGCGTTAGTTGCATAAGCTGCGCCGCACAAATCTTTTGTTCTCATACGGGTAGCCATAAGAGACTGCTGAGCATCACGCATGGTAGTATCAGTAACATACAGCTTTTTCTCGTTTTTGATCTTCTGCATGAAACCTTCTGCACCCAGTTTCAGGAATTCATCTCTTGCACCGTATACAGGAGCTTCTTTGTCGTATATCGGAAGTACACGGTTTTCAAAGAACGCTTTTTCTCCTTTGTTGGAGTTTACGATCTTGTCACCGATAAATTCGATGATCTTGGTCGCACGGTCCTGACTGCGCTCCAGTTCGAAAAGCTCTGGTGTCTCTTCGATGAAAGTAGTATAGCACTCGCCGTTGATAAAGGTCGGGTGAATCAGCACGTTGGTCAGGAATGGAATATTTGTTTTTACTCCACGAATACGCATTTCGCGCATAGCACGGAGAGATTTTCTGACAGCTCCTTCAAAGGTACGGTCGTGGGAGATAACTTTTACAAGCAGGCTGTCATAGAATGGAGAGATAACGGCGCCAGTGTAAGCGTTGCCACCATCCAGACGGATGCCGTTACCGGAACCGGAACGGTATACTGTGATCTCACCGGTATCCGGAAGGAAGTTGTTTGCCGGATCTTCGGTGGTAACTCGAGTCTGAATAGAATAACCAGTGCACTGTACGGCTTCCTGTGAAGGAATGTTGATCTCTTTGGATCCCAGAGGATAGCCTTCTGCAACGAGGATCTGGGACTGTACCAGATCAATATCTGTGATCATTTCGCTGACGGTATGTTCTACCTGGATACGCGGATTCATCTCAATGAAGTATGGATTATGATCTGCGTCAACCAGGAATTCCAGAGTACCGGCATTGCGATAGCCTACATTTTTAGCAAGACGGATCGCACTGTCGAAGATGATCTGTCTTGTAGCTTCAGGAACGGAAAAAGCAGGAGCGTATTCTACAACCTTCTGATGACGGCGCTGTACGGAACAGTCACGGTCATACAGGTGTACGACATTGCCATAATTATCTCCAAGAATCTGAACTTCGATATGTTTCGGACTGCGCAGATATTTCTCAATGAAGATCTTGTCATCGCCGAATGCTTTTTTTGATTCATTCTTTGCTTCTTCAAATTCTTTAGGGAGATCTTCGAGACAGTTTACGATACGCATACCACGTCCACCACCGCCATTGGAAGCTTTCAGCATGATCGGGAATCCTACCTGCTGAGCAATTTTTTTTGCTTCGTCAAGCTCTTTGATGGCATGATCTACACCTGGGATGATCGGTACGTCTGCCTCGATAGCCATCTGTTTGGAGGAAATCTTGTCTCCCATGGCGTTCATAATGTCGCTGGAAGGTCCGATAAATGTGATGCCGTTTCTTTCGCAGGCATCTACAAAATCAGGGTTTTCGGAAAGGAATCCGTAACCGGGATGAATTGCATCTACACCGGCATTAAGGGCGATTTTGATAATGGTATCAATATCCAGATATGCATCGATTGGTCCTTTATCCTCACTTAACGGATATGCTTCGTCTGCCTTGCTGCGGAAGAGCGCGTAGCGGTCTTCTTTGGAAAATACTGCTACGGTCGTAATCTCCAGCTCATTTAAGGCGCGGAACACACGGATAGCGATTTCGCCTCGGTTCGCCACCAGAACCTTCTTGAACGGTTTAATAGTTACTTCTTTCATTATTACACTCCTTAATAAAAAGTTTTAAAAATATAACACCATGCCCTGTGGTTACACTGATAAAAATCCCCTCCATTTCTATCTGGCATGATGCGAAGTTATACAAATAAATTATATGTGAAGAAATAGAAAAATGCAAGAAGAAAAAATATTTCATGCAAAAAATATCGGAAAAAGTGAACTTGTTAAGAAAAAGACAAGTAAAAATGCAGGATTTCAAGTCAAAAAATTCATTTTTACATTTTAAAGTGGCAGAAATCCTGCAAAATGCAATCAAAAATGAAAGGAACACCGCAAATGCTGTCGAAACGGAGGAGAATGAGGCTGCATAAGCGGTATAATAAGAAAAAGTTTTTACTGGAGATGAAGCAGATAATTTTATGCTATTTATTTTATGTGTGATATTGAAATATAGAAAACGTTTTCTACAAAATTTAATCACATAAAGTTCTGATATAAATCACGCGAATGGAAAACGGATCAGCGAAACAGGTGGTTATTTAGCGTGGCTTGTATTAGCAATATACCAGCGGATGCCTATATTCGTTTTTGATGCTTTGTCCGGTTCTGACAGTCAGGACACTGTTATAAATATGTGCAGCCTGTATGTCTGTACGCAGGAGCAGCTGCTGAGATGGGTTCAGATTTTTTTCCTCAGTGGCGAGACGGGTAAGGATCGGAATATCACTGTGCTGCCGCAATGCTTTTAACAGCGGAGATGCTTCTCTTCGCATCCCAAGGACGTGCAGATAAGGGGCATAGTCCAGATCCTGCAAAGCCTGATGCTGTCTGCAGTCGATGTCCAGAAGGTGGGAGAGCAGATAGCGGGAAACGGCGGTATAAGTCCGGTCTCTTGTTTTGAGAAGTTCCGTAAACTGTGTGAAAGAGACATACTGTTCCAGTGATTTTCGGGTGCGGTTGTCAAGGTCTGACGGCACTGTGCAGGAGCCTTCCATGGAAAATGATTGTGGAAGCAGGTCTTTTTGCCCGGAGAAATCCTGAAGCAATTTATAATGAAGCAACTGGGAAAAATCATTCGGGGTAACAGCGCCATATTTCTTCAACCAGTCCAGAAATGGCGGAAGGGCAGCTTCTGGAATCTGACCGTCTAATGCTGGCATTTCTAAAACAGAAGATCCGTTATTTGCAGAATGCTGTTTTGAAAAAAGAACTTCTGCATGGATGTTTTGCAGTTGCCGAAGCGTATCACGAATGGCAGTTGCAGAACTGTACTCTGGTGTCAGCTCTTTTTCGTGGTATGCAGCGCCCCTGCGAAGAATCATGCAGGGGATTAACGGAGCCTGCAGCTGTCGTATCGCTTTGAGATATTCAATGCCGAGGATATTATTAGGACTATTCAGGACAGATACAGCGTCTGGATCGTTCAGATAGTTTCTTGCAGCAGATGCGCGTGCTGCAGGAAAAGAAAGTCCTTTTTTCAGTTCTGCTGCAAGAAGAGACTGAAAATCTTCTGGTTCTCTGGAAAAGAGGTTTGCCAGAGCTGTAAGCTGTTTGGGAGAATCTGATTCACAGCCAAATCCGAGATGCGTTACAACCCCGCTATGTGCAAACAGGCTGACGCCGCAGCGTGCAAAGGTCTCGGCACTTGATATGGCAGCACAGACCGGTAATTCCAGTACAAGGTCGGCTCCACATTCCAGTGCCATCCGGGCACGGACATATTTATCTGCACAGGCAGGCGCACCCCGCTGTACAAAATTCCCACTGATCAGTGCAATAACATAGGAAGCCTCTGCTTCTTTACGGACACGCTGAATGTGATAAGCATGTCCGTTATGAAATGGATTGTATTCTGCGATAATACCGGCAATGTTCATGTTTTTGTCTCCTGATGTTGCTGATGTACGCACGAAAACTTCTTTTCAGAAATATTTGTTTAGAAGATTTCGTGCGTACATGATTTTATAAAATGTATTATAACGTAATAAGAACGGTTGTGACAATCAGATATTTTGTAAAAAAAGAGTTGCAATCAAAAGGGAGATATGATAACATATCATTTGTTGATTGCAACAATGCCGATGTGGCGGAATTGGCAGACGCACTTGACTCAAAATCAAGCGGTTCATCCCGTGCCGGTTCGAGTCCGGCCATCGGCATTCATAGAAAAGCTGTTGCCTTATGAAATGACATAGGGTGGCAGCTTTTTTTGCGTGATTGATTTTTACGGATACTTTGTGTATGATGATTGATAGAAAAAGTGCTGAAAGATAAAGAAATGGGGAAACAAAAATGAAGGATCAGGATAACATGCATCGTGTTTCAAACAGAGTGTCGTCCAATCGGACAGCAGTATTTGAAGCAAAGATCACACACTGGTATGAAGATGAGGCAAAACCGAGACAGGAATCTTCCGGCAGACATCAGAAAACGGTTGCTGTAGAATTACAGAACTGGGAGGATTTGTATACGATTCCTGATACAGCAAAACTGTTACAGACATTGCATCGGGTGCCGTTTTACCGGTATATGATCCGCTATCTGGTATATACGTTTAATAAAGAGCTGGAAAAAGAAGCAGAACGGCAGGGGATGGATTGCTCACAGGGATGGGAAGAGCGGTATGCCGGTTGTCTGATCTCGGAGAGGGAACGGGAAGCTGCCAGTGGAAGATTGCGATATCTTACAGAACTTGTGTGGAATGCTTTTCTGAAAAATGGTTGTAAAGCTGTCGGACGGACAGAAAAGATCCGGGGAAATCTGAAAGGCACGCAAAAATGGGATCGGGAAGATCTGGAAACGGTGCTTTACGGGGAACGTATCTCCACCGGCAATTTTTTTATGCTGGCATTCGGTCTGCATATGACATATGAGGATCTGACGTTGTTTTTGCAAAAAGTGCTGAAACGGTCAAAACTGAATCTCTGGAACGTGGATGAATTTCTGATCTATATCTGTTTTCACTGGATAAAAGGCGATCGAATGGCTTTTTATCAGTGGGGAAAAGAAAACTGGGAGACAGTTCCGGCAAAGGAAAGGATTTTTTCTGCACCAAAGCAGACCGCTGTTATTCAGACAGAACTGGATCACATTTTACAGGGGCTGGAACAGACAGATTCCCAGGAATCGTTGGAAGATATATCAGAAGCAGCCTCTGACGTTTTGGCGGGATATAAATATCTGATCGAGCGAAAAGGCGACTATCGCAGAACCGCATTAAAATGTGCAGGACAGCGTCTGGGGGAATTTAAGGAACTCTGTCAGGAGGATATGGAGGAGTATCTGTTCTCTTTTAAAGAAGAACAAAAGTATGCCCATGGAAATGTCCGTGTCGTTTATGATGCAGAACAGGGGATCCGTATTCCAGCAGGAACCAGATTTTCACAGAATGTAAAAAACAAAGATGGCAGACAGGAAACGGTATGGTACACGGCGTTGGAAACGGTATCGGAAGAACCGTTACAGGAGCTGGAACTGGATATCAACGTTATCTGTACGGAAGCGACAGCAAAACATGCAAAGAATAAAGAAAATATCGGATATCTGCCAAATAAGGCGGTACTGGAAACAAATCTGGACGGTATTTTGGAAGCAACCGCTTTTCATGCCATTGCAAAACCGGTAAAGAAAAAGACAGATCCGGAAAATGACTATCATGTGACGGGAGTCGTTCGTATTGTCTGTGTGCCGGGAACGATCATAGCGGAGGGGACTCCGTTTTATGCCGGCGGATATACGTATCTGGCTGCAAAGAAGACGGTATGTGAGGCAGTGGCAGAAGTTCCGGTAAAATGCGAAAAGGAAGACTGGGAAGCTACGATCAATCAGGTTCAGGTCTGCGAGAGTTCTTTGAAAGGACTGAAACGTGTAGGAAATACAAAGATCAGCTTACGGTCTGCAAAAGACGAGGAAGAGAATAGGATCGGTGGTTCGTTGTATCGATATCTGTATACGCCGTCAGAGGATCTGATCTGTGGAGATAATTCCATCAGCGATAAAAATGCGGAATATCTGCCGGAAATCCTGGATGGAACGATGTTTTCTGCAACAAAATTATGGCAGATTGAGAAACAAAAGGAGATCGAGATCACAAGAAATGATATTCTGACTCTTTCATTTCTTGCACAGATGGCGGAGATTGAATTTGACCAGTCAGAGTATATGGAGATCCAGGCGAATGCGAATGAAGCAGATACGATACGGCAGGAGCTATTTGAAGAGCGATATGCAGATTTCCTGATTCAGACGAACCGGGATCTGACGATCTGTGGATTTCAGGGGTTATATCTTGCAGATCCTTATGACTGCATGCTTGCATATCTTACGACCTGTTCAGAACCACTGACTGCATTTCGAAATCTGTGGGCAGTTTATCTGGATTATCAGAAAAACAGACAGTTGTAAGAATATAGAAACACATATAATAAATTATGAAAATGATAAGAGAAATATGAAAGGTAACGTTTGGTGAACAGACAGTATAGTGCAGATATAGAACAACAGACAGATAATGTTAATGCTAAACGATGTGTGACGGAACTATACGGAGAAAATCCGGACAAAGATTTGAACTCTAGGGTAAAACGGGTTCCCTGGAGCGGCATCCGGATACTGACATTTTATGATGTTGAAGGGCATCCGTATCAGAGAAAAGTACTGATTGACCGTGTGATCGGCATGGGCGCATCCTGCATCTGTTATGCGGTGGAGGCTGATTTTGGAGATGAAAACATTCATAAAATGATTCTGAAACAGTTCTGCCCGGAACCAATGATGTCGGTAAGGGAAAAAGAACATCTGGCAGTTTTGTTTGAACAGGCATATGTGCTTCAAAATGACCTTGCAAATATTGATGAGCTGATGGATCTTATCGTGCGTCCTTATGAAAAATATTTTTCTGATACGGAACGGTATATTCTGTATGAGGCGAATTACGGGGACAGTCTGGAAAAACGGGAGGCGAAAGATTTAAAGATGCAGCTTCGTGTAATGCAGGAGCTCTCTGCTGCGTTACAGCGGCTGCACAGTTACGGGATTGTCCACATGGATTTAAAACCGGAAAATATATTGTGGACAGAGTATGGCGGAATCAAGTTTTTCGATTTTGATGCTGCAATCATTCTGAACCGCATAGAAGAAGTACATGAGATACGGGGAGACATGGAAAATAGAGGGTTGTTAGCTCCGGAACTTCGTGATATGTCTGAATTCGAGCAGAATAAAAAGCTGCTCCTGCATCCGAGAGTCGATATCTATGCAGTGGGAGCAATGCTGTTTTTCTGGTTTTTTCAGTGTTTTCCGACAGAATGGGATAATGAGAGCAGTGGGAACTGGGAGCTGCGATTACAGGAATTGTTTGATACCTGTTTCAGGGGAGAGTTGAACGAAGCACAGCAGCAACTGCTGGTTCATATTTTGCAAAAGAGCACAGACATTTCCATCGGACGAAGAGGCCGTTACCGTAAGGCCGGGGAGATGGCAACAGATCTCAAGGTATTGCTTCAGGAAAAGCAATCTGCAGAAATGAGCCGGCAGGAACAGATCTGTGAAGTGAATTATCGTCTGCTGGCAGCTTATTTTCTGTGGAAGCATCCTTTGTATCCTTATATTAGCGAGGGAATGGACGGAAAGCAGTTAGATGTAGTTTTATTTGGGTCAGCTCCTATAAGAGAATCGTTTTTTCTGCATATTTTTTCCTGTGCACAGATGCCGGAGGTGCAACTTCGGATTCATATTGTTGCAGAGGATGCGTATTCCTTTGCGCAAATCCTTCTGCTTCAGTTCCCACAGTTGAAAACAACAGTAGAAATGATCTTTGAGGATGAAGTGCAGCCGTTAAGTCTGGATACAGAGATTACATCGAAACCGCTTGCACGGCTGTATTTTTATAATTGTACAGAAACGGCAGAGGCCGGGGCACAATGGATGCAGGAGTGGATACACCGGATGGAAGAACGGCATCCGGAGAGAATAATCTTGCCCTATATGATTTTGCATATGGCAGATGGAGAACAGAACTATCAAATGGCTGATCAGATGAATCAATCCTTTTCGATGAGAGAATGGAAGGAACCGTCTGTCGCTTTTCTTGGTTATGGGGATGATCGGGGAGATGGGTATCGTTTGCGCAGCCATAAGTCTCTTCCCGGACATCTGCAGATGGATGTGTTTGGAATGAATGCGAAATATTCCATCGAAGAAAAAGACTTTGAGCATGATATTGGAAAACTTGCATTTTTTATACATTGTTATTATGCAAAAGAGTGGAATCCGGATTGTACCGAAGAGGAATTGAAAAATCAGTTTTATTCAGAACCTTATTTGATACATTCTTCCATGCGCAGCGCCCTGTCTGTTCCGTACAAACTTTTTTGCGCGGGAATTGCAGTGAATGAAAACACATCAGAACATTTTTGTGAATGGGTATTGGAGAAAAAAGATACAGAACCCGGTCTCTATAAGCGGATGCTTGCAATGGAACATAAAAGCTGGCTTTGTTTTATGATCATGGAAGGCTATCAGCGGCCATCGGAGAAAGTACTGAGAAAATATGCATTTTCCGGTCGGAATGATCAGAGAGACCGACGGCATAAACTGCATCCTTGTATCAGTGAATTCAGAGCGGAAACGGGAATGCCGTTATCAAAACTGTCAAAAAATGAATGGGATCTTTTGACAGCAGTGGATATGAAGGGGGATTCTGCGGAGGCATGGTGTGTATATGATGCGTTGGATCGTGTTTCTTTATTATTACACCAGATCTGTGAGAATAAAACCCGTCGGCTGGATTTGTCGGCACAGTTTGAAAAACTAAGAGAGGAACTTGAACTGGAGGAAGCGGGAGAAGTTTTGTTTCAGGAGCTGCAGAAGCTGCAGAAAACGTATCAGGCTATGCTAGATGGTCAGGAGAGCGCTAACGAGTGCTGGGAGAACACCTGTGACAGATTTGAACATTTGATACGGAAACTGGAAGAAGAACAGGGGCTGTATGATGAAGAAATCCTAGATGCGTTTCAGATGATTCGGGAAGATATGCGTGTTGTAGTGGAACGAAACAGATATCATGATTACAAAAAAAGCGACGAAAGTATCTTATATGCGATTCCGGAGTTATTAAAACAAATGTGATTGAACTAGCCGATTTTTAATATTCTAGTTACCGTTTTGGTTATAAAGGAACCGGTCAAAAAAACATTTCTAAACTGTGTTATAGTAGGGGCAACAGGTGGTGTGTCAGATAATATACGACATGTTGAAACAAGAAATCGCCAGGAAATGAATTGCTAGAAAGCACAGGGAAAGTGAAAAACGGAGTCCACGATGAAGAAGGTCAGAAAAAAAGAAGAAAAGATCATATATGCGTATCGTCTCGGGTCAGACAGTGAGATGGAGCGGATTATGGTACGGGAAGGGAAGATACGAAAAACAGCAGACGGCAGCTATGAACTCTTTTCCTCTGAAGCACATAATGACAGAGGGGAACAGGCAAAGTCTGGAGATTATTTTAAAGTGGATGGTTTAGGGAAGCCTTATGCGAATAAAAAAGAATGGTTTGAAGCACGGCACGTTTGTGCAGGAGAGAATCGTTATCGGCAGAAAGTGGAAATATATGCTGCATGGGAAGACGGAGATCCGGTGTCTGAACCGTTGCAATATCTGCTGGATCAACACCTTTTGAAGATACATACAGAGGAGACGGCTTCATATTTTTCTGCAAAGATATGGGGAACAGAGCTGACTGCTGCCAGAGATGCGGTTCTGGTTTTTTATCAGATTGAACGGGATAAAGCAGGAACAATCCTTGAAGTGGATTTTAATCTGGTAGCCCGAAGCGAGTTTGACAGAACGTATCAATATGTGCTGTCGTAGCAAATAATGCATTATTTAAACTGGATGAATTTTAATGCCGTAATTTCAAAAAGATGCAGATACAGAAAAAAATCTTGACATTTAAAGAAAATGGTTTTAATATTTATCCATAAGTTTTAATACAGTAAAGCGAGAAACCGTTGAAACGGAGATAAAGACAGTTGTGCACGCACAGAGAGTCCGGGATGCTGAGAACCGGGTCGGAATGCAGGTTGTTAAATGGACCGTTGAGGGCGCAGGGAACCGTTGCCATACAGGCAGCCAAGTATCATGCGACGTGAGGACATACGTCAGTTGTCAGAGATATGTTTGTATCTTACAGAGAGTGTGGCGAAGAAGCTGCAAATCAAGGTGGCACCGCGGGAAATGTAAATGATATTTTGACCCGTCCTTGACAGACAGAGTTTAGTACAATGTCTGCCAGGACGGGTTTTTTGTTACAGAAAAATCATTCAGACAGGAACGGGGATTTCATCAGAGAAAGAAATGGAACAAAGAGGAATGTTTGACGTTTGGTGCAGGCAGAACAGGAGGTTTATCATGTATCCAACATTAGAGGCAGTAATGGAAATAGCGGCAGAAGGTTCCTATGGAAGGATCCCTGTTGCAGAAGAAATGTATGCAGACCGTTTTACTCCGGTGGAAGTAATGCGGACACTGCGTGCAGCCAGCAGACATTGTTACCTGTTAGAAAGTGCGGAAAACAATCAGAAATGGGGCAGATATTCTTTTATGGGATATTCTCCGGTCATGGAGATTACCTGTAATGATGGAGAGATGACAGTTACTACCGGTGCCGAAGATGGATGCAAGGAAAAGAGTGTGATTAAAACCCGGCATCCGAAGAAAGCGGTTCGCGAGATCCTGAAAAAATACAAAAGTCCGAGATTGCCGGACATGCCGAATTTTACCGGTGGTCTGGTGGGATATTTTTCCTATGATTATATCCGTTATGCGGAGCCGACGCTTCAGAACAATGGTCGGATGGAGACAGATTTCAGGGATATGGATCTGATGCTGTTTGATAAAGTCATCGTATTTGATCACTATCGCCAGAAGATCATTCTCATTGCCGGTGTGGACACGTCAGATATTGAGGGGTCTTATGTGAAAGCAGGTCAGGAATTGCAGGAGATGAAACGCCTGTTAAACAGTGGCGCGAGAGCAGATATCCGTCCGTTTAAAATGCAGGGCGATCTGACACCGGAATATCCGAAAGAAAAATATTGCGAGATGGTGGAAAAAGCAAAACATTATATTCACGAGGGAGATATCTTCCAGGTTGTGCTGTCTGATCCGATGACCGTTCCGGCTACAGGAAGTCTGTTTGATGTTTACCGTGTGCTCAGAACGACGAATCCATCTCCGTACATGTTCTATTTTTCCAGCGATGATATCGAGATCGCAGGTGCCTCTCCGGAGACATTGGCGCATCTGGAAAATGGTGTGCTTCATACATTCCCGCTGGCAGGAACGCGGCCGAGAGGAAAGACAGACGAGGAAGACAAGAGATTGGAACAGGAACTGCTAGCGGATAAAAAAGAACGTGCCGAGCATAACATGCTGGTAGATCTTGGCAGAAATGATCTTGGAAAAGTCAGCTGCCTTGGAAGCGTCCATGTGGAAAAATATATGGAGATTGAGCGTTTCTCCCATGTTATGCATATTGGATCTACTGTATCCGGTCTGATCCGACCGGACAGAGATGCCATGGATGCCATGGATTCTATTCTTCCGGCGGGAACGCTTTCCGGTGCGCCGAAGATCCGTGCCTGTGAGATCATTGATGAACTTGAAGACCGGAAGCGTGGTATTTATGGCGGTGCAGTTGGCTATCTGGATTTTGCAGGAAATATGGATACATGTATTGCTATCCGTCTGGCATATAAGAAAGACGGTGTGGTGTGTGTACAGTCGGGCGCTGGTATCGTAGCAGACAGCATTCCGGAAAATGAATTTATGGAATGCCAGAACAAGGCAAGGGCAGTAACAAATGCATTGAAAATGGCAGAGGAGGGTCTGGACTGATGATAGTAATGATTGATAATTATGACAGTTTTGTATATAACCTGTATCAGCTGATCGGAAGCATCCGCAGTGACATTGAGGTATACAGAAATGATAAGATAACGGTTGCGGATATTGAAGCGATGAAGCCGGAGGCGATCGTTATCTCTCCGGGACCGGGCAGGCCGGAAAATGCAGGAAACTGTATGGAGATTGTACAGGCATTTGCAGGAAAGATCCCGATCCTTGGGGTATGTCTGGGGCATCAGATCATCAGTACCGTATACGGTGGAACTGTTTCCTATGCAAAGGAGCTGATGCATGGAAAGACATCTGAGATCGAGACAGCGGCGGACAGCATCCTTTTCCAAAACATGGAAGAACTGGTGCAGGTAGCCAGATATCATTCCCTTGCAGCGGTAAGAGATACCCTTCCGGAGTCATTGAAAGTCACTGCATGGACAGCAGATGATGAAGTTATGGCAGTGGAAGATGTGGAAAAAGAAGTGTACGGCATCCAGTTCCATCCGGAGTCCGTCATGACCCCGCAAGGCAGACAGATGGTACAGAACTTCCTGGATCGGATTCATTAAGAAAGTGAGAGAAAACAATGATAAAAGAAGCGATCATTCAGCTGACGCAGAAAAAAGATCTGACTTATGATCAGGCAGAGCAGGTAGTAAATGAGATCATGGAAGGAAAAGCGTCAGATATCCAGATGGCAGCATATCTGACAGCCCTTGCCATGAAAGGAGAGACAATCGATGAGATCACAGCTTCCGCAGTGAGTATGCGTGCCCACGGAACGCAGCTACAGCATGATATGGAAGTGCTGGAGATCGTAGGCACCGGAGGAGACGGTTCCAATTCCTTTAATATTTCTACAACGGCATCTATGGTCATCGCAGCAGGAGGAGTGCCGGTGGCAAAACACGGAAACCGTGCAGCTTCATCAAAAAGCGGTGCGGCAGATGTGCTGGAAGCACTTGGTGCAGATATTACATTGGATCCGGAGCAGAGTAAAAAAGTACTGGAAAAGGTAGGATTTTGTTTCCTGTTTGCCCAGAAATATCATTCTGCCATGAAATATGTGGGACCGGTCAGAAAGAAACTGGGAATCCGTACCGTATTTAATATTTTAGGACCGCTCTCCAACCCGGCAGCAGCTACCATGGAAGTGATGGGTGTCTATAATGAATCGCTGGTTGAGCCGTTGGCAAGAGTATTGTCAAATCTTGGCGTAAAACGGGGCATGGTCGTATACGGGCAGGATAAGATGGATGAGATTTCTATGAGTGCGCCTACATCCGTATGTGAGATCCGGGATGGTGAGCTCATTTCCTATGAAATCACACCGGAGCAGTTTGGGTATGAGCGATGTGAAAAAGATGCTCTGGTCGGTGGTACACCTCAGGAGAATGCATGGATTACGAGAGATATTCTGGAAGGCAGAGACCGGGGAGCAAAATATCAGGCAGTGTGCCTCAATGCAGGGGCTGCACTTTATATCACAGGAAAAGCTGACACACTGGAAGCAGGCGTGAAACTGGCAGAAGAGCTGATTGATAGTGGAAAAGCAGCACAAAAGCTGGCAAGCTATGTGGCAGTCAGCCGTCAGAGATAATGATGGCACGGCCAGAAAAGAGACATAGAAAAAATAACAGGAGACTGTCATATGAATATATTAGAAACGATAGCAGAAAAAACAGTAGAACGTATTGCGGAAGAGAAAAAATACAAATCTCCGGAAACGGTACGTCGGGAAGCAGAAGAGGCGGCAAAGGCAAGAACACCGTTTTTATTTGCGGAAGCATTAAAAAAACCGGAAATCTCTTTTATCTGCGAGGTAAAGAAAGCATCGCCATCAAAAGGGATCATCGCAGAGGACTTTCCGTATCTTGATATTGCAAAAGAATACGATGCGGCAGGGGCATCCTGCATTTCCTGCCTGACAGAGCCATACTGGTTTCTGGGAAAAGATGCATATCTGAAGGAGATCGTACAGAATGTGTCGATCCCGGTACTTCGGAAAGATTTTACCATAGACGACTATATGATCTATCAGGCGAGTGCCATGAACGCATCCGCTGTGCTGCTGATCTGTTCTATTCTGGATGATGGACAGCTGAAAGCTTATGGAGAGCTTGCCGCAGAGCTTGGACTGACCGCCCTGGTAGAGGCCCATACCGAAACAGAGATCGAGCGCGCATTAAAATCCGGCGCCGGTGTGATCGGTGTTAATAACCGGAATCTGAAAAACTTTGATGTGAAATTTGACAACTGCCTGAAACTTCGAAAAATGGTGCCGGATGATATTGTATTTGTGGCAGAAAGTGGCATTCAGACACCGGAAGATGTAAAGCTTCTCAGAGAAAATGGTACGGATGCCGTACTGATCGGAGAGACTTTTATGCGTGCGCCGGATAAGAAAGCGATGCTTCAGAAATTGAAAGGCTGAAAAACGTGATGGAGTTGGTAAAAATAAAAATATGTGGACTGTCCCGTTTCTGTGATATTCAATATATAAATGAAGCCAGACCGGATTATTGTGGTTTTATCGTAGATTTTCCAAAAAGTCACCGAAGTGTGTCAGTTTCACAGATGGAACAACTGATAAAAAGGCTTTCGGATGATGTTATTCCTGTAGGTGTATTTGTAGATACGCCGGTAAAAGACGTGGCAGATAGTGTAAAACGCGGTATTCTGACTCATGTACAGCTGCATGGACAGGAAGATAATACGTATATCAGAGAACTTCGGAAACTGACCGGAGAGGCTGGAAAGAAGGTAACTGTTTTTCAGGCGTTTAAAGTTAAGGATACGCAAACGCTTCTCAAAGCACAGAACAGCGAAGCAGACAGAATTCTGCTGGACAATGGACAGGGTACCGGACAGACTTTTGACTGGAGTTTGCTGCGGAATGTGAAACGTCCATTTATTCTTGCCGGCGGTTTAACGCCGGAGAATCTGCCAGATGCAATCGATCGTGTGCATCCATGGGGCGTAGATCTTAGCAGTGGTGTGGAGACAGATCGTTTAAAAGATAGAGAGAAGATACTGGAAGCGGTATTTTCAGTAAAAAAACATTAAAAACAGATTGTGGTAATTGTATTTTGATTGTCAGATAAAAAAATCTGATTTCATAAAACACAATTACCGCAATCTGTTTTTTTATCATATCCTGTTTTCCTCCAATTATTACTCGGAAATAAATCATTTGTACAGAAAAAACGATACTTCTGAAATGTTAAATTATTTTACAAATATTTAACTTGTTCGCGATTTTGGATTTAACGTATGTTTCGTATACTCGTTTTGTGCTTGAGGAAAAGGCAAAAAAAGTAAGAATGAAAATAATGGAGGAAACATTCATGAAGAAGAAATCAGTTGTAATATTAGGACTTGTTGCAGCAATGGCTGTGTCATCAGTAATGGCAGGCTGCGGAAATAAAGGAACAGACAACGGCACAAGTGCGGCAGCAGAAGGCGGCAGTTCAGAATCCCTTCCAAGCGGTGAGATTACCGTATGCTCCCGTGAGGATGGCAGCGGCACAAGAGGAGCATTTATTGAACTGTTCGGCGTAGAAGAGAAAGATGCTTCCGGTCAGAAAGTTGACAATACAACAGCATCAGCAGAAGTTACAAACAGTACAGCAGTAATGATGCAGACAGTTGCAGGAAATGAAAATGCAATCGGTTATATCTCTCTTGGATCTTTAGACGATTCCATCAAAGCAGTAGCGATTGATGGTGTAAAACCAAGTGCAGAAGGTGTAAAAGATGGATCTTACAAAGTAGCTCGCCCGTTCAATATTGTTTATAAAGAGGGCTCTTTAAATGAAGTGGCTCAGGACTTTATTAAATACATCATGAGCCAGGAAGGACAGAAAGTTGTAGAAGATAACGGATATGTAAGCCAGGGCAACGAAGGTTCTTATTCCGCATCCGGACTGACCGGAACACTGACCGTCGGCGGCTCTTCTTCTGTAACACCGGTTATGGAGAAACTTGCAGAGGCATATCAGGGACTGAACACTGGCGTAAAAGTATCTGTACAGGAATCTGATTCTACTACAGGCGTTACATCAGCATCACAGGGCGTTGTAGATATCGGTATGGCTTCCAGAGACCTGAAAGATGAAGAGAAAACAGAAGTAACATCTAAAACAATTGCTATGGATGGTATCGCAGTTGTAGTAAACAAAGCGAACGCTCTGTCAGATCTTACATCAGATCAGGTAAAATCCATCTATGTAGGCGAGACAACAACATGGGATGAACTTGCAAAGTAAGAACAGTTTGTTGCTGAATGGTTTGTTATACAAAAGCAGAAACAGAATCAAATAAGAAATTCCAGGGGAGATCAGTGGGTCTTTCCTGGGGTTTTCAAGTATCAGTCTTCGGCATCAGGTTGCCTGAGGAGGTTAAGTTAAATTTATGAAAAAAGCAAAAGAAATCATTATGCAGATCGTATTTCTGATAGCTGCATGTGTATCTATCGGAGCGGTTGCACTGATCTGTATTTTCCTTTTTGCAAATGGATTTTCAGGAATCAGCCAGATCGGTCTCGGAAAATTCATCACAGGTATTCAGTGGAAACCTTTAAATGATATATTTGGCATACTGCCTATGATCATCGGCAGTATTTATGTAACTGCAGGGGCGATTATTGTAGGTGTGCCTCTGGGAATCATCTGTTCCGTATTTATGGCAAAGTTTTGCCCGGAACCGTTATACCGTATCATGAAACCGGCGGTAAATCTGATGGCGGGCATACCGTCTATCGTATATGGTTTCTTCGGTCTGGTCGTACTGGTACCGATGATTCAGGATTTACACGGAGGCAGCGGAAAAGGTGTATTTACTGCATCACTGCTTCTTGGAATCATGATTCTCCCGACAATCATAAATGTATCTGAATCTGCCATCCGTGCAGTACCGGAAAATTATTATGAGGGTGCTCTGGCACTGGGAGACACAAAAGAGAAAAGTATTTTCCGAACCATCGTTCCGGCAGCAAAATCCGGAATCATGGCAGGAGTTATCCTTGGCGTTGGACGTGCCATCGGAGAAACCATGGCAGTTATCATGGTAGCCGGAAACCAGCCGGTTATTCCAAATACACTGTTCTCCGGCGTTCGTACCATGACCGCAAATATCGTACTGGAAATGGGATATGCAACAGGACTTCACAGACAGGCATTGATCGCTACCGGCGTGGTACTGTTTGTATTTATCCTGATTATTAATATTCTGTTTTCAATCCTGAACAGAAAGGGGGATAGAGATTAATGAAAGATTGGAAAACAAATATGATGGCTTATAAAAGAAGTCCGTTATCATTAATCCTGAGAATTCTGGTCATTGCAGCAGCCTGCATTACCATGTTTATCCTCTGTGCCATTATCATATATATTCTTGTAAAAGGCATCCCAAATTTGAATCTGAAGATGTTTGCATGGCATTACACATCCGATAATGTATCTATGACGCCGGCAATTATCAATACGGTTCTCATGGTTCTGCTGACGCTGGCCTTTGCAGCGCCCATCGGTATCTTTTCTGCAATCTATCTGGTGGAATATGCAAAGCGGGGCAATAAGATTGTTCTTCTGATTCGTATGACCACAGAGACACTGGCAGGAATTCCGTCTATCGTATATGGTCTGTTTGGTTTCCTGATGTTCGCAGTAGCTTTTAAGTGGGGATATTCATTCCTTGGTGGCGCATTGACGCTGGCAATGATGGTTTTGCCTACGATTATGAGAACGACGGAAGAAGCACTGAAAGCAGTTCCGGATTCTTACAGAGAAGGAAGCTTCGGACTTGGCGCAGGACGCCTTAGAACCGTATTTCAGGTAGTGCTTCCTTCTGCAATCCCGGGAATCCTTTCTGGCGTCATCTTAAGTATCGGACGTATCGTTGGCGAGACAGCAGCGTTGATCTTTACAGCCGGAACGATTGCGGAGATACCGGGTGGACTGCTTCAATCCGGACGTACATTGGCAATTCACATGTACGCATTATTGAATGAAGGTCTGCATGTAAATGAAGCCTATGCAACGGCAGTTGTTCTGTTGGCACTGGTCATTGTGATCAATGCGGTGTCTGAGCGGGTAGCGCATAAGCTGTCCCAGAAGACCGGAGCATAAGACGGTCGTTGTTGTTACTGCGCAAAAAAATCTGTACAGAAGTTTCCGTTGAAAGACTGTGACAGAAAAATGACAGGATTCTGATGCGCAGAGATTGAAAAAAATCTGAAACAGGACTGTATCTTTACAGAAATATTTCAGACAGATGGGAGAGAAAAGAATCAGATGAGCAAAGATAAAATGGTAGTTGAAAACCTGGATCTGTATTATGGAAATTTCCAGGCTTTAAAAAATATTAACCTCCGACTTCCGGAAAATGAGATATCCGCATTTATCGGACCTTCTGGCTGTGGCAAGTCCACACTTTTAAAATGTCTGAACCGGATGAATGATCTGGTAGAAGGATGTAAGATTGACGGAAAAGTAACACTGGACGGACAGGATATCTATCAGGGCATGGATGTCACACTTTTGAGAAAACGTGTAGGAATGGTATTCCAGCGACCGAATCCGTTCCCAATGAGTATTTATGACAATATCGCATATGGACCGAGAACCCACGGCATCCACTCCAAGGCAAAACTGGATGATATTGTAGAAAAATCCCTGCGGGATGCTTCCATCTGGGAAGAGGTAAAAGACCGTCTGAAAAAAAGCGCTCTTGGAATGTCTGGCGGACAGCAGCAGAGACTCTGTATTGCCAGAGCACTGGCTGTACAGCCGGAGGTACTTCTGATGGATGAGCCGACATCTGCACTGGATCCGATCTCTACTTCAAAAATAGAAGACCTTGCTGTGGAACTTAAAAAAGATTATACTATTATAATGGTAACCCACAACATGCAGCAGGCTGCCAGAATTTCTGACAAAACAGCATTTTTCCTGTTGGGAGAGATGGTCGAGTTTGGTAATACAGAAGACATCTTTGCAAAACCTCAGGATAAGAGAACGGAAGATTATATTACAGGACGATTTGGTTAATCTTTTCACAATTACGCACGGGTTTCACGTGCGTTTGGTTTGAAGAAGAAACATTTATGAGAAGGTTTCATAAATTTCAGATGCGACATGAAAAAGTCAGGGAGGAAATAATAATGATGAGAAAAGTATTTCAGGATCAGCTAGAGGAACTGCATGTTGAACTGATCCAGATGGGGGCATTGTGTGAGCGCGCCATTCTTTCAGCAGAAAAGACGATGCTGGTAAAGAATGATAAACTTTCCGGAGAAGTGCATCATCTGGAGCAGCAGATCGATCAGAAAGAGAGAGATATCGAAGATCTTTGCATGAAGATGCTGCTGCGCCAGCAGCCGGTGGCCGGTGATCTCCGACTGATCACTGCAGCATTACGGATGATTTCGGATATGGAACGGATCGGAGATCAGACCTGTGATATTGCAGATATTACGAAAGAAATCGAAGACAACAGCATGATAGAAAAACTTCCCCTGCGGGATATGGCAGAAGCTACGATCCGGATGCTGACAGACAGTGTGGATTCTTTTGTACGAAGTGACAGGAATCTGGCTCAAAAAGTCATGGAGGCAGATGATTTTGTAGATGGAAAGTTTCAGCAGATTAAAGATCAGCTGATTGGTTTCCTTGCAGAACAGCCAGATAAAAGTGAAGTATTTCTGGATTTTCTTATGATCGCAAAATATTACGAACGTATTGGCGATCATGCGGTAAATATCGCAGAATGGGTAGAATATTCTATCACAGGAGAACATGTAGGAGCGTAAAAAATGATTTATATCTTAGAAGATGACAACAGTATCCGGGAACTTGTAGTTTACAGCCTGAAAAGCTCAGGCATGGAGGTAATGGGATTTGAACGACCGTCCGAGTTCTGGGAACAGATGAAAAAAGAGAAACCGTCTCTGCTTCTTCTGGATATCATGCTTCCGGAGGAAGATGGATTAAGTATTTTGAAAAAACTGAGAGATGCTTCCTCTACCAGAGCACTGCCAATTATCCTTCTGACAGCAAAAGGCAGTGAATATGATAAAGTTAAAGGTCTGGACAGCGGAGCGGATGATTATATTTCCAAACCGTTTGGCATGATGGAGCTGATCTCCAGAATCCGTGCATTGCTGCGTCGAACCGGGGAAGGTCAGGCAGAAGATGTGCTTCAGATCGGAGATCTGGCTGTGTATCCGGGCAAACATCAGGTGCGGGTACAGGGACAGAAAGTAGAATTGACATTAAAAGAATTTGAACTTTTAAATCTGATGATGTCCAATCCGGAAATGGTATTTACCAGAGAGCAGATCCAGGATAAGATCTGGGGATATGCTTTTGACGGAGAGAGCCGGACAGTAGATGTGCATATCCGGACACTTCGGCAGAAACTTGGAAACTGTGGCAATCTGATAAAAACAGTGCGCGGTGTTGGATATCGACTGAGCGGGGAGACAGAATGATAAAGAAAACCTTTCGGTCCATGTTTATCTTGATCTTTTGCATGGTGCTGGTGTGCGTGGGTCTGATCATGGGCGTCTTATATAATTATTTTGAGAAACAGTACAGCACAGAACTTGTCAATGAAGCAACTTATGTAGGACAGGGCGTAGAACTTAACGGTAAGGAGTATCTGGAAAATCTGAACAAGAAAAATATCCGTATCACATGGATTGATTCTGATGGAACTGTTTTGTACGACAATCAGGCAGATGCTTCTAAAATGGAGAATCATGCAGACCGTGTAGAAGTACAGGAAGCCATGCAGAAAGAATCCGGAAGCAGTATACGGTATTCCAGTACACTTTCAGAAAAAACAATGTATTATGCATTACATCTTTCCGATGATACAGTCATTCGATTGGCCAATACGTATCGTAGCCCGCTTTCTATTACCTTGGGCATGCTTCAGTCTATTGTGGCGATTATCGTTATCGCACTTGCATTTTCTGGCTGGATGTCCTATCGTTTGTCGAAACGAATCGTAAAACCGATCAACGAGATCGATCTGGAACATCCGGAGGATGCGAAAGCGTATGATGAGCTGTCTCCGTTCCTGCATCGGATTGAGCAGCAGAACAGGCAGATTCATAAGCAGATCCAGGAACTGAAACGGCAGCAGATAGAGTTTTCTGCAATCACAGAAAACATGAGCGAAGGCTTTGTCGTCGTAGATACAAAGCAAAATGTGCTGTCTTATAACAGCAGCGCATTGAAGCTTCTTGGAATTCCTTCTGTAAAGGAAAATAAAAATGTCCTGCAGTTAAATCGCAGTGAAAGTTTCCAGGAAGCGCTTCATCTTGCGTTAAAAGGCGAGCATGCACAGCGGATGATGACGCACAACAACCGCAGTTATCAGCTGTTTGCCAATCCAGTCTTTCAGGATGACGTTGTATCAGGAGCTGTTTTGGTCATTATGGATGTGACTGAGAAAGAACAGAGGGATGCACTGCGCAGAGAGTTTACGGCGAATGTGTCTCATGAACTGAAGACGCCGTTGACATCGATTTCCGGAACCGCAGAGATTATGACCCAGGGACTGGTCAAGGCGGAAGATATCCCGCATTTTGCTGAAAATATCTATAAAGAAGCGCAGAGACTGATTACGCTGGTAGGTGATATTATCAATCTCAGCAAGCTGGAAGAAACAGATTTTGAGCAGCAGAAAGAACTGGTAGACCTTTCTGAAATTGTGGAAGAAGTAGTTGCGACACTGCATGATGAGGCACAGAAGAAAAAAATCAGTTTTTTAGTGCAGACAGAGAGATGTCAGATTCTGGGCATTCCGTCTATTCTGAATGAAATTGTGTATAACCTGTGTGATAATGCCATCAAGTACAACAAAGAAGATGGAGAAGTGAACGTAAAATTACTGAAAAAAGACAAACGTGTGGAACTCAGCGTAAAAGATACCGGTATCGGCATCCCATACGAAGAGCAGCAAAGAGTCTTTGAGCGGTTTTATCGTGTAGATAAAAGTCATTCCAAAGAAATCGGCGGAACAGGTCTGGGTCTTTCCATCGTAAAACATGGTGTAATGTGTCATAACGCGGAACTGAAACTGGAGAGCGAACCGGGAAAAGGAAGCTGCTTTAAAGTTTTGTTTTAGCATTTTCAGAAAAATAAAATATTAAAAAACCTTCGGTACAGCTGAAAGGAAATTGTTTTGCCGGTATTCGGCAGGCAATACCTGTCAGTTCTATCGGAGGTTTTTTGTTGTGAACAGTATATAGACTTTTTTCTTCTTTTTTTGACGTCTGAAAAAGGCAAAATAAGAGTGCCGAAATTTTGAAGTAAGAAAAGGAGGAGAAGGAATGAAAAAGTGGAAATCCCGCAGAAGCAAACAAGGCATTCTGGCATTGTTTCTGTCGTTTTGCATGGTTATCGGTATGGCATGCGGCGTATGGGCAGCTGATATATCTGATTCTGCCCGCCCGTCGGATGCTGTTACGGATACGTCCATTTCACTGGAGTATTGGATCACAAACTATGAAGTGTACCGTACCAGTGGAAAGCAGGAGCATACCAGGAGCATTTCCAGTACGATGGATGGGATACAGTCAGAAGAAGGGGTGGCGCTGGAGTCATTGGCACCACAGACGGCCTATTCTTTTTTTGATGGAACAGTAACGGTCTATTACTGGCAGGCGATGCGTCTGGATTCCAGCCATCAGCAGAGCAATGCATCCGGAGATGATGAGACCGGAAACGGCACGACTATGACCCATATCCGGTATTACAATGGGGCATGGCAGTATCAGACTTTGGAGGGTAGCTGGCAGTATTTCCACAAAGAAGATCAGCTGGTGGCATATTATCTGCAGAAGACAGATGTGACAAAAGAGATCGAGACGTATGCAAAGGACTGGGGATATGGCACAGATGGAACAACGCCAAACACCAGCAATGGAAAAGGACAGGTAGCGCTGACCGTTGCCGTAGTGTATCCGGATGGAACGGTATCTCCGACAGAGTCTGCGATGTACGGACAGTCAACGACGATTTTTAATTACTGGTCCGGTCGTGATATCGGCATCGTAGCGCCAGTCAATAACAGTGATTATAACATTTCCAGGATTACCGTAACGGATGGAAAACGAACCTCCGGTTCTGCAAATGTGTGGTATAAGAGCGATTCCATTCAATGGAATAAAAAGACCAACGAAGCCGGTTCTCGGTGGTATGACGAGACAGAAGTGTGGAATCAGACTTCCGGAACCCAGCCAATGGTAAATGGTAAGACTTCTTCCATTACATGGAGCGCAAAAAATACAGCGAAGCTGATCTTGATCTATCTGGAGCCGATCCAGAAGGAGACAAACCTGAATGTCCGATATGTGGATGACAGTGACAATTCTCTGATCAAGAGTTATCAGATCGCAATGGCATATCAGCAGGGAGATCCGATTCCGGATTTTCTGACAGCATTGCAGCAGACATCCGATGTGCATGTGGGCGGCATCACGTTGGATGAAGATGCGTATGTGGAAAACAGTTCTTCTGTAAAGCAGACATTTAACCGTGATATTTCCGTCATGACAGATATTGACGGAAAATACAGCAGCGGACTGTATCAGTACATGGGTGCAGATATTTCCGAAGATGGCAAGACGCTTACCCTGCATTACAACATTGATACTTCCCAGCTGAGCAAAAACTATGTCATTGATTTTGGAAATCCGGTAAAAATTCCGTTATCGGAGTTGATTTCCAATACAGAAGCAAGGATTTCAAAAGTATCCGCAGACAGCGGACACAAAGATCAGGTAACCATCGGAAGTGATTATGAGATTACCTATCATCCATCAGAGATTCTGAAACAGACGGATGTGGTAAAGATTACAGTTACTTATACAGGCGGCAGTCAGGATACGTTCCAGATTGGTTTTACACCGGCTTCCAATGTGATGTATGAGGAAAATGTTTTTACTCTTACAGAAGATTCTGACTGGAACCGGACGGGAACAGCGTCTGATGGAAGTCAGGTCAGAGAAGTGCTGGGACAGGAAGGCATTCATGGATATGATGCTATATATCAGTCTGATAAAACATTTAGTGGCGAAAGCGCTTATCAGGCATCCCTTTCTCTAAATGGAGGTTCTTTTGCAAAAACAAAAACAGCACAATTTTCTTTCCATGGAACAGGATTTGATCTGATCTCCGAATGTGGAACCGATACAGGCATGTTGATGGCGGTGGTGCGGGACAGTGCCGGAAAGGTAGTAAAATCCTATCTGGTGGATACTTATTTTTCCGGAAGCGGCAGCAGCCTGTTTGAAGGAAAAACGGGAGTGCTGGATTATCAGGTGCCGGTAGTTCGCTGCATGGATCTGCCACAGGGAACCTATCAGGTAACGGTATCCGGCTGCCTGACCAGTGGAAGCGGCGCAGCTTCTGCAAAAGGAAAGAGTGCTTCCTGTGCAGCTATATCTGAACAGGCACAGGCGGCAGAACAGGAAGATATTGTTGCAGAAGTGGTAAAGCAGTTAGGGTTTAGGGATATCAATGCAAAAGATGTAGAGATTTCCTATATGGATGCCGGAAGTGTGCTGGCGAGTGGAACGTCAGCTGTTTCGCAGAAACAGACAGTCAGTAAAAAAATGATGGCAGTGAGCAGCCTGAGTGGTAATACAGATGCTATTAGCTTGCAGTATGCCGTGAAAAACGCAGCTGTCTGTGTGGCAGAGGCAATCGCCACAACAGCAGGGTCTGAGGATGAAAAATTAACCGCGTCAACAGCTGCATCTGTATATCTGGATGGTGTTCGTATCTACAACACCATGGAAAAGGATTCTTCTTATGTGGCTTCTGAACAGAATATTTCCTATGGATCTGTCTATGACTATGTGAATAACAGCCTGGATACGGCAAAAGACTGGACGGAACAGGCAGTGGTTTATGTAGAGTATGACGGCGAGCAAGATGCGTACAGTATTGAGGATTATAAAGAAAAAGGACCAGAAAACGAGGTTTATCTGACACCGGGCAGTCAGATTGCATTTGTATTGCAGGGCTATGAGCAGGGGGATACCGTGCAGATCGCAGCAAAAGCGATCAGTGATACCGTGCAGGTAAATGGACTTGCAGATGTAACAACGATTGATACGGCGACAGAGCTGTATTATACTGTCACACCGCAGTATGATGCAGAAAAAGAGCTGTGGTATGTACTTGTTGGCAGTCAGAAAGACTCTAAGGGTCTGTTATCTTTAAGTGCCTGCAAACTTTCCACTGATCTTACACCGGGGGCAAATGCAGCATTTGCACAGTATATTCTGGATCAGAGATCAGCAGGAGCCGGAGAAACAACAGATAGTTCTACAGATGAATCTTCTGAAAATGGAACAGGATCGTCTGGAGATTCCATCGTAGCACCGGGAAATGGTTCCGGTAATGGAGATGTATCAGACAGTGCGACAGGAACATTCTACCATGCATATATGAATACAATCAAAAATCTATTTAAGAAAGTATGGAATAAGAAAATATAGATATCAGGAGGTCAAAAATCTGAGATGAAAAAGAAATATGAGGCGCCAGAAGTGGAAGTGATCCGCTATTCCCTTCATGAGGCCATCGCAGCAGGCTGTGCAAATAAGGTGTTTAATCATACGACAGAAGGCTGTCAGGATGATCCGACTGATTTTGGACAGTTCCTGCTTGGCATGGGTGTGACATTTGCAGAGGACACCTGTGGCAGCGGAGGTTTACAGGGATACTGTTACTTTACTTCCAGTCAGGTGTTATTTAATTCTTAGTGATTGGGCAGAGACAGATTCCGTTGGGCAGCAGCGTTTTCAAAAGGGATGTTGCTGTCCTGACGGATATATCTGTTATATTTGCATTTGAGAAAAAGGAGGAAGCATGTTCAACTATACATATGAGATTGCTGAACGCAGGATACAGTTTTGTTCGGAAGTACCGCTTCAGCAGGATGCATGGAGCGTATTGTTTCAGACAGATAAGATGCTGTATGAGACAGATATTTTCTGTATCATCAAACTTTGTAAAAAGCTGCCGGATCAACAAGGAAAACTTCTGACACAGACTCTGACGATGCATTTGTACAGGGAACAGGATGTGTTGTGGCAGGAACTGCTGGCACTGTCGGATGGCAGAGTTCTTGCCAGAGCGCAGTATTCCGTAAATGGGAGAGCTGACAATAGAAGGAATGAAGTGCGGTTGTATCTGGCAGAGATAGAACAGCCCTGGATCAACCGCATTGCGCATATCTGGGCAGGGATGGATTTGGGATATCAGCTGTTATGGCAGGATCGGCTGCTGCTGCACAGTGCATCTGTGAGTACTGGGCAGGAGATAATTCTGTTTGCAGGTTCATCTGGTATCGGAAAATCCACCCAGGCAGAGTTGTGGCGGAAATATCGGGGAGCAGAGATTCTGAATGGAGATAAAAATATGATTGGGGTTGTGACTGACAGATCATCTGATGGAACAGAGTGTCGGAGCGTCATGGTTTATGGTGTACCGTTTTGTGGAACAAGCAGCATCTGCCATTCTTTTAAAAAGAAGCTGCAGTCGATCGTTTTTTTAGAACAGGGAGAACAAAATGAAGTGAAACAGCTTCGGGGGCGGGAGGCACTGACCGGTCTGCTGGAAAACTGTATAGGACATCCGGGAGTAGCAGAAGCCACTGCGAAAATGCTGGAACTGGCAGCAGAAGTTGTAGAACAGATTCCAGTATTTCGTCTGATATGCAGGCCGGAAAAAGAAGCCGTGGAAATTTTAGAACAGGTATTGGTAAAAAATATATTTAGAGAGTGATGAAAATTTTTTCAGTATATCATAAATAACAGGGAGGGCATATGGCATTATCCTATACACAATTTATTGATTATCTGTCCTGGCGGGCAGGGCAGCAGCAGATTCCATTGTCCGGAACATTTGAACTGACATCACGTTGCAATCTGAACTGCAAAATGTGTTATATTCACAGAAAAGAGCAAGATCAATGTGCCAGAAGACAGGAATTATCCACGGAAGACTGGTTGGGACTTGCAAAGGCGGCACAGGAACAAGGCATGTTGTTATTGTTGTTGACTGGAGGAGAACCATTTGTAAGGAACGATTTCTGGAAAATCTATCAGGGGTGTAAGGCTTTGGGGCTGTCCGTTTCCATTAATACTAACGGAACGTTACTGACAGCTCAAAACATTCAGAAGATGTGTGAAGATCCGCCGGCAAGGATAAATCTGACGCTGTATGGTACAAGTCGTGAAACTTATGAACATTTATGTGGAAATGAGAATGCCTTTGACAGGGTAATGGAGGTTATCCATGAATTGAGGCGACAGAAAATGCCATTGAAACTGAACTACAGTGTGACATCATATAATCAGAAAGAATTTCAGGATGCATGTAAGTTGGCAACAGATCTGGAGATTCCAATACAGGCAGCAACGTACATGTTTCCGCCAGTCAGAACGTCAGATCCTTCAGAACAAATAATACAGCGGCTCACACCGCAGGAAGCTGCAAAAGCAGCTTTTTTCTATGATCAAAGCCGATTTTCGGAGGCTCAGATACGACAAAAGTGTGAGCAGATACAAAATCTGCGCTTTCAGGGAGCTGATATTGTGGGAGAAATGCAGAATGTTAGTAAACAGATGGAAAAAATGAGCTGCAGGGCTGGATCTACTGCATTTTGGATCAACTGGAAAGGGCAGATGCAATTATGTGGGATGATGGAACAGCCGGTAGCAGCAGTTTCGCCAGAAAATTTTGCAGAAGTCTGGCATCAGATGCGGCAGGAACGGGAGAAGATTTTTTTGCCGAAAACATGCAGTCATTGTGAGTGGCGAACATATTGTGAGTGCTGTCCGGCAGCATGTTACGGAGAAAACAGAAGATATGACATGACGCCGGCATATTTATGCGAAAAAATGGCAACATATAGAAAACTTGCAAAAAAATATTTGCATATCCATCCTGTTATCCCTAATGAAACAAAATTAACATTGAATTGAAATTCATTTTTGTGTTTGAATTATAAGATGAAAATAATTCATGTACAAATTGAAAAAAATTCATTATCCCTATTTACATTGTTTTCCTCAATGGTATAATAGGAAAAGTCCGATTTCCTATTATATGGAAAATATTTTTGCAGCTATTTGTTCCACTGTCTGGGAGGCTGCAAAATGAAGATATGTGTATCTATATAGTTATAAGAGAACAGGAAATATTTAAAAGACAGTATATGCAAAACATACAATGAGATGAGGTAGATAGAATGAAGAACGGAATTGAAATCCGCTGGCACGGCCGTGGCGGTCAGGGAGCAAAAACAGCAGCACTGCTTCTGGCAGACGTGGCATTTAAAACTGGCAAACATGTACAGGGTTTCCCAGAGTATGGTCCGGAGCGAATGGGAGCGCCGATTACGGCATATAATCGTATCAGCGATAATCAGATTCGTGTACATTCCAATATTTATGATCCGGATTACGTCGTAGTTGTAGATGAGACATTGTTACATTCTGTAGACGTGACTGCCGGATTAAAACCGGAAGGAGCAATTATTGTAAATACGGCAAAGACATCGGAAGAGATACTTCCTCAGTTAAACGGTTATACAGGAAAAGTTGTAACCGTAGATGCAAGAACAATTTCAGAAGAAGCTTTGGGAAAATATTTTCCGAACTCTCCGATGCTGGCAGCGGTCGTAGCTACAAGCAAAGTTATGGAAAAAGAGACATTTCTGGGTGAGATGCGTGCATCCTATCAGCATAAATTCGCAAAAAAACCGGAAGTGATCGATGGAAATATGAAAGCCCTGGAAATGGCATTTGATGCTGTATCTTAAAAGCCGGAGTTAAAAAGGAAGATATCTATTTACCGGGACAACGCACCTGGCAGCTGCATAGAGTTGTATAGCTGTACAGATATTTGAAGGTACAGGGATGATTCCTCTGACTGGCACCTGAAACAGGATAGATATACCACAGTTTTTAAACTACAGCAAATATCATATATTTTAGAAACAATAGATAACGTCATACATGCTGTATGATGATAAGATTCCAAGGAGAAACAATGAAACACGATATCACAAAGATCAATGAGACAACCCCTCATACCGGTCTGACAGAAGGAATGCATATCTGCGCGACCGGAACATCCAAATTGTTTAAGACCGGAGAATGGAGAAACTTCACTCCGGATTATCATGAAGACAAGTGTAAACAGTGTCTGCTGTGCGCACCGGTCTGTCCGGACAGCAGCATTCCTGTAACTGAAGGCAAACGTGCAGGCTTTGACCTGGATCACTGTAAAGGCTGCGGTATCTGCGCAAAAGTATGCCCGTTTGGCGCAATTACAATGAGGGAGGGTGTGAACTAATGGCAATCAAAGAACGTATGTCAGGAAACGAAGCAGTTTCCTACGCAATCAAACAGATCAATCCGGATGTTATGCCGGCATTCCCAATCACACCGTCTACCGAGATTCCTCAGATGGTATCCACATATATTGCAAATGGCGAGATAGATACAGAGTTCGTGCCGGTAGAAAGCGAGCATTCTTCCATGAGTGCAGCTATCGGCGCATCTGCAGCCGGCGCCCGTACCCTGACAGCTACCTCTTCTGCAGGTCTGGCATTTATGTGGGAGGAACTTCTGCTGGCAGCATCCAATCGTCTTCCGATAGCGTTGGCGCTGGTTCTTCGTACTATGTCCGGTCCGATCAATATCAACTGTGACCATTCTGATGGTATGGGAGCAAGAGATACCGGCTGGATCCAGATTTATGCAGAAAATAATCAGGAAGCATACGATAACTTTGTACAGGCTTACCGTATCGCAGAGCACAAGGATGTACATCTTCCAATCATGATCTGTCAGGATGGATTTATTACCAGCCACGCAGTAGAAAATATCGAGTTGTTGGAAGATGATGTAGTAAAAGAATTCGTTGGAGAATATGAGCCGGAAGATTATCTGTTAAATCCGAAGCAGCCGATGTCTGTAGGACCGTATGCCGTTACCCATTATGTTATGGAGGCAAAGAAAAATCAGCTGATTGCTCTGGAAAATGCAAAGCAGGTTATTCTTGATGTTGCTGATGAATATGCAAAGATTTCCGGCAGACAGTACGGACTTTTTGAACAATACAGAACCGAAGATGCAGATTATATCATGCTGATGATCGGCTCTGCCGCAGGAACGACAAAAAATGCGGTAGATGAACTTCGCGAGCAGGGCATGAAAGTCGGTCTCCTGAAACTGCGTGTATTCCGCCCGTTCCCGGCAAAAGAGATTGCAGAAGCACTGAAAAACTGCAAAGCAGTCGCAATTCTGGATCGTTGTGAGAGCTACAATGGTAATGGTGGCGTACTGGGCAGTGAAGTGACAGCAGCACTTTACCAGAATAAGATTGTTGAACCGGAAGCAATCAATTATATTTACGGTCTTGGCGGACGTGATTTTACTGTAGAAGATGCAGAAGGCGTATTTAAAGAGTTACAGGATATCGTAGAGAACGGAAAACCGGTCGAGCAGTTTAAATACATCGGTCTGAGAGAAGAGGAGGCATAAGATGAGCGGATATAATTTTAAAGAAGTAATGAGTAAACCGGAACGTCTTGCCCCGGGACACAGAATGTGTGCAGGCTGTGGCGCAACCATCGCAGTGCGTGCCGTACTCCGTGCCCTTCACGAAGGCGATCATGCTGTTATCGGAAATGCGACCGGATGTCTGGAAGTATCTTCTTTCATGTATCCATATACTTCATGGGAAGACAGCTATATCCACAATGCATTTGAGAATGCAGGATCTACCTTAAGTGGTGTAGAGGCTGCCTACAAAGCACTGAAAAAACGTGGCAAGATTCCGGCAGACGAAACATTTAAATTTATTACATTCGGTGGAGACGGCGGTACGTATGATATCGGATTCCAGTCTCTTTCCGGAGCAATGGAGCGTAATCATGACCTCGTATATGTCTGCTATGACAATGGCGCATATATGAACACCGGTATCCAGCGTTCTTCCGCAACACCGATGTATGCCGATACAACGACCACACCAGTAGGTAGTCAGTCCGATGGTAAGATGCAGAACCGGAAAGATCTGGCAAGCATTATCGCAGACCATGACGTTCCGTATGTGGCACAGTCCACACTTCTTGGAACTTTTTCCGATCTTCATCAGAAAGCAGAGAAAGCCATCTACACCGAAGGTGCAGCATTCCTGAACATCATGACTCCATGTCCGCGTGGATGGAGATATGATACACCGGAGATCATGAACATCTGTAAACTGGCAGTAGATACCTGCTACTGGCCACTGTTTGAAGTGGATCATGGTAAATGGATCCTGAACTATGAGCCGAAGAAAAAACTTCCAATTGAAGATTTCTTAAGAGCCCAGGGACGTTTCAAACATCTGTTCAAACCGGGTAACGAGCATCTCATCGAGCAGTTCCAGGCAGAAGTAGACCGCAGATGGGAAGATCTGCTGTATAAATGTGCGAGATAAAAAATGACATTATTATCTTATCAGGTATTTCAGGCGGTAGTCGAACAGGGAAGTTTTCGAAAAGCTGCACAGGTGTTGAATCTGACCCCATCTGCTGTCAGCCATGCTATTACATCAATGGAACAGGAACTGGGATTTACGATTTTTACCAGAAGCAAATCTGGAATTTCTCTGACGAATTATGGAGAGACGTTGCAGCCCTATATTAATGCCGTCTTGAACAGCGAGGAAAGTCTGAATCAGGCGGTATCCAAGCTGAACGGATTACAGCAGGGAGTTGTAAAGGTCGGCTGTTTTTCCAGCGTCTGCACGAACTGGATGACGGATATCATTGAATCTTTTCAGGTAAAATATCCGGGTATCAGTCTGGAAGTCTATCAGGGAACCTATGCGGATGTATCCCACTGGATCAAGACAGGGATCGTAGATATGGGATTTCTCTCATTGTCCAGTGCAGAAGATCTCCCCATCGAACCATTGTACATAGACCCGCTGCTTTGCGTTGTGCCGAAGGGATTTCCAAAGGACAGATCCAGCAAAAGCATGACGATCGCAGAGATGCGGGATCGGGTCTTTGTATCTCAGATGGAGACAACAGATGCGGATATCCAGAACTTTCTCCATGAAAACCATCTGAATGTGCAGTCTGATTATCATGTGGTGGATGATTTGTCTACTATTGCGATCGTATCAAAGGGATTTGGAATCTGTATCATGCCGGAAATGGTTATGAACGATATTCCATATTCCGTAGACTGTTATCCCACAGAGCCGGAAGCTTGCCGTATTATCGGCATCTCAGTATTGAATCCGGACTTTATGGCGCCGGCGGTACAGACACTGTACGGGCATATTATACAGAAATACCAGGAAGCGGAGTTTGCGGAACAGAAGTAGATGGTTAGATGTATATGATGCACTGGCTGAAAAAGTAACTTTGAAGCCTGTGGAGATGTAGATTACGAGGTCTGTGAAGTAGGAAGCCCATTGGCTTTAGACAATGGGGAGTTCACATGAAAGAAGATTTTCTGTGGAAGATGACATGCTGTTGTATCAGATTCAGAAGAGTGAGTGCATGAGAAATCTGATATGATGGATGAAATTGTAAGTCAGTAATCTGCAATTGTGCTGTGGCATAAATAATGGAAAGATATATCGGATATCTTGACATAGCAAAAGATCCGATGTAGTATAATAATCGTGATAGCAAAGGCGCTGCAAGTTGATTGCAGTGCCTTTTTTTGCAAAACTCACTCATAACATATAGCTCATGGAAAGGGGAATCTCTGCATCAGAGATTCCCCTTTCGTTAAAATATAAGAACCGGCAGCGCCACAGGCACCGCCGGTTCCGGTAGTATAATAGGTTTGGAGTAAACATAAATATATAGAAAATCCGTCTGTAAGTTCATTTGAAATCACAGAGGAAGTTCTTTCATAATACCATTAAGAAAGAGAGCGTACTACATAAATAATGGCTACGACTACAAGAACAATACAGCATCCGAAAACATTGAAAAATAATTTTTTCTCACGGGAAAGACCTTTTTTCTTCTGAAGCTCCTGTTCTTTTTCAATATCTTTTTTTGTTTTCTTTTTTACATAATATGCCATTGTTCAATTCCTTTCTATCAGTGTTCCTTCTTTTTGATCGGAATCTGCAGTTCACAGAAATCCAGCTCGTTGTCATCATCATAGAAGATGGCGTCGATCAGACATTCGTCGTAGATATCGCCTACGACTTCATAATCATTTTCCTCAATCCAGCGCATCAGTTTGTCAATATGGCTGGTGTCATAAGGCATACCGAATTTTGGCATACAGACATATTCACCGGCTTTTAAAATATGAGAGCCTGGAACATTATCCGGAAGATCATGATTTACAATACAGCAACCGCCCGCATGTTTCAGAGGGGTTCCGTTTTCTATTTGATCTTTGAAAATCAATGCTCCCCAGCGTCTGGACGGAAGAATGCCACATTCCTCAGCTTCATTCCAGATTTTCATCAGTGCAAAATGCAGTTCATAGCGTGTATGGTTGTTTTCATCCCACTCATGATAGATCACACGGCGCTCAGGAAAATATTCAATCGTCGGCTTGAAAGCGGTATCAGAATAACCGGTTGCATGTCGGTAAATATCCACCCGTTTTGCAATCTGTTTTTTCTGCGCTTCAAGTTTTTCGATTTCTGCACTCAGTTTATCGTACTGTGATTCCAGAAGTTCAATGGTAGATTCAGAATTGTTGTAGGCATTGTTCTTCCGGATGTCGTCCAATGGCATACCAATCGAACGCAAAAAACAAATCTCGCGCAGCTGCGGGATCTGAAGAGTACTGTAGTAGCGATAGCCATTTTTGTCATCGATGATTTCAGGCTTAAACAGATCGATTTTATCATAATAGATCAGAGTCTGTCTGCTGATATCATGGATCTGCGCCATTTCAGAAATGGACAGTTTTCGGTTAATAGAAGCGTAATTTGAAATACACATATTCTCACCCCAATAAAATTCTGCTAATCATTTTCCTCATGTAGCATATGATAATTCTTATGTACATTATAAGCAAATGTTATCATAAACGCTACTTACATTATATAAAATTTGGTAAAATTGCAGTTATGCAGGATGTGGGAAACGTTATTTGATTTTCGCATAACAATGACAAAACGCTCATATTTTATGGCGTTTTGTCTGATATTATCCAATAAAAAAGTTTGCCAGGACTTACTGGTTATCCGGATTCCATCTGCGGAATTTATGGAATTCAATACCAAAAGAATCAAGAATCTTTCCGGTCATATGGTCAATCATATCCTGAACAGTTTTCGGATGATTATAGTATGTCTGCATTGGAGGCATGATAACAGCACCCATTTCGGAAAGAGAGAGCATGTTCCGCAGATGAATCGTGTTAAAAGGAGTCTCTCTTGCCACAAGGATCAGTTTTCTGCGTTCTTTTAAGATAACGTCTGCAGCCCGCAGAAGCAGGGTATCGGAATAACCATTTGCAATACCGGACAGTGTTTTCATACTGCACGGAACGACAACCATTCCTTCGGTCTTAAAGGTACCACTGGCGATGGCAGCGCCGATATTGCTGTTGTCATATACTTCATCTGCCATGGCTTTGACCTCTTCCACCGTATATTTTGATTCCATTTCGATCGTTTTTTCACCACCACGAGAGATGACAAGGCAGCTGTTCCAGTCAGGAATCTCCTTAAGAGCCTGTAAGACGCCGATTGCTAATGGGATGCCGCTGGCACCGCTGATACCTATTACTAAACGTTTCATGTATGATTTTGGTATATCATAAATGATCAGCCTGACTGTCACTTATACATATACCGTCTCCTTTCTACAGCCTTTTTATGTGAGGCTGATTATGTTATCATTATGTTGATATAGATGTATGTCTTAAAAAAGAAAACAGTACTTTGATAAATCCTAAACAAGCCCTAGTGTAACATGCCAGAGTAATGTCAGTCAAAAAAAATAATGCACAAATATCGATGAAAAAAATTGTGAATAAATTTATGCAAAAAACAGTTTCTGTATAACCGCTATACGGTGTTATAATTTATGCAATCTAAAGTTTTTTAGAACATAAAGGATTAAGGAATAGGAGGATTTTGTATGAGCAGTGTAAATGATCTGCGTTCCGCAATTGAACTGATCAAGTCAATTCCGGGAGAGTATGTTGAAACAGACGTTGAGGTAGATCCGAAAGCGGAGTTGTCTGGCGTATATCGTTATGTAGGAGCAGCAGGAACCGTTATGCGTCCTACAAAAGTTGGTCCGGCTATGATGTTTAACACAATCAAAGGACATCCGGATGCAAGAGTAATCATCGGTATGCTTGCAAGCCGTAAGAGAGTAGCTGCATTACTGGGAACAGAACCGGAGAAACTGGGATTTTACCTGAAAGATGCTGTTAAAAACCCAATTCCGCCAGTAGATTTCACAGGCGAGAAAGCTCCATGTCAGGAAGTTATCCATTACGCAACAGATGAGGGATTTGATATCCGTAAGATCGTTCCGGCACCGACCAATACACCGGAAGATGCAGGTCCGTATATTACAATGGGTCTTTGCTATGGTACAGATCCGGAGAACGGAGATTCTGACGTAACAATTCACAGACTGTGTCTCCAGAGTGAAGATGAGCTGTCTATGTGGATTACACCGGGTGCAAGACACCTTGGCGCATTCTATGACAAATATGAGAAGATGGACAAACCAATGCCGATCTCTATCAGCATCGGTCTTGATCCGGCTATCTACCTTGCAGCAGGATTTGAGCCGCCTACAACACCAATCGGATACAACGAGCTCGGATGTGCAGGCGCAATCCGTAAACAGCCGGTAGAGCTTGTAAACTGTCTTACAATCGGTGAGAAAGCAGTAGCAAACGCTGAGTACGTTATCGAAGGTCTTCTGATGCCTCACGAGAGAGTACCGGAAGATCGTTCTACAGGAACAGGAAAAGCTATGCCGGAATTCCCGGGACAGACTGGTCCTGCACCGATGGTTCCGATCATCAAAGTTAAAGCAGTAACTCACAGAGTAAACCCGATCATGCAGACAACTATCGGACCATCCGAAGAGCATGTACATATGGCTGGTCTTCCGACAGAAGCAAGTATCATTAATATGGTAGAGACAGCTATGCCAGGTCGTCTGTTAAATGTTTACGCTCATCCATCAGGAGGCGGAAAATATCTTGCAATCCTGCAGTTCAAGAAGAGCGTACCGAGTGATGAGGGACGTCAGCGTCAGGCTGCACTCCTTGCATTCTCTGCATTCAACGAACTGAAACATGTTATTCTTGTTGACGAAGATGTAGATCCGTTCGACAGCAACGATGTATTATGGGCTCTGAATACCCGTTATCAGGGAGACATCGACACCATCTTTATCCCAGGTGTAAGATGCCATCCGCTGGATCATACACAGGAGACATCCTACAATCCGATGATCAGAGACAAAGGTATTTCCTGCAAGACAATCTTTGACTGCACAATGCCATTTGGTCTGAAAGATCATTTCCAGAGATCTCAGTTCCTTGAAGTAGATCCGAAGAAATGGCTTCCGGATATGTTTGATTAATTCTAAAAGTTGAAATAACAGAACCTATCCTTATATTTTAAACTTTAAAGCGAGACACCTCTCATTTTATGGGAGGTGTTTTGCTGTTGTTTGGAAAAATTGTTGCATTTTTGTAGTAGGAAAGATACAATAGGTAAGATATAGGGCAGGAAAAATGCCCTAAAAATGAAAAGATAAAAACGAAGGAGAAACGTTTATATGAAACGAGTAGAAGATTATGTAAGATCTATTCCGGATTTCCCGGAAGAAGGCGTGCTGTTTCGCGATATTACCACTGTGATCCAGGATGCAGATGGTTTCCATCTTGCTATTGATGAGATGAAGAAAAAACTGGAAGGTATAGATTTTGACGTGATCGCAGGTGCAGAGTCCAGAGGATTTATTTTTGGAGCACCTCTTGCATATGCAATGAACAAAGGTCTGGTACTGATCCGTAAAAAAGGCAAACTTCCGTGTGAGACAGTATCACAGGAATATGACCTTGAGTATGGCAGTGCTGTGATCGAGATGCACAAAGATTCTATTAAACCAGGTCAGAAAGTCGTTCTTATCGATGATCTGATGGCTACCGGCGGAACAGTAGAAGCTGCGATCAAATTGGTAGAGCAGCTTGGCGGCGAAGTCGTAAAAATCGTATTCCTGATGGAGCTTGCAGGATTAAACGGCAGAGAACGTCTGAAAGGTTATGACGTAGAATCTGTTATTACATATGAGGGCAAATAACAGAAAGTTTTGTGCTTTTGATGTGTTGAAAAGGTTAAAGTTGCTGATAAATACAAATAGTAACATTTTTGGAGCTATAAAAGTATGAAAATGTTATTTCAGATAAATGTGGATTACAGAAGATATTGGATGTACAACGATATATTTATCAAAATTTGTATATAGGAAGGGTAAAGCTATGTATGATGAAGTGACAGAAAAAGACATACAGCGGATGAAAGAAGAGATCGAATACCGGAAGCTTGTTGTGCGAAAAGAAGCGCTGGAAGCAGTCAAAGAGGCGAGGGCGCAGGGTGATCTCAGTGAGAATTTCGAATACCATGCAGCAAAAAAAGATAAAAATCAGAATGAAAGCCGTATCCGTTATCTGGAGAGAATGATTAAGACCGCAAAAGTTGTGTCTGATGAATCGAAAAATGATGAGGTTGGCATTAACAACAAGGTGCAGGTCTACTTTGAAGATGATGATGAGACAGAAGAGTACACATTGGTTACAACGGTTCGTGGAAATTCATTGAAAGGTTTGATCAGCACGGAGTCTCCCATCGGAAAAGCGATTTTAGGTCACAAAGTAGGAGAGAGGGTTTATGTAAAAGTCAATGACAATGCCGGATATTATGTGGAAATCCGCAGCATTGACAATACAGAAGACGATGGCTCTATCGGATTACGAAAGTATTGATTTGATTTAAAAAGAGTTAAAAAAGAAGGTATACATCTCTATTTAAAGAAATGTATACCTTCTTTTGTTATTATCATTTATGGATATTTCAGTATGAAAAATGTATTTTCATAAGCATTCTGACCGCCAAAAGTGGGCAGGACAGAGATAAAATTTGCAAGCTCTGTTATTTTGTCAGAAGCATCATAATCTGATTGCTTCTGTCTACAAATTTCTTCATCTCATCCGGAGTAAGCGGCTGGTTGGACAGTTTTGCCAGATCGTAGAGCTGTTCACAGAATGCCGGAACATGTTCAGAATCTTTGTTGTCCAAAATATATCTAACCAGATCGTTGCTTACGTTCAGAGTAAGTGTCTCAGATGCATTGAACATGGACGGATCCATACCGTACATATTGTACATCTTCATCATGTCTTTCATACGACGTGTCTCTTCATTTACTGTAATGATAGAAGCGATAGAAGCATCTTTTAATTTTTCTACTTTTATATCCAAAGAATCGTTGGAAAGTGCTTTGCGGAATGTCTCAGTCAGAGCATCCTGTGCAGCTTTCAGCTCTTCTTCAGAAACTTCTTCTTTTAGTGCATCAGTTACATCAGCATCAATACGCATGAATTTATAATGCTGATTTCTGGCCTCCAGCTGGGAGATGAAAGAAGTATCGATGTTGTGGTTCAAGATGACTGCAGGCATATTCTGCTCTTTGAACATCTGGATGTACTGACCCTGCTGCTGCGGATCAGTTACATAGTAGATGGTCTTTCTGTCGTCTTTTTCCTCTGCTGCGGAATCTTCTGCTTTTTCTTCCGCAGTATCTTCCGTATTCTCTTTTTCTTCCTCTTTTACAAGAATTTCCGGGAGAGTAAGATATTTATCATCCAGATCTTTGAAGAGGATGTAATCATTCATCTTGTCACAGAATTTCTCATCTTTTAAGCAACCGAATTTGATGAATGGGCTGATATCATCCCAGTATTTCTCGTAAGTTTCTTTTTCGGTCTTACACATGCCGATAAGTTTGTCTGCAACTTTTTTCGTGATGTAATCGCTGATTTTCTTTACAAATCCATCATTCTGCAGCGCACTTCTGGATACGTTCAGCGGCAGATCCGGACAGTCGATAACGCCTTTTAACAGCATCAGGAATTCCGGGATAACCTCTTTGATATTATCTGCGATAAATACCTGGTTGTTGTACAGTTTGATCGTACCTTCGATGGAATCATATTCGGTATTGATCTTCGGGAAGTACAGGATGCCCTTTAAGTTGAACGGATAATCCATATTCAGATGAATCCAGAACAACGGCTCTTTGTAATCATGGAAAACATTGCGGTAAAACTCTTTGTATTCTTCATCGGTACATTCGCTCGGAGTTTTTGTCCACAGCGGATGCGGCTCATTTAATGCTACCGGGCGTTTCAGAATTTTTGCTTTCTCCTGGCGAGGAGATACCTCTACAACCTCTTTTTCGCCATTCTCGTTTTCTTTCTCTTCTGTTTTGGCTTCTTCAACGATTGTCTCGATAACCGTATCTTTTTCTGTTACTTCGTCAGCAGGGATAGTCTCATATTCCGGCTCTGCGTTTTCTTTTTCCAGATAAATCTCGGTCGGCATGAAAGAACAGTATTTGGTAATGACTTCTCTTGCTCGGTATTCGTTGGAGAATTCTACACAGTCTTCATTCAGGAACAGTGTGATCTCAGTACCAACGGTTGTTTTGTCGCCGTCCTGCATATCAAATTCTGTACCGCCGTCACATTCCCAGTGTACCGGTGTGGCGCCTTCTTTATAAGAAAGGGTATCGATATGAACTTCGTCAGCTACCATGAATGCGGAGTAGAAACCAAGTCCGAAATGACCGATAATCTGGTCATCGTTTGCTTTGTCTTTGTATTTCTCGATGAAATCAGTAGCACCGGAAAATGCGATCTGGTTGATATATTCTTCGACTTCGTCAGCAGTCATACCAAGACCGTTATCAATGAATTTCAGAGTTTTCTCTTCCGGGTTGATGACTACGCGGATCTTAGCTTCGTAATCATCTGGCAGGGTATATTCGCCCATCATATCAAGTTTCTTTAATTTTGTAATGGCATCGCATCCGTTAGAAATCAGCTCACGATAGAAGATATCATGATCAGAATAGAGCCATTTTTTTATAATAGGAAAAATGTTGTCACTGTTAATGGAAAGACTTCCGTGTTTGTTACTCATAATACATCACTCCTGTAAGTTATTATTTTTGTAATCGTTCTGTCAGAGAACAGCTACTTTTGATTTTTATTTTTCATGATGGAAAATTCTGTTTCTGTCATATGTGAAAATTGTAGATAGTTATAACATCACATAAGGGCTTCTGGTATGCGATAAATAAAAAATTGTACCTGAAACAGTTCCAATGAAAATGTTCTAATAGAACTATAATACCGGATTTTGAAAAAGTCAATAGAAAATTAGCACTCTTTTTAGTTGAGTGCTAACAAAATAATGAAAGTGTAAGAAGAATAAAGTATGTATATCACAGTTTAACGGAGTTGGTTTGACGCTCCCTGTTTTTCTGTGCTACAATATTTAAAAAAATGGGTATTTTATAGTAAGAGTATTTGGGCGAAAAATACTTTTTATATAAATATAAGCAGGAAACGGAGAACTCATGCAATATCGTTTGGACAAAAAGGGAAATCAAATATCGACGCTGGCTTTTGGCTGCATGCGTTTTACAAAGGAAAATGGAAAGATTGATCTTGATAAGGCGGAATCAGAAATACTGGAAGCTATCAAGCTTGGCGTCAACTATTTTGATACTGCATATATTTACAACGGAAGTGAAGAGGCTATCGGAAAGATCTTTGAGCGGAACCATTGCCGGGAGCAGATCTATATCGCAGATAAGCTTCCTCATTATCTGATCAAGTCAAAGACAGGCTTGGAAAAGACATTTCAGGAGCAGTTGCGCAGACTCAGGACAGATTACATTGACTTTTATCTGATGCATATGCTGACCAATGTGGAAAGCTGGGAGAAGCTGAAATCTCTTGGCATCGAACAGTGGATCGCGGAAAAGAAATCCAGCGGACAGATACACCGGATCGGATTTTCCTATCATGGAAATACGCAGGATTTTTGTGACCTGATCGATGTTTATGACTGGGATTTTTGCATGATCCAGTATAACTATCTGGATGAGAACAGTCAGGCGGGACGGCGGGGATTGCATTATGCCGCAGAACGTGGGATACCGGTTATGATTATGGAACCGTTGCGAGGTGGAAAACTGGTCAATCTGCTGCCGGAAGATGCAAAACAGAAAGTGTCAGAACATCCATCTGGAAGAAGTGCGGCGGAATGGGCATTCCGCTGGCTCTGGAACCAGCCGGAAGTGACGACCGTGCTGTCAGGAATGAATTCAGTAGAAATGGTACAGGAAAACTGCCGTGCAGCATCAGAGACGAAGGCTGGTTCTTTTACGGTAGAAGAAGAGCAGTTTATTGATTCCCTGCGGGATGACATCAATCACAGTATGAAAGTGGGGTGTACCGGATGCGGCTATTGTATGCCCTGTCCGAAAGGAGTGGATATTCCCGGCGCATTCAGTTTTTATAATCTGATCTACAGTGAGAACAAACGGGTGGCGAGAAGAGGATACATGCAATGTACTACTTTCCGTCAGACACCCACCAGTGCGTCCCTGTGCGTGGGATGTGGAAAATGTGAGCAGCACTGTCCCCAGAGTATTGAGATCCGTAAGGAATTGAAAAATGCTTCCAGAGAACTGGAGAACATAACCTATCGGTTTGTGAGAGGCGTGATTCATTTGTTACATCTATGGTAGCAGATAAAGATAATGACTTAAAAAATGTGGTTTTATCGGTTTACTGAAAAATATGTATGAATCACTGCTTTTAGGAAACAAATAAAGCTAATACGGATAGACAGTATGTTTAAATACTTAAAATAATCTTATTCTTTTACAGAAATATGGAAAGTGTATAAACAATATGATAAAATACAGATGTTGGGTAATACAGATTTTTCTCAACATCTGTAACTGATATTTGATCGTTTAATGGATATCTTTTACTGTAAGACAAATTGTTTTGTGTTAATGTCAAGATGCAAAACAGGGTGTAGCTAAGAAACAGTATTATGGTTTTCTTACAGTCAGGCATGGTATTTTTGCAGATGAATTTTTTGCCAGATACTGTAGGGGAAAGAAGGGAGTTAATTATGAAATATAATATTCAAGGTGATAATTTACCGGTTGTAATCTGTGAACTGGATGCAAATGAAAGCATGATCACAGAGCGTGGGGCCATGGCATGGATGTCTCCAAATATGAGGATGGAGACAAAGACAAGTGGAATCGGAAAGGGTATGGGACGTATGTTTTCCGGTGATTCTTTCTTCCAGAACATTTATACAGCACAGGGCGGTAATGGCATGATTGCTTTTGCAAGCTGTTTTCCGGGCAAGATCATACCGTTTCAGGTAGGGGCTGGACAGGAATACATACTTCAGAAACGTGCATTTCTGGCATCGGAAGCAGGAGTAAAGCTGTCCGTGCATTTCCGCAAAAAGATTGGAAGCGGTCTGTTTGGAGGAGAAGGATTTATCATGCAGAAGGTTTCCGGAAATGGAATCGTCTTTGCGGAGTTTGACGGAAGCATCGTAGAATACGAGCTGGCAGCAGGACAGAAGATTGTGGTAGACACCGGTAATCTGGCTGCGATGAGCGCCAGCTGTCAGATGGATATCCAGACAGTTCCGGGAGTAAAAAATGTACTCTTTGGTGGGGAGGGACTGTTTAATACGGTCGTGACTGGTCCTGGGCATGTATGGCTGCAGACAATGCCGATCAGTTCTGTGGCAAATTCATTAAGACCGTATCTGCCGTCTGGTAATAACTAGAATAACAGGAGGAATGGAGTGTGAAGAAGCCCATCCGCAGCATATTGCGATTCTGGAAAATCTGGAGAAGGTGTACAGAGTTTTTTATGTGTGGATTAGGAATACATATGTGAAAGATTATACGTGACAAAAATATAAATATAATAAAAATATAGACATAATAAAAATACCTGCAGACAGGCACAGGAATAAATTTTCTGAGTTGCCGTCTGCAGGTATTTTTGCTTGCTACTGGAAAGGAAATCTGTTTAAACAGATCCGTTTTTAAATAAAACAATGAAATTATTGATCTGTAGCATCCGGCCGGTTCATCTCATAAGACAGGATTAGATACATCCGTTCCCGGTAATCGTCAAAGTTATCTCCAATAAGGGAATAGATTTTTTTAAAACGGTAAACGAGAGAAGTCCGGTGCATATCCATAGCCTCTGCCGTTACCACAAGATTTCGTTCATGGGTCAGATACATATATACCGTATAAGCCAGTTCCGAATGATGTTCCTTGTCGTAATCCAGCAGAAACTGCATCTTTGGATGACAGAAGGTCCAGCTGGATTCATTAATGGTAAAGGAATTCAGCAGATGCTCCAGATAATATTGCTCATAGGAGAACAGGTTTGGTGCATTATCTTTACACATGCCAAGTTCGATGGCGCGCAGTGCCTGATTATAATATTCTTCCAGATTCAGGATATCCTGAAAACAGTTACTGAGACCGGCATACAGACCATTTTCTACACAAAGTTTTTGCAATGTTTCGTTGTATTCTTTCGGGATCAGCTGATGAGAAGGCATGGTAATGATGACAATCAGCTGTCCGTTGTATATAACGGTCTTTAAATATGGAATCCGGCTTTCCAGTATATTCCGCACATGTCTTGCATTGATGGTTTCCAGACTTTTGGCAATTTCGATTACTATACAGTAGTTATTTCCGGCAAAGTCATCTTTCACATAGTTCAGCTTTCCGATGGAAGAACGATCCGCTGCCACTTTATGATCCAGAAGATCCCGGATAAAATACTCGTAATTGAATCCACGGGAGTTCTGAATGAACGAATCTTTCTTCATCTGTTCACAGATATATTTTTTCAGTGTCAGGAGAAGCTCAGAGTCAATGGGCTCAAAGGGTTTATTGACTGCAGAGACTACGATATGTCCCAGATCTTTGCTGGTATCAATGGAACAATAGAGCTGTTCGTACCCAAGTTCTTCATTAAAGGCCTGAATCGGGATCTCGCTTCGTTTGACTTTTTCATGAATATTGTTCTGACGGCTGGCCATTTTAAAGTCTCGGTCAGTAAAGCCCTTTTTCTCCAAAATACGGTCAGTAAAATTTTGCCCCTTCAGATGATCAAATGGAGCTGCAATCAAATTAAAGTTGGTATCAAAAACAAATACCGGATTTCCAAATACGCGATAAGAGTATTCCACAGCAGGTTGCAGCCCATTGTCAAAAGCGAGAAAATCCAGCAGTGTGGAGCCGTAGTAGCTGGCACCGCATTGAATGTGAAAATAATTCTGCAGAATACTGTAGATGTTTTCCGGCTGTTCACACGTTACAAATAAGATGCTTAAGCTATCTGGGAACTGTCCGGACAGAGCATCGGCATCGGTATCCGTTGGAAGGATGCAGACGATATGCATGTGTTCAATGTAAGGAAAGGAAAGCAGTTCTTCTCCATAACGACAGGCATACAGGGTATGCATATTTAACGGTTCCGGCGCATCTGTCAGCTTGTACCAGCCGGTCAGGGCATGGGTCTCATCTGAAGATGTCAGCGTGACGGGATAGCCTGCATCTGTCAGCAGGCGCTGTATATTTTTTAATCCTATGTACATATGTGAAAACCTCCGTAAAAATAATGAAGATGTGCTCTCGGAACAAAGCATCGATTTACGATTCGATCAGATGTAATACATCCATATATTATGTAGGCATTATACATTAAATTTATATAAATGTACAAGCTATAAAGCCTATCCTACAATTATGTAGAAAAATGAGCAGTGTTTTCCTTGTTATCATACAAACGCTTGCTGCTTTATTTTTTATACAATAATACCAGAACAGATAACTGTTAAAATAAAGTATGCACTTGGAATTTTCTGCGTGAAAATCTGACCGGAAGGAAGATTCCCGACCGGAAAGCCCATGGAAAGAAAATTTCGAGTGTATAAAAAAGATAAGGAGAATGAACGATGAGCTTTAATGATAATCTTCCAAAATTAAAACCATTCAGCAGAAGCGTTTCTATTATCGGCGTTGGTGCAACACCGTTTATCCGTATTCTGGATGATCCGTCTGTAGATGGCATGAACGAGCAGGAGCTGTTTGCATATGCAGCAAGAGATGCTATGAAAGATGCAGGCGTAGATGGAAGTGACGTGGAATTTTATATCCATGGACAGGCAGGACCGGGCTGGACCAGTAACCTTGCTACTCCAAATATGCATGTAGCAAACTGGATCGGCATGAAGGGAAAAGGTTCTTATCATCACAGTGAGGCATGTGCAACTGGATATGTAGGTATTGAGACTGCGGTATCTCTTGTTGCATCCGGACAGTATGACATGGTATTAAGCGGATGTATTGAGACCCCATATTCCATCGCATATCCGACCAGAGTAGTTACAAAACGACGATTTGGAACAGATGCCATTTTCCACGACGTACTTGCTTCCACACAGTGCAGAGATTATACATTATTTACTCGTGGTTCTTTGCCATTTAATTCCGAGTCCTGGCTGGATTATTATATCAAAGAAAACAATGTCAGTGCAGAAGATGTGGATGCGATGATGACAGCGTTATCCATCAACTGCCGCCGTGCAGCTGCTTTGAATCCCCTCAGTACGATTACCAATAATACTTATGAAGAACTGGCGGCGGCAAATGGAATGGATTCTGCATATGAGTATCTTCATTCAAAATTTAATCCGTTGATTGGTAAATATATGAGAGGCTCTCATTTTGAACAGCGTTGTGACGGTGCAGCAGCGGTTGTTGTATGCCCGACTGAGCTGGCTTACAAATATACTGATCATCCGATTGAGATTCTCGGTATTGGACATTCAAATGTAGAAGCAGGAAATCCTCGAAACGAGATGTATGCGACACAAAATGCTTATCGTCAGGTAAAAGAACTGACAGGTCTGACCGGCGCTGACATGGATATTTTCCTGGCAAATGATTTCTACAATCAGTCCGAATTCCTTTCCGCAGAAACCTGTGAGTATCTTCCGAAAGGGGAAGGATGGCAGTATACAAAAGAAGGTCGTATCGCATTTGACGGAGACCGTCCGATCAATACAAATGGCGGTCGTTGTCAGTATGGTCATGCAGCGGGAGCTTCCGGATTACATGATGTATACGAAGCAGTTCATCAGATGCGTGGCGATGCAGGAGCAACACAGGTTCAGCATGATGTAAAACGTGCAATGCTTCGTGGATTTGGCGGAAGTCAGAATGTATTGAACATCATGATGGAGAGAAAATAGGAGAGGAGGAAGATGGTTAAAATGACAAAATATGATTTAAAACCGATTGTAAAAACGTATTATGATGCTTTGGAAGAAGGAACCATTCTGGGACGGAAATGTACCAGATGCGGACATATTGAATTTCCTCCTTATCTGTGCTGCAATGAGTGTGGATGCCTGGATACAGAATGGGTAGACCTTACCAATATGCGTGGCGTTGTAAAACAGGCACTTATTACAAAGGGTGCATTTGGCGATCCGGAATTCAGAAACGAACATGGCGATTATTTTGCAGTAGAAGTAGCAATCCCGGATATGGATATCAATTCTTTCAATGCCAGCCTGTTACATATTGATTATGACAAATATGCAGAATTTGATAAATATATTGAAGAACATGAAGTAGAAGTAAAACCTCTGATCTTCCAGGATGAGGATGTCAAAGTCGTAGCCTGGGAACTGGTGGAAGACAATGGATTTAAAAAGATTCCGGAGATTGAGGCACCAAAAACTCAGAAAGAGGAAGCAAAAGTTGCAGCTCCAGCCAAGACGGCAGACATTAGCAGTGATAAAACAGCACAGGCTGTGATCAATGCGGCAGCAGATGCCTATGGAGTAGACGCATCTGCCATTACATTAAATACAGATATCCGTGAAGATCTGTCCAACGAATCTATGAAGATGATCGTTATGATTTCTACTATTGAGGATGAGCTGGATGTAACGATTGAAATTCAGGAAGCGAGCAATCTGAATACCATTGGAGAGTTTGTAAATGTAGTAAAAGAGAGACTGGGAGAAGAGACCATTGATGCAGGTGCTGAAACGGAAAGCGCAGGTGCTTCTGCAACACAGTCAACTGCGGCGGCATCTGACGGAGAGTTGGACGATGTTGCAAAAACAGTCATTGAGGCAGCAGCAGATGCCTATGGAGTAGACGCATCTGCCATTACATTAAATACAGATATTCGTGAAGATCTGTCCAACGAATCCATGAAGATGATCGTTATGATCTCTACCATTGAGGAAGAACTTGATGTGACGATCGAGATTCAGGAGGCAAGTAATCTGAATACTATCGGAGAATTTGTTGCAGTTGTAAGAGAACGTATGTAAGCGATATTCGTAAAGATGCGAGGTTGTTTTCATAAAAGACAAAAACATACTATAAATACTGTAATACAGAAAATCTAATAATAAGTAAAGCCAATATCTTACCCTTACAATAAAATACCCATAAATTACCTTGAAAAAGCTGTCGCAGTTTTTTGCGATGGCTTTTTCTTTTAGAAAAGCACATAAAATATACAGGAAAAATCATAGTTTTTCAGATAAAAAAATTTCTATATAACTGTAGAAAATGGCAGTTTAATTCCTGCAAAATGAGATGATCTTGTAATTGCCGAATAGAGATATACTTTTATCATCAACCGAAGGGAGTATAAGGTATAGAAATCGGGAGAGTAAAAGAGAATTATTTGATCAGGAGGAAGATGGGATGATAGTTGAGAACAAAGGCCAGCAGCAGAGCGTTCGCTATGTGGTAGACACCGACCGTTGCTGCGGTTGCAGAAGATGTATCCGCCGTTGTATGGAAAATGTATGGCAGTGGGATGAAGAGAAACATTATGCATATCCGAAATATCCGGATGAATGCGTATTATGTTACCAGTGTGAGATGGATTGCCTGAACAATGTCATTGATATTCAGGTTATTTCAGCATTGCAGGTGGATCCGCTGGAGTACAGTGCTGCACTGATGAAGAAAGATGGCGAGTAGGAGGTAGAAATCATGGCAGATGTAAAAGATTATGGAGAACTGTATACTTCGGATATTCTCGTCGTTGGAGGCGGTATGTCGGGTCTGGTAACTGCGATCCGTGCAAAAGAGAATGACCCGTCACTGGATATCCTTGTTATTGATAAAGGTATCATCGGATGGAATGGACAGGCGACAAAAGCCGGAAACGGAATCCGTGCTACATCTAAGCATCAGAATGGCGTAAAAAATGCGCTGGAATATCTGGTACATGCGCATACACCATTTTTGAATGATCAGGAATTTTTAAGAGATTATCTCGTATATCACAGAGATAACATTGACTATATGAAACATTGTGGCGTTATTACATCCTGTAATGAGGATGGAGAGGCTACACCGCTTCCGTTCATCCCGGATGCTCTGGATATGGGTGGCGTATCCATCGATGTCTGTGCACAGCTGCGTCAGATGGCACTGAAGCTTGGTATCCGACTGCTGAGCAGGGTCAACATTTTTGAACTGCTTACAAGTAAGGGTGGAAAAGTTATCGGTGCGATTGGATTTGACATGGATCACATGGAATGTAAGATCTTCCATGCAAAAGCAGTTGCCATGGCGACACAGGGATGTCATTTCAAAAAAATAGGTCTGGAATTTATGGGTTATGGAACCGGTGTCGGAGCAATGTACCGTGTAGGCGCTGTGATGCGAAATGTAGAATTTTCCACACAGGTAGATGTGGTATTTAAAAAGACTAATACCCCAATCTATGGTGGATTCAATATGATCTGCAACAAAAATGGCGAAAATCTGACAGATAAATATATCGGTCATAAAGAATGGGAAGTAACCCCTGCTCTGGTAGATGCCATGGTAAAAGAAGTGGCTGCTGGAAATGGTCCTCTGACCGTCGATCTTGCTCATCCGGATGAAGTCCGTATGATGATTGGTGGAACAGATATGAATGAATCTACCCAGCGTATGTTCCGTGACAAAATGAAATGGGAGCATCTGGTATTTGACAAGACACAGAAAAATCTGGGAACGATGGGAGATGTGGTTGAGACTACCATTAAGACCGTTATCCAGGTAGAACCGATCAAAGTAGATAAAGAGATCCGGACAGGCGTGGAAGGACTCTGGGCTCCGGGTAAGATTTCCACACAGGGAAATGCGTATTTTGGATGGACCCGTGGCGATGGTCTCGGAAATGCTTCCACAACAGGTATGATGGCCGGAGACAGTATCGCTCCGTATGCGGCAAAAGCAGACTGGGATGAACTGGATCTGAATCAGATTGCAGCATTAAAAGAGAAAATCTATGCGCCGCTTCACAGAAATGATACGCATCATTTCAAAGAGATCTATGATATGATCGAAACATATATTTTTGATGTACATAAATGTATTCTGAAAAATGAGAAAGAGATACAGGAAGTGTATGCTGATATCGAAAAGATGAAAGCGATTGTGCCGCATCTGACGGCAGATGATCCGCACTCTCTTTCAAAATGTCTGGAAGCAGCAGATACGATCCTTTGTCTGGAAATGATCTTCCGTTCTGCAGAGATGCGAAAAGAGACCCGTGGTATCATGTATCCACATTACCGCTCAGATTATCCGGAAATGGATGATAAGAACTGGCTGAAATGGATAAATATCAGACAGGGCGCTGATGGCGAGATGGAACTGTTTACAGAAGATATCCCGATGTGGAGATATCCGGTACGACCTCTGGGATATGAGATTCCGGAAGGTCATGTAGATGAGTATGATGAAGCAGAATTTTTTGCAAATTGCTAACAGGAGGATCGAAGAATGCGTACAGTGAATATTAAAATCAACGGGTATGATTATACCATGAAAAAAGGAATCACCATTCTCGATGCTTCCTTTGAAACTTTGAAAATGCAGCGTGAGTTCATGCAGCAGAAGATTCCGACGCTGTATTATTTAAAAGACGTACAGGATGTGGATCTGTCTGGCGTCTGCGTGGCAGAAGTGGCAGGGGAAATCGTAAATGCCTCTACTACAAGAATCGAAGAGGGGATGGAAATCCAGACTCATACACCGGCGGTTATGGAAGCTCGGAAAAAAGCGCTGGCAGAGATTCTTGCAAAGCATAATAAATCCTGTCTGTACTGTTTCCGTTCTACCAGCTGCGAACTGCAGGATCTGTTGAAAGAATATGGATTTACCGATGAGCCGGATCTTCCGATGAAAAATATAGAAGAACTGGATCTGAGTTCAAAAGTACTGGTTCGTGACAATAATAAATGTATTAAATGTAAACGATGCATCAATGTCTGTGCAAAAATGCAGGCAGTATCTGCTATTGCATGTACCGGAGATGGACTGGATGCAGAGATCAGACCGGCATCCACGGCAGGTCTGGCAGCAGCAAGCTGTGTCAACTGTGGACAGTGTGTGGCAGTCTGCCCGGTTGGAGCCCTGACAGAGAAAACGCAGATGGATCAGGTAAAAGATGTCATCGCTGATCCGGAAAAATATGTGGTCGTACAGGTGGCTCCGGCTGTTCGTGCAGCTCTGGGAGAAGCGTTTGAATTCCCGATTGGTGTAGATGTGGAAGGCCGTATGGCAGAAGCACTCCGCCGCCTTGGATTTGATAAAGTCTTTGACACTAAATTTGGTGCAGACCTGACAATCATGGAAGAGTCAAATGAGCTGATTGAACGCCTGAAAAATGATGGAGAACTGCCGCTGATCACATCCTGCTGTCCGGGCTGGATTAAATATGCAGAACATTTTTACCCGGATATGCTGGAGAACATTTCCAGTTGCAAGTCCCCGCATCAGATGCAGGGTGCGATTGTAAAGACATATGTTGCAAATCAGGAACATATCGCAAAAGAGAAGATTGTTATGGTATCTGTTATGCCATGTACGGCAAAGAAATTTGAGATTACCCGTGATGATGAGTGTGGTGCGGGCGTTCCGGATGTAGACTATGTCATTACTACCAATGAGCTGGCAACAATGTTGAAAGAAGCAGAGATTCAGCTGGAGGCGATGAATCCAAATGCCAAATTTGATCTGCCACTTGGTCTTGGCACTGGCGCGGCTGTGATCTTTGGCGTGACGGGCGGTGTTATGGAAGCTGCATTGAGAACGGCGGTAGAGACACTGACCGGAAAAGAGGCAGCTGTTGAGTATACAGCTGTCCGGGGAATGGATGGCATCAAAGAAGCATCTGTAGATGTGGATGGAACAGAAGTAAAAGTAGCGGTAGCTTCCGGTCTGGCAAATGCCAACCAGCTTTTGACAGCTATTAAAAACGGTACAGCAGACTATCAATTTGTAGAGATCATGGCATGCCCGGGCGGATGCATCAACGGAGGCGGACAGCCGCATCAGAATGCAGCCACCAGAGTACTGACAAATGTACCGAAAACACGCGGCGAGGCATTATATCGCAATGATGCTAACAGTGCAATGCGTAAATCTCACGAGAATCCGGCAGTAAAAGAAGTGTATAAAAATCTGCTTGGTAAACCGGGATCAGAGAAGGCGCATGAAATATTGCATACAAGTTATGTGATTCGATAGAATAATTGGTTGAGAAACCAGAGCTGGTTTTTATCAATAAAATAAAAAAGGTCTTTTATGTATTGCAAAGGGCATATCATTTTAGAGTATTAATTCTAAAAATGATATGTTCTTTTGCTTTTATGCATATGATATGGAAAATTTGATTATATCAGAAATGCAGTTTCTGGTAGATGATGAAACATACAGATTGAAACATGAAACATCAGATTGTAATAGGAAAAATTATAGAATGGAATGATAAAAAAGATTCCATGTTTACCATTAGAATTTTTTGTGGTAAACATGGAATCTTTTTTATATAAAGAATTTATTTGATCTTACGCATTTTTCTTATCTGCTTCCTGCTGCTTTTTCAGGTTTTTCTGAGCAGTGGAGAGCATCAGTTTGATACGGTTCAGCTGGTTTACCTCGCTGGCGCCCGGATCGAAGTCGATGGCTACGATGTTGGACATCGGATACTGATGACGCAGCTCTTTGATAACGCCTTTACCTACGATGTGGTTTGGCAGGCAGGCAAACGGCTGACAGCATACGATGTTGTTGACACCGGAGTTGATCAGCTCTACCATTTCGCCGGTCAGGAACCATCCCTCACCGGTCTGGTTGCCGTGGGATACGATGGATTCTGCATTTTTTGCTGTCTCATAAATGCTTGCAGGCGGTGAAAAGTGTTTGCTTTCTTCCAGTGCTTTGTGGGCTGTTCCGCGGAGCTTTTCCAGTGCCCAGATACCCAGGTTGGATTTTGTTGCGGAAGATTTCTTCATACCCAGTTTTTCTGCTTTGAAATTGTTGTTGTAGAAGCAGTAGAGGAAGAAGTCCAGCAGATCCGGAATAACAGCCTCTGCGCCCTCGGATTCCAGAAGATCTGCCAGATAGTTGTTTGCCATCGGCATGAATTTTACAAGGATCTCACCTACGATACCTACCTTCGGTTTCTGGATATCCCGTCTTGGAAGTATATCAAAGTCATGTACGATCTCACGACAGTACTGTTTGTATTTCCGATGGCTGATCATTTTTGTGGTAGATACATAGTCTGTAATCTTCTGTACCCATTTTTTGTGTAACGCATCGGTGGATCCCGGTTCTGCCTCATATGGTCTTGTGGCATAGATGCAGCGCATCAGGATATCGCCAAATACCAGACAATAGAGACCTCTCTGGATCAGGGATGCATTCAGTTTGAAGCCCGGGTTGGATTCCAGACTGCTTAAGTTCAGGGAGATAACCGGAATCTGCGGATAACCGGCTTTCTCCAGTGCTCGACGGATGAATCCCACATAGTTGGAAGCACGGCAGCCGCCACCGGTCTGGGACATGATGATCGCCAGATGATCCGTGTCATATTTTCCGGATGTTACCGCATCCATGAACATACCAACAGTGATCAGGGATGGGTAACATGCATCGTTGTTTACATATTTCAGACCTGCATCTACAGCAGATTTATTATCGTTATCCAGTACGACCAGATTATAACCGGAAGCTTTGAATGCCGGCTCTAACAGCTCAAAATGGATCGGTGCCATCTGCGGCGCAAGAATCGTGTATGTTTTACGCATCTCTTCGGTAAAGACTGCACGATGATAGCTTGACGGTACAATGGTGCGTTCTCTTGGATGTTTCTCTCTTGTTCGGATGGCAGAGATGAGAGAACGGATACGGATACGGGCAGCTCCAAGGTTGTTTACTTCGTCGATTTTCAGGCAGGTGTAGATCTTGCCGGAATGGGTCAGGATGTCACTGACCTGATCGGTGGTAACTGCGTCCAGACCACATCCAAAGGAGTTTAACTGGATCAGATCCAGATCATCTCTTGTCTTTACGAAGTTTGCAGCCGCATACAGTCTGGAGTGGTACATCCACTGATCCAGAGCGATAAGCGGACGCTCTACTTTCTGCAGATGGGAGATGGAATCCTCTGTCAGTACTGCGAATCCGTAAGATGCAATCAGTTCCGGGATACCGTGGTTGATCTCCGGGTCTATATGGTATGGGCGACCGGCGAGTACGATGCCGCGGCGGTTGTTTTCTTCCATCCATTTGATAGTTTCTTCGCCTTTTTTGCGGATATCGTTTCTCTCAGCTTCCTGCTCCATCCATGCAGCATGGGCAGCAGCTTTGATCTCCGCATGTGGAATCTGGAATTCTTTGCTGAATTCTTCTACCAGACGTTTTGTCAGCACTTCTTCATTGGTAAATGACATAAATGGATTCAGGAAACGAACCTGACCGGTTGTGATCTCATCTACGTTATTTTTGATATTTTCCGCATAAGAGGTAACAATCGGGCAGTTATAATGGTTGCCTGCATCCGGGAACTCGGTTCTCTCATATGGGATACATGGATAGAAGATTGTGTTGATTCCTTCTTTGATCAGCCATGTAATATGTCCATGGGCAAGTTTTGCCGGATAACATTCGGACTCACTTGGGATAGACTCGATGCCCAGCTCGTAGATTTTACGGGTGGAAGTCGGAGAGAGTACCAGTCGGAACTTCAGTTCTTTGAAGAATGTTGCCCAGAACGGATAGTTCTCATAGATGTTCAGAACACGTGGCATACCGATGGTTCCACGGGTGGCATCTTTTTCTTCCAGTGGTTCGTAATTGAACACACGCTGATATTTATATTCAAACAGATTAGGGATCTGTTCTTTATTTTTTTCTTTACCCAATGCTTTTTCACAGCGGTTTCCGGTTATGTAACGACGGTTGCCGGAGAATTTGTTGATAGTCAGCAGACAGTTGTTGGTACATCCTCCACAGCGGGCAAGCTGGGTGTCATATTCCAGGTTGATGATCTCATCAATGGAAAGCATGGATGTCTTTTTACCTTCTTCGTAACGGTCACGGGCGATCAGCGCAGCACCGAATGCTCCCATGATACCTGCGATATCAGGGCGGATCGCCTGACAGCCGGAGATTGTCTCGAAGCTTCGAAGAACGGCATCATTATAGAACGTACCGCCCTGTACAACGATATGCTGGCCAAGCTCTGTCGGGTCAGACAGCTTGATAACTTTAAACAACGCATTTTTGATAACGGAGTAAGCGAGTCCGGAAGAAATATCTGCTACGGAAGCACCTTCTTTTTGTGCCTGTTTTACTTTTGAGTTCATAAATACGGTACAACGGGTACCGAGGTCGATGGGATGCTCCGCAAACAGAGCCTCTTTTGCAAAGTCCTGTACGCTGTAATTTAAGGATTTTGCAAAGGTCTCGATAAAGGAACCGCATCCGGAGGAACATGCCTCATTTAACTGTACGCTGTCAACGGTCTGATCTTTGATCTTGATGCATTTCATATCCTGACCGCCGATGTCAAGGATGCAGTCTACTTCCGGATCGAAAAATGCGGCAGCGGTATAGTGGGCGATGGTTTCTACTTCGCCTTCGTCCAGCATGAGCGCTGCTTTTAACAGTGCCTCACCGTATCCGGTAGAACAGGAGTATACGATTTCTGCATCCGCCGGCATCTGGTCATGGATCTCTTTTATGGAACGGATGGATGTAGCCAGCGGGCTTCCGTTATTGCTGCTGTAGAAAGAGTACAGCAGAGTACCGTCTTCTGCTACCAGAGCTACTTTTGTTGTAGTGGAACCGGCATCGATACCGAGGAAGCATTTTCCCTTATAAGAAGCGAGGTCGCCTTTTTTTACACAGTGACCGTTGTGGCGATCGGTAAATTCCTGATATTCTGTTTTGTTTTTAAACAGTGGATCCATACGGGCAACTTCGAATTCCAGTTTCAGATTGGAAGACAGTTTTTCCAGCAGTTCATCCAGTGTGAAAGTCACATCTTCTTTGTAGTTTAATGCAGAACCGATGGCTGCAAAAAGGTGTGAGTGATCCGGAGCGATGATATGCTCGTCATCCAGCTTGAGTGTACGGATGAACGCTTCCTTTAATTCGGAAAGGAAGTGGAGCGGACCGCCCAGAAAAGCGACATGTCCGCGGATCGGTTTTCCGCAGGCAAGACCGGAAATAGTCTGGTTTACGATGGCCTGGAAAATAGAAGCGGCCAGATCTTCTCGTGTAGCGCCTTCGTTGATCAGCGGCTGGATATCCGTTTTTGCAAATACGCCGCAGCGGGCAGCAATCGGATACAGCGCTTTGTAGCTTTTGGCATATTCATTCAGACCGCTGGCATCCGTCTGGATCAGGGAAGCCATCTGGTCGATGAAAGAACCGGTACCGCCGGCACAGACGCCGTTCATACGCTGTTCTACATTTCCGCCTTCAAAATAAATGATCTTGGCATCTTCGCCTCCAAGCTCAATGGCTACATCTGTCTGTGGCGCATAATCTTCCAGAGCAGTAGATACCGCTACTACTTCCTGAGTAAAAGGCACGCCAAGATAGTTTGCCAGAGTCAGTCCGCCGGAACCTGTGATCATTGGAGATGTCTTCAGATTTCCAAGTTTTTCATGTGCTTTTTTCAGCAGATCAGAGAGAGTTTCGCGGATATTTGCGAAGTGTCTCTCGTAGTCTGAGAACAAAATGTTATTATCCTCATCTAAAATTGCAATCTTTACAGTGGTTGAACCGATGTCAATCCCGAGTTTATGCAGTTTTAAATTATTCATTGTATCACCTATAATTTCCTATTAATAATGTATTTCTGTTCTTTTTAGATTGAATCACATGACATTATACGACAAGGGGAAGTAAAAGTCCACGACTTTAGAGTTTTTTAATAGGTTTCTTAGCTGGTTTTTAGCAGGAGAATCGGCTGAAAGGAACATTTATTTGTCAGTGCTCATATATTGTAAAGGGGATTTATACAGATGGGGAAAACTGTTTTTGATATATATTTTGTCGTGTAAGGCGGGGAGTGGAATAACATTTTGGGGGAAGGATAGAGAGGATATCAGGTCAAATAAATGTGAAGTGTTCAAAAAAAGATACCTGAAAATGTTCATAGAATGGAGGTGCGATTAGAAATAGTAAGATGATACGGGATTTATGCATGTAAATGGTTTGAAAGATGATTTATTATTATCTGTATGGTAAGTAATATATGGTTGAGTGTAAATTAAGGTAAATGGAAGGAAATCGGATATGGAAAGAAATTATATGACAGATGGACTTTGCAGGGGAATCATCCATGTGGTAAAAGAGGGCGACACCTTATATAAGATTGCAAAGATGCATCATGTGGAAGTAGAGCAGCTGATGTATGAAAATCCTTATGTAAACATCTACCAGCTGCAGCCGGGAGATGAGATCTGTGTGCCGGTGGGGAAATTATAAAGACTTTGTGAACAATCGTTGGCTTCATTGACAAACATCAGCAGGAAAATTATAATGTTTAGCATATCAAAAAACGGATGTACCATTTGATAAATGACAGGAAATGAGGAAATCTATGAATTTTTTAAATAAGCTTGAGCGAAAGTTTGGAAGGCATGCTATCACGGGGCTGATGAAATATATCATCATCTGTTATATCATTGGCTATATTATTGAATTTGTGGCACCGCGGTTTATGAGCTTTCTGACATTGGAACCTTACATGATCTTTCATTACGGGCAGGTATGGCGTCTGGTCTCCTGGATTCTGATACCGCCACAGACCAATATTTTCTTTGCCATCATTATGATGATCTTTTATTATCAGCTGGGAACGGTATTGGAACAGACCTGGGGATCTTTCCGGTTTAACGTCTATATCTTTGGTGGAATGATTTTTACGGTGCTTGGTGCAATCCTGATGTATTTCCTGATGGGACAGCAGGTGCTTGGCGGTTATTTCAGCACCTATTACATCAATTTGTCCATTTTCCTTGCTTTTGCGGTATGCTATCCGGATATGAAGGTCATGTTGTATTTTATCATTCCGATCAAGATGAAATGGATGGCGATCGTGTATGCGGCTCTGGCTGTTGCAAGCGCGATTTCTTCCGGCTGGGTGGCAAGAGTAGCGATTCTCGCATCTTTACTGAACTTTATTATCTTCTTCCTGCTGACGAGAAATATGAAGGCATATTCGCCGCATGAGATGAAGCGGAAACGGGATTTCCGTCGCCAGATGGGACAGAGCGGTATGGGCGGACGTACAACGAATGCCGGAAATGGACGATCTGGTCAGGGACAGATCACAAGACATAAATGCGCCATCTGCGGACGCACAGAGTTGGATGATCCGAATCTGGAATTCCGATTCTGTTCAAAGTGTGATGGTAACTATGAGTATTGTCAGGATCATCTGTTTACCCATAAGCATGTGAAGCATTCCTGATGAAAATATGTTGATGCTATAGGGCAAAAACAACGGTATGTAAGTAATATAATAAATAATCACACATATGTAAAAAGTTCTGTGTTATACGATATGTATGATGCAGAACTTTTCTGTTTTATTGAAGATAACATTGTGATACAGACAGTTTTTTGGTAAAATCATGAGAAACCGTCTAAAATATGAAAGAAATAGGAAAAACAGAGGCAGCACCCAGGAAAATGAATTGACGGAAATGCTCAGCTGTGATAAATTTTTATGTATATTATGTGACCGAAAAGAGTGTCAACACTGGAGGATTGAGAATGGAAAACGAAACTATTTCCAAAAATTTTATTGAACAGATCATTGATAAAGATATCGAAGAGGGAAACTGCGAGACAGTCTGCACCCGTTTTCCGCCGGAACCGAACGGATATCTTCATATAGGACATGCAAAGTCTATTTTGTTGAACTACGGACTTGCGCAGAAATATCACGGTAAATTCAACATGCGTTTTGATGACACCAATCCTACAAAGGAGAAGTTTGAATTTGTAGAGTCCATCAAAAAAGATGTGGAATGGCTGGGCGCTGACTGGGAAGACAGACTGTTTTTTGCATCTGACTATTTTGAACAAATGTATGAAGCTGCCATCAAGCTGATCAAAAAAGGAAAAGCGTATGTGTGCGACCTGACGCCGGAAGAGATCCGTGAGTATCGCGGAACTCTGACAGAGCCGGGAAAAGAAAGCCCGTACCGCAACCGCAGCGTGGAGGAAAACCTGCAGCTGTTCGAGGACATGAAAAATGGAAAATATGAAGATGGAACAAAAGTTCTTCGTGCAAAGATTGATATGGCATCTCCGAATATTAACATGAGAGATCCGATCATCTATCGTGTGGCGCATATGCATCATCACAGAACCGGAGATACCTGGTGCATCTATCCGATGTACGATTTTGCACATCCTATTGAGGATGCCATTGAAGGTGTAACCCATTCTATCTGTACACTGGAGTTCGAAGATCATCGTCCGCTGTATGACTGGGTCGTTCGTGAACTGGAGTATCCGCATCCGCCGAAACAGATCGAGTTTGCAAAACTGTATCTGACCAATGTGGTAACCGGTAAACGTTATATCAAACGTCTGGTAGAAGAAGGTATTGTAGACGGATGGGATGATCCGCGTCTGGTATCGATTGCAGCGCTGAGAAGAAGAGGATTTACACCGGAGTCTATTCAGAAGTTTGTAGAACTCTGTGGCATCTCAAAGAGCAACAGCTCTGTAGATTATGCAATGCTTGAGTACTGCATCCGTGAAGATTTGAAGCTGAAACGCTCCAGAGCAATGGCGGTCCTTGATCCGGTAAAACTGATCGTTGACAATTACCCGGAAGGACAGACAGAGGAACTGGAAGTGGACAACAACCTGGAAAATCCGGAACTTGGAACGAGAACCGTACCGTTTTCCAGAGAATTATATATCGAGCGGGATGATTTTATGGAAGAGCCGCCGAAAAAATACCGTCGTCTGTATCCGGGCAACGAAGTGCGCCTGATGAATGCGTATTTTGTAACCTGTACCGGATTTGAGAAAGATGAAAATGGAAACATCACAGAGATTCATTGTACCTATGACCCGGAAAGCCGCGGCGGCAACAGCCCGGATGGCAGAAAGGTAAGAGGAACGATCCACTGGGTATCTGCACAGCATGCGCTGAAAGCAGAAGTACGGCTGTATGAGAATATCATTGATGAGGAGAAGGGCGTATACAACGAAGACGGAAGCCTGAACCTGAATCCGAATTCCCTGACTGTTTTAAAAGACTGCTATGTAGAGCCGTCTCTTGGAACAGCAGAAAAATACGATAGCTTCCAGTTTGTACGTCAGGGATTCTTCTGTGTGGATGCCAAAGATTCTACACCGGATGCACTGGTATTTAATCGGATCGTGTCACTGAAGAGTTCCTATAAGCTTCCGACACAGGGTTAAGGATTAAAAATATGCATCCCTTGAAATAAGTCTGTCTGGATAAAATATTTTATAATAGCTTGAAATGATGAAAAGTCAGTGTGTTGTCAAAAACCGACATTCGGTTGATGGCTTATCACTGACTTTTTTCTGTAAAAAGTAAGAGAAATGCAGGGAATTTGGGTATGACATCCGGTTTGAATTGTAATCTGGTATGTAAGATGATAAAATAATACAGGAAGATAAGCAAGCCAGATGGAGGGCATTATGAAAGAATTATCGATTACGCTGCGCAGTGATATTAAAAAACCATTATACGAGCAGATTTATGATGCGATACGACAGGATATTTTAAACGGAAAGATTGGAGAGGGCGAGAAACTGCCATCCACCCGCTTTCAATCAGAATATCTGCAGGTCAGCCGCAGCACCGTAGAGCTGGCATATGAGCAGCTACTGTCTGAAGGGTATATTTATTCGGAGCCTTATCGGGGATATTATGCCTGCGATGTGCAGGAACTGTATCAGCTTTCGGGAATGGAACGAAAAACCGTGGCAGCAAGTCAGGAGAAAAAAGCAGAACGGAAACCGAAGAAACAGACATATCGTATTGATTTTTCCCCAAATGGAATTGATCTGGAACAGTTTCCTTATGCGCCCATGGGAAAAATTATGCGAAATCTTATGTTGGATCAGGGAGAGCAGATGCTGCACAGCAGTCTTTCTTTTGGGGATGAGAAGCTTCGCGGGGCGATCTGTGAGTATCTGTATCGGTCGAGAAATGTAAACTGTGAACCGCAGCAGATTATTTTGGGCGCAGGAAACGAGTATCTGCAGCTGCTTTTATCCCAGATTCTTGGAAAAGACCGTTGGGTTGCTATGGAGTCTCCCACATATTTGCAGGCGTATCGTACTTTTTGTAATATTGGATATAAGGTAAAAGAAATCGAGCTGGATGAAAGCGGACTGCTGATTGGACAGCTGCGGGATTCCGGTGCGGATCTTGCCTATGTAATGCCATCCCATCAATTCCCGCTGGGAACCGTCATGCAGATGAAGCGTCGTCTGGAATTACTTGGCTGGGCGGCAGAGAAGCCGGAACGCTATATCATTGAAGATGATTATGACAGTGAATTCCGATATAAAGGAAAACCAATTCCGGCATTGCAGGGCATGGACCGGGGTGGAAACGTTATCTATCTTGGAACTTTTTCCAAAAGCATCGCGCCATCCACCCGTGTCAGTTACATGGTTCTGCCGGAAAAATTACTGGAAACATATATTCAGAAGTGTGGGTTTTATTCCTGTACCGTGCCGAATATCATGCAGCAGACTATTTATCAGCTTATGCAGGAGGGGGTATTTGAAAAAAATCTCAACCGTATGCGCGGCATCTATAAAGGAAAGCACGACTATCTTCTGGCAGCATTGCGCCAGTGCGATTGGGCAGGGAAAGTTATGGGAGAGAATGCCGGTCTGCATTTTCTTGTGGAAGTCAACAGCGAGAAGCATGAAGAAGAGATTCTGGAGGGATGCAAAAAAGAGGGGGTGCGTGTCTATGGCATTTCCGAATATTTTATCAGCCGGAATCCACATTTTGAAAAACCGGTGTTGCTGTTGGGGTATGGTGGTTTGACGGAAAAGCAGATGCGGGAAGGACTGGAGATTATCGGACAGATTGTCTGATGTATATAAACTATAAGAAAACCGGGTAATCATTTTATCAGATAAAATTGATTGCCCGGTTTCTTTATTTCTGTTATGTATAGGATTGTTCTATATCAGAAAAATATTTTCCAGCAGGAAAAAGAATAAGATGATAGAAAACCCAATGTGTAAAGCTGCAAAAGCTGTCAAATCTGCTTATTTGTTATTCTCGTTTTTCAACTCAGCCATTTTCATAGCGCGAACTTTCAGAGGAAGACCAAACAGAGTGATGAAGCCTTCTGCGTCATGATGGTCATACAGATCGCCAGTTGTAAAGCTTGCCAGTGACTCGCTGTACAGAGAGTATGGAGAAGTTGTACCAGCTTTGATGATGTTGCCTTTGTAAAGTTTGAATTTTACTTCGCCGGTAACATATTTCTGTGTGGACTCAACGAAAGCCTGTACTGCCTCACGAAGCGGTGTGAACCATTTTCCTTCGTATACGATCTGAGCCATACGGTTGCCCATATCTTTCTTAACATCCATGGTAGCGCGGTCAAGTACCAGCTCTTCCAGCTGTTTCTGAGCCTCTAAGAGGATGGTTCCGCCAGGAGTCTCATATACGCCACGGGATTTCATACCAACAACACGGTTCTCTACGATATCAACGATGCCGATACCATGTTTGCCGCCGAGACGGTTCAGTTCGCGGATGATGTCAGCAACCTTCATCTCTTTGCCATTTACAGTTTTCGGTACACCTGCTTCAAATGTCATGGTAACATATTCCGGTTCGTCCGGAGCTTTTTCCGGAGTAACACTTAAAACAAGAAGATGCTCGTAGTTTGGCTCGTTAGACGGATCTTCCAGTTCCAGTCCTTCGTGACTGATGTGCCATAAGTTGCAGTCACGGCTGTAACTCTGGTCTACAGAGAACGGAAGGTCAATGCCGTGTGCTTTACAGTATTCAATCTCACCTTCACGGGAGTCAATTTTCCATTTGGAATCACGCCATGGAGCGATGATCTTGATGTCCGGAGCGAGCGCTTTGATGGAAAGCTCGAAACGGATCTGGTCATTTCCTTTACCGGTAGCGCCGTGGCAGATAGCGGTAGCGCCTTCTTTTCTGGCAATCTCAACTAATTTTTTTGCGATTCCCGGACGGGCCATGGAAGTACCGAGTAAGTATTTGTTCTCGTATACAGCACCGGCCTGTACACACGGGATGATGTAATCCTCTGCGAATTCATCACAGATATCTTCAATATATAATTTGGAAGCGCCTGAATACTGAGCACGCTCCTCAAGTCCCTCAAGCTCTTTGCCCTGTCCGCAGTCTACACAGCAGCATACAACGTCATAATCATAAGTCTCTTTTAACCACGGAATGATCGCTGTGGTATCAAGTCCGCCTGAGTATGCTAAAACAACTTTTTCTTTCATAATGTATATGGTTCCTTTCCATTAAAATCTGAATTCGAAATCCGGAATGAAAGTAGATCTCCGGAATCCCATAGGTGTAGTTTACAACAAACCACAGTAAATCGCAAGTTAAAAAATATACATAATTATATTATAAAAATACATTGACCTGTACAAAGGTAACAGATTTGTAAAAATGTAAAAAAAACCTTTTAATATAGTTTAAAGTGTGCTATATTATCTATTGTGCCCGAATTCAGGGCATTTTCATTTACATATAAAAATGAATTAATGAATAAATATGCAAAAACAATGCATAAAGTGCATACGATAAAAATGCAGTCTGGAAAAGAGGTTTATAAAAAATGATAAAAGCAGGAATCATTGGTGCTACCGGATATGCGGGTGCAGAGCTGGTAAGGCTTCTGCTGGGGCACAAAGAAGTAGAGATCAAATGGTACGGATCAAGAAGTTATATTGATGAAAACTATGCATCCGTATACCGCAATATGTTTGAACTGGTGGATGCAAAATGTCTGGATGACAACATTGCGCAGCTGGCAGAAGAGGTGGATGTGATCTTTACGGCAACCCCGCAGGGATTTCTGGCTTCTGTACTTACAGAGGAGATTCTTCAGAAAGTTAAGATTGTAGATCTCAGCGCTGATTTCCGTATCAAGGATGTATCCATATATGAAAAATGGTATAAGATCGAGCATAAGAGCCCACAGTTTATCGACGAGGCAGTTTACGGTCTGTGTGAGCTCAACCGTGATAAAGTAAAAGGTGCAAGACTGGTGGCAAATCCGGGATGTTATACGACCTGTTCTATTCTTACAGCTTATCCGCTGGTAAAAGAAGGACTGATCGATCCGGATACATTGATCGTGGATGCCAAATCCGGTACTTCCGGAGCAGGAAGAGGCGCAAAAGTAGCCAACCTTTTCTGTGAAGTCAATGAAAATATGAAAGCTTACGGTGTGGCTACCCACAGACATACTCCCGAGATCGAGGAACAGCTGGGATATGCAGCCGGACATCCGATCGTGATCAACTTCACACCGCATCTCGTTCCGATGAACCGTGGAATCCTGGCAACAGAATATGCCACATTGAAGAAAAAAGCAGATGGCAGCCTGCCGACTTATGATGAACTGAAAGCAGCTTATGACAAATATTATAAAGATGAAAAATTTGTCCGTGTACTTCCGAAAGATGTGGTTCCGGAGACCCGATGGGTGGAAGGCTCCAATTTCGTAGACGTAAACTTCAAGATCGATGAGAGAACCGGTCGTGTCATCATGATGGGCGCACTGGATAACCTTGTAAAAGGTGCAGCCGGACAGGCAGTTCAGAATATGAACCTGCTGTTTGGACTTCCGGAGACAGAAGGCCTTGAACTGGTACCGGTATTCCCGTAAAAATATATAAGAGCCGAAATTAACAGATTTTAGAAGCTGCTGTTGTTGAGAATAAAAGCAGAGCAGTATAAGTCAGATACTGGAAATGCTTCATGCTGTGCGAAAAAGAACGCAGTGTAAAAAGATGATGAAATAAGAATGCTGGCATCCTTATTTGTAAATAGGATCAATCTAAAAATTGTAACGCAGGAAAGGTTTATAAAGATGGATATCAAAATACGTCCGATGAAAATAGAAGATTATGATCAGTTGTATGAACTGTGGAAAACAATTCGGGGATTTGGTATCCGAAGCATTGATGATTCCCGGGAGGGAACGGAGCGTTTCCTGAAGAGAAATCCCACTACGAGCATGGTAGCGGAAGTGGGAAATAAAATTGTTGGCGGCATCCTCTGTGGGCATGACGGACGCAGCGGATACCTGTATCATGTGTGCGTACATCAGGATTACAGAAAACAGGGCATCGGAAAGCAGATGGCGATCGCATGCATGCGTGCCCTGCAGGCGGAACAGATTAACAAAGTGCATCTGATCGCCTTTAAAAGAAATGCCGGTGGAAATGAATTCTGGAGACATGTGGGCTGGGTAGACCGGGGCGATGTCAATTATTATGAATTTGATCTGAACGAGGAAAATATTACCCGGTTCAATGAGTAGAGTAAATTTGAAGATGTTTTAAATAGAAAACAGAACTATCTGATAGTGCTCGCTCAACAACTGGGAGATCAGAAGGACGCAGAGGAGCGGAGAACGAAAAAAATAAAGCGTATATAGCGATATACAGGAGGATACATAGAAAATGCAGCAGAAAGATATGACAGAGATCATGGAAAAAGCCGAGGTGCTCATTGAGGCACTTCCATATATCCAGCGTTTTAATCGTAAGATCATTGTTGTAAAATACGGCGGAAGCGCAATGGTAGATGAGGAACTGAAACGTCATGTAATACAGGATGTTACCCTTTTGAAACTGGTTGGCTTCAAACCGATCATTGTACATGGCGGTGGAAAAGAGATCAGCAAATGGGTGGCAAAGGCTGGCAAGGAGCCGGTATTTATCAATGGTCTGCGTAAAACAGATGCTGAGACCATGGAGATTGCAGAGATGGTATTAAATAAAGTCGGAAAATCTCTGGTTTCTCTCGTACAGGAGCTGGGCGTAAAAGCAATCAGCATCAGCGGTAAAGACGGCGGAATGCTGAAAGTTGAGAAAAAATACAGTGATGGCAAAGATATCGGATTTGTAGGAGATATCAAAGATGTAGATCCGAAGATCATTCTCGATCTGCTGGAACAGGATTACCTGCCGATCATCTGCCCGATCGGTCTGGATGATGATTTTAACACTTACAATATCAATGCAGATGATGCAGCCTGCGCAATCGCAAAAGCGGTAAATGCAGAAAAACTGGCATTTCTCACAGATATCGAAGGTGTATATGAAGATCCGGATGACAAGAGTACACTGATCTCAGAATTGACGGTTGCTGAGGGAAAAGAACTTCTGAAATCTGGTCATATTGGCGGCGGAATGCTTCCGAAGCTGAACAACTGTATGGATGCCGTAGAAAACGGTGTTTCCAGAGTACATATTCTGGACGGACGTATCGCACATTGTCTGTTACTGGAGATCTTTACAAATAAAGGTATCGGTACCGCGATCATAGGAGATAAGGAGAACAGATTTTACAATGAATAAACAGCAATATATCGACAAAGCGGAGCAGGAGCTGCTCCATACATACAATCGTTTCCAGATCGTTCTGGAAAAAGGCGAAGGCGTTTACCTTTATGATGTAGAAGGAAAGAAATATCTGGATTTTGCGGCAGGAATCGCTGTGTGTGCTCTGGGCTATGGAAACCAGAGATATAATGATGCGGTAAAAGCACAGGTGGATAAACTGATCCACACTTCCAATCTGTACTACAATCCGCCGATCATTGCAGCAGCAGAAAAAGCGCTGGAAGCTTCTGGCATGGATCGTATTTTCTTTACCAACAGTGGTACAGAAGCGATCGAGGGCGCTTTAAAAGCAGCAAAAAAATATGCATACACAAGAGACGGTCATGCGGGACATGAAGTGATCGCCATGAACCATGCATTCCACGGAAGATCTCTTGGAGCATTATCAGTAACAGGTACAAAACATTATCAGGAACCGTTTGAACCGCTGCTTCCAGGTGTCCGTTTTGCAGAGTATAATGATCTGGAAAGCGTAAAAGCGCAGATTACAGACCGTACCTGCGCAATCATTCTGGAGACAGTACAGGGTGAGGGCGGAATCTATCCGGCAGAGAAAGAATTTATCGAAGGCATCCGTAAGCTGTGTGATGAGCACGATATCCTCATGATCACAGATGAAATCCAGTGCGGTATGGCAAGAACCGGTAAGATGTTTGCATGGCAGCATTATGATGTGAAACCGGATATCATGACCTGCGCAAAAGCGCTGGGGTGTGGCGTGCCGGTAGGCGCATTCCTTATGACAGAGAAGGTTGCAGAGAAATCTCTGGCGCCTGGAGATCATGGTACGACATACGGTGGAAATCCGCTGGTAGGCGCAGCAGTAAGCACAGTATTTGATATCATGAAAGAGGATAAGATCTTGGAACATGTACAGCAGATTGCACCATATCTGGAAGAGAAGCTGGACAGCCTCGTTGAAAAATATGATTTTGTAACGGCACGGAGAGGTCTTGGACTGATGCAGGGACTGGTGCTTACCGTTCCGGTAGGACAGGTGGCAGCCAAAGCACTGAAAGAAGGACTGATCGTGATCACAGCAGGAGCCGATGTAATGCGTTTTGTGCCGCCACTTGTGATCGAAAAAGAGCATGTAGATGAAATGATTGAAAAACTGCAGCGCGTGCTGGATACATTTGCTGACTGATCCTATTGATATAGGGTAGTTGCTGTATTACGGTAATTTATAGTAGAAAGACAGATAACATACAGACAGTGTTTTCCCATCTCTGGCAGAGATACATAACAGGAAAAGGTGCTGTTGACATGTATAAAAATCCAACCAACAGAGTATACTGACAGGAAAGAAACGTTCAGGAGGGCTCTATGGTTGGATTTTTAATTGCGATTTTTTCCGGCATTCTCATGAGTGTGCAGGGGGTATTTAATACCGGTGTTACGAAAGAGACAGGGCTGTGGGTATCAAACTGCTGGGTACAGTTTACGGCACTGGTGGTATGTTTGGTGGGCTGGGCGGTAACAGGACGTCATTCCTTCACTGCGATTGGAGATGTACAGCCCCGGTATCTGCTGCTGGGTGGTGTTATGGGAGCGTTCATTACCCTGACCGTAGTAAAAAGCATGGCAAGCCTTGGCCCGGCGGGGGCGGTATTATTTATTGTAGTGGCACAGATCGCATCGGCATACCTGATCGAACTGATCGGACTGTTTGGCATGGAGCGGACACCGTTTTCTGTAAGGAAGCTGATCGGCATCGGGATTGCCATTGTGGGCATCCTTGTATTTCAGAAAGAGTAAAAAATCCTGGAACTTAAGAAAATATTCCCTTGTAATAACGTGAAAATTTGTTTATGATAATGCTTAGGATGTTTCAGGGACGCTTTTATGGCAGAAGGCTGTAAAGGAGAAACATGCGAGGTTATTTTAAAATAATTTTGATCGTACTGATGATAAGCATCTGTGTCCTGTTTATGTGCGGTTGTGAAAAAGAAGCGAAGGTGCTTCTGGGACATGATGCAGAGACAGAGCTGTCTGTTACCACTGCGGATATGGATAAAAAAAAGACCGATGATACGGCTTTACCGCAAACAGAGGATTCAGCAAACAGTGGGACTGACAGTGTGGATGGGCAGAAAAACACAGAGGTGTTGTATGTTTATATCTGCGGCGAAGTGATCAATCCGGGCGTTTATGAAATGAACCGTCAGGAGAGAGTCTGTACCCTGATACAGAGAGCCGGAGGTCTGACAGAACATGCGGACTTAAAAGCGGTAAATCAGGCACAGCTTCTGGAGGATGGTCAGATGGTATACATTCCATCTACAGAAGAAGCTCAGGGATTGCCTGCGGATGTGACGGGAACGGAGGAGAGTTCCGGTTCCGGACAGACAGAAGGTAAGATTAATCTTAATTCCGCCAGCCGGGAACAGCTTATGACGCTTCCCGGAATCGGAGAGGGAAAAGCCGGAAATATCATTTCCTACAGAGAAGAACATGGAAAGTTCCAATCCATAGAGGATTTGATGAAAGTGGATGGCATCAAAGAAGGAACCTATGAAAAATTAAAAGACAGGATCACTGTCTGAAAAATAAATGAGAGGTGCGTATAAATGGCCAGGCGAGTGCTTGTAGTGGATGATGAAAAACTGATCGTGAAAGGAATCCGGTTCAGTCTGATGCAGGATGATATGGAGGTGGATTGTGCCTATGACGGCGAAGAGGCGTTGCAAATGGCAAAAGAAAAATCCTACGACATCATTCTTCTGGACGTGATGCTGCCGAAGATGGATGGATTTGAAGTGTGTCAGCAGATCCGGGAATTTTCTTCGGTGCCGATCATTATGCTGACAGCAAAAGGCGATGATATGGACAAGATCCTCGGACTGGAGTATGGAGCCGATGATTACATAACGAAACCGTTTAACATCCTTGAGGTAAAAGCTAGGATTAAAGCGATCATCCGTCGTACTTCCAGACAGGAAGCAAAACCGAAGAATCCGAATGTGATCGAAGACGGAGATGTGAAGATCGACTGTGAGAGCCGCAGATTGTATATTCTTGGAAAAGAGATTAATCTTACGGCAAAAGAGTTTGATCTCATGGAGCTGTTTGTGAAAAATCCAAACAAAGTATATAGTCGGGAAAACCTGCTGAATCTCGTCTGGGGTTATGAATATCCGGGGGATGTGAGAACTGTAGATGTACATGTGCGTCGTCTGAGAGAAAAAGTGGAAGCAAAACCGAGTGAGCCGAAATACGTACATACTAAATGGGGTGTCGGCTATTATTACCGTTCAGATAAGCAGGTGTAATATCCAATGATACATTTTTTAGTTCAGTTTTTAAAAAGCTTTCGAATGCGTATGATCCTGCTTCTGTTTGCGTTTGGCGTACTTCCATGCGCACTGCTTCGTGCAACTGTTGTACATGGATATGAAAAACGTGCGGTGGAGCTGCGTACTTCGGAAATCACAAGTCAGGCAAAACTGGTAGCTGCGCAGATCATGGCAGCTGATTATCTGGCCAATCCATCGCAGGATACTGTTACGACCCAGCTGGATCAGATTTCAACGTTATATGATGGAAGAGTCGTGCTGATCAATTCCGATTTTTGTATCGTGAAAGATACATACAGTCTGGATGATGGAAAAACGATTCTGTCCGCTGAGGTATTTCATTCCTATCAGGGGCAGTCTGTGTCAAAGTATGACAAAAACAGCCGTTACATCGAACTGACACTGCCACTGACAGATACTACAGCCAAACAGAAAAATGTAGAAGGCGTGATGCTGGTCAGTGTGTCTACGGACAGTATCAGCAAAACGGTTGCTTATCTGAAAAACTGGTTTCTTGTATGGCAGATTATTTTGGGAATTGTCATCTTTTTTGTAGGATTTGCACTTTCCGGAAAGATGGTCAAACCGTTCAGACGGCTGAACCGTTCTATCAGTGATGTGCAGGCGGGATTTGCGGATGAGTTTGATCCGGTCAATTCTTATACGGAGACAGAATTGATTTCCAAATCCTGTAAACAGATGCTTGAACAGATGCAGCTGTTGGATAGTTCCCGGCAGGAATTTGTATCCAATGTGTCCCATGAGCTGAAGACGCCGCTGACTTCCATGAAAGTGCTTGCGGATTCGCTGAATGGGCAGGAGGATGTTCCGATCGAACTGTATAAGGAATTTATGCAGGATATTGGCGATGAGATCGACCGGGAGAACAAGATTATAAATGATTTGTTGTCTCTGGTCAAACTGGATAAATCTTCTGCAGATCTGAACATTCAGTCTATGAATATCAATGATCTGCTGGAGCAGATCATGAAACGGCTGCGTCCGATTGCCAAAAAAGCAGATGTGGAACTGGTGCTGGAAAGCTTCCGACCAGTCACGGCAGAAGTGGATGAGGTTAAGATTTCTCTGGCATTGACCAATCTGATCGAAAATGCAATCAAGTACAATCGTCCGGAAGGATGGGTACACGTGTCATTAAATGCGGATCATCAGCATTTTTATGTGAAAGTGGAGGATTCCGGTATTGGTATTCCGGAAGAATCACAGTCGCATATTTTTGAACGGTTTTACCGTGTGGACAAATCTCATTCCAGAGAGATCGGTGGAACAGGTCTGGGACTGGCAATTACAAGAAATGTAGTGATTCTTCATCGTGGCGCGATCAAGGTACACAGTGTAGAAGGAGAGGGAACGACATTTATTGTCCGAATCCCGTTAAACTACATTGAAGGGTAGTGTGGAAAATACATTTTCATAGCTATTTATGCCTCTGGCTGACAGCTAGGGAATGGGCATTAGTGTGAAAAATACTTTTCATATGACTATGTGAGTAAATAAAAGATAGGAGAATCATGCAGAAGAAACATATAAAAAAAGCGGCAGTCATTTTGCTGTGCCTGCTTTTAGGCATTCTGCCGGTTCTGGGTGGATGTGAAAAGAAAAAAGATCCCGGTGCATTTCAGGTGTTTTATGTGAGCAAAGAGCAGGATGGTCTGGTAGCAAAGGAATATGAACTACAAGGTACGGATTTGGAGTCTGATATAAAAGAATTGATACAGACAATGAGCAGTGAAACGGACAGTGTGGATTATCTGAATCCAATTCCGAAAAACGTATCTCTGCTGGACTGTTCTGTTACAGATGAAACAGTATATGTTGATTTCAGTCAGGAATATGAAAAAATGGACAGTGTGTCAGAGGTGCTGTGTCGGAGTGCAGTTACAAAAACACTGCTTCAGCTAGACGGGATTACAGGTGTTTCTTTTCGGGTGGAAGGAAAAGATCTGAAGGATCATAATGGAAATGCGATTGGTGTGATGGTTTCAGATAGTTTTGTAGATAATCCGGGAGAGGAGATTCAAAATATTCAGGAAACAGAGATCAATCTGTATTTTGCATCAACGGATGGAAAAAGTCTGGTTAAGGAAGTACAGAAGGTATATTACAGCAGTAATATGTCTGTGGAAAAACTGGTTCTGGAGCGGCTTTTAAAAGCACCGAAATCAGAGAATGCCCAGTGTGCTATTCCGAAAGGGACACAGCTGATTAATGTATCAGTTATGGATGGAATCTGTCTGGTTAATCTCGACCAGGGATTTTTGAATTATGATTTTAACATTTCTGAGGATGTGGTAATCTACTCTATCGTAGATTCCCTGACGGATCTGCCAAACATAGATACCGTGCAGATATCAGTAAATGGAACGACGGATAAGATTTATCGGGAGCAATATTCTCTTTCCGAGCAGTACAAACAGAATCTGAAGCTTGTTACAGAAGAAAATGAGAACGTAAAAGTAGTAGATGAAGCTTCGCCGAAGAATAATATTGGTAATTAGTTTTGAACAGAATGGAGAGAAGATACAGATGAGCAGACGGTTTGTTCTGTGTATGGGGACAGCTCTTCTTCTGGGAATCCTTGTGGCGGCAAAAGAGCCGTTATGGATGTTGGTCGTGGGTCTTGCAGTACTGGTGGCAACAAATTACAATCGAAAATGTTTACTTACACAAAAGATAGTCAGGAGCATCGTGCTTCTGGCTTTCTTCTGTCTTGGGGCAGGTTTTTTTGCACACAGTCAGCAGTCGTTTCAGAAAATACAGAGGATTCCGGAGGAGAGCAATATTGTTTTACAAGGACAGATATACAAAAAAGAGAAAAAAGGAGAGCAGTATCTTTATTATCTGAGAAAGGGGATGATATGGAAAGCGGGAACAGAAAAAGAAGTAACAGTCAGCGATGATGAAAGTGGATTTTATATAGAAAATGATCAGGGGATAAAAAATCATAAGATACAAAATCAGGTAATAAAAAATATAGGGAATATCATTTTGAAAACAAAAACAGATATGGGCAGTATGGGGATGGTTATACAGGCAAAAAGCAGTATGCGATGGATGGAACAGGCCAGCAACGAAGGGGCATTTGATGAACGAAATTATTATCACAGCCTTGGAATTGCAACAGTGCTGTATGCTGACGATATAAATGTTATCGATGCCCGTGTATGGGTTATGCAGGAGAAAATCTATCGGCTTCGTAACCGCATCGCGGCCTATTATCAGTCGATGCTGACGGAATCAGATGCGGGAATCCTGTCTGCTATGGTTCTGGGAGATAAAAGCTGGATGGAACCGGAGACAAAGCAGTTGTATACCAATGCCGGGATTTCTCATATTCTGGCTGTCTCAGGATTACATATTTCTGTGATCGGTATGGGGGTATACCGTCTGTTAAGGAGGCTGACAGTGGGGCTGAAAGGCAGCGCGTTGGCTTCTGGTGGCTGTGTGCTGCTGTTTTGCATGCTCAGTGGTCTGTTGGTCTCTGCATTGCGGGCAGGAGGCATGTTTATAATCTTCCTTATGGCGCAGGTTACGGGGCGGAAATATGATACATTTTGCGGGCTTGCCTGCGTGGGGATGATAAGTCTGCTGTGTAACCCGTATTTACTGTGGAATGCGGCATTTCTGTTTTCTTATCTTGCAGTTATGGGTGCGGCAGGATTTGGTCGGATGAAGTGGAAAAAAGAAGATATTCTTGAAAATAAAACTCCCCATAGAAATGGTGTTGATCGGAAAGAACAAGATAAAAAGGAACAGGATGTTTTTGCGATTTTTTCAGTGTGCGGTAAGAAAGTGTTAAGTCGGCTCTGGGGCAGCTGCGCGGTGCTTTTGACGACACTTCCGCTGACGGCATATTTTTATTATCAGATTCCATTGTACAGTATTCCTGCAAACCTGCTGGTGCTTCCTTTTACCGGTGTGCTACTGTCTTCCGGTGTGGCAGGTGGAATGGTCGGGGCTTCAGGTATGCCATTTAGTTGGCTGTTGCTTGTGCCAGGGCATTGGATTTTGCGATTTTTTCAGATGGTGTGTAGTGTGCTTTTGAAGCTGCCATTATCCGGAGTGTGGATTACCGGACAACCGGAGCGGTGGATGCTAGGTATCTATTTTTGTGCCTTGTTTTTTGCAGGCTTCTTATGGAAACGGAACATTCAAAAACACGAAAGAGCTGTAGAATCAAATATGCTAAAGTCAGATATAGAAAGAAAACCGGAAATTTTGCATCTGGGGCAAGTATTTTTGCTGGGAGCGGTTATTTTTCTGACGTTCATTTTCCTGCGTCCGCCAGCGAAACAATTTCGTATGGACGTTCTGGATGTGGGGCAGGGAGATGGCATCTTCCTTAACAGCGGAAACGGGACAACATTTTTCGTGGATGGGGGAAGTGTCAGTGAAAGTGCGGTAGGCACTTATGAGATTCTTCCGTTTCTGAAATATCACAGAGTCCGAGCGATAGATTATTGGATTGTTTCTCACGGGGATGAGGATCATATAAGTGGATTGGAAGAAATCCTTTCTTCCGGCTACAAGGTACGCAATCTTCTGATTTCCAGTGGGATGCCCCATGACAATGCCTGGTGGAAGCTCATGCAGCTGGCGAAAGAACAGGGAACAGAAGTGATAGAAGCGGATTCGGGAGCATATCTTTTGTCTGGCGATATGAGGATTTCTTTTTATGCAGATGCAGACCAGAATAGGGATAGTAAAGATGGAAATGGTGCTTTAAAGGTAACGGAAGCGGCCAAAGACCGCAATGAATGTTCTCTGGCAATGCTGGCAGAATATAAAACCGTAAGGATGCTGTTAGCTGGGGATATGGGAAGTGCGCAGGAAGAATGGCTGGCAGAACAGCCGGGGATCCGCGGTCAGTTTTTGGATGTGCTGAAAGCATCCCATCACGGTTCGAAGAATTCCAGCAGTGAGAAGTTCCTGCAGGCGACGCATCCGGATTATACCGTGATTTCCTGCGGAAAAAAGAACCGGTATGGACATCCTCATGAAGAAGCCTTGCAACGTATGAAAGAAGCAGGAACAGAAATTCATAAGACGATGGAAGAAGGACAGGTCACAGTGACTTTCAAAGAAGGAAAAATTCAGATTAACAAACGTAAATAAATGTCAGAATATTACAAAATCTGGTATAATACCAGTACGACCTGAAAACAGCAGTCATTAAAAATAAAAGTATGCCCCTTTTAATGTTGAGTGGGTAATGTCAATAGAAATAAAACTGTTGTAACAGGAAGAAGAATGAGCAGTAAATGAGGAACCTATATGCTGAAATTAAAAGAAGATCTGAAGAATGGAATCTATCGCCGGGCATACCTTTTGTATGGCGATGAACCTTATCTTCAAAATATGTATAAAAACAGACTGCTGAATGCGGTAACAGACCCGGATGATACCATGAACCTGTCAAAGTTTCAGGGGAAAGGGATCAATCCGAAAGAGATCATTGACCTTGCGGAAACTTTGCCGTTTTTTGCAGAACATCGTGTGATACTGATTGAGAACAGTGGCTTTTTTAAGACATCCTGTGAAGAACTGGCTGCCTATCTGCCGGAACTGCCAGAGACGACGATACTTATTTTTGTAGAAGAGGCGGTTGATAAGCGGGGGAAGATGTTTAAAGCAGTAAAGTCTTTAGGCGGAGTAGCAGAATTTCGTGTGCAGACAGATGAAGTATTGGCGAAATGGATCGTGCAGGCGCTACGAAGGGAAGGGCGACGGATCACAGGGAATGTATTGCAGCTTTTTATGTCCAGATGCGGTACTTCTATGGAAAATATAGAAAATGAAATGGAAAAGCTGATCAGTTATACCTGGGGACGGACAGAGATTACCGCGCAGGATGTGGAAGATGTTTGCACCGGTCAGATCACAAATCAGATCTTTAAGATGATTGATGCCATTGCCGGCAAACAGAAGAAAGAAGCCCTGAACCTGTATTATGACCTGCTGGCATTGAAGGAACCATCGATGCGGATCCTGTTTCTGATCGTTCGTCAGTTTCAGATCCTGATGCAGGTAAAAGATCTTGGCGGCAAGGGATATGATAACCAAACTATCGCAAAAAAAGCATCTATTCCGGTATTTATCGTCAGAAAGAATCTGGGACAGGCAAGAAGTTTTACCATGGCACAGATCCGCAGAGCATTGGAACTGGGTGTGCAGGCGGAGGAAAATGTCAAAACAGGTCGCATGAACGATCAGCTGGCGGTAGAGCTGATGATCATTTCGTGTATGGAGTAAATACGGAAAGAAATGCAATGTCCGACATAAATGTAACGAAGTGTGGCGAGGCAACTGGCATGGAATCAATATGGTATGTAAAAAATCTCTGGTAATGAGAAAAAGGTTGTGCTGCAACCTAAAAAAGTTTGATGAAAGCATAAAAAAGTATTGCATAATCAGATTTTGTGTGCTAAAATTCAAAAAGTCAAGACAAAGGCGTCTGGATAGTTACTATCCGGACGCCTTTTTTGTCGTATGATTTTGGGTATAGAACAGGCAACAGGAGGACAGGAGTATGAATACAGGAGATACCGCTTTTATGATCATATGCTCGGCACTGGTGTTTTTTATGACACCGGGACTGGCATTTTTCTATGGAGGTCTGGTAAGAAGAAAAAATGTGGTTAATACCATGATGGCGTGTGTGTTTATCATGGGGCTTGCAGTGGCTATGTGGGTAGCATTTGGCTATTCGCTTTCTTTTGGAGGGAATCATGCAGGTATTATCGGAGATTTTCGCTGGGCATTTCTGCACGGCATAGGAATGAATGATGTGGGACCTTATGCAGACAGTATACCGCATTTTGTATATATTGCTTTTCAGATGATGTTTGCCATCATTACACCGGCACTGATTACAGGAGCGCTGGTAGGTCGTATGAAATTTAAAGCGCTGTTTTTGTTTATCGCTTTCTGGTCTGTCCTTGTATATTATCCGCTGGCTCACATGGTGTGGGGAGAAGGCGGATGGCTTGCTTCCATCGGTTCTGTAGATTTTGCGGGTGGAAATGTGGTACATATCAGTTCCGGTGTGACAGCTCTGACACTGGCTATTTTACTTGGACGCAGAAAAGGGTATAATAAAGTTGTTTACCGTGTACATAATATTCCGTTTGTTGTACTGGGCGCAGCCATGCTCTGGTTTGGCTGGTTTGGGTTTAATGCAGGAAGCGCATTAAAAGCAGACGGACTTGCAGCCCATGCATTTATGACAAGCGCGATTTCAGCAGCAGTAGCCATGCTCAGTTGGATGATCCTGGATGTGATTAAAGAAAAGAAACCAACACTGGTCGGTGCATCCACCGGCCTTGTCATAGGACTGGTGGCGATTACGCCGGGTGCAGGATTTGTACCGATCTGGTCTGCTTTTATCATCGGCGCGGCAGTCAGCCCGATCTGTTATTTTATGGTAAAACTGATCAAACAGAAATTGAAGATTGATGATGCACTGGATGCTTTTGGATGCCATGGAATCGGTGGTATCTGGGGTGGTATTGCTACCGGACTTTTTGGAAAGTCATCTATCAACAGTGTGGCACGCTGGGATGGACTGGTATTTGGCGATGTGCATCTGTTCCTTGCACAGCTTGCCGGTATTGGTGTGACGATTGCGATTGCGGTCGTGGGAACGTTCGTATGTGTCGGACTGGTAAGAATCTTTACAAAACTTCGTGTGGACGAGAGATCAGAAACCATCGGTCTGGATATCGCAGAACATGGCGAGAAAGCATATCCGTCTTTCAATGGCTGGGATTAATGTATATGGCATGGTGTTTGCTTGAAAAGGAGAATCTGTAATGCTGATAAAGATAGAAGCAATTATTAATGAAGAAAAATTTGAGGATGTAAAAGAAGCGTTAAATGCCGTACGTGTAAATGGTATTACCGTATCCCAGGTCATGGGATGTGGTACCCAACGTGGCATGAAGCGATATGTGCGTGGTTCTGAGGTAGAGATCAATCTGTTGCCAAAGATTAAGTTGGAGATTGTTGTTTCTTCTGAAAAATGGGAAGAAATGGTCATTGAGACGATTCAGAAAACGGCCTATACCGGTAATGTGGGAGATGGCAAAATCTTCAGTTACGAATTGCGGTCTGCAACTAAGATTCGTACAAATGAGAAGAATGAGCATGCCATCTGGGGCGAAGAACAGAAAAAGCAGAATAGTGCTGATGTTTCATAATATCGGTCAGGATATGATTTTATGGATAGAGTTTTGCATATGTGTGAAAATATGACATGGATTATTTTTGCAGAGAAAACATCTGTTAAGTGAAAAACTTTGACGATATAATGGATATTATAAAATTTAGAATGATATAAAATAAGCCAGCAGCTATCAATGAAAAAAGAAATAGATTAAAGATAGCGGTTGGCTTATTTCTATAAAAAAAACATCTGGTTGACGGGACCAGATGTTTCTTTTTATAAATTGCTTTTAATGAATCTTAAGCGATTGTGTTCACTAATTTAGCTAAACGAGCAACTTTTCTGGATGCATTGTTTTTGTGGTAAACACCCTTTGTCTCAGCTTTGCTGATTACAGAAGTTGCAGAAGCAAGAGCTGCAGTAGCTGCCTCTTTGTCTCCGGCAGTAACAGCGGTCTCAACTTTTTTGATAGCTGTTTTTACCTGAGAACGGATTGCTTTGTTTCTTTCTGTTTTAGTTGCTGTAACGATAATTCTTTTTTTTGCTGATTTAATGTTAGCCAAATCTGTATACCTCCCATGCTTTACATATCTGAATCGCAGAATCTATAGAGGGTAAATCCTGCTTAAAATATTGTTTCATTAAAGCGGACGTTCTAATGTAAACATACTCATATATAATATTGGATGAAGTATGAAATGTCAATACATAATTTGAAAAAAATTGTAAAAAATATGAGAACAATGGAAAAAGGAATGTTTGCCAGCGTTTGAAAGATGATCCACAGCAGATATGTACGGAATCTTTGAGAGGAAGTAGCTTGGAAATACATTTTTGATATATAGATCGTTTTGTGAAGTGTATGAAAACATAGAAGCGTATAGAAAAAACAGGGGGAACGGGCATATGGGAAATGAAATGCGTACAGACCTTGCGTTGGAAGAAAATGAGCGGATTCGGAGTGACAAAAAAGAATGTCATGGAATTAAAGTCAGTGAAGAATATATGGAAAAAGAAGATATCCGTATCACGACGGTTATTGTTGAAACAGAAAATGCTGCCCGCAAAATGGGAAAACCGAAAGGGATATATATTACATTAGAAGCATCTTCCATGAGTCAGGCAGAAGAACGGGGACACCGGGATGTATCTGCACAGCTGGCACGGGTGCTTCGTCAGATGCTGCCCCATCAGGAAAAAGAGCTGTCCGTTTTGATCGCCGGTCTGGGAAATCGTATGGTTACGCCGGATGCACTGGGACCGCAGACTGTGGATCATCTGTGCATTACCAGACATATGTTAAAGGAATACGGTCATTACGCTTATGAAGATCCGGATACGCCGCTGATCAGCAGCATTGTTCCCGGCGTCATGGGTCAGACAGGTATGGAAACAGTGGAGATCATTCAGGGAGTGGTGGAAAATGTACACCCAGATCTTCTGATCGTCATTGATGCGCTGGCGGCAAGGAGCGCTAGACGTCTGGGAAGAACGATCCAGATCACAGATACAGGGATCAATCCCGGTTCCGGAGTCGGAAACCACAGAAACAGTATTACGAAAGAATCTATCGGTATCCCTGTGATCGCCATTGGGATTCCTACCGTCGTGGAAGCGGTAACGATTGTGAATGATTCTATGACCGGATTTCTGGATGCGTTGGAAGAAATGGATTCTGTGCAGGCACTGAACAGATCGTGGAAAGCGCTGGATGAGGCAGAACAGCGGGAATTGATCCGGGAACTTCTTTCGCCACAGCTGAATAATATGTTCATGACGCCAAAGGACATCGATGCCGCCATTGCGCAGATGAGCTTTACCGTGGCAGAAGGTCTGAATATGGCATTCCTTGGAGAGGCAAGATTATCTTAGATTATAGATAGAATATTTATATGAACTGCAATATTTAGACACACAATGATGTTATAGTAATGTGACTATAAAAAATATAAATATTTTCAAAAAAGGGTATCATCAAAAATAAAACAGTCATAAAAGGGAATAACGCTTCATATAATATACTCTGACAGGCTGCGCAGTGGCAGCAGGAGTAGATAGGAATGAAACGTTTGATTACTTTGAGGGATAGAAGAGAGCGAAAACGAAAAAAGAGAGCAATTCAAAAATTTTTATGCAGTCTGGGGGTATTTGCCGTCATGCTGGCAGTGATGATCTGGCTGCAATACGGAAACACTTTTGAAAATATCCGATATGAGACCTGTTTTTCCCTGTTCCGAAATATTTCCCCGACATTGGCAAGGGAAAAGGTATTATGTGAAGATTCGGAAACGGATTATGGGACGAGTACGCAAAGTACCATTACCTATGAAGCGATTCTGGCACAGGAGGCGGCAGATGAAGGACAGCCGGGAGACAGTTCCACGGCGACAGCGCAGGCAGATGGGCAGAACGGACAGCAGGAGCAGAATACAGTTCAGACAACTGGGAACCTGTCGGTAGAAAAATTGAATGATTTTGATTATCTGCTGCAAAAATGTTATGTCGTTGACAAAACCACAACGATTACTGCACAGCAGTTGAATGCATCGGAATTGCTGGCAAAAGACTGTACCTTAAAAGGGGATGCGTCCAAACCGCAGATCCTGGTCTATCATACCCATTCTCAGGAAGGATATGCAGATTCGGTGGAAGGGGATGAGGCGACATCCGTAGTGGGCGTGGGAGATGTGCTTACAGATCTTCTGACACAAAAGTACGGCTATCAGGTCATCCATCACAAAGGACAGTACGATGTCAATGACCGGGATCATGCCTATTCCAATGCGGCGCCTGCCCTGCAGGAGATCCTTGCAGAAAATCCTTCCATAGAAGTAGTCATCGACCTGCACCGGGATGGAGTACCGGAGGGGACGCGTCTTGTGACAGAACAAAACGGTGTACCCATGGCGCAGATCATGTTTTTTAACGGACTCAGCCGGACCACGGCGGTGGGGGATATTGATTATCTGTACAATCCTTATATTGAAGATAATCTGGCATTTTCTTTAAAAATGCAGCTGGCGGCCATGAATACATATCCGGGCTTTTCACGACATATTTATCTGAAAGGATATCGATATAACATGCATTTCTGCCCCAAATCTCTTTTAGTAGAAGTGGGAGCCCAGACCAATACGGTACAGGAGGCAAAAAATGCCATGGAACCGCTTGCTGATATTCTGCATCAGGTACTGTCCGGGAAATAAGCTGGGTTGCTATCATTTTCTGGACAAATAAAGAAAAGCCGTGCTATACTAACTCTGATTATAATCTTGGGATATTGTGTTCATGATAAAGTGTATTTAAATAGGTTGTTATTATGAATATAAGAATTTGAAGATTGTGAGATAAATGTGTAACGATAAAAAGAGAAAAGAGCAGGGGGAACATACTGTGACAATAGACCAGAGTAAAATCAGAAATTTTTGTATTATTGCCCATATAGACCACGGAAAATCAACACTGGCAGACCGTATTATCGAGCAGACGGGATTGCTGACCAGCCGCGAGATGCAGTCTCAGGTGCTTGACAATATGGATCTGGAGCGGGAACGTGGAATCACGATCAAATCTCAGGCCGTTCGTATCATTTATAATGCGAAAAATGGTGAAGAATATATCTTCAACCTGATCGATACGCCGGGTCATGTGGATTTCAACTATGAAGTGTCCCGAAGCCTTGCAGCCTGTGACGGAGCGATTCTTGTCGTAGATGCGGCACAGGGTGTGGAAGCACAGACACTGGCAAATGTGTATCTGGCACTGGATCATGATCTGGATGTCATGCCTGTTATCAATAAGATCGACCTTCCAAGCGCCCAGCCGGAGCGTGTTATTGAAGAGATCGAAGATGTGATCGGCATTGAAGCCCAGGATGCGCCGCTGATCTCTGCCAAGACGGGTCTGAATATTGATCAGGTACTGGAACAGATCGTAGAGAAGATCCCGGCGCCGACGGGAGATCCGAAAGCACCGCTGCAGGCATTGATCTTCGATTCTCTGTACGATTCCTACAAAGGCGTTATCGTATTTTGCAGGATCAAAGAAGGAACGGTAAAAGTGGGAACACCGATCAAAATGATGGCGACTGGAGCTACCGCTGATGTTGTAGAAGTGGGATACTTTGGCGCAGGTCAGTTTATCCCATGTGATGAACTGGCAGCCGGAATGGTTGGTTACATTACCGCCAGCATCAAAAATGTAAAAGACACCCGGGTGGGTGATACGATCACAAACCGGGAACATCCATGCGCAGAACCATTGCCTGGTTATAAAAAAGTAAATCCGATGGTATACTGCGGTCTGTATCCGGCAGATGGTGCAAAATATCCGGATCTTCGGGATGCACTGGAGAAATTACAGCTGAATGATGCTGCCTTACAGTTTGAACCGGAGACTTCACTGGCGCTGGGCTTTGGCTTCCGTTGTGGATTTTTGGGACTGTTGCATCTGGAGATTATACAGGAGCGTCTTGAGCGAGAATACAATCTGGATCTCGTAACGACAGCACCGGGTGTTGTCTATAAAGTACACAAAACAGATGGTACTGTTATCGAACTGACTAACCCGTCCAATCTTCCGGATCCGTCCGAAATCGACTATATGGAAGAACCGGTTGTATCTGCGGAGATCATGGTTACCAGCGAATACATCGGCGCAATCATGGATTTGTGTCAGGAACGTCGTGGCGTATACATCAGTATGGAGTATATTGAAGAGACAAGAGCACTGATCAAATATGATCTGCCGCTGAACGAGATCATCTACGATTTCTTTGATGCACTGAAGTCAAGATCCAGAGGATATGCCTCCTTTGATTATGAAATGAAGGGCTATGAGAAATCTGAGCTTGTAAAACTGGATATTCTTATTAATAAAGAAGAAGTGGATGCTCTTTCCTTCATCGTATTTTCCGGCAGCGCTTATGAGCGTGGACGGAAGATGTGTGAGAAGCTGAAAGAAGAGATCCCGAGACATCTTTTTGAGATTCCGATCCAGGCAGCCGTAGGCGGCAAAGTCATTGCCCGTGAGACCGTTAAAGCGATGCGCAAAGACGTACTTGCAAAATGTTACGGCGGAGATATTTCCCGTAAGAGAAAACTTCTGGAAAAACAGAAGGAAGGTAAAAAGCGTATGCGTCAGGTAGGCAATGTAGAGATTCCGCAGAAAGCATTTATGAGCGTTCTGAAGCTGGATGATAAATAAGCGATGCTGGAGTTATATATACACATTCCGTTTTGTATGAAAAAGTGTGGATATTGTGATTTCCTGTCCATGACTGCTGATAGTGAGACAAAGCTTGCTTATTTGCATAAACTGAAAGAAGAGATCCGATATTTTGGAAAATCATTCCATAAACGTTCTGTCAGCAGCATCTTTTTTGGTGGTGGAACACCATCTGTTCTTCACGGGCAACAGATCGTTGATATCATGCAGACGGTTCGGCAGGCATTTCAGATACTTCCGGATGCGGAGATCAGCATTGAGTGTAATCCGGGTACGGTGTCCAGGGAAAAACTGGAGGCATACCGTCGTGCAGGCATCAACCGGATCAGTTTTGGACTGCAATCCACCGATGAACAGGAATTGCAGCAGCTGGGCAGAATCCACACGTATGAAGAATTCTTATTTGGATATGATCTGGCACGGAAATGCGGTTTCCAGAACATCAATGTGGATCTGATGTCAGCGCTTCCGGGACAGACGGTAAAAAGCTGGGAACGGACGCTGAAAAAAGTGACGCAGTTAAAACCAGAGCATATTTCCGCATACAGCCTTATAATAGAAGAGGGAACGCCTTTTTATGAAAAATATGAGGCTGACGAACTTCTTCGTGAAAAAGGAGAAGTGCCAAAGTTTCTTCCGACAGAAGAGATGGAACGGCAGATGTATGATCTGACTGAAGCTTTTCTGAAAGAAAAAGGTTATTATCGTTATGAGATATCCAATTATGCAAAGCCTGGAAAAGAATGCCGTCATAATGTAGGTTACTGGAAACGGATGGATTATCTCGGACTGGGACTGGGAGCATCTTCACTGATCGCTAACTGTCGTTATAGCAATCCGGCAGATATGGACTCCTACCTGCACTGGACATATGACAGACCGGATCCGCAAAGTCTGACACGACAAGAGCAGATGGAAGAATATATGTTTCTCGGACTTCGTATGATGAAAGGAGTTTCCAGAGAAACATTTCAACAGCAGTTTGGAATGCACATAGAAAGCGTGTATGGACAGGTGCTTAAAAATTTGGAACAGCAGGGGCTGCTTCGCAGTTATGAAGGAATGGTGCAGCTGACGGAAAAAGGCATTGATGTGAGCAACTATGTGCTGGCAGAATTTTTGTTAGATCGTTAGTGCAGGCTTGCGTTTAGATAAGTAAATGCTATTTTCTCTATATAAAGAAAATGCTGTTTATAGGTAATCGAAAACACCACATATATAATGAGATAAAGTTATCTTGAAAAGTGTAAGGAGCAGTTAGAATGATAAAAGCAGTAATATTTGACATGGATGGAACTGTTTTGGATACGGAGAAGCTTTATACAAAATATTGGGGGCTGGCAGTGGAGCAGAGTGGATTTACAATCTCTTATGAAGATCTGCTGGGATTGCGCAGCCTCGGCTGGGAATATGCACAGGATTATTTTGAAAAAGTGCTGGGACCAACCGCAGATCAGGAAAAGATCCGAAAGCTGCGCCAGGTATTAATGAAAGAATATACAGATAAGCATCCGATCGAAGTAAAAAAAGGCATTTTTGAAACGTTGGATGCGTTGCGTAAAAAAGGCATTCAGACCGCCATTGCAACCGCGAGCGTGCTGGAACGGGCAAAAGGATTTCTCGCAGACGTAGGACTTGGAGATTCCTTCGACCGGATTCTTGCCACCAGCATGGTAAAACACGGGAAACCGTGCCCGGATGTTTACCTGTATGCATGTGAACAGCTTGGCATCCGACCGGAGGAAGCGATTGCCGTAGAAGATGCGCCAAATGGAGTACTGTCTGCGCATCGTGCCGGCTGTCATGTTGTTATGGTGCCGGATCTGTCCCAGCCAGATGAAGAACTGAAAAAGATTCTGGATGGTGTGGCAGATGACCTGACAGGGGTATTGGAGTATGTCGACCGGTTTTAGAAAACTGCGTGTAAAAATAATAGAAAAAGTAAATAATAGAAGGATCGTATGGGCTGATAAGCTTCTTTTTAAGGGATAACAGATAACTGGAAAAGGAAAGCAGAGTCGATACGATCCTTTTTTTCGTTCTACGTAAATGGTAATGGCAGAATAGATAATATAAAGTTCGTTAGAATGGGGTGTATGCTAGTTTTGCCATGTATAAATGGGTACAATGGGAAGCTGTATATTGAAAAGTAGATAGAAATTTTTTCGGGAGAGACTGGTAATACAGAAGTAAATATGGAAAGAAAATAAAACAGGTATAGCATAAAAACAAAGGCTTAGTCCGGAAAATGAAAAAAATTAAAAAATAGGGTTGACATTATTTTGCCCCAGTGCTACATTATGTACAGAACATATTAGCACTCTAAAGAAATGAGTGCTAACAACACAAACAGGAGGAAGCGGATGAACGAGTTAGATGAAAGAAAAACCAAAATATTAAATGCGATTATCCGCACCTACTTGCAGACCGGCGAGCCGGTAGGATCCAGAACGATATCAAAATATTCGGATCTGAACCTGAGTTCAGCCACCATCCGTAATGAAATGGCGGATCTTGAGGAACTTGGATATATCGTCCAACCACATACATCAGCCGGAAGGATTCCTTCCGATCAGGGATATCGGTTTTATGTTGATAACCTGATGGTGGAAAAGGACCGGGAAGTTTCCGAGATGAAAGAATTTGTCATCCAGAAGACGGAAAAGATGGAACAGGTATTAAAACAGATGGCAAAGATGCTTGCCACAAATACCAATTATGCAGCAATGATCGCCGCACCGAAAAGTCAGGGTGGTAAAGTAAAATTCATTCAGCTGTCTGCGGTAGATGAGCATCAGCTTCTGGCAGTCATTGTTCTTGACAACAACATCGTAAAAAACAGAATGCTTCCTATTGATGAACCATTAGATAATGAAGCGATTCTGAAATTAAATATCTTGTTGAACACAAGCTTAAATGGTCTGACATTAGAACAGATTAACCTGGGTACCATATCGATCCTGAAGGAAAAAGCAGGTATCCACAGCGTGATCGTAGAAGAGATTCTCGATGCGATCGCAGCGGCCATCCGGGAGGATGAAGAGCTGGAGGTGTATACCAGCGGAGCCACAAATATTTTTAAATATCCGGAATTAAGTGATTCTCAGAAAGCAAGCGAATTTATCTCCGCATTTGAGGAGAAGAAAGAACTGAAAGACTTTCTGGAAGAAACGGTTTCCAATGAGGAAAACACCGGAATCCAGATTTACATTGGCGATGAAAGCCCTATCCAGAAATTAAAAGATTGCAGTGTTGTGACTGCGACCTATGAACTGGGAGACGGTATGCACGGTACCATCGGTATCGTGGGACCGAAACGAATGGATTATGAAAATGTAATGGATAATCTGAAAACGTTAAAGACCCAGCTGGATCAGGCATTCCATAAAGATGATAATGATGAATAGAAAGGAGTATTCCGATGGCAATAAATGAAGAAAATCTGAAAGATGAAAATCTGGAGGAAACTGTAGCAGAGGAATCTGAAGCAGAAGCAAAAGAAGCGGAAGACGCACAGGAAACAGAAACAGCAGAAGCTGCGGAGACAGAAGCAGAAGACGCACAGGAGTCTGAGGAGGATTCCAAAAAGAAAAAAAGAAAAGAAAAAAAGAAAGACAAAAAGGATGCTCAGATCGAAGAACTGACAGACAGAGTCAAAAGACAGATGGCTGAATTCGATAACTTCCGGAAACGGACAGAAAAAGAAAAAAGTCAGATGTTTGAAACAGGTGCCAAAAGCATCATAGAAAAAATTCTGCCGGTTGTAGACAACTTTGAAAGAGGACTGACAGCAATTCCGGAAGAGGAAAAAGGAAGCGCCTTTGCAGAAGGTATGGAAAAGATTTACAAACAGCTGATGACAACGCTGGAAGAGATCGGTGTTACCGTTATCGAGGCAGCAGGTGCAGAATTTGACCCGAATCTTCATAACGCAGTAATGCATGTGGAAGATGAAGAACTGGGAGAAAATATTGTGGCTGAGGAATTCCAGAAAGGTTATAAATACCATGATTCCGTAGTAAGACACAGTATGGTAAAAGTAGCAAACTAAAGGATTACAGATAGACTGAAAGATTGAAACAGGAGGAAATCATCATGAGTAAGATTATTGGTATTGACTTAGGAACAACAAACAGCTGCGTAGCAGTTATGGAAGGCGGTAAACCGGTAGTTATCGCAAATACAGAAGGCGCACGTACTACACCGTCTGTAGTAGCTTTCACAAAAACAGGAGAAAGACTGGTAGGTGAGCCGGCAAAACGTCAGGCAGTAACCAACGCAGAGAAAACAATCTCTTCTATTAAAAGAGAGATGGGTACAGATTACAAGAAAGAGATCGACGGAAAGAAATATTCTCCACAGGAGATTTCCGCAATGATCCTTCAGAAACTGAAAGCAGATGCTGAGAATTACCTTGGCGAGAAAGTATCCGAAGCAGTTATCACTGTACCGGCTTACTTCAACGATGCTCAGCGTCAGGCAACCAAAGATGCAGGTAAGATCGCTGGTCTGGATGTAAAACGTATCATCAACGAGCCGACAGCAGCAGCACTTGCATATGGTCTTGATAACGAGAGCGAGCAGAAGATCATGGTATACGACCTTGGCGGTGGTACATTCGATGTATCTATCATTGAGATCGGTGATGGCGTTATCGAAGTATTATCTACATCCGGAGATAACAGACTTGGTGGTGATGACTTCGACCAGAAGATCACAGATTACATGATCGCTGAGTTCAAAAAACAGGAAGGCGTAGATCTGTCAGGCGACAAGATGGCTATGCAGAGATTAAAAGAAGCAGCAGAGAAAGCAAAGAAAGAGCTGTCCTCCGCTACTACAACTAACATCAACCTTCCATTCATCACAGCTACTGCTGAGGGACCGAAACATTTCGATATGAACCTCACAAGAGCGAAATTTGATGAATTAACACATGATCTGGTAGAGAGAACTTCTATCCCGGTACAGAACGCACTGAAAGATGCTGGCATCACAGCAGCAGATCTTGGTCAGGTACTGTTAGTAGGCGGTTCTACACGTATCCCGGCTGTACAGGATAAAGTAAAACAGATGACAGGCAAAGAGCCGAGCAAATCCCTGAACCCGGATGAGTGCGTAGCAATCGGCGCTTCTATCCAGGGTGGTAAGCTTGCAGGCGATGCAGGCGCAGGCGATGTTTTACTGCTGGACGTAACTCCACTTTCTCTGTCCATCGAGACAATGGGTGGTGTAGCTACAAGACTGATCGAGAGAAATACAACAATCCCGACCAGAAAGAGCCAGATCTTCTCTACAGCAGCAGATAATCAGACAGCTGTAGACATCAACGTAGTACAGGGTGAGCGTCAGTTCGCAAAAGATAATAAATCACTTGGTCAGTTCCGTCTGGATGGTATCGCACCGGCACGTCGTGGTGTACCGCAGATCGAGGTTACATTTGATATCGATGCAAACGGTATCGTAAATGTATCCGCAAAAGATCTTGGAACTGGTAAAGAACAGCATATCACAATCACAGCAGGATCTAACATGTCTGATGCTGATATCGACAAAGCTGTAAAAGAAGCAGCAGAGTTCGAAGCTCAGGATAAGAAGAGAAAAGAAGCTGTAGATGCAAGAAATGATGCAGATTCTTTCGTATTCCAGACAGAGAAAGCTCTGGAGGATGTAGGAGCAAACATCTCAGACTCTGACAAAGCAGAAGTTCAGGCTGATATTGATGCACTGAAAGCAATCCTGGATGCACATCCACAGCCGGAGCAGATGACAGATGCTGAAATTGATGAGATGAAACAGGCGAAAGAGAAACTGACAAACAGCGCTCAGAAAGTATTCCAGAAAGTATACGAGCAGCAGGCTCAGGCACAGCAGGGCGCAGGTCCTCAGGGCGGAGCTGGTCAGGCAGGCGGTTACAGCCAGGCTGGTGGTCAGGATGATGATGTTGTAGACGCTGACTACAAAGAAGTATAAAATTAAAATAAAATCAGAAGATGAGGTGTGGAAGTTATATCCCATCGGATGAAAAATATACAGAACACCAGGGGGCAGAATGCTTCCTGGTGTATGTGTAATTTACAACGGATAATCGGAACGGGTCATACACAGATTATCAGCCCGGAAGATCGGAGGAAAGGAAAAGATTATGGCAGAGCAGAAGAGAGATTATTATGAGGTTCTGGGCGTCGACAGAGGCGCAGATGATGCTACGATCAAAAAAGCATATAGAAAACTTGCCAAAAAATATCATCCGGATGCCAATCCGGGCGATAAAGAGGCAGAAATAAAATTTAAAGAGGCTTCCGAAGCATACGCTGTTTTAAGTGATGCGGATAAGAGAAGACAGTATGATCAGTTTGGTCATGCGGCATTTGAAAATGGCGGAGGCGGCGCAGGAGCAGGCGGATTCGATTTCTCTGGTTTTGATTTCTCGGGTTTTGGAGATATTTTTGGAGATTTCTTTGGCGGCGGTTCCAGACGTCAGCAGAATAATGGACCGATGAAAGGCGCAAATCTGCGGGCATCTGTAAGGATTACCTTTGAAGAAGCGGTATTTGGATGTAAAAAAGAGCTGGATATCGTACTGAAAGATGAATGTACTACCTGCCACGGAACAGGAGCAAAACCGGGAACTAGTCCGGAAACCTGTACAAAATGTGGCGGTAAAGGAAAAGTCGTATTTTCTCAGCAGTCTCTGTTTGGTATGGTACAGAATGTGCAGATGTGTCCGGAATGTAACGGAACCGGTAAGGTTGTCAAAGAGAAATGTCCGGATTGCCGCGGAACCGGTTATACATCAAGCAGAAGACGTATCTCTGTGGATATCCCGGCTGGTATCAACGATGGCCAAAGCGTTCGTATCCGTGAAAAAGGCGAGCCGGGTGTAAATGGAGGTCCGAGAGGTGATCTGCTGGTAGAAGTAGTAGTATCCCGTCATCCTATCTTCCAGAGAAACGATATGGATTTGTATTCTACCGCTCCGATTTCTTTTGCACAGGCTGCACTGGGCGGAGAAGTAAAAATCAGCACGATCGACGGGGATGTTTTATACAACCTGAAACCGGGTACTCAGACCGATACCCGTATCCGCCTGAAAGGAAAAGGCGTTCCGTCCTGGAGAAATAAAAATATCCGTGGAGACCATTATGTAACACTGGTTGTTCAGGTTCCTACCGGACTGAGTGCAGAGGCAAAAGACGCATTGCGTGCCTTTGATGCTGTTTCCGGAAATACACTGAAGAGTGCAGAAAATGGAGAGTCCGCTCCGAAACATGAGAAACATAAAAAGAAGGGCGGTATCTTCGGTAAGAAAGACGATTAATCGTCTTTCTTACGGTTGCTGAGAAAAATTTAAAAAAGAAAGATGTTGAAGCCTGTTGAAAATCATAAGCAACGAAAACCCGCTTCCGCTCGGGTGCTGCTCGCAACGGTATATAAGCTCCTGTGCTGCAAATTCGGCAGCCCACGAGCTAAGGACCGGCGGCATCACACGGTTTTCTTATGCTTATGATTTTCAACAGGCATATACGTTTTGAAATATTATAATGATGTTGCAGACTATATCGGCAAAATGGTGCTAGATGGTCTGCTTTTTGTTGTCATTAAAATATAAATGAAAGGTATTAACTGAACGTTTATGAAAATAACTAAAATAGAATCAGGAGATTTTTAAAAGATAATAAGCTGATAAACGGAGAGTTGTGAATATGTTTTACATTTTTAAAGCAGTGAATCATAGCTCTTTTTATGTTATACTGAAATGGATTATTTGATAAATATTCATGTTAAAAATAGATGTAAGTGATTAACGACTTACCAGATATACGAGATATTTTGGTCAGACATAGAAGAAGGAGAAGTGAAAAGAAAGTGAGGCAGAAGAAATGCAGCGAAAGTATCCAAATCTTTGTAAACCGATAAAAATAGGAAATGTAACGTTTCGAAATCGTATGTTTTCAGCGCCTATGGGCGGCACGGACATTACTAATGATGGCTGTATCGGACCGAAGTCAACGGCTTTTTACGAGCTGCGTGCAAAGGGCGGCGCCGGTGCGGTAACGGTCAGTGAATGCATGGTGCATCCGGATACGGACGGCTCCCATGCCTATCATCTGGATACAAGAATCCTAAATTCTCTGGCAGCAGCGACCTACACGGCAGATGCCATCCGCCGCCATGGCGCGGTTCCAAGTCTTGAACTGTCCCATTCCGGGATGTTTGCCGGAACATACATGACGGATAAAGAAAAACAAAAAACGCTGTGCCAGTGGGGACCAAGCGATACGGTAAGGGCAGATGGCGTGCAGGTCAAAGCACTGACGAAAGACATGATCGCAGATATCGTACAGGCCTATGCAAAAACTGCAGGGCTGGCAAAGCGTGCGGGATTTGAGATGGTCATGGTGCATGGCGGACATGGATGGCTGCTCAATCAGTTTTTCTCCCCATATTTTAATAAACGGACAGATGCTTACGGCGGTTCGCTGGAAAACCGCTGCCGGTTTGCGGTAGAAGTGTTACAGGCGATCCGGGCAGAAGTGGGAAAGGGATTTCCTATCGAATTTCGTATGAGTGGATCGGAACTTTTTGAAGGCGGTTATGATCTGAAAGAAGGCGTGCGGATTGCACAGCAGATCGAGTCTTATGTGGATCTGCTGCATATATCAGCCGGAACCTATCAGAGAGGATTTGGAGATACGCATCCGTCCATGTTCCGTCCTCATGGATGCAATGTGTATCTGGCAGCAGAGATTAAGAAACATGTGTCCGTGCCGGTGGCAACGATTGGTGCCCTGAACAGTCCGGAGCAGATGGAAGAGATTCTTGCATCCGGAAAAGCAGATGTGGTGGAGATGGCGAGAGCGTTGCTGGCAGATCCGTACCTTCCACGAAAAGTTATGGAAAACCGGGAAGACGAGATCGTCCATTGTCTGCGCTGCTTTACCTGTATGGCAGAACGGGCGGCAACAGCTACCCGCAGATGTACCGTCAATCCATTGATCGGCAGAGAGATAGAAGGGGATGAAATCTATCCGGCGGTAAAGAAGAAAAAGGTACTTGTGGCAGGCGGCGGACCGGGTGGCCTGTATGCGGCATATACGGCAGCCCGTCGGGGACATCAGGTTATTTTATGCGAAAAACAGGCAGAACCGGGAGGCATTCTGATTGGCGAACGGGCAATTCCGTTCAAACATGAAATGTACGAATTGGCAGGAACGTATGAACGATTTGCGCGGGATGCAGGTGTTGAGATACGGTTGGAGACAGAAGTGACGCCAGAGTATGTAGAGCAGGAACAGCCGGATGCTCTGATCATTGCGGTTGGATCAGAACCGTTGATTCCGCCAATTCCTGGTATCCATGATCCGCAGGTCATTCCGGTTACGGAATATTATCGGGAAAAAGAAAAGGTAACAGATGAAGTAGTTGTCTTTGGCGGCGGTCTGGCAGGCTGTGAGTGCGCGATCCATCTTGGCATGGAAGGAAAAACAGTGCATCTCGTGGAAATGCGTGACGAACTGGCAGTGGATGCCAATGTGCGCCATCGTCCGTTATTATTAAAAGAAATTGAGAAATACGTTACCGTCCATACGGGCTGTAAAGGCATGGAGATCCGAAAAGACGGAATCCTCTGCGAGAAAAAAGATGGAACAACGGAACTGATTCCGGGAACCACTGTTATCTGTGCATTGGGACAGCGCTCCAGAGACCGGATCACAGATGCCTTGCGGGATGCTGCACCATATGTGGCTGTGATCGGGGATGCAGCAAAAGTATCTACCATCACAAATGCAGTATATCAGGGGTATCATGCGGCATTGGATATTTAATATCGGAAAATAACAGACAGACAAAAATGTTGTAAAAAATAGTTTGAGTTCAGGCGGAGAAAGTCATATAAGGTAATAGTCTTTGCATTAATAAAAATAAATTACAGGATTTCCATAGAAGAGTTTTCAAATTAAATACAGCATCGTTAATTCTTCAATGTAATAGTGTATAACAGTTATTTTGAAAAATTTCCTAAGAGAAAAATCAAAATTCTCTTGTAACGTGTCTGATGAATGAGGTATAGTTAATTTGTATGCGTATTTCTGTTATATAAAGAAAGCATAATGGAATGCAAGTGAAAAATTTTCAGGTTTTAGTCAGCCGGTTTATTTTACAAAAGTAGTCTGGCTGCAATCATATAGAACAAGGAGAGCGAACTTATGAAATGGAATAAATACACCATTGAGACAACTACCGCAGCAGAGGATTTTGTCAGCAGCATGCTGTCTGATCTTGGCATCGAGGGTGTGGAGATCGAAGACAATGTACAGTTGTCTCAGAAAGATACGGCAAAAATGTTTATTGATTTTCTGCCGGAGTTACCGCCGGATAACGGTGTGGGAAAAGTAAGCTTTTATCTGGATACAGACGTGGACAATGCGCCGCTGTTAAAACAGGTGGAAGAGGGGCTCGAGGAGCTTCGCCTGTTTGTGGAAGTGGGTGCTGGCACGATTACAGAGAGCCAGACGGAAGACAAGGACTGGATCAACAACTGGAAAGAGTTTTTCCATGCGTTTACTATTGATGAGACTGTGGAAGAAGGCGCAGCCCAGGATCGCAGCATTCTGATCAAACCGACATGGGAAGAGCTTACAGCAGAGGATGAAGGCAAGATCCTTATCGAGATCGATCCAGGCGTGTCTTTTGGTACCGGTAAACATGAGACGACACAGCTTTGCATCAAACAGCTGATGAAGTACATGAAAGAGGGAGATGAGGTGCTGGATCTTGGATGCGGCAGCGGAATCCTTTCTATCGTAAGTCTGAAGCTGGGAGCAAAACATGTGACCGGTACAGATATTGACGATGCATGTATGACTTCTACTTATGAAAATATGGAAGTAAACCATCTTGACAGAGAGTTGGGCACTTTCTATGTAGGAAACCTTATTGATGATGTGGAACTTCAGGAGAAGGTTGGCGAGGAGAAATACGATATCGTTGTAGCAAATATTCTTGCAGATGTTATCATTCCGATGGCACCGGTCATTCCTGCCCGTATGAAAAAAGGTACGATCCTGATCACTTCCGGTATCATTGATTTTAAAGAAAATGAAGTGAAGGAAGCACTGGAGGCAGCAGGACTGGAGATCGTGGAGATCACACATCAGGGTGAATGGGTCAGCATCACTGCCAGAAAATAAAATTTTTGCTATTTTTACTGGAAAATGATGTGCCAGAATAGCTGCAATGTATGCACATTGATAGAAGCGAAGATAACGAAAGCATATAGGATAGTTAAGTAAAAGACGGCAACTGTATCTTGCGTCTTTTATCATTGCGTGCTATAGTAATTAGGATTTTGCATAATGTGAGATTCGAGATAGATAAAGGGGAACAGAATGCATCAGTTTTTTGTGGATGACAGTCAGATTGGAAAAGAATATGTGACGATTACCGGAGCGGATGTGAATCATATCCGAAATGTGCTTCGCATGAAGGTCGGAGAAAAGATCCGTATCAGCAGTGGAAATAGGGACTTTTTCTGCAGTATTGCGGAAGTAGGACCGGATTTTGTGCAGGCGGATATTTTAGATGAGGAAGCTGCCCGGACAGAATTGCCGTCTGACATTTATCTGTTTCAGGCAATCCCAAAAGGCGATCGCATGGAGACTGTCATTGAAAAGGCAGTGGAGCTTGGCGTACATGAGATTATTCCGGTGGCAATGAAATATTGCGTGGTAAAGCTGGATGAGAAAAAAGCGGCAAACAAGATCCGGCGTTGGCAGGCGATCGCAGAAAGCGCAGCCAAACAGTCCAAACGGAGCATTATTCCGCAGATCCATCCGATCATGAATTACCGTGAAGCACTGGAGTATGCCAGACAATGTGATGTTAATCTGGTTCCTTATGAAAATGAGAGTGGCATGCTGGCTACGAAAGAGGCACTGGATCTGGTAGAACCGGGAAAATCCATCAGCGTGATCATCGGTCCGGAGGGTGGGTTTTCGGAAGAAGAAATCGCAGCTGCCCGCGAAGACATGCAGATCATTTCCCTTGGAAAGAGGATTCTCCGCACGGATACGGCAGGTATCTGTACGATGTCCATACTTATGAGTACGTTGGAAATGAAAGATGTTTAATGTATTGAAAAAAATAATGAAATTAACAATACCAAATAAAATTTCTTATATAAATATAGTTGTAGAAAGCTGTGCTAATTTTTTTGTATAGTTAAAAATAAGACAGGTTATTTGGCTTTGGTAATTGAGAAATGGATACATGAGCGTGTTTTGTTAAAAAAACAGATAAGAACAGGGTGGAAAAACATCCAAACAGAAATAAGAGAGGAAGAACAGGAAAGATATGGGAACGGCAACAGAAGCATATCTGGATAATTCGGCAACGACGAGATGTTCCGATACCGTCAAAGATCTGGTAGTAAAGGTACTGACGGAGGATTATGGAAATGCGTCTTCCATGCATATGAAAGGCGTGGAAGCTGAAAAATATATAAAGGAAGCCAGTCAGCGGATTGCAAAGACGCTGCGTTGTCAGGAAAAAGAAATATTGTATACATCCGGTGGAACGGAGTCTAACAATCTGGCAATCATCGGAACTGCGATGGCAAATCAGAGAGCAGGAAAGCATATCATTACTACTTCCATTGAGCATCCTTCCGTGAAGAATCCGATGGTTTTTCTGGAAGAACAGGGATTTGAGATCACATATCTGAAAGTGGATCAGGATGGGATCATTGATTTGAAACAGCTGGAGGAAGCGGTCAGACAGGATACGATCCTTGTTTCCCTTATGCTGATCAATAATGAGATTGGCGCAGTGGAACCTGTGGAAGAGGCAGCCCGTATCATTCACGGGAAAAATCCGGCAGCACTGATCCATGTGGATGCGGTACAGGCTTATGGGAAGATGCAGATCGTTCCAAAACGGCTGGGCATCGACCTGTTATCTGTCAGCGGTCATAAGATCCACGGACCAAAAGGAATCGGTTTCCTTTATATCAAAGACAAGACGAAGATAAAACCGATCTCTTACGGTGGAGGTCAGCAGAAAGGCATGCGTTCCGGTACACTGAACACACCGGGAATTGCCGGACTTGGACTGGCGGCACAGGAATCCTATACAGATTTTGAAGCGAAGATGGATCAACTGTATGAATTAAAGTCTTATTTTGTACAGGAAGTATCAAAGATTGAGCAGGCATACGTAAACGGAAAGACTGGCAGAGATTCCGCTCCTCATATCGTCAGTGTAAGCTTTGAGGGGATTCGAAGCGAGGTTATGCTTCATGCATTGGAAGACCGGAATGTCTATGTATCCGCAGGAAGCGCATGTTCTTCTCATCATCCATCCGCAGTAAATACATTACACAGCATCGGACTGTCTCCGGCGAGACAGGAGTCAACGATCCGATTCAGTTTCAGCGTGTACACCACAAAAGAAGAACTGGATCTGGCATTGCAGGCATTGCGGGATTTGGTTCCGATGCTTCGGAGATACCAGAGACATTAAAATCTATTTATCATGGTAGAAATTACTGACAAATAGATTGCAATGAGACAGAAGGCAGCAATATGACAACGGGACTGAGTACAATGGTGTCTAAATGGTTTTTGTGTCAATCGGGCGTAACAAATAATGGACACCAAAGTATAAATTTATAGATACAGGAAAACAGAAAGGAAAAAAGAATGTTTCAATTTCATTCATTTTTGATCAAATACGGAGAAATCGCTATTAAAGGCAAGAACCGTTATCTCTTCGAGGATAAACTGGTGGAAATGCTCGGCTTTTCATTAAAACCGGTGGAAGGCGAATTTGAGATCACAAAAGAGCAGGGACGTATTTATGTCAATGCCCTCAGTGACTATGATTATGACGAGGCAGTGGAAGCTATGACCAGTGTTTTTGGCGTGGTCGGCGTATGTCCGATGGTACAGGTAGAAGATCACGGATTTGAACAGCTGGCAAAAGATGTGTTGGAGTATCTGGATCATGTGTACCCGGATAAAAATAAAACTTTTAAAGTTGTATCCCGCCGTGCAAGAAAGAATTTCCCACTGGATTCTCAGGAAATCAACCGGGAAATGGGCGGCATCATTCTGGATGCATATCCGGAAATGAAAGTAGACGTTCACAATCCGGACATTATGCTGAACATTGAGATCCGTACAAAGATCAATATTTATTCAGAGATCATTCCGGGTCCGGGAGGAATGCCGGTAGGAACAAACGGAAAAGCAATGCTGTTGTTATCCGGCGGTATCGACAGCCCGGTAGCTGGTTATATGATCGCAAAGCGCGGTGTTACCATTGAAGCGGTATATTTCCATGCACCGCCATATACCAGTGAGCGCGCAAAACAGAAAGTCGTAGATCTGGCAAAACTGGTTGCCCGTTACAGCGGACCGATCCGTCTGCATGTGGTCAACTTTACAGAGATTCAGCTGTACATTTATGAGCAGTGTCCGCATGATGAGCTTACGATCATTATGCGCCGTTATATGATGAAGATCGCAGAGCATTTTGCAAAAGAAGACAACTGTCTGGGGCTGATCACGGGAGAGAGTATCGGACAGGTAGCAAGTCAGACGATGCAGTCTCTGGCAGCGACCAATGAAGTATGTACCCTTCCGGTATACCGCCCACTGATCGGATTTGATAAAAACGAGATCATTGCAGTGTCTGAGAAAATCAATACTTACGAGACATCCATCCTTCCATACGAGGACTGCTGCACGATCTTTGTGGCAAAACATCCGGTTACAAAACCGAATCTGAACATCATCAAACGTTCGGAGCTGAATCTGCAGGAAAAAATTGATGAAATGGTAAAAACTGCCATTGAGACGACTGAGATTATCGAAGTAGAAGCATAAAAAGAAAAGGCACTGCAACAGCAGTGCCTTTCAAAAAAATAATCGTAATTATTCAACAATATAAGGTTTTAAAGTTTCGAGCACTTTGTCAACGTCTTCTTCTGCATGGATAGCAAGATCGATCGGTTTGGAAAGATCCAGACTGAAAATACCCATGATAGATTTTGCATCGATAACGTATCTTCCGGAAATCAGATCAAAGTCGAATGAGTACTGTGAAATGGTATTTACAAAACTTTTCACTTTATCGATGGAATTTAAAGAAATTTTTACTGTTTTCATGTAGAACACTCCTTTTTGATTAGATATTTCAAGGGGTAAATATTCCATGTTACTCCCTGATTCCCAGTGGTAAGATCCATTCACTTTTGGATGACCACTCCTGTAATTATAGTAACTTTTTGCATGGCAAAAGTCAAGTAAGATATGCGTGAAGAACGGGAATTAGCAGGGGAAAGAAATGGTAAAATGGACGTTGTATTTTATAAAAAACACAGAATGTAAAAACTTCTGTATGAAGTAGTAAAAGAAATATAAAAATGGAAGATGTGTTTTTTATACGATATTATTTAGGAAGCAACAATAACATTGAGGTATAGATTATGAAAAAAGCAGCATTACACAATCTTGGATGTAAGGTAAACTCTTACGAGACAGAAGCTATGCAGCAGATGCTTGAGGATGCAGGTTACGAGATTGTCCCTTTTTCAGAAAAAGCAGATGTGTATATTATCAATACCTGTTCTGTAACGAATATCGCTGATCGGAAATCCCGTCAGATGCTGCATCGCGCAAAGCATTTGAATCCGGATAGCATCGTCATCGGAACCGGCTGTTATGTACAGACTGCCTATGAAAAATTAAAAGAAGATGTGGCAGTGGATATCCTGATCGGGAATAACCGGAAGCAGGATCTGCTGCGCATTATTCAGGAATATGAGACTGAACATCGGGTTACAGATACCTGTATCGATATCAATCAGGGCGTGCAGGAATATGAAAATCTGAATGTCAGCCGTGCCGCAGAACATACAAGGGCATTCCTGAAAGTACAGGATGGCTGTAACCAGTTCTGCAGCTATTGCATCATTCCGTATGCCAGAGGCCGTGTCCGCAGCAAGCAGATTGCAGATGTCCGCAAAGAGGCAGAAGCGCTGGCGGCTGGCGGATATCAGGAAATCGTGCTTACAGGTATCCATCTGAGTTCTTTTGGTGTGGATCATGGTGAGACACTTCTGGAACTGATTGAAGAGCTTCACAAAATTACAGGCATTCAGCGGATACGTCTTGGCTCTTTGGAACCTGGCATCGTGACAGATGCATTTGCAGAAGCACTTAGCCGATTGCCGAAGGTATGCCCGCATTTCCATCTGTCTTTACAGAGCGGATGTGACACTGTACTGAAGCGGATGAACCGAAAATATGATTCGGCAGAATATGAAGAGAAATGCAAAATCCTCAGAAAATATTTTGAACATCCGGCGATTACAACGGATATTATTGTAGGATTTCCGGGAGAGACCGAAGAGGAATTTGCAAAGACCTGTGAATTTGTGGAACAGATTCGTTTTTATGAGATTCACGTGTTTAAATACTCCAAACGTGAAGGAACCGTTGCAGCATCTATGAAAGATCAGGTGGATGAGTCGATAAAAAATGACAGAAGCACCCATCTGCTTACATTGGCAGAAAATCTGAAACAGGAATATATGCAGTGGTACGAAGAGAAAAAGGTGCCGGTTCTGTTTGAACGTAAAGTAGAGCGGGATGGAAAACTTTATTACGAGGGATTTACACCGGAGTATGTGAAGGTATATAAACCGGCGGATGATGCCTGTCTGGAAAATCAGATAATGGAGGTTGAATTTTCAGAGGTTTTATATTAAACTTATGTGATAGAGATAGTTTGAACGGATCATGAATGGTTCAAAAAGAAAGCAAATGAGGTTGTTAATATGCAGGACATGAGTCACACACAATATTTTAAAGTACAGAAGGAGCCGGAACTTAAGATCAGTGACGTGTTAGAAGTGATCTACAGAGCAATGGCAGAAAAAGGATATAATCCGGTAAATCAGATTGTGGGATATATTATGTCCGGCGATCCGACATACATTACAAGCCATAAAAATGCGAGAAATCTTGTTATGAAGATTGAACGGGACGAACTTGTAGAAGAAGTGTTAAAATATTATATTAAGAATCATTCCTGGGAATAGAGAGGATTACTATGCGAATAATGGGCCTGGATTTTGGGTCAAAGACAGTGGGGGTCGCTATCAGCGACGCTCTGCTTCTGACTGCCCAGGGAATCGAGATCATACGGAGAAAATCTCCGTCAAAGCTGCGCCAGACGCTGGCACGAATTGAAGAGTTGAAAAATGAGTACGAGGTAGAAAAAATTGTTCTGGGATTCCCGAAAAATATGAACAATACAGAAGGGGATCGCTGCGAGAAGACACAGGAGTTTAAGGAAATGCTGGAGAAACGTACCGGTTTGGAGGTAGTTCTCTGGGATGAAAGACTTACAACGGTAGCAGCGGACCGCGCAATGATGGAAGGCAGCATTCGCCGGGAAGACAGGAAAAATTATGTCGATAAACTGGCAGCTGTTTTTATTTTGCAAGGATATCTGGACTTTTTAAGCAATCAGAAACAGTAAAGAGGATAAGATGGAAACAATAACATTAAATGCTCCGGATACAGGAGAAGAAATCGAACTTTATATTCTGGAACAGACATGCATCAACGGTGCGAACTATCTTTTGGTCACAGAAGAGGAGACGGAAGACTCAGAAGCATGGATTTTGAAAGAGATCCGCACGGAAGAGAATGATCTGATCTATGAATTTGTAGAAGATGATGTGGAATTTGATGCCATTGCACGGGTATTTGAAGAAATGCTGGAAGATGTAGGCATTGAAAAATAAAAAATGAGCGAAAATATAATGATGGAGGTGCTTTTTTGAGCAATACAAAAAAATCGAAGTTACGGATCATTCCGCTTGGTGGACTGGAAGCCATCGGAATGAACATTACTGCCTTTGAATACGAAGACAGTATTATTGTCGTGGATTGCGGATTATCATTCCCGGAAGATGACATGCTGGGAATTGATCTTGTAATCCCGGATATCACATATTTAAAGGATAATATCGAGAAAGTAAAAGGATTCTTTATCACACACGGACATGAGGACCATATCGGAGCCCTTCCGTATGTGTTAAGAGAAATCAATGTGCCAATTTATTCTACCAAACTTACAAATGGCATTATTGAGCACAAATTAAAAGAGCATAACATGCTTTCTAAAGTAAAACGAAAAGTCGTAAAATACGGTCAGCATATCAATCTTGGCTGCTTCCGTGTAGAGTTTATTAGGACAAACCACAGTATTCAGGATGCGGCAGCTCTGGCAATCTATTCCGGCGCAGGAATCGTTGTCCATACCGGAGATTTTAAAGTAGATTACACACCGGTATACGGAGATGCCATTGACCTGCAGCGTTTTGGTGAGATTGGGAAAAAAGGCGTACTGGCTCTGATGTGTGACAGTACCAATGCAGAACGTCCGGGATTTACCCAGTCTGAGCGTACTGTTGGCAAAACCTTTGATACGATCTTCCGTGAACATCCGAACAACCGTATTCTGGTAGCGACCTTTGCATCCAATGTAGACCGTGTACAACAGATTATCAATACGGCATATCATTATGGAAGGAAGGTAGTCGTAGAAGGACGAAGCATGGTCAATATCATTTCCACTGCGTCTGAACTCGGCTATCTGCAGATCCCGGACAATACACTGATCGAGATCGAACAGTTGAAAAATTATCCGCCGGAGAAAACGGTTCTGATTACAACAGGAAGCCAGGGAGAGCCGCTGGCAGCACTGTCCCGTATGGCAAGCGGCATGCACCGTAAGATTAAGATCATGCCAAATGACCTGATCGTATTCAGTTCCAATCCTATTCCGGGAAATGAAAAAGCTGTTTCCAGAGTTATCAATGACCTGTATATTCAGGGCGCAGAGGTTATTTTCCACGATACCCATGTATCCGGTCATGCCTGCCAGGAAGAGATGAAACTGATCTATTCTCTGGTTCGCCCGAAATATGCCATCCCGATCCATGGAGAATACAAACACCGTATCGCCCAGGCCGGAGTTGCAGAAGAGCTTGGTATCCCGAAAGAGAATATTCTTATGCTTTCTTCCGGAGATGTACTGGAATTGGATGATGAAGGCGCAGATGTGGTAGATAAAGTGCAGGTTGGATCTGTATTTGTCGATGGTCTTGGCGTCGGAGATGTTGGAAATATTGTAATGCGCGACAGACAACATCTGGCAGAGGATGGTATTATTATCGTTGTACTTACCTTGGAATCCGGAAGCGGACAGATTCTTGCCGGACCGGATATTGTATCACGTGGATTTGTCTATGTCCGTGGCTCTGAGAGTCTGATGGATGAAGCACAGCGCGTGTTGAACGGCACAGTGTCAGCTATCGCAGACAAGGGCATTACAGACTGGGGCAAGATTAAATCTGAAATCAAAGATTCCCTCGGCGATTATGTATGGAAGAAGACAAAGAGACGTCCGATGATTCTGCCAGTTATCATGGAAATATAAGATGTGTTTATCATAAAAGGCGAGGCGCTATCCGTTCAAGCAGACAGAGAAAACATTAGGAAGACTGTCTGAAGTTGAATTTGTTCAGCTGGACAGAATTTTGAAGTGGTAGAAACGAAGTTGTGAGAGGAAGATATATGTCAGCAGTAGAAGAAAGCACGAAACAGCTTGTAGATACGATAAAAAACAGTATCATATATCAAAATTACCAGAACTGTCGGAAAGAGATTCGGCAGTATCCGGAAAAGATGCAGGCATTGCAGGAATTTCGAATGAGAAATTATGAACTGCAGAACAGTACCGAAAACATTGATCTTTATAACGAAATTGACAAGCTGGAACAGCGATACAGCAGTTACCGCAATGATCCGATAGTGGAAACTTATCTGGAGGCGGAGAATTCTTTTTTTCGGCTTCTTAGAAAAGTCAATTGGGAGATCATAGAAAGTCTTGATGTCGAGCAAGTATTGAGGAATGGATGAGAGTGAAGACAGTATGATCGTAGATGAAAGATTTGTAACATATATTAATTCTCTTGATACAGGCAATACACCGCTTCTGGAGGAGATCGAGCAGGAAGCATTACAGACCTATGTGCCGATCATCCGAAAGGAGATGCAGACATTTTTAAAATGGCTTCTGGCGGTAAAATGTCCAAACCGGATACTGGAAGTGGGAACGGCAGTAGGATTTTCCGCACTTTTCATGGCGGAATATAATCCTGTACCTTGTGAGATCACAACGATAGAAAATTATGAAAAACGGATTCCTGTTGCCCGGAAAAATTTTGAGCGGGCAGACAGAACACAGCAGATCACACTTTTAGAAGGAGATGCGGCGGTTCGGTTGAAAGAACTGACAGAACCCTATGACATGATCTTTATGGATGCGGCGAAAGGGCAGTATATCCATTTTATGGATGATGTGCTCCGACTCCTGAAGACGGGCGGCATACTGGTATCTGATAATGTACTTCAGGATGGAGATATCATTGAATCAAGGTTTGCAGTGACCAGACGAAACCGTACGATCCACAAACGGATGCGGGATTATCTGTATCAGCTGACACATCATGAGGAACTTCGTACCAGCGTACTTCCCTTTGGAGATGGGGTAACTGTCAGCGTTAAGCTGGGGAAAGAATTTCTTAGACAGAACAGATAATATTATAAAACAGATATTTTTTGATTTGCCTTAGCGCTCAAAAGCAGCGGAAAGGGCATTTATATAAAAATAGTTTTAAAATTATTTATACCATCAGTGAAAGATGATGGAAAGGGACTTATATAGACGGATTAGCCGGATGTGATTCTCGGTAAAACGAGATAACGCATAAGGCAGGATGGAGGAAAATAAAATGAAACGACCGGAGCTGTTAGTACCGGCCAGCAGCCTGGAAGTATTGAAGGTTGCTGTTATATTTGGCGCAGATGCCGTATATATCGGTGGAGAAGCATTTGGACTTCGTGCAAAGGCGAAAAACTTTTCTATGGATGATATCCGTGAGGGAATCGCATTTGCCCATGCACATAATGTAAAAGTTTACATCACAGCAAATATTCTGGCACATAATGCTGATCTGGAAGGTGTACGCGGATATTTTGAAGAATTAAAAGAAGTAGGTCCGGATGCGCTGATCATTTCAGATCCGGGTGTATTTATGATTGCAAGGGAAGTCTGCCCGGAGATTGATATCCATGTCAGCACTCAGGCGAATAACACCAACTATGCGACGTTTAACTTCTGGTATCAGCAGGGTGCCCGCAGAGTGGTAACTGCCAGAGAACTTTCGCTGGTGGAATTAAAACAGATTCGTGAGAATATCCCGGATGATCTGGAGATGGAGACCTTTATTCACGGCGCAATGTGTATCTCTTATTCCGGCAGATGTTTGTTGAGCAATTATTTTACCGGAAGAGATGCGAACCACGGAGCATGCACACATCCGTGCAGATGGAAATATTCCATCGTGGAAGAGACAAGACCGGGAGAATATATGCCGGTGTACGAAAATGAAAGGGGAACTTTTATTTTCAATTCCAAAGATCTGTGCATGATCGAGCATATTCCGGAAATGTTTGACACCGGTGTGGACAGCTATAAGATCGAGGGCAGGATGAAAACGGCACTCTATGTAGCTACCGTTGCGAGAACATATCGGAAAGCGCTGGATGACTATATGGAAGATCCGGAATTGTATAAGAAAAATATGCCGTGGTATCTGGATCAGATATCCAACTGCACATATCGTCAGTTTACAACGGGATTTTTCTTTGGGAAACCGGATGAAGACGCGCAGATTTATGACAGCAATACATATGTGAAAGAATACACATATCTTGGTATTGTTGGAGAACAGAATGCAGACGGACTTTATCGGATTGAACAGCGAAATAAATTTTCAGTAGGCGAAGTGATAGAGGTTATGAAGCCTGACGGACAGAATATTGAAGTGACAGTACAGAAGATTCTGAACGAAGAAGGCGAGGCAATGGAATCAGCGCCCCACCCGAAACAGGTGCTTTATATTGATCTTGGACATACATTGGAACAGTACGATATCTTGCGCAGAAAAGAGGAGGAATAACCATGGCCAGTGGAAAATACGTTGCATATGTAGGAACTTATACGAGACACAACAGTATCGGAATCCATATCTTTGACATTGATTCTGAAAAATGGTCGATGACAGAACGTAAAGTAGTTCCTATCAATAACCCATCTGATTTAATCGTGTCCGCAGACGGAAGATTTCTGTATTCGATCGCAGATGAAGGGGTACAGTCTTTTAAAATCCTTCCGGATGGAGATCTGGAGCCGATGAACAGTGCGTGGATCGGCGGTATGAGAGGCTGCTATCTGGATGTAGATGATCAGAACCGTTATCTTTTTGTCGGCGGTTATCATGACGGCAGAGTGACGATGATGCATTTGAATGAAGACGGAACGGTTGGGGAGATCGCAGATGGTATTTTCCATGAAGGCATTGGCTGCAGCAATGCGGATCATAATTTTATTCCTCATGTAACATGTGTAAAACTGACCGTGGATCAGAAATATCTCTGTGCAGTAGACAGTGGTCTGGATCATGTAAAAGTATATGAAGTGGATTATGAAAATGGAAAACTGAAACTGTTTAACATTATCCGCGGACATATTGACAGCGCACCACGTATGATCCGTTTCCGCAGAGAACTGTATTGTGTCTATGTTCTCTGTGAAGGAGATAACAATATCTATGTATATCATTACAAAACAGATAAATGTATGGCAAAAGGTATGGAACTGGTTCAGATCATTGGAACTTCGGATACTACAGAAAGTATACCATATGCTGCTTCCGGTATTGAATTTTCTCCGGATGGAAAACATTTGTTTGTGACAAATGCAGGGATCAATACAGCGATGATCTATGATGTGGATAAAGAGACTGGACTTCTTACGAAGAACTGCGAGAACAGTCTGGGAGGAGATTATCCGAAGACCGTGGCTGTTATGCCAGATAATGAGCATTTTATCGCACTGAACAACGGTGGAAATGAGATTTGTATTTTCCGTATGAATTATGATAAGAAATATTTCCTGATGGATTCCAAGCCGATCAAGATCGAACGACCGAATGCTATCTTTATTCATGAACTGTAGGAGTCTATAAAGAAAAAACATCTTATTCTGAAAAGAGAGTATCTTTCAGGATAAGATGTTTTTTCTTTATTATAGTTCGTGTTTTTGAAACAATTGTTCCACAGATTCCTGTTTTGCACCGAGGTTTAGCAGAGCAGCATCTGCAATCGTCAGCGCTGCCATGGATTCTACGACAACGACTGCCCGTGGGACGATGATTGGATCATGACGTCCTTTGATCTCAATCGTGATCGGAGTACCGTCACGTTTTACGGTATGCTGCGGTGCAGCGATAGAAGGGGTCGGCTTGATGGCTGCGCGGAAAACAATAGGGCTTCCATCGCTGATGCCGCCAAGGATGCCGCCAGCATGATTCGTCTCTTTGAAAATGTTGCCTTTTGTATCGCAGCAGAAAGCATCGTTGTTTGTAAGACCTGTAGCAGTGGCAACTTCAAAACCATCGCCAATCTCAAAACCTTTGACTGCACCGATGGAGAAGATTGCTTTGGCGAGGTTTGCGTCCAGTTTTTCAAATACCGGATCGCCAAGTCCTGCGGGAACTCCCGTAATGATGCATTCTACGGTGCCGCCGGAAGAATTTTTTTCTTCCATACAATGTTCCAGATATTGTTGTGCCTGTTTGGCGGCAGCAGCATCCGGCATGCATAAAGCGTTGTTCTGGATTTCTTCCCAGTTGAATGCATCCGGATCGTAGCTGATCGGTCCAATGGACTTTGTGTAGGCATGGATCTGAATGTTCAGTGCATGAAGCATTGCCATTGCCACGGCGCCTCCTGCAACACGACCGATGGTTTCACGACCGGAAGAGCGGCCGCCGCCTCGGTAATCCCGGAAACCATATTTTGCATCGAAAGTATAATCCGCATGACCTGGACGATAATAAGATGCAATCTCACTGTAGTCGCCGGATTTCTGATTCTCATTTCGGACGATCATGGAAATGGGGGTTCCGGTAGTAAGTCCCTCAAAAACACCGGAAAGAATTTCTACACGGTCGTTTTCTTTTCGAGGGGTGCTGAATTTGTTTTTTCCCGGTTTACGTCTGTCCAGAAAACTCTGGATATAATCTTCTGTGAGTGGGATTCCTGCCGGACAGCCGTCCACGACGACGCCCAGTCCTTTTCCGTGGGACTCGCCCCAGGTAGTGATCTTGAATATTGTGCCATAGGATGAACCGGCCATAGTATGCCTCCTGAAAAATCATTTTGTATTTTGTAAGCGTTGATACGTCAACGCTTTGCTGTTTGAAAGTATAATGATTAAGTATAGCGTATTCGATTTTATTTTGCAACTTTCCCTATACATTTTCCGGTTGTTTTGATAAAATATGATAAGTTGTGCAAAGCATTGCAGATTATGGAGTTGTGTTCTGGATAAAAATATTCATGATAGAATGAGTGCAAGTGAGCCAACATGCTCGCATGATTGGCGAACGTCGAATGCTGATTATAAACGGATCTTGTTAATAATAGAATGAACGCAAGAGAGTCAATGATACTAAGATTTTATTTTGGAACTATATGGGCAAGAAGGATAAAGAAAAAGAGGAATGACATATGTATAAAATTTTAAAACAGGATGGGATGGCAAAGCATGCAGAGTTTACCACTGTGCATGGCGTTGTGCAGACCCCCGTATTTATGAATGTCGGAACTGCTGCGGCGATCAAAGGTGCAGTAGCGACCACTGATCTGCAGCAGATTAAGACGCAGATCGAACTTTCCAATACCTATCATCTTCATGTACGTCCGGGAGACAAGCTGATCAAAGAGCTTGGCGGACTGCATAAATTTATGGTCTGGGACAAACCGATCCTTACAGATTCCGGCGGATTTCAGGTGTTTTCTCTGGCAGGTCTGCGTAAGATCAAAGAAGAAGGTGTGTATTTTAATTCCCATGTAGATGGCCGTAAGATATTCATGGGACCGGAAGAGAGCATGCAGATTCAGTCTAATCTGGCTTCTACCATTGCAATGGCGTTTGATGAGTGTCCGTCAGCAGTTGCAGACCGTACCTATGTACAGAATTCGGTTGACCGTACCTATCGTTGGCTGGAACGCTGTAAAAAAGAAATGGATCGTCTGAACGGTTTGGAAGATACGATTAACAAGCAACAGATGCTGTTTGGCATCAATCAGGGCGCCATTTATGATGATATCCGTATCGATCATGCAAAACGCATCAGTGAACTGGATTTGGATGGCTATGCCATCGGAGGACTTGCGGTAGGAGAAAGCCACGAGCAGATGTACCATGTGCTGGAAGCAACCGTTCCATATCTGCCGAAAGAGAAACCGACCTATCTTATGGGCGTAGGAACCCCGGCAAATATTCTGGAAGCGGTTGAACGAGGCGTGGATTTCTTCGACTGTGTATATCCGAGTCGAAATGGCCGTCACGGACATGTGTATACAAACTTTGGAAAACTGAATCTGTTCAACCAGAAGTTTGAAAAAGATATGCGCCCTATCGAGGAAGGCTGCCAGTGTCCGGCATGCCGTACTTACAGCAGAGCCTATATCCGTCATCTTCTGAAAGCCAAAGAGATGCTTGGCATGCGCCTGTGTGTGCTTCACAATCTGTATTTCTATAATACAATGATGGAAGAGATCCGGGATGCCATTGATGCCGGAAATTACCATTCTTATAAAGAAGAAAAAATCTACAAGATGGAACAGGGTCCGCAGGAGTAGAAATACTTTTTGCTGTTGTGAACAGAAAAATTATAGAAATAATAGAAAAAAGCTTGAAGCCGGACACGTTTTTGTGTAGAATAGAAAAAGATTTGATAATCAAGATAAGTGAGAAGTATTAGGAGGAGACAATATGTACGTTTTAGCAGCAGCTGCCAACGGTGGAATGACAATGATCATTTGGGTTGTTATACTGGTAGTGTTCATGCTTTTCTTTATGGTGCGTCCGCAGAGAAAGGAACAGCAGAGAAAAAATGAAATGATGTCAACAATGGAACCGGGAGATACCGTATTAACATCCAGTGGTTTCTACGGAACGATCATTGATATTACAGAAGACACTGTAATCGTAGAGTTCGGTAACAACAAAAACTGCCGTATTCCGATGCGTCGTGAAGCAATCGCTCAGGTCGAGAAAGCAAGCGACGGAGCAGCTGAATAACAGTGTTTGCAGGCCATACAGGCAAGAGGCTGTATGAATTGTGAAGGAAAAAATCATAAAACCGATAAAAGACAGATGCATGAGTGCCGTATAAGGCAGCAGGCATCTGTTTTTGCGTAAAATTATAAGAAACTGCCGGGGTAGGCAAAGAAGATGAGGAAGATTTGACAGAAATGTACAATATACTTATAATATAAAACAGTGAAAATAAGTTTTAGCAAACCTGTTGAAAAGCAGGGACGCAAAGCCATATGGGTCTAAGGCATAAATAATGATTATGCTATGACAGCCGGTTGCCGTTTGAAGGGAGCGTAAACCTTTGAGGGTAAGTCATTATTGGGAAAATTCTTAATAAGGGCTTTTGGGGTTGTGTTTTTTGCATGTTTATCAACTGCCTGTGATCCGAACTTTACGGAAATATTATTTCATAGAATTTTGTTATTTATGGTAACAAAAAAGTAAGTATCAGCATGACAGGGAGTGTAAAAATGAAGAAATGCCATTTGGAAGGTATGCGTTTTGGCATGTTAACAGTGGAAAAAGAACTTGCAGAAAAGAAAGACAGATATGTAATGTGGCATTGCAAATGTGATTGCGGTGGGAGCATTGATGTCAATACAAGACAACTAAAACGTGGAACAGTTACAAATTGTGGCTGCATATCGAAGACAACCGCACATAATGGTAATCGAGCAGAGGATCTCACGAATAGAAAATTTGGCGCCCTGACTGCATTGTATCGGATTCAGAGTGTGAATAACCGTACCAGATGGGTATGCAGGTGTGATTGTGGAAAACTTCATACAGTATCAGCGGGAGATCTGAAAAGCGGCAGGATTAAAAGCTGTGGATGTCAGCAATATCAGCGTAAACATCAGATTCGTGATATTACAGATCAGAAGTTTGGCAGATTAAAGGCACTGTATCCTCTCGAAAAAAGAGACAGGAAGGGTTCCGTAATCTGGCACTGTCGATGTGATTGCGGAAATGAAGTGGATATATCAGTAAATTGTCTGGTTCATGGTAATTATAAAAGCTGTGGATGTCTGAAAAAAGAGATACAGGGAAATATACCGGAGCAGCTTCACAAAGTAGACGGTACCTGTCTGGAATGGCTTCGGAACCGCAAGTATCGAAAAGATAACAAGAGTGGTTTCCGTGGTGTATACGAAACTCCAAATCATACTTATAAAGTCAGTATCGGATTTAAAAAGAAACGGTATCATGTGGGCACCTATAAGACTTATGAAGAAGCGGTAAAGCACCGTCTGGAAGCGGAAGAAAAGATACATGAAGGCTTTGTAAAGGCATATTACGAATGGAAAGAAAAATGCGATCAGGATCCGGGATGGGAAAAGACGCATCCGCTGATCTTTGAAGTAGAGAAGAACGGTGGGGAACTGGTGGTTAAAGTTCAGAAATAAAAGTGAAAGGTTTTTTAGTGTATTCAGAATGTAGAGTGCATTGAAAAACCTTTTTTGTACATCGCTTCAGGTGTAGTATCCTTGAAAACACTAGTTGAAATTCCAAAAGAAATGTACTATCATATATACATTAAGCTTGAGAAAGCAGTAGGAAGGAAGAAAAATATGACATTTCATGTAGGTGTTATTTCCGGTGACGGAATCGGCCCGGAAATCGTAAGAGAAGCCCGCAAAGTATTGGATCGGGTAGGCGAAGTATATGGTCATCAATTTGAATATGACGAGATTTTAATGGGAGGATGTTCCATTGATGCCACCGGTGTTCCGTTGACTGATCATGCCATCGAGCAGGCAAAAGCTGCAGACGCAGTGCTGATGGGATCAATTGGAGGAAATACATCTACTTCCCCATGGTATAAACTTGCACCGGAATTAAGACCGGAGGCGGGCCTTTTAAAATTACGTAAATCTTTAAGCCTGTTTGCAAACTTAAGGCCGGCATATTTATATGAAGAACTGAAGGAAGCATGCCCGTTAAGAGATGACATCATCGGCGATGGCTTTGATATGATGATCATGAGAGAACTGACTGGCGGACTTTACTTCGGCGCAAGAAAGACAGAAGAAGTGGACGGCGTGGTAACTGCTGTTGATACGCTTTCTTATAATGAAAATGAGATCCGCCGGATCGCGATCAAAGGTTTTGATATCGCAATGAAACGCCGGAAAAAAGTGACCAGCGTTGACAAAGCGAATGTACTGGATTCTTCCAGACTCTGGAGAAAGATCGTTGAGGAAGTTGCAAAGGATTATCCGGAAGTTACATATGAGCATATGCTTGTAGACAACTGTGCAATGCAGCTGGTAAAAGATCCGAAACAGTTTGACGTTATCCTGACAGAAAATATGTTTGGCGATATCCTTTCTGATGAAGCAAGTATGGTAACCGGTTCTATCGGAATGCTGTCCAGTGCAAGTCTGAATGATACAAAATTCGGCCTGTATGAGCCAAGTGGCGGTTCTGCACCGGATATTGCGGGACAGGGGATTGCAAACCCGATCGCAACCATTCTTTCTGCAGCAATGATGCTTCGTTATTCTTTTGATCTGGACAAAGAGGCAGATGCGGTAGAGGCAGCAGTAAAACAGGTATTAAAAGACGGATACCGCACCATCGATATTATGCCGCAGGAAGCAGAAAAACAGTCTTTTGTAAAACAGGTCGGCACAGTAGAAATGGGCAATCTGATCTGCGAGAGAATCTAATCAGAACGGAAACGGTTGTCTGACGGATGTCCGATGGACAGCAGATGGAAAAATCAGAAAAATGGTTCTGATAACAGATTATCTGATAAAGTGAGAAAAGCGAGGATATAAACGTTCGCTTTCAGATTCCGGCAAACAGTAAATAAGACCGGAATGGATAAATGAAAAGAGAGTAAGGAGAAAGCTTATGAGAAGTGATAATGTAACAAAAGGGATGCAGCAGGCACCTCACAGATCATTATTCAATGCACTTGGATTTACAAAAGAGGAACTTGAGAGACCGTTAGTAGGTATCGTAAGCTCACATAATGAGATCGTTCCAGGACATATGAACATCGATAAAATCGTAGAAGCTGTTAAGATCGGTGTTGCTATGGCTGGCGGTACTCCGGTCGTATTTCCGGCAATCGCTGTATGCGATGGTATCGCAATGGGACATGTTGGAATGAAATATTCTCTGGTAACCAGAGATCTGATCGCAGATTCTACAGAGTGTATGGCGCTGGCACATCAGTTTGATGCACTGGTAATGGTTCCGAACTGTGATAAAAACGTACCGGGACTTCTGATGGCAGCAGCAAGACTGAATATTCCGACTGTATTTGTCAGCGGTGGTCCGATGCTTGCCGGTCATATCCATGGTAAAAAGAGAAGTCTTTCTTCTATGTTCGAGGCTGTTGGTTCTTATGCAGCAGGCACTATGACAGAAGAGGAAGTAACAGAGTACGAGAACAATGTATGCCCGACTTGTGGTTCCTGTTCCGGTATGTATACTGCAAACTCCATGAACTGTCTGACAGAGGCAATCGGTATGGGACTTCAGGGAAATGGTACGATCCCAGCAGTATATTCTCAGAGAATCCAGCTTGCAAAACATGCAGGTATGAAAGTTATGGAACTTCTTGAGAAAAACATCCGCCCGAGAGATATCATGAACGAGAAAGCATTTATGAATGCTCTGACCATCGATATGGCACTCGGATGTTCTACAAACTCTATGCTTCATCTTCCGGCTATCGCACATGAGGCAGGTGTTGAGATCAACCTTGATATTGCAAACGAACTTAGTGCAAAGACGCCAAACCTTTGTCACCTTGCACCAGCAGGTCCGACTTACATGGAAGACCTGAACGAAGCAGGCGGTGTATATGCAGTTATGAACGAGCTGGATAAAAAAGGACTTCTTTACACAGATATCATTACTGCAACAGGCAAGACCGTTGCTGAGAATATCAAAGGATGTGTTAATAAAAATCCGGAAGTTATTCGCCCGATTGACAATCCATACAGCCAGACTGGTGGTATTGCAGTACTGAAAGGAAACCTTGCTCCGGATTCCGCAGTTGTAAAACGTTCTGCAGTTGTACCTGAAATGATGGTTCATGAAGGACCGGCTCGTGTATTTGATTGCGAGGAAGATGCAATTGCAGCAATCAAAGGCGGCAAGATTGTAGAAGGAGATGTTGTTGTTATCCGTTATGAAGGTCCGAAAGGCGGTCCGGGTATGAGAGAGATGCTGAACCCGACATCTGCTATTGCAGGTATGGGACTTGGATCTTCTGTAGCATTGATCACAGACGGACGTTTCTCCGGCGCATCCCGCGGCGCTTCCATTGGACATGTATCTCCGGAAGCAGCAGTAGGCGGACCGATCGCACTGGTAGAAGAAGGCGATATCATCAAAATCAATATTCCGGAGAATACTCTCCAGATGGATGTTCCTGATGAAGTTCTGGCTGAGAGAAGAGCAAAATGGGAGCCGAGAGAGCCAAAGATTACAACGGGTTATCTGGCACGTTATGCCTCTCTCGTTACTTCAGGAAATACAGGCGCAATTCTTCGTACACCTGAGAAATAAAGCCTGTATCAGACAGACGAAAAGTATTAACAATAGAAAGCAGGGATTGGCACAATGCAGCTGACAGGTGCACAGATTATTATAAAATGTTTGAAGGAACAGGGCGTGGATACCATTTTTGGTTATCCGGGCGGCGCAATCCTGAACCTGTACGATGAATTGTATAAGCACAGTGACGAGATCCGTCACGTGCTTACATCCCATGAACAGGGAGCTGCGCATGCAGCAGACGGGTATGCACGCGCAACGGGAAAAGTAGGCGTATGTATTGCCACCAGCGGACCGGGTGCTACGAATCTGGTAACCGGTATCGCAACGGCATATATGGATTCTGTTCCAGTTGTAGCGATTACCTGTAATGTAGGATTACCATTACTGGGAAAAGACAGTTTTCAGGAAATTGATATCACAGGGATCACAACTCCGATCACAAAACATAACTTTATCGTAAAAGATATCAATGACCTTGCAAAAGTAATCCGAAGAGCTTTCCGGATCGCAAAGACCGGAAGACCGGGACCGGTACTGGTAGATGTTCCGAAAGATGTAACAGCAGCTCTTACAGAATACATTTATGAAGAACAGGAAACACCGGTAAGATCTATAGATAAAATCACGGAGGCTGATCTGGATGAGGCAGTCAGACTGATCAACGAATCTGAGAAACCATATATTTTTGTGGGCGGTGGAGCTGTTATTTCCAATGCGGAAGAGGCACTGGATGAATTTGTATCCAAAGTACAGGCTCCGGTTACCGATTCTCTGATGGGAAAAGGAGCATACGATGGAAGAAAGCCGCTATATACAGGTATGCTTGGCATGCACGGCACAAAGGCATCCAATTATGGCGTCAGTGAATGTGATCTTTTGATCGCCATCGGCGTGCGTTTCAGTGACCGTGTTACCGGAAATGCAAAGAAATTTGCAGATAATGCAAAGATTCTGCAGATTGATATCGATCCGGCAGAGATTAATAAAAATATTCAGACAGATGCCAGCCTGATCGGCGATGTGAGAGAAGTGTTGAGACTTCTGAACAGTCGTCTGAAACAGCAGAATCATGATGCCTGGATCGAGAAGATCATGGATTATAAGAAAACATATCCGATGCGTTTCCCGGCAGAAGGATTAAGCGGTCCTTATCTGGTAGATGCCATTTATAAAAAAACAAACGGCGAAGCAATCATCGTAACGGAGGTTGGTCAGCATCAGATGTGGGCTGCCCAGTTCTATAAATATGCAAAACCGAGAACATTCCTTACATCTGGAGGACTTGGTACGATGGGATACGGACTGGGCGCTGCTATTGGTGCACAGATCGGCAGACCGGATCGACAGGTCATCAACATTGCCGGAGACGGATGTTTCCGTATGAATATGAACGAGATTGCTACTGCGGTAAGAGAAAAATTACCGCTGATCGAGGTTGTGGTAAACAACCATGTACTTGGTATGGTACGTCAGTGGCAGGATCTGTTCTATGAAAAACGTTTTTCACATACAGTATTAAATGACAGTGTGGATTTTGTTAAACTTGCGGAGGCAATGGGAGCGACGGGAATCCGTGTGACTACCCGGGAAGAATTTGAAGCAGCTTTAGAGAAAGCGCTTGCAATGAGGACGCCTGTATTACTTGACTGTATCATTAACTGCGACGATAAAGTATGGCCTATGGTTGCACCGGGAGCAGCGATCAGTGAAGTGTTTGACGAGCAGGATATTATATAGGTTCTTTGCCGCTTCAGGCATATGAAAAATATGTTTCTGAAGCGTATTGGTCATACATGCACAGTAATGGCTGATCAGATATATCATATGATATGAGATATTGATCTCATAAAGAGGTAATTGCCATATATATTATTGAGAGAATATATATGGATGATACAAATGTTCTGAATGATTGATCAGAACAGATAAAAAGCTTATTTTAGTTGGGAGGATAAAAAAATGAGCAGAGTTTATAATTTTTCAGCAGGACCGGCTGTATTACCGGAAGAAGTGCTTAAAGAAGCGCAGGAAGAGATGATGGATTACCGCGGATGCGGTATGTCCGTTATGGAAATGAGTCATCGTTCTGCAATGTTCCAGAAGATTATTGATGAGGCAGAAGCAGATTTGAGAGATCTGATGGGAATTCCGGACAATTACAAAGTTCTTTTTATGCAGGGCGGAGCAGCATTACAGTTTTCTGCAATCCCGATGAACCTGATGAAAAATGGCGTAGCTGATTACATCGTTACCGGTCAGTGGGCTAAGAAAGCTTATGTAGAAGCGCAGAAATACGGAAAGGTAAATAAGATTGCATCTTCTGAGGATGAGACTTACACTTATATACCGGATTGTTCTGATCTTCCAATTTCTGAAGATGCGGACTATGTATATATCTGCATGAACAATACAATTTACGGAACGGTATATCATGAACTTCCGAATACAAAAGGAAAAGATTTGGTTGCAGATATTTCATCCTGCTTCTTATCAGAGCCGCTGGATGTAAGTAAATTTGCACTGTTAATGGGTGGTGTACAGAAGAATGTAGGACCAGCAGGCGTTCAGATCGTTATTATCCGTGAGGATCTGCTTCGTGAGGATCTTCCGACATATGTTCCAACGATGCTGCAGTACAAAGTGCAGGCAGACAACGGTTCTATGTACAACACACCGCCTTGCTATGGCATTTATATTTGCGGAAAAGTATTCAAATGGATCAAATCCCTTGGTGGCCTTGAGGCAATGAAGAAACGCAACGAGGAGAAAGCAGCAATCCTGTATGATTTCCTTGACAGCAGCAAAATGTTTAAAGGAACAGTAAGAAAAGAAGATCGTTCTCTGATGAATGTTCCTTTTGTGACAGGAGATAAAGAGCTGGATGCAAAATTCGTAGCTGAAGCAAAAGCAAACGGACTTGAGAATCTGAAAGGACACAGAACAGTTGGAGGAATGAGAGCTTCCATCTACAATGCTATGCCAAAAGAGGGCGTTATCAAACTGGTTGAGTTCATGAAGAAATTCGAGCAGGAGAATGCATAAAATATTATTGAAAAATTGTAAAAGAGCAGTTGTTTAAAAAGGAACAACAAAAATGGAGAATCGGATATTTTAAGAAAACTATGGTTCATCAGAATTATATCTGATTCTCCGTATGAGTGAGAAAAGAGGTAAAAAAATGGTTCAGTACAGTTGTTTAAATCCAATCGCTGCATGCGGTTTGGATCTGTTTACAGATGAGTATAAAAAAGTTGATGATATGGCAGATGCACAGGCAGTGCTGGTAAGAAGTGCCGCCATGCATGATCTGGAGCTTCCGGATGGTCTGGAGGTAATCGCCCGTGCAGGAGCAGGCGTGAATAATATCCCGTTGGATAAATGTGCTGATAAAGGTATCGTTGTATTCAATACACCGGGTGCAAATGCAAATGGTGTAAAAGAGCTTGTACTTGCAGGACTGCTTCTGGCATCCAGAGATGTGATCGGCGGTATTGATTGGGTAAAGGAAAATGCTGCCGATGAAAATATCGGAAAAGCTGCAGAAAAAGCGAAAAAAGCATTTGCCGGTAATGAGATCATGGGTAAAAAACTGGGTGTTATCGGACTTGGAGCTATCGGTGTAAAGGTAGCAAATGCAGCATGCGCACTTGGTATGGAAGTATATGGCTATGATCCATATCTGTCTGTAAACGCAGCATGGAATGTAGACAAAGCGGTAAAACATGTGATCGCAGTAGAAGATATCTACAGAGAATGTGATTACATTACCATTCATGTTCCGCTTATGGATGCAACAAGAGGCATGGTAAGCAAAGATGCCATTGCTATGATGAAAGATGGCGTCGTATTTCTGAACTTCTCCAGAGATACTCTGGTAGATGAGGATGCGATGGTAGAGGCACTGGCAGAAGGAAAAGTAAAACATTATGTTGTTGATTTCCCAAGCCCGAAGACAGCAGGAAAGAAAGGCTGTATCGTAATCCCGCATCTTGGCGCATCTACAGAGGAATCTGAAGACAACTGTGCAATAATGGCGGTTAAAGAGATTAAAGATTATATTGAGAACGGTAACATTACACATTCTGTAAATTATCCGGATTGTAATATGGGTGTATGCACTTCTGCTGCTCGTATTGCTATCCTCCACAAAAATGTTAAGAATATGATTTCACGTCTGACAGCGATTGTTGGCGATGCCGGACTGAACATCTCTGACATGACGAATAAGAGCCGTGGAGAGTATGCATACTCTCTGTTTGATCTGGATTCAGCAGTAACAGATGATGTCGTAAAAGCACTGAATGCTGTTGATGATGTGTTAAGAGTAAGAGTGATCAAATAATCAGATAAACTAAGAGAAGGCTGTTGCGGAAAGCCGGAGGTACAGATGGAGTTCATGATCTGGTCTGGATAGACCGGAGGATAAACACTCCGCTCTGCATGCCTTGGCTTTTCACAGCAGTTTTTTCTTTTGGTGTAAACAGAAGGAAGCTTTCGGATAGAAATATCTGATAAATAAAAGTTTTTACAAAAAGAAACTTTAGTTGACAGGATACAGGTTTTTCATATAAATTGTTTTATATAAAATTAAAAATACTAGGAGAAGAAAAATGGCAGTAATCAGACCTTTTGCAGGGATCCGTCCCTGCCAGGAAAAAGCTGCAAAGATTGCAGCACTTCCATATGATGTATATAACAGAGAAGAAGCAAAGGCAGAAGTTGTGAAAGAGCCGGAATCTTTTTTAAAGATTGACCGTGCTGAGACACAGTTTCCGGATAATGTAGATACTTATGCGCCGGAAGTGTATCAGAAAGCCCATGATACATTGTGGGAAATGGTTCAGAACGGGGATTTTGTCAGAGAAGAAAAACCATGCTACTACATTTATGAGCTGACCATGGACGGAAGAACTCAGACAGGTATCGTTGCCTGCGCATCCATTGACGATTACCAGAACGGTGTGATCAAAAAACATGAAAATACAAGAGCCGAAAAGGAACAGGACCGTATCCGTCATGTGGATACCTGCAATGCACAGACAGGACCGATTTTCCTTGCATACCGTGCAGACCAGATCATTAATCAGGTGGTTGCAACTGTAAAAAAAGAGGCACCGGTATACAGCTTTACCGCTCCGGATGGTATCCGTCATCAGGTGTGGATCATTGCAGAGGATGCCCAGATCGAGACTATCCAAAATGCATTTGCATCCATCAGAAATATCTACATTGCAGACGGACATCACAGAGCCGCTTCTGCAGTAAAAGTAGGATTAAAGAGACGAAAAGAACATCCGGATTATGATGGAGCCGAAGAGTTTAACTATTTCTTGTCCGTTTTGTTCCCTGATGAAGAGCTGATGATTCTGGATTATAACCGTGTCGTTAAAGATCTGAACGGAATGTCTGTGGCAGAATTTTTACATAAAGTTGAAAAAATCTTTCAGGTAACACTTGTGTCAGAGACTGACCGTAAGCCGGCAGAAGCAGGAACTTTTACTATGTATCTGGATGAAAAATGGTACCTGTGCAAAATTCCGGAAAATAAGATTCCTTCAGATCCGGTGGAAAGCCTTGATGTATCGCTGTTGCAGGAACTGTTGCTGACACCGGTACTTGGCATCGGCGATCCAAAGACGGATCCAAGAATTGATTTCGTCGGAGGCATCCGCGGACTTTCCGAACTGGAGAGACGCTGTCATACAGATGCAAAAGTGGCATTTGCCATGTATCCGACATCGATTGCACAGCTGTTTGCAGTTGCAGATGCAGGACTTCTGATGCCGCCGAAATCTACCTGGTTTGAGCCGAAGCTGCGCAGTGGTCTGTTTATCCATGAGATATAGGCAGATGATTTTATAACTTTCTTCTGACAGAGTTTTTATCGGTTACAGGAACAATGAAAAGATTTTTGTGAACAATAAAACAGCAGGACATAGAACTCATTAAAACGTCTGATATTTCCTGCTCTGTCAATAAGAAAAAGCAGAACGGAGCATAACAATGAAATTAGCGACATACATCCTGACCTCTGATCTTGCAGATGCGGTGGAAGAGAGTGTATCAAAGAATTTTATTACGTTTGATAAAATAAAAACGTATCTTGTGGGACATCTGCCGTCAGTTGTCAATTTTGTCTTCAGTCTGATCATTGCTATTATTGTGTTGCTGGTTGGAATCCGTGTCATCAAATTGGTGCGAAAAATAGCCAGAAAAGCCATGAAAAAGACATCACTGGATCGGGGATTGCAACAGTTTCTGGATCATTTGCTGAACCTTCTCCTGTACTTTGTGCTGATCATGATCATACTGGGAACTTTTGGCATTACAGCCAGTGCCGTGATTGCAATTATTGGTTCCGCAGGATTATCGATTGGTCTTGCATTGCAGGGAACGCTTTCCAATTTTGCTGGCGGGGTACTGATCTTGCTTTTGAAACCTTTTAAAGTGGGAGATTACATATACGAAGACACACATGGAAATGAAGGAATTGTAAAAGAAATACAATTATTTTATACAAAACTGGTTACAATAGATAATAAGACAGTTGTACTTCCAAATGGTACGCTGTCTAATACCAGTTTGATCAACTATACGCATCAGGGAAAACGGATGGTGGAGATCAAGACTGGAATATCATATCAGTCAGATCTGAAACTTGCAAAAGACATGATTTTGAATACGGCAATGAAAGATCCAGATCGATTACAGGAGGATATCTGTGAAGTATTCGTATCAGAGCTTGCTGATTCCTCTGTAATCATAGGATTGCGCTTTTGGGTCAGTTCGGAAAATTACTGGCATGCCAGATGGCGTGTGATTGAAAAAATAAAATATGCGCTGGATGAGGCTGAGATAGAAATCCCGTTCCCTCAGATGGATGTTTCAATTAGGAATGTCAAATAAATCCTTTAATATTGTTGACAATAATGTTTTCATGTGTTAAAGTGAAATTGTGAAACATGCACAAAAGAGTGCAATTTTTTAGAAGGTATTAGGAGGAAGTTTTATGCAGCAGGGAACTGTGAAATGGTTTAACGCAAAAAAAGGATTTGGATTTATTTCTGATGCAGAGGGTAAAGATGTATTCGTACATTTTTCCGCATTGAACATGGATGGATTCAAGGAATTAAAAGACGGTGAGGCAGTAGAATTCGAAGTGATCGAAGGACCAAAAGGACCTCAGGCAGCAAACGTTACACGTTTAGGTTAATTCCTTAACAATATATCGATTTTTGCAGAAACAGGATTTCAGGAGTTATTCTTTCGGGGGTAACTCCTGATTTAGTTTCCTAAATTGTGGTTTATATGGTAATAGAGATACTTTCGGAACCTTTCAAACAAAGATGTGAGATAGTTTTCTTTAAAGAAGATTTTGCAGATACAGATAAATAAAGGAGGTCGCATAGGTGACATTAGAACAGCTAAAAAATTATGAGATTTTGAAACAGGAGCCATTGACGGATCTGGATTCTCAGGGAGTTCTGCTCCGACACAAAAAGAGTGGCGCCAGAATCTGTCTGGTACAGAATGATGATGAAAATAAGGTGTTTTATATTGCATTCCGGACACCGCCGGTAAACAGTACGGGACTGACCCATATCCTGGAGCATTCCGTATTGTGTGGCAGCCGGGAATTCCCGGTAAAAGATCCGTTTATCGAACTGGTAAAAGGTTCTCTAAATACATTTTTGAATGCAATGACTTATCCGGATAAAACCGTTTATCCGGTGGCAAGCTGTAATGACAAAGATTTCCAGAATCTGATGCATGTATATCTGGATGCGGTATTTCATCCGAATATCTATCAGCATAAGGAGATCTTCTGTCAGGAAGGCTGGCATTATGAACTGGAGAACCGCGAGGATAATCTGAAGATCAATGGCGTTGTTTATAATGAAATGAAGGGTGCTTTTTCATCCGCAGATGATCTGTTGGAGCGAGAGATACTGAATTCCCTGTATCCAGACACGGCATATCGTTATGAGTCTGGCGGAGATCCGAAAAATATCCCAGATCTGACCTATGAGGAGTTCCTTGATTTTCACAGCAAATATTATCATCCCTCTAATTCTTATATCTATCTGTACGGAAATATGGATGCGGTGGAGAAGTTGGAGTGGCTGGATGTACATTATCTGAGTCAGTATGATCTGGATGATTTTGATACCCATATCATTACTCAGGATGCCTTTGAGAAACCGGTAGAGATCTGCAAAAAATATCCGATCACAAGTTCAGAAAGCACAGAAGGTAAAACGTACCTGTCCTGCAGCTGGTCTGTAAGCAATTCTCTGGACCGGGAAAAATATCTGGCATTTGAAGTACTGGATTATGCGCTTTTAAATTCACAGGGTGCGCCGGTCAAAGAAGCGCTGCTGTCTGCCGGCATCGGTAAAGATATTCAGGGTGGTTTTGACAATGGTGTATATCAGCCAATTTTTTCTGTGATTGCGAAAAATGCGGAGAGCGTTCAGCAGGAACAGTTCCTTAGTGTTATTCGTGAAACACTGGAAAAACAGGTAGAAGACGGCATCAATCAGGAAGCATTGCTGGCATCCATCAACAATGCGGAATTTAAGTACCGTGAATCAGATTATGGCAACTTCCCGAAAGGTCTGATCCTTGGCTTACAGGCGATGGACAGCTGGCTGTATGACGATATGGAGCCATTTATGCATCTGCAGCTTCTGGACACATACCGTTTCCTGCGGGAACAGATCGGAACCGGTTATTACGAAGACCTGGTACAGAAATATCTGCTGGATAATGCGCATATTGCTGTTGTTCGTATGGAGCCGGAGCAGGGTCTGAATGCAAAAGATGAGCAGGCATTGGCAGACAAACTACAGAAGTATAAAGATTCTCTCAGTGATGAGAAACTGGATGAAATCATTGCTTTTACAAAACATCTGAAAGAGTATCAGGAAGAGCCAAATACCCAGGAAGAGCTGGAGTCAATCCCGATGCTTTCCCGTTCTGATATTGAAAGCCGTGCGGAAGGTTTCAACAATCATGAACTGGAAACCGATGGCATTCCGGTTTTATGGCATGATCTGAATTCTAATGGGATTACTTATCTGGATCTGATGTTTGATGCAAAACATATTCCGGAAGAACTGGTACCGTACCTTGGCGTGTTAAAACTTCTGGTTGGATATATGGATACAGATAAGTATGGATATACTGCGCTGGCAAATGAGATCAATCTCCATACCGGCGGTATCCATAATAGCGTTACCATTTTTGCAAATGCAGAAGATACCTACAAATATCAGGTAAAATTTGAGATGCGCATCAGCGTACTGGAAGAGAAACTGGAAAAAGCAATGGAGCTGGCACAGAGCATGCTGCTTCATACGGATTTTTCCGATGACAGACGATTGTATGATCTGTTGGCACAGATGAAATCTGCATTGCAGGGAGACTTAAGCAGCAGCGGACATCTGGTATCTGCTACAAGGGCATTGGGTTATTATCTGCCGAGATCCCGGTATTCCGATATGACCACAGGCATTGATTTCTATCGTCTCGTAGACCGTATGGAGTCTGATTTTGAAAACGAAAAAGAAGATTTGAAACAGAAGCTGACACAGCTGACCCATATGCTGTTCCGCCCGGAAAAACTGATGGTCAATGTGACATGCAAAGAAGCAGGATGCAAAGCCGTTCAGGAGCAGATCAGCGCATTGAAACCACAGCTGTTTACCGATCCGATTGAAGACTATCCATGCGAGATCAGTTGTATTCCACAGAACGAAGGTTTTATGGATGCTTCCCAGGTGCAGTATGTATCACAGGTTGGCAATTATAAAGAGAAGGGATATGCATATACCGGAGCATTCCGTGTTTTAAGGACAATCTTGAGTTATGATTATCTCTGGCTGAATGTTCGTGTAAAAGGCGGTGCGTATGGTACTTCCGGTGCGTTTACAAGAACCGGGGATGCATACTTTGCTTCTTACAGGGATCCGAATCTGAAAGAAACACTGGATGTTTATACAGGAATCATAGATTATCTGAAACACTTTGATGCAAGTGAACGTGACATGACAAAATATGTTATTGGAACTGTCAGCGGAATGGATACGCCACTGAACCCAAAAGCAAAGGGCAGACGGAGTATGATGGCATATTTTGCCGGTCTGACAGAAGAGATGATTCAGAAAGAACGTGATGAAGTGCTTCAAGTATCAGTAAATGATATAAACACATTGGCAGATCCGGTCAAAGCAGCATTGGATCAGCATTACATCTGTGTCATTGGTAATGAAGAGAAGATCAAAGAAAATGCAGACGTATTTGATAAAGTAGAGAAATTATTTTAAAGGGGAAAAGCATGAAAGCAGATTTTAAATCAGGATTTGTAACGCTGATTGGTCGCCCGAATGTGGGAAAATCAACATTGATGAATCACATGATCGGACAGAAGATTGCGATTACATCCAATAAGCCACAGACTACCAGAAACCGTATCCAGACAGTATATACTGATGCGGACAGAGGACAGATTGTATTTGTCGATACGCCGGGTATCCACAAAGCAAAAAATAAGCTGGGCGAATATATGGTAAATGTGGCAGAAAATACACTGAAAGATGTGGATGTCATTCTCTGGCTCGTAGAGCCGACCACATTTATTGGCGCGGGAGAACGCCATATTGCAGAGCAGTTAAAAAAAGTGACTATTCCTGTCATCCTTGTTATCAACAAGATCGATATGGTCAAAAAGGAAGAGGTGCTGACTTTTATCGATGCATATCGTAAAATCTATGATTTTGCAGAGATCATCCCGGCATCTGCACTGCGTGGAGAGAATCAGGATGTTGTCATCGATATGATCTTTAAATATCTGCCTTATGGTCCGATGTTCTATGACGAGGATACCGTTACGGATCAGCCGGAGCGTCAAATTGTGGCAGAGCTGATCCGCGAGAAAGCGCTGCATGCGCTGGATGAAGAGATTCCCCATGGTATTGCCGTATCGATTGAGCGGATGAAGAAACGTCAGGGACAGAAGATTATGGATATTGAAGCTACCATCATCTGTGAGCGGGAATCCCACAAAGGCATTATCATCGGTAAAAAGGGCGCTATGCTGAAAAAAATCGGCAGCAATGCCCGCTACGAGATTGAAAAAATGCTGGATATGAAAGCAAACTTACAACTTTGGGTTAAGGTAAAGAAAGACTGGCGTGACAGCGATATTCTCATGAAGAATTTTGGCTATAATAAAGAGGATATTTAAACTCATTATATGAAAATGATTATGGTGTTGAAAAATGGTATAGTTGAACATATCTGCGAACAGTTGCTTCCGCTTGAGTGGTAATAATGTAAAACTAAAACATTTTATATTATATTCAAATCCTGTTGTTCTGTATTTATACAGTGGCTTGACTGTTATGGAACATAGGAAATATAGAGATATGAAACAAGCAGAAAAGAATATTTTCCTATAGAGCTGGAAATCCTAACAGTATCCCGTCAGGAGGTAACAAAGGATGACAGATCAGGCATGGGAAAGATTTGAGCATAGCGGCAGTATTGCGGATTATCTGAAATATAGAGAGGACCATAGTGGAAGCATCAGCAGTCAGACTGATATGGTGTCAGAGACACGGATGGATGTAAAAATAGTAAAAGAGATTTGGGATACCGGTGGTAATTACAGGGATATAGAGAAAACGGAAATGGAGAAATATCATTGATATGCACGTGTTAATGGCAGAATGATATTCATATAGATGACAGGATAGGCGAAGTGATGTCTATATGAAGTAAACATTTTAATTTTTGAAAGAAAGCGACAAAGTGTTTACAAAATAGTTGGGAGGAACAGATGGGACAGCAGCTTACCGTGACGGGCATGGTACTTACATCCATGCCCGTGGGGGAGTATGACAGAAGAATAACGATACTTACCAGAGAACGGGGGCGGATCACAGCATTTGTCCGGGGAGCCAGAAGACCGAAAAGTTCCATGGTGGCGGCTACCAATCCATTCTGCTTTGGCGAATTTGAAGCCTATGAGGGACGGAATTCCTACACGGTGGTGCGTGCCTCCATACAGAATTATTTTCAGGAGATCAGCGCAGATCTGGTAAAGACTGGATACGGCTGTTATTTCCTGGAACTGGCTTCCTTTTTCTCTATGGAAAATTCCGACGGAAGTGATCAGCTAAAACTACTGTATCAGACTCTGCGTGCATTAAATGTTAAGTCACTGAATCCAAGGCTGGTAAGATGCATTTATGAATTGAAAACGCTTGTATATTATGGCTCTTACCCGAATTTCTTTTCCTGTATGAAATGTGGCACAAAGGAGCATCTGCAGCGTTTTGTTCCGGAAGTTCGTGGTGTACTGTGCAGTGACTGTCCATCGGGTACGACGGGGATCTTTCTGGAAGATTCCGCATTGTATGCGTTACAGTACATAGTCGCTTCTCCGGTGGAGAAATTGTATACATTTACGGTAACAGAAGAAATCTTAAAGACGCTGGAACAGGTCATTCGGATTGCCATGCGCCAGTGCACGGATCGGGAATTCAAATCACTGGAATTTTTGCAGGGACTTGGAATTTAACGATAATAAAATTTTGTGACATATCATGGAAAAATATCTGTCAGGAAAAAAGAATTAAGGCATGCAGACGAAATTAAAAGACAGGGATTAATTTCAAGTGCGATACGCTTGCAATCATATTTTGTAAATAGTATAATAGGCGTGTTTATAATTTATTCAGGGCTACATGTTACAGATAAGTTGTAAGAAAGCCTGTATATAGATCTGCGGATAATCTGACGAGCACATTAACTGTGGACAGTGGTTGTTTACAGTGGAGTGTTAGGGGAGGAAAATCAACAGATTTGCAGGAGTGTTAAGTAAAGAATGTAAATTATGAACGGCATGTTCATGAATAACATAAGAAACAGAAATGAGAGGATGCAAAAAATGGAAAAATCAATGGAAAAAATCGTTGCTTTGGCAAAATCCAGAGGATTTGTATATCCGGGATCTGAGATTTACGGCGGTCTTGCAAATACATGGGACTACGGAAATCTCGGCGTAGAGCTGAAGAATAACGTAAAAAAAGCCTGGTGGCAGAAATTTATTCAGGAGAGTCCATACAATGTAGGCGTTGACTGCGCGATCCTTATGAATCCGCAGACTTGGGTAGCTTCCGGACATCTTGGAGGATTCTCAGATCCTCTCATGGATTGTCGTGAGTGTCATGAGCGTTTCCGCGCAGATAAGATTATTGAAGATTTTGCAGAAGAACATGGTATTGACATCAATGGCTCTGCAGATGGCTGGAGCCAGGAAGAGATGAAAAAATTCATCGATGACAACCAGATTCCGTGTCCTTCCTGTGGTAAACATAATTTTACAGATATCCGTCAGTTCAACCTGATGTTCAAAACATTCCAGGGTGTAACCGAGGATGCAAAAAATACCGTATATCTCCGTCCGGAGACCGCACAGGGTATTTTCGTAAACTTTAAAAATGTACAGCGTACATCCAGAAAAAAAATTCCGTTTGGTATCGGTCAGATCGGTAAATCTTTCCGTAACGAGATCACACCGGGTAACTTCACGTTCCGTACCCGTGAGTTTGAACAGATGGAGCTGGAGTTCTTCTGTGAGCCGGATACAGACCTTGAGTGGTTTGCATACTGGAAAGAATTCTGTATCAACTGGCTGAAATCTCTCGGCATGAAAGAAGAAGAGATGCGTGTTCGTGACCATGAGCAGGAAGAACTTTCTTTCTATAGTAAAGCAACCAGTGATATCGAGTTCCTGTTCCCATTTGGATGGGGCGAGCTGTGGGGAATCGCTGATAGAACTGATTATGACCTGACACAGCATCAGAATGTATCCGGTGAGGATCTGACTTACTTTGATGATGCAAAGAATCAGAAATATATCCCATATGTTATCGAGCCTTCACTGGGCGCAGACCGTGTCGTTCTGGCATTCCTTTGCGGCGCATATGATGAAGAGAACATTGGTACCGAAGAAAAACCGGATATGCGTACTGTAATGCACTTCCATCCGGCACTTGCACCGGTTAAAGTGGGTGTACTTCCACTTTCCAAAAAGCTGAATGAAGGCGCTGAAAAAGTATATCAGCAGCTTTGCAAAAAATATAACTGCGAGTATGATGACAGAGGAAACATCGGAAAACGTTACCGCAGACAGGATGAGATCGGTACACCGTTCTGCGTTACATACGATTTCGATTCTGAAACAGACCAGGCAGTAACTGTCCGTGACAGGGATACCATGGAGCAGGTACGAGTACCAATCGCAGAATTAGATGCATATTTTGCAGATAAATTTACTTTCTAGAATACCGGAATAATATAAAAAATACCAGAAAATAAATAAAAAAACCAACAAAAAAATGTTCTTAAAAAAAGCCCTCAAACCGCTGAGTTTCAACGGTTTGAGGGCTTGCTGTATTCTTGGAATACGGTTGTATAATAAATTCATCAATTACTATATGGTAATTATATGAAGTATTTATATATATAATTGCAGAAACATATGATTGGGGCACAATAATATTGTAATTATATGTGGAAAGGAGAGGGGAATTTAATTGCCATAAAGTTAGTTTTTGGGGAAGGCATAGCATAATGGATATGTGCGTCATTTATAGCAATGATTTATGAATGAAGGGGGAAAATTTCATGAAAAGAAAAAAAGTACTTGCAACTTTTATGGCAGCAGCGCTGTTGGCATCATTGGTTCCGATGACTGCATTTGCGGATACGGCACAGGGGGATGATGGAGCGCATTCTGTAATTACGTATGAGACATCTGATGAAAAGATAACGGAAGCAGTTTCGCAGATGGTAGATGCCGCAACCTATCTGGATTATTCCAAAGGTATTGAAGCAGGCAAGTACACCTGGGTTAAGAGCGAAGACGGTTCTTATTATTTCCTGGCAGCAGCGGATGAGAATGGCCATGCCATTTCAAAACAGGTTACCGGTTTCCGAGGAGAGGTAAGTACAATTTATCAGGGACTTTACACGACAAGCAAGATAACGAACACAGATTATCAGACGATGTTGGTATATATTCCGACGTGGTATTTGAACATTGATGCAAAAGGTCAGGTAACAGGAATTAATCACAATGCTAAGATTGGTAACTATACTGCTGATACTGCACCGATCATTTATGAGAATAACTGTGCAGGATGGAATTCCAGTCAGCCAAAAGGCTGTGATGCAACCTATATCAAAGAAGGCATGATCTATGTTTCAGCAGGCGCAAGGAGCCGTAATGCGGTAGATCAAAGTCGCCTGTATAATACAGGCAAAGCACCGACTCCAATTGTGGATCTGAAAGCAGGCATTATTGCGATTCGTGCAAATGATGATATTTTACCGGGTAACAGAGACCATATCATCTCTGTAGGAACTTCAGGTGCAGGTCAGATGAGTTCACTGCTTGGCGCATCTGGAAATATGTCTGAATATTATTCTTATATGTACGAAGCAGGCGTCCTTGGTGTAACAAAGAATGAGGACGGCACTTACAGTAGCAAATACAAAGATAATATTTATGCATCGCAGTGTTATTGCCCGATTGCGGATCTGGAGAATGCAGACATTGCTTATGCCTGGTGGTGGTTTGATTCTGTAGATAAAGGCGGCGACAAATATACCGAAATGGGTGCAAAGGAACCAGGCGAACTGACTGAATTCCAACGGGAACTGCAGAAACTGGAAGCATATGCATTTGTGGATTATATCAATAGCCTGAACCTGAAAGATGCAAACGGAAAAGCGTTGACGCTGGAATCTCCAAGAAAAGGTTCTTACTATGATGCAGTTCTTCAGAACATGTCAGATGCTTTGAATGCCCTTGTGAAAGATGGAAGCATTGATCCGGAAAAAGCATATCCGAACAGCAGCAACTGGCTTAAGAAGAATTCTGATGGTACCTATTCTGTAACAGATATGTCCGGATTCCTGGTAGGCACAGGGCTTATCAGTCAGAGAAACAAAAATGTTCCTGGATTTGATACTTTCTGGTCAACTGCAGAAAATAATGAATTTGGATACAGTTCACAGGTTGGTGGTGTACATTATTCTGCATCTGTAGCGAAAGTCCTGAAAGACAATTATTATAAGCTTTGCAAACTGGATGGATTTGACAAGGTCGATGTAGACAAATATATTGATGAGGCATTAATGGGAAATGAGGCTGCTTATATTGAGAATCAGACAAATCTCATGAATGCAACAGAAATCCTGCTTGGAAACAATGGCCTTAAGAAAGTAGATCCGGCACAGCACTGGCGTACCAGAAACGGTACTGCAGACCAGCATACGTCCTTTACCATTGCATATGATCTTTGCCTTGCCGCAAATATGGCAGGTTATGATACCGATTATTCATTAGTATGGAATATGGGACATGGTTCCAGAGAGGGCACTTCCACGGGAACGTTCGTGGATTGGGTCAATGAGATTGTAAAAGATGGTTTCTGCTATGAAAAAGATGCAGCCGGCAATGAAAGCTATGTATACTATCAGAATGGTATTCGTTCACATGCAACGGATATTGTAGAAGGTGTTGTAAATGGCGAAAAAGGCTGGTGGCGAATCGCAGACGGAAAGGTTGATTTCAGTTGCAACACGGTAGAAGAGAATGTTAACGGCTGGTGGAAAGTGAAAAATGGAAAAGTAGATTTTAGCTATACCGGAATTGCCGAAAATACAAATGGCTGGTGGCGTATTGTAAATGGTAAGGTAGATTTTGGATGCAACAGTGTAGAACAGAATGAGAACGGCTGGTGGTATCTGCGAGGCGGAAAAGTAGACTTTGGTTATACTGGAATCGCACAGAACGAGAATGGCTGGTGGCGAATCGTCGGTGGAAAGGTAGACTTTAACTGTAACAGCGTAGAACAGAATGAAAACGGCTGGTGGTATCTGCGAGGCGGAAAAGTAGATTTTGGTTATACCGGTGTTGCCTATAATGCAAATGGCTGGTGGCGAATTGAAGGTGGAAAAGTAAACTTCGATTATACTGGTCTTGCAAATAATGAAAACGGTTGGTGGATGCTTCAGAACGGAAAAGTAAACTTTAATTATCGGGGCATCGTAAAGAACCAGAACGGAAGATGGTATGTAAACGGTGGACAGGTAAGATTTGATTACAATGGCCGTGTTAAGATTGGAGGGCATACCTATAATATCCGTGGAGGAAAGGTAAGATAGGTTCACGGAACATGTGAAAGGAACAGAGTCGTAAGAGAGGAAAATTTTGTAACAGGAATCATATCTGAGAAGGTTTAAAAAAGGCAGATACATTTATTGGAAACTGAAAATTTTTCTAAAGCAGCTCAAAAAATAAAAGCAGCGTATTTTTGCAGTGTACGAAATAAGATAGGTTCTTTCTGTGGTGAACAGGTAAAAAAATGTCACCTGGAATGGAATATCGAAGATTAGGACAGGGCAGGATACGCTGTTTTTATATGCATGAATTACAAATCGGAATATATCAAAGAGAAAAATTTTCAAAAAATACAGACAAAAACACCGATATGTATAGCGACAATACACGGAAAGCCCATAAATGCAGGGTTTCACAACGGTTATTCACTAACTGACAAGAACTTAAATGAAAAAAAGGTAAGTTTATTGTCTAAAATTTCACAAAAAATGGTTGAAAATTAAACTGAGTATGTTACAATATGGACAAGGGTTATTCAAAAAAGAAAAAACACTTTATACAATTATTAGGAGGAACTTATTATGGCAAAGTGGGTTTACTTATTTAGCGAAGGCGATGCAACCATGAGAAATCTTCTTGGTGGTAAAGGAGCCAATCTGGCCGAGATGACCAATCTTGGACTTCCGGTACCGCAGGGATTTACGATTACAACAGAGGCTTGTACGCAGTATTACGAAGACGGCCGTGAGATCAATCAGGAAATTCAGGATCAGATCAATGAGCACATTGGCAAGATGGAAGAGATTACCGGCAAGAAATTCGGCGATAAGGAAAATCCATTACTCGTATCTGTTCGTTCTGGTGCAAGAGCTTCTATGCCGGGTATGATGGATACTATCCTGAACCTTGGTCTGAATGAGACCGTTGTAAACGTACTGGCAGAGAAATCAGGCAATCCTCGTTGGGCATGGGACTGCTACCGCAGATTTATCCAGATGTACTCAGACGTTGTTATGGAAGTCGGTAAAAAATACTTTGAACAGCTCATCGATGAGATGAAAGAGAAAAAAGGCGTTGTATATGACGTTGATCTGACAGCAGAAGATCTCAAAGAGCTGGCTGGACAGTTCAAAGAAGAATATAAAGCAAAAATCGGTGTAGATTTCCCGGATGATCCGAAGGAACAGTTAATGGGCGCTGTAAAAGCAGTATTCCGTTCATGGGATAATCCTCGTGCAAATGTATACCGTCGTGATAATGATATCCCATACAGCTGGGGTACTGCAGTAAACGTACAGGCAATGGCATTCGGTAACATGGGAGATGACTGTGGTACAGGTGTTGCATTTACCCGTGATCCGGCTACCGGCGAGAAGAAACTGATGGGCGAGTTCCTGATCAATGCACAGGGCGAAGACGTTGTTGCCGGTGTTCGTACTCCGATGCCGATTGCAAAGATGGAGCAGGAGTTCCCGGAAGCATATGCAAAATTTGTAGAGGTATGCAAGATTCTGGAAGATCACTACAGAGATATGCAGGATATGGAGTTTACCGTTGAGAACAGACAGCTTTACATGCTGCAGACACGTAACGGTAAGAGAACCGCTCAGGCTGCATTAAAGATCGCCTGCGACCTGGTAGATGAGGGCATGAGAACAGAGAAAGAGGCAGTTGCAATGATTGAGCCTCGTAACCTGGATGCACTTCTTCATCCGACATTCGATACAGCTGCTCTGAAAGCTGCTACACCGATTGCAAAAGCACTTGGCGCTGCTCCGGGAGCTGCTTGTGGTAAGATCGTATTTACCGCAGATGATGCTGTAGAATGGGCTGCAAGAGGCGAAAAAGTCGTTCTGGTTCGTCTGGAGACTTCTCCGGAAGACATTACAGGTATGAAAGCTTCTCAGGGTATCCTGACTGTTCGTGGTGGTATGACATCCCATGCAGCAGTAGTTGCCCGTGGTATGGGTGCCTGCTGTGTATCCGGATGCGGCGATATCATTATGGATGAGGAAAATAAGAAATTCACACTTGGCGGAAAAGAATATCATGAAGGAGATATCATTTCCTTTGATGGTTCCACCGGTAATATTTACGATGGCGCAATCCCAACTGTAGAAGCAACAATTGCAGGCGAGTTCGGAAGAATCATGGATTGGGCTGATAAATATAGAACGATGAAAGTTCGTACAAATGCAGATACACCGACAGATGCAAAGAAAGCCCGTGAGCTTGGCGCAGAAGGTATCGGACTTTGCCGTACAGAGCATATGTTCTTTGAAGGTAACAGAATCGATGCATTCCGTGAAATGATCTGTGCAGATACTGTAGAAGAGAGAGAGGAAGCTCTGGATAAGATTCTTCCGTATCAGCAGGGAGACTTTGAACAGCTGTATGAGGCAATGGAGGGAGATCCTGTAACCATTCGTTTCCTTGATCCGCCACTTCATGAGTTTGTACCTCAGGAAGAGGAAGATATCAAGAAACTTGCAGAGGCACAGGGCAAGACTGTAGAGCAGATCAAAGCGATTATCGAAGGTCTCAAAGAGTTTAACCCGATGATGGGTCATCGTGGATGCCGTCTTGCAGTAACTTATCCGGAAATTGCCAAGATGCAGACAAAAGCTGTTATCCGTGCAGCAATCAAAGTAGCAAATGCTCATCCGGACTGGAACCTCGTTCCGGAGATCATGATTCCTCTGATTGGCGATATCAAAGAGCTGAAATATGTTAAGAAATTCGTTGTAGAGACCGCTGATGCTGAAATCGCAGCAGCAGGCTCTGACCTGAAATATGAAGTAGGTACTATGATTGAGATTCCACGTGCAGCATTAACTGCTGACGAGATTGCAACAGAGGCTGAGTTCTTCTGCTTCGGTACCAACGACCTGACCCAGATGACATTCGGCTTCTCACGTGATGATGCAGGAAAATTCCTGGATGCATACTATGATGCTAAGATCTTTGAAAATGATCCGTTTGCAAAACTGGATCAGAATGGCGTAGGCAAACTGATGGAGATGGCTCTGAAACTTGGCAAACCGGTTCGCCCATCACTTCATTGCGGTATCTGTGGAGAGCACGGCGGAGATCCTTCATCCGTAGAGTTCTGCAACCAGATCGGACTGGATTATGTATCCTGCTCACCGTTCCGTGTACCGATTGCTCGTCTGGCAGCAGCACAGGCAGCTATCAAACAGGCAGCTGAATAAGACAGGTTTTATCATAGGACAAAGGCTTTTATCCAGTTTTAGGGCAAAAGTTTCAGCCAGTGAAAAATCTAAATTCACGTAAAAAAGCGTGAAAGTGTCCAAGCATAAGAATAACCTTGGAGAACTGTAGAAATACGGTTCTTCAAGGTTTTTTTGTTTCTATGGCAGCAGTTTCACAGGATTTACTGATATTTGGAAAGTAGATCCCATCTAGCAGCTGACGGTTTTATGCGTTGATTTTTAAGAATGGCGGAACTCCGCCACCTCATTTTGACAGAATGGCGGAGTTCACTTATATATTTTTTTTCATATTTTATTCATAATAGAATCAGCATTTGTGCAAACCTGCTTGTCGCAATGACGTGTTTACACAAATACTTGTCCGCAGATGAAATATAACGCTTGACGGTTTTGCGGGTACGATAAACGGCAAGTTAAAAGTAATTATGACTGCAGAAAGGTGGATTAGAGATGAAACTAAAAAAGCAAAGGCTTATGGCCATACTTTTATCCGTATTCCTGTTGATTGGAGTCCTGCCATTTAATGCATTTGCATATGATGAAACGGGGACTTTCGATGCTGCAGGTGGCACGGTTACATACGAGGTGCTGAAGGATAATACGATTGCCATTACAGGCTGCGAAGATACGGTCACGGAAATTGTGATTCCGGATAAAATTAAAGGAAAACCTGTTACGGTCATTTCCAGAGAAGCTTTCTGGCATAATGAAACGCTGGTTTCCGTGAAGTTTCCGGCAAATCTTACAACGATTGAACTTTATGCATTTTCCGGTTGTACGGCGTTGGAGAGGGCTGACTTTTCCGCTTGTACGAAAGGGATTTCCCTGGGAGACAGTGCATTTTCCGGAGCAATTCTGTTAAAAGAAGTTGCGTTTCCGGCGGGAGTGACAGATATGCAGGAACTGGCATTTTCAGGATGTCATAGTCTTTCCAAAGTAGATATTTCAAAAAGTACGGCGTTGACGGTTATCCCCAATTATGCTTTTGATCGTACTGCATTGACGGAATTTACCGTACCGGACTGCGTGACGCAAATTGGCAACGGTGCGTTTCAATGGTGTGAGAAACTGACCAATCTGTCTCTCGGGCAGGGTTTGCAAAGTATCGGCGAAGAGGCGTTTGCATACTGTCCGATGTCGTCACTTGTATTGCCGGACAGTGTTACAGATATTGGTTTTAAGTCCTTTGATAATTGTACATCACTGACGGATATTACATGGCCGTCAAATAAGAATTTCACAACGGTAGCAGGATTTACGAATTGTACGGCGCTTCCGGTGTCGGAACTGAACGAAGTTTTGACGCTTTCCAGTGTGTCAGCAATTGGCGATTATGCATTTACAAACTGTAATTTTGATCAGGTCACGATTCCGGCGAATATCAGAAGTATTGGAGAAGCGGCATTTTCCGGAAATCTGAATATGGTTTCTCTTACGATTCTGCCAGGCGTGGAGCAGATCAGGCGGTTGGCATTTGGAAATTGTACAGGTCTTGCCAGAAGAACCGTTGTGATTCCTGAAACGGTGGCGGAGCTTCGAAGCGGTGCGTTTGCGGGCTGTAAGGAGCAAAATCCAGATACGACATTTGACGGAATTACGGTGGAAGTAAGAAATCGGGATTTTAGATTAACGCCATGGAATAACGACAGCAGAGAGACTGTAGATATGAATGGTCATACTTATGAGAATCCGTTTCCTGATTTTACGATTATCAGGACATATGAGACGGACTCTGATGGAAATCCTTCTATGCTGAAACAGTTTTATGAGACACAGAAAGAGGCACAGTATAACGCTCAAAATTTATATGGTTTTGAACCACTTACAAGTATCGCTTCTTCCTATACTGTATCAGGAATTGTTCCCGATGGGGCAAAAGTGGAATTATACCAAAATGAGCAAGAAATTTCTGTTCCCCTTACGGATAATCATTTTAAAGTGAAGGCAGACGCCGGAGCAAAGGTAACCGCAGATATTTCGCTGGATGGATATTACAGTAAGCATTTTATTAAAACGGAGTTAAATGCAGACTGGGAGTTGGGAGAGATTGCTTTTGCAGAGACGGACAGACTTCCGGTAAACAGAGTTTTGCGTGTGGATTTCGGGGATGCGGATATCAGAAGTTTCCGTAATCTTAAGCTTAATTTAAAAGCCGAGAATCGTACATTGGAAGAAGGAGTCGATTATAGCCTTCAGTATCCGAATATCGTGCTTGCCGATACAGTAACAGAGGATAGATTCACACTGACTGTTTTGGCAGACCAGGCTGGTTATACTGGAGGTACTGCGGAGACAAGCCGAAAAGAGGGCATATTTTCCCTTACCATGCCAAAATGGGGAAACCTTGAGATTACAACAATCAGTGAGTTTGCCGGAGATAATCATGTGTTGGTATTTGACGCATCAGGCAGTCTTGTGGGAAAGAAACGGATGGCGAAAACCGGATTTTATCAGACCGGAAGTCTGAAAGCCGGAATGTATACGATCGTTGCTTACAATGTGAACGACAGTTTTGCAGAAGTAGCTTCTTTAGATGCTCTTGAAAAAATGGGACTTTGTGAGGGAAAAGATTATGCAAAGATAACAGCAGAAGTCAGGGATGGAACCCAAAATGAATGTAAGATTACGGTCCCATTGCTAAAGACAGATGTGGATGGTATCTTAGATAAATCAAAGTGTTCTGTCGTTGCGGATCAAAATGAAGTAGTTGCGGGACAGAATCATGCAGTGCGCGTGTACTATGGATTTGCAGACGGAGAGGAGGGCAGCTTATCTGTTTCTCTGCCGGAGAATTGTACGTTGAAATTTATTTGTACATTAACGGCTCAGCTAACTGCTGAAGATTACAAGCAGAATGGAAATGTTGTAACAATCCAAAACGCCGGGCAGAAAGGCATGTATTATATTATGCTTTCAGATTCCGAGGCAGGGATATACAATATATCCGCAGCGGCAACTGTTGGAAATACGACTGCACCGGTAGGCAGCATTTCCTATAGAGTAGGAAAATTATCTATTCGTCCGGCGGCGCTTATTTCGGATAAGCGAACAGATAATTTGGTAACAATAAATGCAGCACCGGAAACAGAGGTTTCCCTATATTTTGGAGACCGGATTGCGAAAGAGGGAAAAACAAACAAACTCGGAAATATAACTTTTACCTATGACTTTCCGGAGTCTGCCACAACAGGACAGGCATTTAGGCTGACTGCAAGATCAGGAGGCGTGGAAGCATCTGCGGAGGTATTTTACGAAATGACGACTTCCGGGCTGGAGACATGGAATTTTTATCAGACAAACCGACTTGGAAATCCCTATAACGGCGCTTATCTCTACCGCGCAGAGAATGGATTTAAGCCACCTTCTTTTTATTACTATCTGTTCAATGAAAAAGCAGATAACGACTGGACCATCGGGGCAACGTTTGTAGGAAAAACAGAGCCACAAAATGTCATAACTTACGTAAAGACATTAGATGGCAGCATAAAGCTTGTGCCGATGACTTTGTTAAGTAAGAAAGAATTGCCGGACAGCAGAGGGTATCATTATACTTTTGCCGGAGAAATGACACTTCCATATAATGAGGATGGGGTGTTTTCTGAAGCGCAGATACCGGAAGAATTTGCCATCGACTGGGAAAATCAGGGTGAAATATATTCTTATGATACGCAAGCAGTCGCAAGAATCGAAGAAAATGTAGCGGAAAATGTAAAAGAGCGAGAAGATGCGGTGAAAGCTTCAACAGATAAACTGCATGCATCGGACGAATTAAACCAGTGGATGGAGAAGGCTGATAATGCTTCTGAGTATATTTTTGGCGCAAAATACAGAGTATCCGGAAGCAACTGGTTTAAAAATCTTCCTGAGGATGTACAGAATGCGGCATATAATCTGGAAAAAGCAATTGATAATGTGACCGTGGCTTATTCCAAAGCAAATGGATTAGAAAAGAATCTGACTGAATATGCTTCATGGGAAGAGGTTTATGAGGAGCTTGGCTTTGTATTCGGAAAGAATACTCGTAGTGCAGAAGAACTGCTGGCAGATGGATATATGGTCTGTGAAAAAGAAGACGGTAAATTTACTGCTTATAAAGACTATACAGAGCTGAATGAAGGACTGTCACGTAAGAAGGCTAAAAAAGCGACAGCAAGAGATGCAGCTGTAGGTGGAGTGACCGGAGGCTTTACATTTGTGGATGACAATGGCAATCAGGTCGATTTTGTCGGAAATGCGCAAGGTAATACACAACAAGCAATTAACAATTATAATTTTGGACAACTGACAGACGCATATGATGATTTTGCAGATGCAATCATCAGACATCCGGACTGTGGAGCGCTGGAAGCCGGAGTGCTTGGCGGAGTCGGTGCCGGAATGCATGTGGCTGGAGATCTGGCAACGATTGACAATATTCGTCAGGATGCTGAAGCGATGGTGGATTTTACTGAGAAAACTGCGGAGATGGAGGGGTATATCGATGAACTGAAGCTGTACGAAAACCGATATGCAGATCAGCCGCTTTGTTCTAATTCCATTATGCGCGAACGGTTTATTGCTATGGATATTCGGCTTCTGCTGGACAATGAGGCATTTCGTTCTGAGGCAAATGCAATTGCTGGCTCGGTTCTTTATACAGCCGGATATATAGATAAGACCGGATTTTCTGACAGTGTCGGCGTTGTATGGGATGCAGCGACAAGTACGGTAGGCGAAAGACGTGCGGCTCAGATTCAGAAATTACTGGAAAAATTGGATCGTCAGACGAGAATTCGAAAACAACAGTGCAATGATACGGATATGGAAGATCTGATGCGGAAGACGCATAAAAGCACTCGGGTAAGACCTATCATGGATCCGTCCGGTATTGTTTATGAGGCAGTAAAGTCCAATACTCTTTCTGGTGTGACGGCAACCGTTTATTATGCGAATAACCCTGATGGATCCAATGCGGTCATATGGGATGCAGAAAATTACGAGCAGACTAATCCCCAGATTACGGATGATAACGGTAGTTTTGCATGGGATGTTCCGGTGGGGTGGTGGCAGGTTCGCTTTGAAAAGGATGGGTATGAGCCGGCACAGACTGAATGGATGCAGGTTCCGCCTCCAAGGATGGGATTAAAAGTTCCAATGAAATCAACGGAAAATCCAGTAGTTTTATCAGCAGGAGCGTATTCTGATTATATTGAAGTAATCTTTAGCCAGTATATGGATACTGAAAAGGAAATTACACTTCCGGAAGGCATGACCGGTACGTGGCAGTCCATTGATAGTGGATATTCAAAGGTGTTGCATATTACAAAGACAGGCGGCTTTCAAAAAGGAAGTATGGTGTCCTTTACTCTTGACGGTGCACAGAATTATGCCGGAAAAGCGCTTCCTTTTTATAATAGCGGAGAATTGACTGTATCGGCCCGTCCGGCAGAAATTGTTTTAAATTATGAAAGCGTTATTTTGGCAAAAGCAGGTACGGAGAAAGCTATTTCAGTGCGGATAAAGGATTCGGAAGGAAATTATATGGAAGGCGTTAATGTCGAGGCTGAGTTTGGAAACACACTAACTGCTGCGATGCTTTCTGGTTCAGGTGTCACGGATGCGGATGGAAAGGTTGTTTTTGCGACAAACGCTTTATTGCCGGGATATACAGATATTACGTTTCGTGTAGTGGGTACAAGTCTTGAAAAGACGATTGGGTTCCGTGTGTCCTTGGAGGAAATCCGTCCGAAACGTCCGGTGGCAAAGATAGGAGAAACACAATTTGACGAAAATTCTCCGAAGGAAAATTATATTACGGTAAAAAACGGAGAGCAACTTGTTATTTCAGCTGAGGATGGTGTAACTATCTATTACACGACGGATGACACCTGTCCTTGTCAGAACAGTGCGAGTCGAAAAATTTATACCAGTCCGATAACCATTACGAAAAATACAAAATTCCGTATAGCAGCGTATAAGGATGGTATGGATTACAGCGAACGACTGAATATTACGGTATCGGTGGACAATACGCACCGGCATAGCTATGGCAGTGTGTGGAAAACAGACGAAAACTGTCATTGGCATGAATGCAGTTGCGGTGCTGTCAGCGATAGAGCTGAACATGACTGGAAGGTAGAAAATGTCAAGGAAGCCACAGCTACTGAGTCAGGATATTCAGGCGATAAGATATGCAAGGTTTGCGGTTATGAGGTAAAAGGAGAAAAAATCCCGGCTGCAGGAGCAGCAAAACCTGCAGAGCCAACAAATCCTGAAGGAAATGTATCCACAGAGCCAGGTAATCCTGACAGCAGCACATCAATAAAGTCTGATAATTCAGGTAGCACTATATCGACAGAAACATCAAAAAAAGATAAAAACAACAGTATAAGCGGCAATAGTCCGCAGACTGGTAATACGAGCCATATCCTGCTAGTGTTTACCGCGTTGGCTATATCCGGTGGGATACTGATAAAAATAATCACATACTCAAAGAAGAAAAAATATTTTAAGTAGGATACGGTGTAGAAAAACTTCGTAAAACAAAAACAAAACGGCGTCCAGTCTCAAAAAACTGAGCGTCGTTTTGTTTTGAAAGATACTAGCTTAGAAATAAAAAATAATTGTCATGGAATTGATTTTATAGAGAAAGTATCTGATATAAACACAGACTTGATTTTAGCGTGAGTATATGATAGCTTAATTTATATATAAAATGGTACTACAGAAAGAAAAAGAAGAAAGAATAGATGGTTGCATTAGATGATTATTTATATTCGGGAGATACAATTTTTCGGATTTTACAGAAATATACGGAAGATCTTCGAAAGGATGCGAAGAAAAATCGAAATGAGATTGATATGGTACATTGTAATTTCCTGATTCAGATTCGGGAATTACTGGAGCATAATGATTTCCTTACAGCACAGTCACAGAAGATCCGGGAATTTTATAAATATATGGCAAAGGAATTTCCATATCTGGCATTTACGTTTAAAGGAAGGATTAAATCGCTGATCCGTGCGGAAGAAAAGTTTAACAGTTATATCGTGGAGTATATTTCCGATTATTATGAAGAACACGGAAATTATCCGCCACTGTCAGAGTTGAAACAGCGTCTGAGCTGCTTTCGGGATCTCATCGCATACCGCATCGTGATCTCTATGCCCAAATGTCATTATGAAACGGAAGAGGATCGTGCAACGGCAGAAATGGAATGCCTGTATCAGATTGCAAATGTACTTCCGGAATTTCTGGAGGAACGGGGATTTACAGCAGAACCGGCAAATGGCGTGTTGGAAAGTAAGTCTTCGCTGATGTCAGAAGAAGCAAGACCATATTTCCGGGATTATATTAGCAATCGGAAGACGGAATCCTATCAATCGTTGCATATTACGTTTTATGATAACTGTTCCCGTACTTATATGGAGATTCAGCTTCGGACAAAGGAAATGGACGATGCAGCTGAGATCGGTTCAGCAAACCATCAGATCTATGAGCAGCAGCAGGAAAAAGATCGCAGCCGTAAAGACCGGATTCCGGAAGGAGAAAACCGGTATTTTGAGGAAGCATATGAGAGAGGGCTGCGCCTGATGAATCTGCAACTGGAAAAACTGGATGTAAATATGTTTACCGCAATCAACCATGATCTGGTAAATGATGGATGTGGTCTGTATCAGGGACGTCTGATCCTGCCTTACGAGCATTTATCCAGATTTCAGAATGACAGAATTGATTGATTTTTAATAAATGATATAAGTGTTATTTTATATTATAAAATGGCTTCATTATACTATGAAATATTATGACAGATGACGTATGCAATAAAATATATTTTCCATAATGGAAAGGAATTATTGAAAATATATTTTTGCCGTGAGTATGGCGGGAGTGGATGGTATTGGTTTTGATAGAATAATAATTTTTAGAAATAGATATAAAAACGGGAAAGAACAAGATGAATTCATTACAGAAACAGTTATTTGAATTGCAGGATTTAAAATACAGAGATTTTCACAGTAAGCTTCTGCCGGGGATTGATAAAGAAAAGATCATTGGCATCCGCACTCCACAGCTGCGGAAATTTGCAAAAGAATTTGCAAAGACAAAAGAGGCTGATCTGTTTTTACAGGATCTGCCCCATACTTATTACGAAGAAAATAACTTGCATATGATGCTTGTATCCTGGATGAAGGATTACGGTGCGTGCTTAAAAGAAGTCAGACGCTTTCTGCCATATATTGATAACTGGGCGACCTGTGATCTGCCACTGCCAAAATGTTTTGAGAAACATAAGACAGAGCTTTTGCCGGAGATTCAATCATGGATTATGGATACGCATACATATACGATTCGATATGGCATCGGTGTGTTGATGCGCCTTTATCTGGATGAAGCATTTTCGCCGGAATTTCCGGAGCTGGTGGTACAGGTTCGGTCAGAAGAATATTATGTCAATATGATGATCGCCTGGTATATGTCAACTGCGCTGGCAAAACAGTGGGAGACGATTATTCCATATATAGAGCAGAAAAAATTGCCGGAGTGGGTGCATCGTAAGACCATTCAGAAGGCGGTGGAGAGTTATCGGATCACGCCGGAACAGAAAGCCTATCTGAAAACATTTCGGTTATAATATAATAAAAAGATAAGTAGAAATGAATGTGGAACAGTTTTTTTATAATATCATGGTAGTTAAGCTGAACTGGAGTAGAAGATAAAGAAAATATATAGTAGAAAAGATAGTTTTTTCGAAGCATACTAAAAATAACAGAAATTGCAAAAATAAAAACCAGAAGGAATATCGTTGCTTAATAACTTATAAAGCAACGGTAATCCTTCTGGTTTTTCTGCTATATGTATACGGAACATGTGTACTTCCTTATTAGGATAAAGCTATTTATCATATGGCAGTACAGATAAGAATGCATATAGTGGTAATCAATAGATGACTCATAGAAACATATGGTGCAAAAGTTACAAAAGCTTTTACTTCACAATTTCCTTTAATGGAGCAATCGCAATGCCCTGTTCTTTTAAGGTCTTGCGAATCTTTTCTACGAAGAGCAGCGCTTTTTCGCCGTCACCATGTACACAGATGGAGTCTGCCTGGATCGGAATATCTTTACCGGTAATGGCAGTTATTTTTCCTTCCGTTACCATACGGACAACACGGGAAATAGCAAGTTCTTCATCATGGATGACTGCGCCTTCTTTACGACGGTTTACCAATGTGCCGTCTTCCTCGTAAGCACGGTCAGCAAATACTTCGCTGGCTGCTTTCAAACCACAGTCTCTGGCTGCGCGAATCGTTTCGCTGCCGGACAGACCGAGGACGATGATTTCTGGGTCATAAGATTTGATCGCTTCGCAGATAGCAAGAGAGAGATCATAGTCTTTTGCTGCCATATTGTAAAGGGCACCGTGAGGTTTGACATGCTGCAGTTTCATCCCGTTTGCTTGACACATGCCGCCGAGGGCACTGATCTGATACAGCGTATAAGCCTTTGCCTCCGCCGGAGAGACCGCCATAGCTCTGCGACCAAATCCCATGAGATCCGGAAGTCCCGGATGGGCGCCGATCTGAATGCTGGCATCGTTGGCACTCTGGATCGCTTCCTGCATGACAACCGGATCGGATGCATGATATCCGCAGGCGATGTTAGCAGAAGAGACCAGAGGGATGATTTTCTCATCGTTTCCAATTGTATAATGTCCAAAGCTTTCGCCAAGGTCACTGTTTAAATCTACCTGATACATATGTGATACACACCTTTCTTTCAAAAAGCCCGGAATTCTCATATACGAGTGCTCCGGGTTTTTCTATGAGTTTCATAACTTATGTTGCCATTTATTAGTCTAATCGTAAGATTCGCTCAATAAATCCGGTGTCAGCTTTTCCTTCGCAGAATTCCGGGTTTTCCAGGATACGGTACTGGAAATCAAGATTGGTCTCTACTCCGAGGATGACCATTTCATTCAAAGCAGATCGCATTTTCTGTAAAGCAGCATCACGATTTGGCGCATGTACGATAACTTTTGCAATCATGGAATCGTATTCAGAAGGAATCTTATAGCCGGTATAAAGAGCGGTGTCTACTCGAACACCATTTCCGGCCGGAAGATGAAGGTGTTTTACCACCCCAGGACTTGGCATAAAGTTTTTCTCCGGGATTTCTGCATTGATACGACATTCAATGGCATGTCCACGCTGTCTGACATCTTCCTGAGTAAAGCTTAATGATTCTCCCATAGCGACACGAATCTGTTCAATGATAAGGTCTGTGCCGGTAACCATTTCTGTTACCCCGTGCTCTACCTGAATACGGGTATTCATTTCCATGAAATAATAAGTACCCTTTGGATCAAGTATGAATTCTATTGTTCCGGCATTGGTATAATTTACAGCCTTTGCCGCCAGAATCGCATCATGGTTCATGGAACGGCGAATCTCTTCAGTGATAGCAGGAGAAGGAGATTCTTCAATCAGTTTCTGATGGTTTCGCTGGATGGAACAGTCACGCTCTCCGAGAGCAACTACATTTCCGTGGCTGTCTGCCATGATCTGGATCTCCACATGCCGTGGATTTTCAATAAATTTTTCAATATACATGGTGTCATCGCCAAATGCATTGGCAGATTCACGCTGCGCCATATTGAAATTAAATTCAAAATCATCCTGAGAGCGGGAGACGCGCATGCCCTTTCCGCCACCGCCGGAGGATGCTTTGATCATGACCGGATAGCCGATTTCATTGGCAAGACGCTCTCCTGTCTCAGCGTCGTATACTGGTTCTTTTGTCCCGGGAACGACAGGAACATCTGCTTCCATCATCGTCTTACGGGCATGAGATTTGTTTCCCATACTGTCAATGACTTCTGCTGTCGGTCCGATAAAGGTAATGCCGTATTCATTGCACCGGCGTACAAATTCAGAATTTTCAGAGAGGAAGCCAAAGCCGGGATGAATGGCATCAGCACCGGTATTTAAAGCAGCAGCGATAATGCGATCCATGTTCAGGTAACTGTTTCTTGCCGGTCCTTCTCCGATGCAGACACGCTGGTCTGCAAGCTGTACATGGAGGCTGTTTTTATCTTCTTTTGAGTAGACTGCCACACTGCGGATGCCCATATTACGGCATGCACGGATGATGCGGACGGCGATCTCACCACGATTTGCAATCAGTATTTTCTGAAACATCAGCGGTTCCTCCTTAGTCATCCAGCCGTTTTACTTTAAATAATGGCTGTCCGTATTCAATTTTCTGTTCGTTGCTTACAAGTACGGCTTCGATTTCACAGTCAAAGTCACATTCAATCTCGTTCATCAGTTTCATTGCTTCCAGAATACATACAGTCTGTCCGGCTTTTACTTTATCGCCTACTTTTACGAATGCTTTTGCTTCCGGAGACGGAGCAGAGTAGAAGGTTCCTACGATCGGAGAAGTGATGTAATCGTCTTCGTCAGATTCTGCTTCCGCCGGTGCAGCTGCGACGTGTGTCACAGCTACGGCAGCTTCTCCCGGAATGCCAACGGTGCCTCTGCGGCTCATTTTGATTTTTGTATTACCTTCCTGAATGCTGAAATCCAGCATGGAGGAATTTTCAATTATTTTTACAAGCTTTTCAATTTTTTCTAAATCCATGATAGTGTACTCCTTTTTTCAGCACTTACTGAAATAGTTTGCTGATACGTTTGGCTACCAGTCTGCAGTCGAGAACTTCTTTGCATGGCTGATAGATCTGTTTGCGGAATTCATTTAATTCTTTTAATTCATCCATCATAAGATGCTGCGCTTCCTCTACGGTAACTGCCTGAAAACGGATCTTGTGATCGGTTTTCCGCTGTACCAACTTTGGAATATCCACAGAAATGACAGTAGCAATCTTTGCATATCCTCCGGTTGTCTGTCTGTCAGAAAGCAGGATAATCGGTTTTCCGTGGCTTGGAACCTGTACAGAACCGAATGCAATACCATCGGAAATAATATCAGATGTCGTCTTGTATGCAATGAACGGACCTTCCAGACGGCACCCCATACGGTCAAATTCACTGGTCACGGTATATTCAGAATTCAGGAATGTTTTCTTTCCGGCAGCGGTAAAGCTGTCGTCCTGCGGTCCCATGATGACACGGAGTGTAACTTCTTCCTGATCGAATTCATCCAGATCCAGACTGCGGGAGAGGTAGTAAGGCAGGTATCTTCGCTTGATACGGAAGCCTACGTAGTCTCCATCCATCAAACGACGTCCTTTATAACCGCCGATGGCGCATTTGATATTTGTGGAGCGGCTGCCCATAACTACAGGGATATCCAGATAACTGGAAAAAGCGATATAGCCACGGCTTCCGGTTCTCGCACCACGGAAGGTCAGGATGTCTCCCCGATGCATATAGATCGCTGTATACATTTTTGCAGGTTTCCCATTGATATGAGGCTGAAAATCGCCGCCGGTAATGGCGATGATCGTTTCAGAAGTAAATTCCAGAGTTGGTCCCATAAGCGTAAATTCCAAAACCGCCTCATTTTCCGGATTATCCAGAAGCAGGTTGGCAATTTTAAAGGAACGTACATCCATAACGCCAGATACACTGAATCCCTGGCTCTGGTAGCCGGTACGGCCAAGATCCTGTACGGTGGTAAGCATACCGCCTTTTAAAACACGAAATCCCATGGCTTACACCTCCTTTGTATGGGTAACGCAGGTATAAGCATTGTTATCTACCTGCTCTTTAATCTCAAGATAATTTTTTTCAGAAACCGGCACGAAACGGATATAATCGCCGGCCTCAAAAAGAATCGGTATTTCACGGTTCGGGTCATAGGTTTTGACCGGGGTCAGTCCAAGCAGCTGCCATCCGCCCGGAGAGTCCAGTGGATAAATACCGGTCTGGGAACCACCGATGCCTACACTTCCAGCCGGAATCTTGATCCTGGGATTGGCAAGACGCGGAGTGTGAATACGTTCATCAAGACCGCCGAGATAGGAAAAGCCCGGCAGAAATCCCAGCATGTAGATCAGATAATCTCTGGAGCAGTGAATATCAATGACTTCCTGTGGTGTCAGTCCGGCATGCTCTGCGATGTGATCCAGATCCGGGCCGTATGTTCCACCGTAACATACGGGAATTTCAAAGATTCTGGAAGCAGAAGCCTCTTTGCTTACATCCAGTCTGATCAGTTTTACCAGACGGTTTTTTAATGTCTGATAAGAAGTTACGCGGGGATCATAGTTGATCAGCAGGCTGGTAAAAGCAGGGATGATGTCGGTAACGCCTTCCACATGCTGTGCCCGCATCAGATGTACAAAAGCTGTGATCTTTGCATTGATCTCCGGGGCGATTTCCTGTCCAAACTGAATGAGCACCGAAGAGTCTCCAGCGGTATAAATTTTAATTTCTTCCATTTCAGTTTCTCCATTCTGCAACGGATACATACAGCAAAAGGATGTGATTCCGTATGTTTCTACACTGATCATAGTATGGAAAATATCTTTTCATAGCTATTTATGCTGTCATCTAAAGGCAACGGAATGGGCATTAGTATGGAAAATACGTTTTCATGACTATGATCGGTATCAGAAAAATATCCTTATTTATATTCAGCTGTAAGCAGGTTGCCTGTGCTGTGCATTTTATATCAGGTAATATTTAATGACCTGTATGAAGTTCTTTTTATGAAAACAGCGTTGCGATATTTCCAAGAGAAGTGATTCCGAGGTAAGCGGAGATTACAACTACAATAATACCAAGGATGAGAAGCCAGGTCGGATGATGATAGGTTTCTCCCATGATGGATTTTTTCTTGGAAGCGATCAGGCATACGCCAAGTGTAATCGGCAGGATCAGGCCGTTTAATGCTCCGGCAAGAACCAGAAGCGTAGCAGGCTGTCCGATCAGAGCCATGATGATGGTGCTGATAATAATAAATCCTACGATGAACCACTTTTCATTTCTTTCAATAAATTTACTGAATGTTTTCAGGAAAGAAATGGAAGTATAAGCGCATCCTACGATAGAGGAAATGGCTGCGCATAACAGTACCAGTCCGAAGATGCGGTAACCGATCTCGCCTGCGCCGATCTTAAAGGCATCTGCTGCCGGGTTGGACGGATCCAGTGTGTGGGCAGCGGAAGTAGCTGTAGCGATTACAACGCCAAGGATTGCAAGGAATAAAAGAACCCTGACAACAGTAGCGATGCCAAGTCCCATGACAGAGCTTTTGCGGATCTCTTTTAAATTTTCTTCTCCTGTGATTCCGGAGTCGATCAGTCTGTGAGCGCCGGCAAAGGTAATATATCCACCTACTGTACCACCAAGAAGTGTCAGGATTGCAGGGAAGATGTCGGACATGGATGCAGATGGCATAACCGTTTCTTTCAATGCAAGTCCCACTGGTGGACGTACGATCAGGATTACGATAAAGATTACAACAATCATCAGTCCGCCAAGGACTTTGGTTAGCGTATCCATCGCTTTTAATGCATTTTTAAAGAGGAAGATAACGACTGCAATCGCGCCTGCGATAAAGTATCCCCATTTGGTAGGCAGTCCGAGAAGCGTGTTAAAACCAAGGGCGCCGCCTCCAACGTTGCCAATATTAAAGACAAGACCTCCGGCAACGACTAACGCAGCGATAAAATAGCCCAGTCCCGGAAGTACTTTGTTTGCCACATCCTGTCCACGCATTCCGGAAATGCACAAAACACGCCATACATTTAACTGTACGATGGCAGCCAGAATAACGGAAATCAGGATGACAAATCCGAAGCTTCCGTGAAGGCTGTCTGTAAATTTACCGGTCTGTGTCAGGAAACCGGGTCCAATGGCTGAAGTGGCCATAAGAAATGCCGCACCGATGAGAACACCGGCGCCTTTTTTCTGATTGTTATTACTCATAGATTTTTTCCTTTCCAAATTGTTAATGTTTTAATTATACCTAATTTGTAGGAATTGAGCAAATATTTTATAAAATATAGGAAAGAAAATATAAATTATAATTAAAAAGGATGTGTTATTTTGTGTATATTATACTTATATAGGAGTAGCTTTTGAAAAAGTGGATATGCAGAAAAATGGTCAGTTTTTTTCTCTGCGGAATCGTATAGGAGATTGTCCAAACTGTTTTTGAAACAAGTGGTAAAAATGGCTAAGATTGGAGAAACCACAGGTTTCACAGATGTCAAGGATATCAAGGTCTGTTTGTGTCAGCAGATAGATGGAATAGTTCAGACGCTGTGTATTGATATATTGGGTAGGTGTCTGCCCTATCTGCTTTTTCATTGTGCGGCATAGATGATTGGGGGAGCATGGGGCCAGTTGGCACATGCGAGGATAACCGGCTTGCAGGTTTTCAATTTTCTGCATGTTCAGCATGACTTCGGAAAGCCAGGAAGGCAGGTCTGTCCACGGGTTTTGGGTGTCATTGTCCAGTATAAAATAGTCTTCAAGAAAAAGGGCGATCATACACATGGCATGAGCGCGGATATGACGGGAATGCCCGGTCTCAATCAGGCTGCCAATCTCTTCCATGGCAGATTTTACCTGATGAAAGCCGTCTTCGGATAAAAAGACCCGAGGTGGGAATTCTGCTTCGGTAAGCACCTGAAGTTGCAGTCCTCTGCCAAGAAATGTACTGACATTCTGAAAGAGCTGTTGTGTAAATCCAAGGTTCAGGATCTTGAAATTTTCAGAATGGTAAAAGTTATAAAAATGGACATCCGACGGGCGGATGAGAAAGAAATCCCCCGTTGTGATCGTCTGAACGGCAGAGTTTATCATATGCAATGCGGAACCGTCAATAACAATAAAAAATTCATAATGGTTGTGCGTGTGGTTCGGACAGTCATTATAGATTGTTGACAGGTTATAGGAAATACCGGTTTTTTTATCTAAAAGATTTTCTTCCAGACCGTAAATCGGAATATGCAAGGCAGTTGTTCCTCCTTAAAAAATGTATTCTTAGAAAACGCAAAAACACATGGTGTATGCTTATGTTTTTTTATCTCAACTTTTTTATATGCAGAGCATTGATGATATCAATATACTACAAAAAATAAGTGACTGTAAACAAGAAAGACGGATAAAAGTATGCTATTTTATCATTAGATTCTTTACAGAGAAACAGGTAGAAAATGGCAAGATAATGTTGAACTTTCGAACTTTTATATTTGAAAATCATGGAAGTGCTCTGATATGAAACTGAAGTGTTATCTGATTTTTATAATCAGGAGTGCGGAAACAGTTTATAAGAGTTGTGGAATAAAAAATACAAGAAAAGTATCAGACAAGAGAAAATGACAATAAGATGGTAAAGAATACGACTATAGTAACAGAAAAAGAAGTTTGTGGAGGAGAGCAGTATGAAAAAGAAAAGCATTTTTACACCGGCAGTAGTGGCACTGGTTATGTTAAGTTTTTTCCTGGGGACCAGTGAATTTATTGTTGTGGGAATTCTGCCAGAAATTTCGGAGGGGTTTGATATCTCATTGACGAAAGCGGGAAATATTGTATCTGTGTTTGCTTTTACCTATGCTTTGGGAACACCGTTTCTGGCAGCGTGGGCAGGAAAGTTTAACCGGTTTCGTTTTATGCTGGGAAGCATCGGGATTTTTGCACTGGCAAACCTGCTGTGTGCCGTTGCACCGGGCTACGTGGTATTTTTAGTGGCAAGAATTATAACAGCTGTTTTGTCCGGAACAATCATTTCAATATCTATGACTTTTGCAGAAGATATTGTAGCACCGCAGGATATGCCAAAAGCCATTGCATGGATCTTTTCCGGATTCAGCATAGCATCAGTGTTTGGTGTGCCCATATCTACTATGATCACGCAGCATTTTGGCTGGCGAGCAGCATTTTGTTTTATATTTGCAGCTACGGTCGTCCTGATTTTGTTTTTGAAGAAAGTCTTGCCAAGAGAGAGTACGATCCATGCAGAAAAACTGTTTGCCCAGTTTATGATCTTAAAAAATAAAAAAATTCTGCTTGGCATTGGTGTTGTATTTTTAAATGCAGCAGCAATCTATACGTTTTATACGTATTTGACACCGATCTTTGAGACGGAGCTTGGTATTCCGGAAAGATTTATCAGTATGGCGCTTCTTGTGTTTGGTGTGGCTGCCCTGATCAGTAATCTGTCCTCCGGTGTCGTCGCAGAACGGCATGGGCTGAAATGGGAGCCACTGATCGCCATATTGCTTATTATCGGAATGGTATCCATGGTTTTCACAAACGGTTTTCTTGTGGCAGGAGGCATCAACATCTTTTTAGTCGGTGTGCTGATGTATCTGGTCAACGTGCCGGTACAGACGCATTTTCTGACGACAGCGAGAGAAGAATATCCATCCTGCATGAACCTTGCATCTTCTTTCCAGTCTGTATTTTTTAACTTTGGAATCGCATTTGGCTCCGCCTGCGGGGGCATTATGGTCAATCATGTGGGTATGAAGTATACAAGTATTGGCGGAGCGGTGCTGGAGGCTGGAACACTGGTTTGTTGTCTTGCACTGCTGCCAATGCTGATAAAAAAGAATGAGACGCCTCAGCTGTCATGATAATTTTCCAGAGACTCAAGTGCAAACGTCGGTCGTTGTTTTTTTCGGTACAGTTCATAAGACAGGATGATGTGCTGTCGTTCTTCATAACTTTCATAATTAATGGTCACGAGGGAGTTGATTTTTTTCAAACGATAGACTAACGTATTGCGGTGCATCTGCATATGTTCCGATGCAGTGGCAATGTTCCGTTCGCAGATCAGGTAAACATATAGGATTTCTGCCAGATGCGTCTGGTTCGCTTCATCAAAGTCCAAAAGCAGTTTCAACTGTGGATGACAGAAGGTAGAAGCAGATTCTTTCTGCATAAATACCGTTGCCATATGATCCAGATAATAGTCTTCATATAAGAAGAGAGAAGGTTCATTTTTCTGGCAGATGCCAAGCTCAATGGAACGCAATGCCTGATGATAGTACTCTGGAAGCTGGAAAATATTCCGGAAGCAGTTTCCCATTCCGGCATAGAGACTGTATTTTTCGCAGATATTCTGAATCTTCTGGTAATCCGTATCAGTAAAATAAGAATTGTCCAGAAGCCGGAACAATACGAGGATGCTACCGTTATACATGAGCGTCAGCGTATTCGAAAAATCCGTTTCAAAGACAGAACGTATATGCATCGTGTTTAACGTATGAGAGCTGCGGGCAGCTTCAATAATCATACAATACAGCGTGCCGTTAAATTCGGTATGTACATAATTCATTCTTGCAAACAGAGGTTTTCCTACTGCGATTTTTTCATCCAGAAGATCCCGGAGAAAATATTCGTAGTGGAAACCTCTGTTGTTTCTTATAAACTCATCTTTTTTCATTTGCTGATCAATGGCTTTTTTCAGCAGATACAGCATTTGCGCATCGATTTTATTAAAATTTCTGTGGATTCCGTTGATGACAATATGTCCCATATTTTTGTGGGTGTCAATGGTGCAGAGCAGCTGTTCATATCCATGAACCGGGTGAACCAGTTTAATGGGATGTTCACTCTGCATCATTTTTTTGTAGGAATGGGTCTGATTCATGATATCGAACTCATTCTGTGTAAATCCGCCGCTTTCAATAATAGATTTTCCCTGCAATGGGTCATCTGCAGCGTCAAAGGAAGCGGCGATGACCTGAAAGTTGCTGTCAAAGACAAACATAGGGCATTGGAAATTGGGATAGCATTTATCTAAAAGCGCCTGAATGCCGCCTTCAAAAAAGAGAATTTCCAGAAGGGATTCAGAAAACAGTCCCATGGCATATTTTTCATTATAAAAATCCTGCAAACGTCTGTTGATCTCTGCAAGGTCTTTTTCAGCAACTTCCAGTTCCAGAATACAGTTTATAGTCTGCTGCGTCTCCACTGGCAGGGAACTAAGATGTTCTGTTGTATATAAAATACTGATATCCGGAATGTGGGAAAGCTGCTGGAAAGTGGTGGGGTCTGAGACCACATATAAGGTATGTTTCGAATCCTCTGTTTCAATCTCCTGTGGACAGACTTCCGATGGAAATTTGAATTTATCGAGGCAGAATGGATGTTGTCCATAGAGTCTGCTGTTGTATTCCGGGAACAGATTTTTGATATCGCTGATTTGTATAAACATATAAAATATCATCCTTTCGTCTGGATTTTATTGTGAAATACTATTGCCGCAACTTTATCTTAACATACCAAGGATTGTGAATTTTGTCTATATCTGTACAAAAACAGGAGAAGTATTATATGGAAATAACGGAAAAAGAGAAAGGGCATAATGATACTATTTAGCAAAGAGAAATAATTCGTTGCATTAATAGGGAGGAAAATTTATATGGTAAACAAATTTTATCCAAAACTGTTTGAGAAGGGCAGAATTGGAAATTTGACAGTCAAAAACAGGATTATCCGAAATTCCATGGGAACGTATCTGGCCAATCCGGATTGTTCTGTTACCATCAACAATGTGAAAGCGGCAGCACAGGCGGCAGAGGGTGGTGCAGGTTTGGTCTTTATGGATAATGTGGTCATTAAAGACATGTATCATATGGGACTGAGTGCAGCAGATGACACGTATATTCCGGGACTTGCTATGATGGCAGAGGCGATCCGGGATCATGGAGCACTTGCCGGCATGCAGTTGGCGCATCCGGGACGGGACACCGGTTTTGTAGGAGGAACGGAGATTGTATCTGCATCCAGAATTACCTTTGAACCGTGGTATGAAGCAGGTGCACAGCTTCCGAAAGAACTTACCATTGAAGAAATTCATACAATGGTACAAAAATACGGAGAAGCAGCGCTGAGAGTCAGAAAAGCCGGGTTTGACATTGTGGAGATCATGGCTGCAGCAGGATGTCTGCCAACGAATTTTCTGTCGCCACATGATAACCATCGTACCGATATGTATGGTGGAAACCTGCATAACCGGATGCGTTTCCTTATCGAGATCGTGCGCAGCATCAGAAAAACAGCAGGGCCGGATTTCCCGATCAGCGTAAAGCTCAGTATGGATGATCTGGAGCCGGAGAGCATTCGAATCGATGAAACAGTAGAAGTAGCAAAAGCGCTGGAAAAAGAGGGCGTTGTATTGCTGAATCTGGTAATCGGAACTCATGCAACTGCAGTCAATTCTTCCGGTTTCTGGAGCTGGGGTTCTGCAGCGGAACTGGCAGCACAGGTAAAGGCAGCGGTCAATATCCCTGTTATGTATACCGGTTCAATCCAGTCTCCGGAAAAAGCAGAAGAAATCCTGGAAAATGAGCAGGCTGATTTTATCGGTACTGCAAGACAGGTTCTGGCAGATCCATTCTGGCCAAAGAAAGCAAAAGAAGGAAACTGCGAAGATATCGTGCCATGTATTCGCTGCATGATCGGATGCACCGACCGGGGCATTATGGGAAATCATCCGATCCACTGTGCAGTCAATCCAACGTTATATAAATTTTATGAGGAAGAATATCCGAAAGCAGAGACCTCAAAAAAAGTAGCTGTTATCGGCGGTGGTCCGGGAGGATTGCAGGCTGCCATTACAGCGGCAAGAAGAGGTCATCAGGTTACCTTGTATGAAAAACGCGCTATTGGCGGAACGATGATCGAAGCATCTGTACCGGAATACAAAATGGATATCCGCAGACTGACGGAATATTATGAGAAACAGCTGAAAAAATATGAGATACAGATCATTTATGAAGAAGTAACGCCGGAGGATATCCAGAAAGGCAGATACGATGCGGCGGTTGTAGCCATTGGCGGAAAGACAAGACTGCTGCATGTTCCGGGAACAGATCAGAAAAACGTTGCTTATGCTATGGAATATCTGGGTGACAACGTGAAATTCGATGGAGAAACAGCGGTTGTAATTGGCGGAGGTATTACCGGTGCAGAAACAGCACTTGAGCTTGCAGCCGAAGGAAAGAGCGTGACGATCGTAGAAGTGATGGACGAATTTCTGGCAACACATGCTACCGTTGTGCCGGGATACAGGATGTCTCTGGAGAAAGCAAAAGTATCTGTCATTACTGGACACCGGCTGGAACGTGTGGATGGGAATACGGCGATTATCGTAGACCGTTTTGGAAATGAGAAAGAACTGAAAGCAGATTGTGTTGTTATTTCTGCCGGATTCGTGCCACAGAAAGGTTTTGCAGAAGAGTTAGAAGAACTCTCTGATATGGAAGTCTATATAGTCGGGGATTGTAAAAAAGTCCGTCAGATTCAGGATGCAGTGCATGAAGGATATGTAGCAGGACGGAGTATCTGATTATAAGATTTTACACAATAATCAGATATGGAAAGATATTGAGAAAGGATACGATTCAATAAAATACATTTTAATTATAAAAACAAAATGTGCATTTAATGGAAGAATAGTATAGCAAGAATACAGATATCGTTATTTATGTACAAAACAGAGGATAATTTCCTACATTAATGACAAACTATCCAGATGATGTTATTGATAAAATTTGAACATAATTAAGAAAGGGAGAGGTTATTATGAAAGAACAACAGAAAAAGAACAGTTGGCACGGACCAAAACAGATTGGAATGATTATCTTTACCGGTATTCTGATGCTGTTTTCTTCTTGTGTCGTTGGTGGTCAGACTAACACGGTATTGCCGGCCATCGCAGAGTTAAGGGGCTGGGATGTGAATTTCCTGAATGTTATTTCAGGTACGGCAGCAATGCTTGACGGTATCGGCATTATCATTTTTGCACAGTTATCCAGAAAAAATTCAAAAGTACTGGCAGGTGTCGCACTTCTGATCTCAGCAGTTACCCTGATTGCATTTGGAAGAACAGAAAATATAGGGGTTTTCTGTGTGCTGATGTTTGTACTGGCTATCTGCTCCGGCGCTTATTCATCTACCTGTGCCATGACACTGACAGCAAACTGGTGGCCTACGAAGAAAGGTGTCGTACTTGGCTTCTCAACAATGGGTGTTGTACTGATGCAGGTTGTATATGTACCGGTTATGCCGATTGCATACGCAAAACTGGGTATCCCAAATACACAGGTTGTGCTGGCAGTTTTATTTGTTATTATCGCTCTGATCAGTTTCTTTGTTGTAAAGGATACACCGGAAGAAGCAGGAACTACACCGGATGGTCTGGATGGACTGGAACTGGAGCAGAGTATGGCAGTTGTTGAGGAATTACATAACTATAAGAGTCCATTTACTCTTGGAAAACTGGCAAAAAGCCTGAATAACTGGACAATGGCGTTATCTGTAGGACTTCCGCTTCTGGTAGCAATGACATTTATTGCAACTACGATTCCGGCACTGTTATCTTATGGATACAGTATGACATTCGCATCCGGCGTATTTGCAGTTTGTGGTCTGGTTGCTTTAGTGGGTAGTGCATTATTCGGTGTTATTGATCAGAAATTTGGTACGAAAAAGGCAACAACGATTTATATTATCTGCATGTTTGTAGCAATCTTCGCAGCATTATTAATGCAGAAGGGACCGGTATTCGTATGGGTTGCGGCAGTTATCCTTATGTGTGCAAATGGTTCTGCTCGAAATCTGCTTCCGTCTTTCTGTGGTACTGTATATGGACGTTGGGATTATCCGGCAGCATATGCACTGATCGGAACAGTAGGTATACTTGGTTCTGCCGTAGGTATCATGATCACTGGATTTTTCAAAAGCTATACCACAATGTATATCTTTGATATTGTAGTCCTTGTAGTAGCCCTGATTTGCTGCTGCGTTACAAAAGATAAGTTTATCGGTAAGAAAGATTTTGATCCTGCTGCTAAATAAATTAGCAGGAATAAAATATCAGGATATTATTAAAATACAGTAATCGGATAATTATCTGGAAGTATTTGCCTATATTTCTAATCCTTAAAAACCAAAACTAGGAAAGGACGTTGGATGACAGAGCCAGCGTCTTTTTCTGATTTTATTTCTGATAAAAAAGGAGGAAAAACATGACTGGAATTGCAGACTATACGAAGATATGCCCGGAGGGCGTATATGAAACAAAATTTGAAGTAACAGAGGCAATGACTGCGGGAAACGAGCAGATGCATCCAGGGGATTTTGCCAGAGAACTGGAGAAGATCACGGAGGCGCATCTGCGAGGCTTCGGGATGAACAGAGAGTCCCTGTTGGAAGAGAAAAAAATATGGGTTATTTCATGGAATGATATTCGGATCAGCCGTTTGCCCAAAGTAGGAGAAGAGGTCATTTTAAGAGTCTGGGCAGGAAAGAAACGTGCTGGAATGTTTTCCAGATTTTATGGCTGCTACAGTGTACAGGGAGAAGCGCTTGCCGGCGCATCTTCATTTTTTACATTGATTGATGCTGAGACGAGGACGATTGCAGCGCCCACAGAAAAGATAGAACAGATACCAGTCGTAAGTCTTGTGAATGAAGGAAAATTGCCGAAAATGATACAGGTTTTTCCAGAGGATTTTGAATATCAGACCGACCGTGTTGTATTACCGGATGAGATTGATAAAAATGGTCATCTGAACAATACCTATTACATTGACTGGGCAGAAGACGTGGCAAAAAATACGTGTGGAGAAGACGGCATGCCAGTGTCTGTCTGGATCCGGTATGAAAAAGAACTGCTGGTAAATGAGACAGTCACGCTTAAGTATACGATGGAACAAGAGAAACTGTATCTGCAGGGGTTTCGTGGGGACGAACTGTCATTTTCTGTAATTCTTTCGTATGAAATCTAAAAGAGGAAAACAGAGATCATAAAAAGAGAACACCTTCCGGATACTTGATAAGAGAATCAATGCTATCTGGAAGGCGTTCTTTTTTAAGAGGTTTGACGGTTGGATAATAGTATTTATTTGTTTGAAATCCCGGCTGCCTTTGTCGTTTTTTCCTTGAACAGCTTATTAAATAGTGCGATCACGCGACCAAGACCTAAGACGGCAATTACCGTACCGATGCCGATGCCTGCCAGAAAATGTCCACTGAGCAGTCCGATGAAAAAGGCGATAATGATATTTGCCATATCAAAAATATTTTTGGCGAATCCCATGCCTTTGCCGGAAAGCTCGCCTGCCATATTGACGAAAGCATCACAGGGGTTTGCGATAATCTTCATATTTACGGACATGGCAGCGCCGACACCCGTGCAGACAATGGCGAAAAAAAGGATGACAAACTGCTGCCAGAGGTGCTGCGGCTGCAGATCCAGTACAGCGGAAAACAGGTTCATAAGACGTGTAAATACAATACTGAATGGAATCTGCAGCAGATCTGTCCAACGCCTGTCTTTGCCCCGGATGATCAGCTGCAGGATCGTGAGCAGACTGTAAAAAAGGAGTGTGATATTGCCTACATTCCAGTTTCCAATAGCTGCAACACTAAAAGGTACTGTAATGATCGGAGATACGCCAAGACCGGTTTTTAAATTTAAAGTCACGCCAAGGGCAAGAACCAGTACGCCGATAGCGTAGAGAATGATACGCAGGGGCCATTGATTTTTTTTCATTTGAATCTCCTTATTTCCGATAAGTTTAACAAACGCTATTATAATAACATGAAAATACAAGGTTGTTTAGCTTTGTTTTGAACAAAAGCAGGTTTCTGATTAGCCGGAAATGCCGAAATGTGGTCATTACTTAGTCAAGTACGATTTACTAAAGTATAATTGACTAAATCAAAAATTGAGATTATATTTAAAACATAAATTAACATCTAATACATTTAAAAGGGCTTCTTTGGAAAAGCGGAAGCGATGGGAAATGTGACACTGGTAACTTATGATGTGTTCTATGGACTAGAGAAAGAAGGCAGATTTTATGAAAAAATCATATATAACAAAAGCTCATCGGATTCTGGAGATTCTTTCCTGGATTCTGATCGCAGTTTCCTTTGGAATTGCAATTTACGGAATGAATGTACTGCCGTCTGAGATCGCAACACATTTTAATGCCAGGGGTGTGGCTGATAATTATGGGAGCCCGGCGGCATTGCTTATATTACCAATCGTAATGGCAGTATGTCTTGGCTTGATAAGCCTGATCGCACATTTTGTCGATCCAAGTGTTGGGCTTAATATGCCATTTGTTATCCGGGAAGAGAATAAAGGAAATGTATACCGTTGTATGATGACCATCCTTTTTCTGCTGGAATTGGAGATTGGCGTATATACTGTTATTCTGGAAATACAGTCTTTCGGGCAGCAGGGGAAATCCATGGGAGTATTTCTGGTTGTATTTCTGGCAGTAGTTGCGGTTACCGTGATCGAAGGATGCGTGAAAGCCTGGAAATACAATAAGGAATGATATATTTGTAATAGAAATAAAATATATTGAAAAATTTTAAAAAGAAAGCTTACTCACAGATTTATAACTGCGGGTAAGCTTTCTTTTTTCTCGTCACCAATTAACAAATTCGCAGGAAAATTTGTCTGTAGATGATGAAAATTCAACGCAGGGAAACTGCTATCATAAAACCAAGGTAAATATCCTGAAAGATTTGAATGCAGTACATATATAAACTGTAGTAGTATCACCTCAGGCAGGAACTGTTTTTATTCATGTGAGATCATTTTTGAATGTTCAGAAGAGAAAACAGATCCTGATATGAAAAATAAAAAATCAAAAAACAACAGGAAAAGGAGAGTATGACCATGGCTTTTACATTTATGAATTCTGTATTGGAAAAAGCAAAACAAAAGAAAATGACGATCGCGATTCCGGAAGTAAAGAACGAATACATGATCAAAGCAGCTGTCCGTGCGACTGCAGATGGAGTTGCCAACATCATTTTAGTAGGAAATCCGGCAGATGTAGCTAAGACCGCAGAGGCATGTGGCGTAGATGTCAGTGGAATCCGTATCGTAGATGTTAATGACAGTGCATATAAAGAGGAGCTGCTGGAGAAATATGATGCATCTCCAAATAAAGCAATGCCGAAAAAATTTGTTGGCAAACGTATTGATAATCCGCTGTATCTTGCAACTTTGCTGCAGGCAGTAGGGGAAGCTGACGGAACGCTTGCAGGTGTTGATACAACGACCTATGAGTTTGTCCTTGCAGCAAAGAGTATCATTGGCATGCAGCCAAACTGTCCGACCGCTTCCGGACTTCTTATTGAAGAGATTGATGGCTTTGAGGGAGAACAGGGAAATCTCATTGGCATGTCTGATGGCGCAGTATGCATCGAGCCGACAGTAGAACAGCATGCAGGAATTGCCATTTCTTCCTGCGAGACATTTGAAGCACTGACCGGAAGAGAAGCACGATGTGCATTCTTATCCTACTCTACCGATGGTTCCGGCGGTTCCAGCGAGCCGGTTAAAAAAGTTCGCGAGGCTGTAGCACTGGCACAGGAATTACGCCCGGATCTGAAGATCGATGGAGAATTTCAGGCAGATGCAGCTGTAGATCTCCGTGTGGGTCAGAAGAAAGTGAAGAGAGAAAGTGAAGTAGCAGGTCGTGCAAACGTTCTGATCTTTCCGGATGCAGCAGGCTGCAACATCGGTTCTAAACTGGTGCAGAGACTTGCCAATAATGTACAGGTATACGGACCGGTATATCAGGGCTTCCGTCTGCCAATCCTGGATTGCTCCAGAAGTGATACAGATGTAGAACTTTATAACAACATTGCAATCCTTGCAGTTATGGCTGCAGCCAGCAGGAAGTAATTTTTTAACAGAACAGGAGTAACAAATATGAAAGAGTATACAGTACTTACAATCAATCCTGGCTCAGCCAGCACAAAAATGGGTGTGGTACGGGGAGACAAAGTAATCCTTAATAAAGAGGTAGATCATCACAAAGAAGATTTTGCAGATTGTACAACCTTTGCAGATCAGGAGCCGATCCGTACAGAGATGATCCTCAAAGCATTAAAAGACGAAGGTATCGAGCTTTCTGAGATTGATGCCGTATCCGGCAGAGGCGTTGGTCTCTACGCCTGCGCAGGCGGTACTTATAAGATTGATGATCTGGTATTTGAACATGCGAAAAATGATGTTGCAGGTATTCATCATCCGGCAACACTGGGCATCGTTATCAGTTATAAACTGGGAAAACAGCTGGGCATTCCGGCATTTTATGTAAACCCGATGCCAACAGATGAGTTATGTGATGAAGCGAGAGTAACCGGAATCCCGGGGATCTATCGTACCGCACGTTCTCATCCGCTGAATCAGAAACAGGTTGCAATCCATCACAGTGAGAAGATGGGTATAAAATATGAGGATAGCAATTATGTCATCCTGCATTTGGGCGGTGGAACCAGCATTACGGCACATTGTCATGGAAAAATGATCGACACCAACCGCGCTGGCGATGGTCAGGGACCGATGTCTCCGAACCGTTCCGGTGATATCTGTATCGATGATGTTATGAACTGCATCAAAAAAGGTATGACCGTAGAAGAAGTAAATGAATATGCTTCCAACAAAGGAGGCCTGTTGGCATGGTGTGGCACAGACGATCTTCGTCAGGTAAAAGAAATGATTGCAAACGGCGATAAAAAAGCAGAACTTGCATACAATGCCATGATTTATTCCATGGGAAAATGGACAGCCATGATGGCAGGAGCCATGAAAGGAAAAGTAGATGCAATCCTTCTTACCGGAGGAATGGCAAAAGATACGGAACTCTGCGAAAAATTAAGCGAGTACATTTCCTGGATTGCACCGGTCTATAATTATGCAGGAAGCTTTGAAACAGAGGCACTGGGATTTGGCGCCGTGCGCGTGCTCAAAGGCGAAGAGGAAGCAAAAACATATACTGGAAAACCGGTATGGGATGGATTCCCTTGGGATAAATAAAGGCTGGTTGCATTGGGGAAGGAGAAGAAAAGTGAGACCTGAGATAACCGAACAGGAAAAAAAGGTGGATTACAGTGACCTGTTTTTTAAACCATTACCGGAAGTGGATCCGAAACTGGTGGAAGCGCTGGGGGATGGTCCCTGTGATCCGTCCAAGATCACACAGCTGAAAGATCGAAATGATATTTTGAAACCGGGATATCTGGAAATCGAAAATGGTTATGCCGTCCTTCCGGATGGAACAGGTGTTGTGGCAACAAAAGTAGAGATGCCGGGAGTAACGCCGGAGATGATCGACTGGTGGTTCTGCTGGCACGGGATGAAGGATCTTCGTTATAAGATCTGGTGTCCGACACAGCATTATGCGATCCATGTGCATGAGAAAGATTATGCCCATCGGATGGATCAGAGTCTGTCTTTAAAAGAGCGGAACTGGGGAACCACCGATGTGGTACATGAAGATGTGGGATTTGGTCCACAGGAAATGCATCTGAATTTCAAATCTCCAGAGGCTTACGGATATGATCCAACGCTGATTCCAAATGCAGATGCCATCATAAGTGCGGTGGTAACAGAACCGAAAACCGGTCACGGCATGGTTACATTTTCACACTGCATCCGCAAGATTCCAGGAGGCATCGAATACCGTTCCCATTACTGGCAGGGTATGGGATTTGATGAAAATGGAAAAGAGACTGTTGTTGGTACGCCACCGGGAGGATTCCAGCCGGAAGTGCTCAGAGACACGGCATTACACAGTTTTCTGGAATATACAAACCTGGGTCAGATCCTGCCAGGTTTGTATGAAAATTATAAAGATCTAAAAGATTTTTCCAAGGATTTGCTGAAGTAGGTTACATACTTCAAAGATTGTATTCCATCAATGAAAATAAACGTAGATGTCAGAGTGAATTACTTTTTGACATCTACATTTTTTATGGTACCGAAATAACGAAATAATACTGAAAATAAGTCAAACAGAGGAAACAGCAGGTTTTCCAGGGGTTGGCTTATTTTTGTTATGCGAACAGTGAGAATAAAGATATGTCTGTACACAGAGGAAATTGTAAAAAGTCAGGTCAGACTGTATGTATAAAAATAACGAAAAACATATGGAATTTGTGAGCAGATAACGACAAACAGGGGGCGTTGAATTGCTATACTTTAATAAAAGAAAACGATTTATCTGGAAATAAATGATTTCCATGGGAAAGGAGTTATTATGAGTTTTAGTGATAATATGCCGAAACTGAAACCTTACAGCAGAAGCGTTTCGATTGTAGGTATTGGCGTGACGCCATTTGTTCGCACGATTGATGATCCAAGATATAACGGAATCACAGAGGGAGAGATGTTCGGTTATGCTGCAGCAGAAGCGATGCGTGATGCAGGCATTACCGGAAGAGATGTAGATTTTGTGATCCATGGTCAGGCAGGTCCGGGCTGGACCAGTAACTTTGGGTCTCCGAATATCCATGTGGCCAACTGGATTGGAATGAAAGGAAGAGGTTCTTATCATCACAGTGAGGCCTGCGCATCCGGTTATGTGGCTCTGGAAACAGCTGCTGCAATGGTCGCTTCCGGTACATATGATGTAGTATTAAGCGGCTGCGTGGAGATGCAGTACTCTATTGCATATCCTACCAGAGTGTTGACAGAGAGAAGATACGGAACCGATGCGATCTTCCACGAGGTACTTTGCTCTACGATCACAAGAGATTATAACCTGTTTACCAATGGTGTGCTGCCATTTCATTTTGAATCCTGGCTGCAGCAGTACATTGAAGAAAATCATCTCAGTGATGACCAGATCGACGAGGTACTGACCCATATGGCGATTAACGCCCGCAAGATGGCATCCATCAACCCGAATAGTTTAAATGATAAAGATTATACCGACAAAGCTCACGATGCAGGATTTGATACCGCAGAAGAATATCTGCATTCCAAATTTAATCCGAAGCTTGGAAAATGGATTCGCGCAAGTAACTTTGAAGAGCGTTGTGACGGCGCCGGCGCGTTTGTTGTAATGCCGACAGAGATGGCTTACAAATACACGGATCATCCGATTGAGATCCTTGGTGTGGGACATTCCGTTGTAGAATATGCAAATCCGCAGAATGAGCATACCGGAACCATTAACGCATACAAACAGATCCATGAGCTGACTGGACTGACCGGCGCAGACTGTGACCTGTTCATGACAAACGATTTCTTTCTGGCACAGCAGCTGCTTTCCGCAGAAGAATGCGGCTATCTTCCAAAAGGAGAAGGATGGAAATATATGCTGGATGACCGTTGTACCTTTGAGGGAGACCGTCCGATCCAGACAAATGGCGGTCGTTGTAACTATGGCCATGCAGCAGCGGCTTCCGGTGTACATGATCTTTATGAGGCTTGCATGCAGATGCGTGGAGAGGCAGATGCACATCAGATTAAACATCATCCGGTAAACAGAACGATGGTACGGGGATTTGGCGGCGGTCAGAACCTGTTATGCATGATTCTGGAGAAGAAATAGGAAGGAGGAAGAGACGATGAAAAGAATTGAAATGGAGCCGATCGTAAAAAAATATTACGACGCATTAGATGAAGGAAAAGTATTAGGACGTAAATGTAAAAAGTGTAATCACATCGAGTTCCCTCCATACCTGGCATGCAACGCATGTGGAAACCTGGATACAGAATGGGTGGATCTGACGGATACAAGAGCCCATATCGGACAGATCCTTCCGCCACTGATTGTATTCCCGGAGGCAGAATTCAGAGATGATAATGGCGGTTTTATGGCAATCGACGTACTGATCGACAATGCAGATCCGTATGTTACTTCTCTGGTACATGTAGATTCGGAGCGATATGATGAACTTCATGACAACATGGAAGATGTAATCGTAAAACCGTTCATTATAGATGGAGAGGATCGAAAAATCTGTTCCTGGGTACTGGAAGATTTTGTTCCTACTGCTGAAGATCTGGCACCGAAGAAAAAACGTCAGCATAATGATGATCCGTATGCAACTTCTTCTGCATCTACAGCAGCTAAACCAGAATCATTTGATTGTGACAATGATCCGCTTTTCCAGGAACTTGCAAGAACTGTTATTGAATGTGCGGCAGAAGGCTATGGCGTGGACGAATCCGAGATTACTCTGGATACAGATATTCGACTGGATCTGTCCAATGAATCCATGAAGATGATCGCCATGATTGCAGGTATTGAAGAAGAACTGGATGTAACTGTAGATATTCAGGAAGCAGGAAATCTGAATACGATCCGTGAGTTTGTACTTGCAGTAAAAGAAAAAATGTAAACCAGAACCCTCTTAAACATAAATCTAGCGTGACAAAGGCCTTTGATCTGCAGGTCTTTGTCATATTTATACTATTGATTTCCGATACATACAGCATTGAAAATAATAGAAAAAATTAGTGGTTCTGATTGTGTACTGATGTACAAAAAACGGCAAAATTTGTATAAATGTTACGAAAAAAACGACAGGAATTTTTATTATAATGCAAGTAACTTAAAAAATATAAAAATTATCAATAGGAAAGGGGAACGCTATGGAATTTGTATATGATGGCCAGCAGTTCGGGGTAAAACATATTGTGGATACAGAGCGATGCAGCGGATGCAGAAGATGTATCAAAGTCTGTGATGAAGATGTATGGAGATGGGATGAAAATCTTCATGCTGCGATTCCGAAATATATTGGAGAGTGTGTACATTGTTATAAATGTGAGATGGCCTGTCTGAACAACTGTATCGACATTATTCCCACATCAATGATCAAACATGATCCGCTATTAGGATAAAGGAGGAAGACTATGGGTAATTTAAATGATTTAGGAAAAGTATATGAATCTGACCTCCTGATCATCGGAGGCGGTTGGGCTGGTCTGGTAACTGCAATCCGTGCAATGCAGGAAAATCCGGATCTGGACGTTCTAATCGTAGAGAAAGGTTATGCCGGATTTTCCGGTCAGTCTACAAAAGCCGGAAATGGTATCGTGGCACATCTGCCGAATCAGCCGGTTATGGATTCTACAGAACTGATGGTACAGATTCAGACTCCGTATCTGAACGATCAGGAACTGTTGTATGATTATCTCTCTACAAACACTGCATCTGTACAGTGGCTTCGTGACGTGGCAGGCGTGCAGGTATCCTGTAACCCGGATGGCTCTATCAAGATGTGGGAGCATGTGGGAAGTGAGCTTGCCGGTGTGGGCATTGAACTGAAAGCGCTGGAAAAACTCCGCAAGACGGCACTTGGTCTTGGCGTGCGGATGTTAAACTGTGTCAATGTATTTGAAATCCTTACCAATAAAGGTCAGGCAGTAGGTGCGATTGGTTTTGAAATGTATGACATGTCCTGTCATATCTTCCATGCAAAAGCTGTCTGTGTTGCAACCCACGGATGTCAGTTTAAAAAATTGGGTCGTGAATTTATGGGATACGGTACTGGTGTCGGTGCAGCGTTCCGAGCAGGCGCGCATATCCGTAACATCGAATTTTCCACTCAGATTGAGATTGTATTCAAAGGAACAAATGTACCGGTATACGGCGGTTATAACCTGATCTTCAATCAGTTGGGAGAGAATATCTCCATGAAATATGCGCCGAATGCACCGGAGATCTCTGTACCGTTGTTGAAAGGTATGGTCAAAGAAGTGCGTGAGGGCAGAGGCCCGTTATATGTAGACCTCAGAAAACCGGATGAGACATTGATCTCTGTCGGTTGGGAAGGCATGGATGTGGCTGACGGCCGTCTGTTCCCAGATAAGATCGAATGGGAAGAGTATGTAGCTGAAAAAGCGAATAAATATAGTACGTTGGAATACGGCATGACACCGGAGATTACCATTGATACCCGTCTGCAGACCGAGCCGGTTAAGACCGACCATCGTTTTAAAACAGATTGTGAAGCTCTCTGGGCAGCAGGAAAAATGTCTTATCAGGGATCCGGTTACTTTGGATGGCACCGTGGAGACGGTGTTGGAAATGCAACCCAGACAGGTGTGCGTGTCGGTAAAGATATGGCAATCTTTGCAGGCGAGCATGATCTTGTAGACATTGATTATGAGCAGGCTGCAAAATACAAAGAAAAGATTTATGCTCCATTACATAGAGATACCGACGTGACAGCAAATGATATCTTCGACCGTATCGAACGTTACGGATTCGGTACAGACAAACTGATCCTGAAATCCGAAGAATCCATCAAAGAAGTGCTGGCGGACGTAGAAGATATGAAGAAAAACGTGATTCCATATCTGTCCGGCGATGATGCCCATACCGTTGCAAAATGTCTGGAAGCAGCAGATTCTGTCCTGAATCTGGAAATGCTATTCCGTGCAGCTCTGGAAAGAACTGAGACACGAGGCGTATTCTATCCGCATTACCGTGATGATTATCCACAGCGGGATGATAAACACTGGCTGAAATGGATCAACTTTAAATGTGGCGAAGACGGCGAGCCGGAGATGTATCTGGAAGACATTCCAATGTGGAGATATCCGTTCCGACCGGAAGGATATGAGATTCCGGAAGGACATGAAGAAGAATACTATGTTGAAGGCGGACCAAAACCGATGTTCAGCGCAATTGATGATTTTAAGGTAGAAAAGTAAGGGGGATGAGAGCATGAGTACTGTAAAAATTAATGTCAATAAAGCTGTGCACTTAGATGTGAAGAAGGGCTCTACCATCCTTGAAGCAATCACGCAGGCACAGTTTCCATATATGGATATTGAAGTTCCGACACTTTACTATTTAAAAGGTGTTGTTGATGTGGATGATTCCGGTGTATGTATCGTTGAGGCAGACGGCGAAATTGTGAACGCTTCCCGTACCCGTGTCAGAGAGGGCATGAATATCGAGACACAGACGGAAGAAGTAATCCGTCTGAGAAAAGAAGCGTTGGCTGCAATCCTTGCAAAACATGATAAAAACTGTCTGGATTGTCTGCGCTGTAACAGCTGTGAATTCCAGAACCTGTTATATAAATATGACTTTACCAATGAGCCGACAATGCCGAAAGAGGATCTGGAGGAACTGGATATGTCTTCCAAAGTTCTGATCCGTGACAATAATAAATGTATCCGCTGTAAACGATGCATTAATGTTTGTGCAAAGATGCAGGCGGTTTCTGCAATTGCATGTACAGGAGATGGACTGGATGCAACCATCGCACCGGCATCTCCGGCAGGACTGGCAGCAGCAAGCTGTGTAAACTGTGGACAGTGCGTGGCAGTATGTCCGGTAGGAGCCCTGACAGAAAAAGTACAGACTTCAGACGTACAGGCAGCTCTGGATGATCCGAATAAATATGTTGTAGTACAGGTGGCTCCGGCAGTGCGTGCTGCACTGGGCGAAAGCTTTGAATTTAATATCGGTAATGATGTGGAAGGCCGTATCGCAGATGCATTAAAACAGCTCGGATTTGACAAAGTATACGACACTAAGTTTGGTGCAGATCTGACTATTGTAGAGGAAGCAAACGAATTGATCGACCGTATGAAGAATGATGGACAGCTTCCGCTGATTACATCCTGTTGTCCGGGCTGGATTAAATACGCAGAGCATTTTTATCCGGATATGCTGGAAAATATTTCTTCATGCAAATCTCCGCATCAGATGCAGGGCGCAGTTGTAAAATCATATATTGCAGAAAAAGAAGACATCGCAAAAGAGAATATCGTAACTGTTTCTGTGATGCCATGTACAGCGAAAAAATTTGAAATCACAAGAGATGACGAAGATGGAGCAGGCGTACCGGATGTGGATATCGTAATCACAACTAATGAGCTTGCAAAATTAATTCAGGATAATGAAATTAAATTTGAAGCAACAAATCGTAAAGCTAAATTTGATGATCCACTTGGAGTAGGCACAGGAGCAGCTGTTATCTTCGGAGCAACTGGCGGTGTTATGGAAGCTGCTTTAAGAACAGCAGTAGAAAAGATTACCGGCGAAGAACTGAGTGCGCTTGATTTTACCGACGTTCGTGGAATGAATGGTATCAAAGAAGCTTCTTATGATCTGAACGGTACCGAAGTAAAAGTTGCTGTCGTATCCGGTCTTGCCAATGCCAATGCATTGCTTACCAGAATTAAAAATGGCGAAGCAGAGTATCATTTTATAGAAGTTATGGCATGCCCAGGCGGATGTGTCAACGGTGGTGGGCAGCCGCATCAGGATGCCCATACCCATGTCATCCACAACATTCCGCAGGAGCGTGCAGCTGCCCTTTACCGCAATGATAAAAACAATGCGATCCGCAAATCTCATGAAAACCCGTCTGTGATTAAACTCTACGAAGAGTATCTTGGCACACCGGGCAGCGAGAAAGCGCATGAGCTGCTGCATACGACTTATATTGCCAGATAATATATTTAGTAAATGAAATACCCAATCAGAACGGATTGTATAACAATCCGTTCTTTCGTGTACAGAAGGGAGAAAAATAAAACATGAAACAATTAAATCGCTGGGTTTATGCAATCGTAGGAATCATCGTATTGCTGTTGGTAGGAATGGTCTATGCATGGTCTGTCATGTCCAAGTCTATAGCAGCAGCATTTCCAAAATGGAGCATGGGACAGCTTTCCTTAACATTTACCATTACGATGGCAATGTTCTGCGTAGGATGTCTGCTTGCAGGCATTCTGGCAAAGAAAGTAAAATCAAGAATCTATATTATATTGGCGGCAGTATTGTTGCTTTGCGGATTCTTACTTACATCAGTAACGACATCACTGCCAATGCTGTATCTGGGCTTTGGTGTGCTGTGCGGCATGGGCGCCGGATTTTCTTACAATGCGGTCATGAGTACCATGTCTGCTTGGTTCCCGGATAAACAAGGTCTGATCTCCGGCATATTGCTCATGGGATTTGGCCTGAGCAGCTTTATTATAGGTAAGATCTTTGCAGCCGTCACGCCATCTGATGGCAGTGATGTGTGGAGAAGTACATTCCGTGTACTTGGAATCCTTACTTTTATCGTACTGATTGTTGCAAGCTTCTTTTTTGTAAAACCGGGTGCAGATTTTAAAGTGCCGGAAGGAAAGAAGCCGGTTCAGCTGCGTCAGCCAGCGCTTGATATAAATGCAGGACAGATGGTGCGTCAGCCGTCTTTCTGGATGTATTATGTATGGGCAATCGTGCTGAGCGCGGCAGGTTTGGTACTCGTATCTCAGGCAGCAGGTATCGCCGGACAGGTAGGAACCGGCATTTCCGATGGAACGATTGCCACGGTTGTTGGACTGATCTCCATCTTAAATGGTATCGGAAGAGTCTTTTTTGGCGCCGTATTTGACAAAAAAGGATACCGTTTTACCATGATCCTTGACATGATCATCTTTATTGTGGCGGCAGTGATCCTGATCCTTGCGCTTTCCGGTGGACAGTTTGCCGGTATCGTGGCAGGATTTGTGATCGGTGGTTTTGCTTATGGCGGCGTTATGCCGACCAACTCTGCTATTATCAGTGATTTCTTCGGAAGAACGAATTTCCCCATGAACTTTTCCCTGATCAATACAAACTTGATCATTGCATCTGTGGCATCCACTATTGCAGGAAAATTATATGACAGCACACAGTCCTATATGAGTGCACTGATCATGCTGCTGGGACTTGTTATTGCCGGTGTTGTCGTATCCTTTGGTATCCGCCGTCCGAAAGAAAAAGCCTAGAGGGTTTTGAAATTTAGAAATAATATAAAATTAACTAAACAGAAAATGATAGATTATTTTTGTTCCAGTCGTTTTTCCATAGCATGTACAACTGTTTCCAGTACTTTGACACGGGCATAGTATTTGTCGTTGCCTTCTACGATGGTCCATGGGGCATACGTAGTGGATGTGCGGATCAGCATTTCGTCCACTGCTTTTTCGTATTGATCCCATTTTTCCCGGTTTCTCCAGTCTTCATCGGTAATTTTCCATTGTTTCTCTGGATTTTCCATACGCTCTTTGAATCGGCGTTCCTGTTCGTCTTTGTCAATTTGCATCCAGAATTTCAATACAAGGGTGCCATGCTGGGCTAATTGCAGTTCCATATCGTTGATCTCCTGATAAGCCCGCTGCCATTCCTCTGTGCTGCAGAAACCTTCGATCCGTTCTACCATGACTCTGCCGTACCAGGTGCGGTCGAAGATGGCGATGTGTCCGTCTTTTGGCATGTTCTGCCAGAAACGCCAGAGATAATGATGGCTTTTTTCCAGATCATTCGGGGAAGCAGTAGGATGTACCTGATAGCCTCTTGGATCCATTTCCTCCGTCAGTCGTTTGATGGCGCCGCCTTTGCCACCTGCATCCCAGCCTTCAAATCCAATGACCACTGGAATCTGTCGGAGATAAAACTCTCCGTGAAGCTGGCGGATGCGGGATTGCAGATCCTTTAGTTTCGCACGATATTCTTCTTTGGAAAGCGCCAGAGAGAGGTCTGCCTTGCCAAGACTGGAAGTGCGCAGGATGTCATCGGCAGATGTGTCTGCTTTAAGGTTATCTTGTTTAGGTGTTTTTTCTATTGTAGTTTCAGAAACTGTGGTTATATCATGGTCTGTGAAAGTTCCTGATAACGGTAGTGGCTGCGCTGTCGCTGGCTGCCTGGTATATGCAAGCGTCTCCTGCAATGCCTGAATGACAACGGTGTAGATTTTTACTGTAGCAAATTCCCGGTCCATGGATTCAATCAGCGTCCACGGTGCATAGCTGGTGTCCGTGTGTTCCAGCATTTCGTCACACATTTCTTTGTAGAGGTCAAATTCTTTATTCCGCTTCAGATCGCCGGTGCTTACACGCCATGCAGTAGCGTTGGATTCCTGCAATTTTTTAAACCGTTTCTTCTGTTCTTTTTTATCAATACAGAGAAATAGTTTGATGATGACGGTTCCATCAGCGGTAAGTTGCCGTTCAAAGCTGTTGATTTGGTCAAAACTGGAAGAGAGGTTGCGACGTGGCAGAAGTTCGTCAAAGCGGTCCAGAAGGACTTTTCGATACCAGCTTCGATCAAAGATGGCGATCTCCCCTTTTGCCGGCGTATTGATCCAGTAGCGCCAGAGAAATGGATGCCGTCTCTGTTCTTCTGATTCCCGTCCGACGGAACGAACATAAAATCCTCTCGGATCCATGGCATGGATCAGTTTTCCGATCTGGTAGCCTTTTCCGGCTGCACCAAATCCTTCAAATACGATCATAACAGGAAGCTTCTGTGCTTTACATTCCCGCTGCAGGCGAGCCAGTTCAGGTTCCAGAATGGACATTCTCTTTTTAAATTCTTCTTTTGACATTTTGCGTGTCATATCAATTTGTTCCAGCATGTAAATACTCCTTTCGGATGGTTCATTTCAACGAGTCTGAATCATATAAAAAGATTATCTTGTATTCGGTCATTTTTGTAACTGTTTTTCATCAAATCATAGAAATCAAGTGTGCAAAAACTAACTGATAGAAAATACATTCATATAAAAATAGTGTAGTACATTTTTACAGAAATATCCACATGAAAAATAAAAGATTCTGAAAATATCAAGAACGTGATCGTGATGAATATACTTTTTGAGCCCTGCTTTTTTGCAGATATTCGGGCGTTGAGCGGTATCTGCGATTTTTTTGTTGGAAGATTGAATGAACAGAAATGGAGAAAAATTATGACAGAACAGGAAAAAATGCATTAAGCAGAAATGAGATTGTTGCAATGATGTGTCAGGCATGGAAGCCGGAAACGGCAGAAGAGCAGGAGACACTTCTTTCTCTTCTGGAAAAAATTCAGGCATAGTTTTTCTGCGGGTATATGTGTTGTATGCGGGGAGAAGGTTGTGAAGAAATATTTTCATGACTATTTGTGCTACCGAAAAAATGTGGTGGAATGGATAATCGTGTGAATATAGTAAAAGAATGCTATACATAAAATCTATGAAAGCAATGAAAAAAATTGTTAAAGAAAGCGGTAAAATATGAAATCGGGGTAAGGTTACTTGACAATATTTCTCAATCCAGATAATATATGAAATATATATTTGACGAGGAGATTGTGAAAAAGAAATGGAAACAGGCGACAGTGACCCTGATCATAATACAACAGACGTTTGTGTAACAACACAGAGACGATACAGAAAAATATATGAGACATGGCCTGTGCGGAAGTGTAATTTCCACACAGGTCATGTCTCATGCTGTTTTTCTGATAATTGGATGGTAATGTTTGACGGCATGAAGATATAAAATAACGGTGTTAGATAAAAAACATAGATAAGTATATAGAGGAGAGAACAGAGACTTGAAACCAACAACAGGCATATGGATCTTGATCCAGATTATTTTGATCGTATTATATGCGGTATTTTCCAGTGCGGAGATCAGCATATTATCAGCGAATAAAAGAAAATCAGAGACGGAAGAGGAAGAAAAAGACCGTAAGTGGGAGCGTCTGAACAGATTAAAAGAAGCGCCGGAAAAATTTATCACTCGGATGCGGACAGCGGTAATGTTCTGCGGATTTTTAAACAGCGCATTTGTGTCGGAACGGTTTGCAGATCCGCTGACAGAGCAGCTTCTGAAGAATGAGGCAGTCAGAGCGCATTGTTCCTATGGAGCAGTACATACGGTAGCTGTGATTATCGTCATATTGATACTGGTCTGTATGACCATGATCTTTGGGGAAATCGTACCACGACGGGCAGCAGCGAAAGAATCTGTGAAGATGGCGCGGACGCTTTCCGGGATCGCAGCGGCGGTATCCGCACTCTTTGCACCACTTGCCGGATTTCTTAACGGCATTTCAAAAGGCATCTTGAAAATGGCAAATGTGGATGTCAGCGAAGAACACGGAGCGGTCAGTGAGGAAGAGATCCGTATGCTTGTGGACGCCGGCAGTGAAAAGGGCGCCATTGACTATGAAGAAAAGGAGTTTATCCAGAATGTGTTTGAATTTGACGATCTGGACGCAGAAGAGATCGCCACACACAGAACGGATGTGGATATGCTCTGGATGGAGGATGATGACCAGACATGGAAAGAGACGATCCATGATACCCGTCATACACTGTATCCAATCTGCGAGGAATCCCCGGATCATATCGTGGGAATACTGAATGCAAAAGATTATTTCCGACTGGATGACAAGACAAGGGAAAATATCGTTGCCCATGCGGTCAAACCGGCATATTTTGTACCGGAGACGATCAAAGCCGATCAGCTTTTTAGGAATATGCGAAGCAAAGGTTATACCATGGCAGTGGTGCTGGATGAGTACGGCGGCATGGTAGGTATCGTTACTCTCAATGACCTGATCGAACAGCTTGTGGGAAAACTGGAGGCAAATGTGCCGGAGATCCGGGAAGACGAGCCGAAGATCAGCCGCATCAACGATACGACCTGGTCCGTGACTGGAAATGCTACTCTGGACGATCTGGAAGATGCCATTGGAGTGTCTTTTGAAAACGAAGAGTATGATACCTTTACCGGTCTGATCTTTGACGCCCTTGGCATGGTGCCAGAGGATGGTCCGCAGAACATTGATCTGCAGCTGCCGGGGCTGATGATCCATATCAGTCTGATCGAAGAGCATCAGGTGGAGCAGGCAACGATCCATATATGCGAGTAAAATTTACACATATATCTGAAATGTCAGATAAACACATGGGTGTGACGTATATGAAAAAATGTCTCAATTTTCACATCTTTGTTTCGTTTACTGGAAAACGTAGAAGAGATTAGTGGAAAAATTAAGATTAAGAAATAAAAGATTATCCTTCGATATCTGGGAAAAACTGTTTAAAAAACATTTTGTCTGGATATCAGGATAATCTTTTTTGTAGTCAGATTTTATTTAAACCTGAACATCATTGTCAAGCAACTGGAACGCATATTCTGCGGAACCTTCCAGCTTGAATTTCGCATCCTGGATCGCCTGCTGCTGTTCCGGCGTCATATCGGCTGGTTTTACCCGGCGCATGGCTTTTTGCAGGTTGATGATATCGGAACGGATCAGGGATTTTGTCTGCCGATCCAACTGTTTCTTTGTCTTAACAATGGCATTTTCTGCCTTGCGGATCAGCTGCTGTGATTCGGAATACAGGTCAAAACAGGTCTTTCTCTGGGTGTCGGTAGCAGCATATTCGGCCGCGTTTTGAACGGCTTCTTCGATCTCTTCATCAGACATATTGCTGCTGGTCGTGATCGTGATATGCTGTTCTTTGCCGGTGCCCAGATCTTTGGCAGAAACATTTACGATACCGTTTGCATCGATGTCAAAGGTAACCTCGATCTGTGGTACGCCTGCCATGGCACGACGGATGCCGCGGAGTGTAAACTTGCCCAGCAGTTTGTTGTCTTTTGCAAACTGACGCTCGCCCTGCAATACTTTGATAACAACAGAAGTCTGAAAGTTCTGTGCAGTTGTAAATACCTGACTGTAACGGGTCGGGATCGTGGTGTTGCGTTGGATCAGTGGTGTGGAGACACCGCCTACCGTTTCGATGGAAAGCGTCAGTGGCGTGACATCCATCAGAAGGATCTCATTGAGAGAGCTGTCTCCGGCAAGTTTACCGCCCTGGATGGCAGCACCCAGCGCGACACATTCATCTGGGTTTAAGTTTTTGCTTGGTTCCTGACCGAGCAGATGGCGGACTTTCTCCTGTACCGCTGGGATTCTCGTAGAACCTCCGACTAACAGCACTTTAGACAGATCAGCAGGACGAAGCCCTGCATCTGCCAGAGCCGTTTGTACCGGACCAGCAGTGCTTTCTGTCAGATCCTGTGTCAGTTCTTCAAATTTTGCACGGGTCAGTGTGATATCCATATGTACCGGGCCGTTGCGGTTGGCAGAAATATAAGGCAGGTTGATATTAGTTACAGTAGCGGAAGAGAGCGCAATCTTTGCTTTTTCAGATTCTTCCTTTACTCGTTTCAAAGCGACCGGATCTTTGGCGAGGTTGACGCCTTCCAGCTGCTGGAATTCCCGGAGGAGATAATCGCAGATACGTTTGTCATAATCATCCCCGCCCAGACGGTTGTTTCCGGCAGTGGCGAGAACTTCGATCATACCTTCGCTGATCTCAATTACAGAGACATCGAAAGTGCCGCCGCCCAGATCATACACAAGAATTTTTTGTGGGATCGCATTATCCAGTCCGTAAGCCAGCGCGGCTGCGGTAGGCTCATTGATGATGCGGTGTACATTCAGTCCGGCGATACGACCGGCATCTTTGGTCGCTTTTCTCTGAGCATCGTCAAAATATGCCGGAACGGTAATGACAGCATCCGTAACCGGTTCGCCAAGGTACGCTTCCGCATCCTTTTTCAGTTTTTGAAGGATCATGGAAGAAATTTCCTGTGGCGTATATTTTTTATGATCGATATTTACTGTATAATTTCTGCCCATTTCTCTTTTTATAGAAGAGATTGTACGGTCAGGATTCGTTACCGCCTGCCGTTTTGCAGTATCTCCCACCAGTCGCTCCCCATTTTTTGTAAAAGCTACGACAGAAGGAGTGGTACGGCTGCCTTCCGCATTGACGATAACGGTTGGCTGTCCTCCTTCCATGACAGCCACACAGCTGTTCGTTGTTCCAAGATCTATTCCAATGATTTTTCCCATATGAAACCTCTTTCTGATACGAGCCAGATATATTCATGATCTGGTCAGGTATTCTGTATATTTTGAAAATATCCTGTCATATGTAAATGAAATGATACTGTGCAGGATGACTGATATGCCTGTAAGGAAAAACGGTCAGATGCTTTTATAGAAAGAATCATATAAAAGATAATCTGCTACGCTTGATCAGACAAGTATATTTAACGTTAAAAAATATTGTATCACGGATTTCTAAAATAAGTGTGTTTCAAATCTTAAATTTTTGGAAAAACCAGTATTTATTGAAAAAAAGATGGAGCTGACGTATTAGATACGCAGCTCCATAGAAATTATATTATTTGAGATAAATTAGGTGTTTGAGATATATGATGCTGTTGAAATAAATTATATTATTTGAGATATACATTATTGAAATGGGTTTTGCGTTATCAGGTTAAACAAATATATCTCATTTGAAAATCAACAGACATTAGTTGCGAACTTTTGATTTTTTGGAGACCAGTAAGATTCCGATACATACCAGCACCAGCGCCAGTAGTGTCTGAATACCAAAACTGTTTCCTTCCCGCAGGATCAGCGTGGATAGCAGCACACCAAAGACCTGAATCATAAAACCAAAGATCGTGATCTTGGATACCGGGTTGTATTTCAACAGCATTCCCCATAGTGTGTAGGCGGCAGCTGAGATAAAAGCCATGTACAACAGCAGGAGCACTGAGGATGGAGTAAAACCGGACAGACGTCCACCGGCAAGGAAGCTGATGAGGATCATGATCAGTCCACCGGTAAAAAACTGATAGCCACTGAGAACCACCGGATCTTCGCCTTTTTCCCCATTAGAAAAAATCTTCAAAAAGACTGCGGAAAAAGCAGAGGACAGGGAAGACAGGATCATGAAGCCTTCACCCGTCAGAGAAAATTCCATGGACATGGCGCTTCCGTTCAGATTCACAAGGATAATACCGGCAAGTCCGGCGATACAGCCCATCAGTTTTCCACCGGTAAAGCGTTCCTGTCGAAACAGCAGACAGGCGAGCAAGATGGAAAAGATCGGCGTGATGCCACCAAGGATAGAGCCTTTTACGCCAGTTGTATGTGCGAGGCCGATGTAAAATAATACATATTGGATGACAGTCTGAAACATGCACAGAGTCAGGATCTTCGGAATAGAAGAAGCTTTTGGCCTTAAAAACCGGCGCTGTCCGATACTGCCCATGAGAATGGTAAGAATGCCGGCACAGAAAAAGCGGACACCGGCAAACAGCATCTGGGAAGCTGTATCTGTGGGTGTGATTCCGAACATGGCATAGCCGACCTTGATGCAGGGAAAAGCACTTCCCCATAATGCGGTGCAGATCAGGGCACAGAGCCAGACCATGCTATTTCGTTGTAATAAATGTTTTTTTTCAGTATGCATGTTGGTTCTCCTACGACAATATATTTCGTGACAATAATATTTTTCCTGGAAGCATGGTTTATGCCTCAAAGCGATACAATAGCTTATTATAAGCATATTCAGAAGAACATGCAAGAAGTGGAGCGTGTTTCTTTTTATCTTCGTTTGCACGTAACATGATAAGGTAAAAAGTCCTGATTGGCAGTAGATAAGCATTGATGTATATTTTTATTTCCTAAATCAAAAATTTCCCGTTGACTTTACAACATTGAAGTGCTAAAATACACCCATAGCGAAAATCAATGAGCAAAAGTAGTACTTTAAATGACTGCTTTCCAGAGAGTCGGGACTGGTGGGATCCGACAGGTAAGATTTAAAGGAATGGATTTGTGAGATGCAAAGCGAAAGCAGGAGCAAGTAGCGGATGCCGTGGACTTCACGTTACAGAAGTACGATATAATGATGTATCGGTAAGAGGCTGTGGACATAGTTTATTCAGAGTTGTGTTGAGAGTATATAAATATGAGAGACTCGAAAAAGTATGAGACAGCAAACAAGGGTGGCACCACGATAATTCGTCCCTGACTGCAAGGCAGTCGGGGATTTTTTTATTGCATAAAGAGTTCTTTTTCGCTTTAAAAACATTCAGGAGGAATACCAGAGATGAGTAAAAAAAGTTATTACGGAGCATACGGCGGACAGTTTGTAGCGGAGTCTTTACAGAATACGCTGCAGGAGATCGATGAGGCATTTGAGGATGCGATCCATGATCCGGAATTTATGGAAACCTATAATTATTACCTGAAACAGTATGTTGGAAGAGAAACTCCTTTATATTATGCAGAGCGTCTCAGTGAAAAATATGGCACAAAGATTTATCTGAAAAGGGAAGATTTAAATCATACCGGCGCGCACAAGATCAACAATGTTCTGGGACAGATCCTTCTTGCAAAGAGAATGGGCAAGAAGAAAGTCATTGCCGAGACTGGTGCAGGTCAGCATGGTGTGGCTACGGCTACAGGTGCAGCGCTTTTTAATATGGAATGTACCGTATATATGGGAGCAGAAGATATCGAACGCCAGTCTCTGAATGTTTTTCGCATGAAATTGCTGGGAGCAGAAGTACACAGTGTGGAATCCGGCAGCAAAACATTAAAGGATGCCACAAATGAGGCAATCCGTACATGGGCAAAAACTGCAGAGGATACATTCTATATCATCGGTTCTGCGGTAGGACCATATCCGTATCCAAAGATGGTTAAAGAATTCCAGCGTGTCATCAGTAAAGAAGCAAAAGCACAGCATCTGGCAGCAGAAGGAAAAAATCCGGATGTGGTTATGGCATGTGTAGGCGGCGGTTCCAACTCTATCGGAATGTTCGCAGAATTTATTGATGAGCCAGACGTGGAATTGATCGGTGTGGAAGCCGCAGGAAAAGGACTGGATACCGAGGAGCATGCAGCTTCTATGGCAGGCGGTCAGGTTGGTATCCTTCATGGAATGAAATCATATCTGCTGCAGGATGAAGATGGGAATGTTCAGATCGCGCATTCTATTTCCGCAGGGCTTGATTATCCGGGTGTCGGACCGGAGCACGCTTATCTGAAAGATTCCGGAAGAGTCAACTATGTGCCAATCACAGATATGGAAGCGATGGCAGCACTGGATGAGCTGACCCGTCTGGAAGGCATTCTTCCGGCAATCGAAAGCGCTCATGCAGTAGCATATGCACTGAAAAAAGCAAAAGAAATGACAATGGATCAGTCCATGATTATCTGCCTTTCCGGAAGAGGCGATAAAGATGTCAATACGATCGTAGATTATTTTGCAGGAAAAGGTTATAAAAACTAAGGAGAGAAGAGTCGTATGAACCGTATAGAAGAAAAATTTGCACAGTTAAAACAGAACAATGAAAAAGCATTTATCACATATATTACCGCAGGACTTCCGGATATGGAACGATGTGCAGAACTCATCAAAGCACAGGAAGAAGCGGGTACAGATGTGCTGGAAATCGGAGTGCCGTTTTCCGATCCGATTGCAGATGGTCCGGTCATTCAGGATGCATCTTATCGTTCTATTTTAAAAGGAACCAATCTGGAGAACACGTTTGCACTGGTAGAACAGGTAAGAAAAGACGGTGTTAATATGCCCATCGTCTTTATGATGTATTATAACACAATCTTTCATTATGGTCTGGAAGCATTTATAAAACGCTGTGAAGCAGCCGGAATCGACGGACTGATCATCCCGGATCTGCCACTTGAAGAGCAGGATGATCTGAAAAATCATATGTCAGATGAGAATGCGCCAATCCTGATCCAGCTGGTAGCGCCGGTATCCAAACAGAGGATTCCGGAGATTTTAAAAGATGCAAGAGGATTCGTTTATTGCGTATCAGCTATGGGTGTGACCGGACAGGGCGGAAGCTTCCACAAATCTATTCATGAATATCTTCGCACAGTCAAAGAACAGTCCGAGATTCCGGTTATGATGGGATTCGGCATCCGTACTGCTGCGGATTTGGAGCCGCTGAAGGATGTAATCGATGGCGCCATCGTAGGCTCTCACTTCATTAATCTGATGGAAGGCTGCGATTATGATCTGGAGACAGCGAAGGATTATATCCGGACGTTTAAACAGGAGCTGAATCAGTAACGCCATATATTTGTTTTGTAATATAGTCAAAAATAGCCCCCTGTATCATCTGGCATGAAAATGAGTGTTTTCATGCCGATGATACAGGGGGCTATCTGCTTGTTTTACAGACAGTATTATTAAAGCGTCTTCCTGTTAATATAAGCATTTTTATATTTGGAGTACACAATCTTTTGCGACTGATACAGTCCGTAATAGCCGGATACTACATAGGAGATGGCGATCGCCAGCAGATAATAAGGCATTCCCTCAAATCCGAACAGCTCGAAACAGATCAGCAGGGATGTGATCGGGCAGTTTGTGACGCCACAGAAAACAGCTCCCATACCCACAGCTGCACACAGGGATGGAGAGATGCCTGCAACGGTTCCGAAAAAACAACCCAGAGTCGCTCCGATAAAGAAGGAAGGAACAATCTCTCCGCCTTTATAGCCAACTGCTAATGTGATGGCAGTAAATACCATTTTCAACAGAAATGCAAGTGGAGGAGTGCTTCCCTGAAAACACTGTTGAATGACGTTCATGCCAGTACCGTTGTAGTTTTGGTTTCCTACAAGTGCAGTCAGCGCTATAATGATCAGGCCACCGATGACGATGCGCAGATATTTATTCGTAAACAGCTTCTGGAACAGATGTCCGGTCTGATGTAGCAGGATACAAAACAGGATGCTGGCAAGGGCGCATAAGACTGCCAGCAGCGCAATTTCAAGAGCTGGAACGATTGCAACGGAAGGAATGTTTGATATTGCAAAAGATTCTGCTGTGGCGCCAAAGGCAACAGCAATCTGATGGGCGATCAGAGAGGAGATGACACAGGGCAGCAATGCAGAATAATGCATAATGCCGACGCTGACCACTTCCATGGCAAAAATGGCAGCTGCCAGCGGTGTGCCAAATACCGCTGAGAAAGCGGCGCTCATACCACACATAATCAGCACTTTCTGCTCTTTGTCGCTGAAGCGAAACAGTGTTCCGATGCCGCTTCCAATGCTTCCACCAAGCTGCAATGCGGCGCCTTCTCTTCCGGCAGAACCGCCGAAAAGATGCGTGATCAGTGTGGAAAAGAAGATAAGCGGCGCCATGCGCAGCGGAATATTATCTCCGGAATGAATGGCAGAAAGGATCAGGTTTGTTCCACTGTCATTTTCATCTTTTAAAAGCTGATAGGCGCCTGTAATGAGCAGACCGGCAGCGGGCAGCAGACAGATCAGCCATGGATGTTCAAAACGGATTTCTGTTACCAGATCCATACAAAAATAAAAGGCCGTACCCACCAGACCGATGGCGATGCCAGACAGAATGGAAAAAAGCACCCATTTCAGGGTGTCTTTCCAATGTCTGAAATAATCTAAAAAAATTCTTGTTAGCCAACGTTTCATAATATTTTATGTTCCCCGTATAATAACTATCTGTTGTTTATTCACTTAACAAACATTCCAACAGTTTGTCGTTCATTTCCGGATTCATGATACAGAACCGGATATAAGAGTTGTCAAGAAACGGGAAGGTTGAGCAGTCCCGGATCATCATTTTTTGACGAATCGCTTTATCAAATAGATATTCAGATGTCAGAGAATCTTTTAATAAGCGAACCAGAATAAAGTTAGCACTTGCCGGATATGGCTTGAAATCCGGATGTGAAGCCAACTTCTGGAACATTCTGTCCCGTTCTGAGGAGATCAGATGACGGGTTTTCTGAATGTAGTCCTGATCTTTGAACATAATTTCGCCGGCTACGACAGCCAGAGAATTGATCATCCACGGATTTTTATGAGTGTTGATATAATCAATCAGGTCTTTATTTCCAGTAATCGCATATCCAAGACGCAGACCCGGTGCGGCAAAAAACTTCGAAGTTCCCCTGAGAATGATCAGATTATTATAATAGGAGGTAAGAGGTACGGCATTTACTTCGTTGTAATTATTGGCAAATTCCACATATGTTTCATCTATCATAAGAAAGATACCGTATTCCATGCATGCATCCAGAATTTTCCGCATATCTTTTCGCTCGATGGCAGAAGATGTCGGATTGTTCGGGTTGCAGATGATCAGAAGGTCGATAGTTTCATTTAATTTCTGAAGGAAATGCTCCGTATTCAGCGTAAAATCATCTTCCTCTTTCAGTGGATAATACAGGCAGCTGCCGCCTTCTAAAGAAACGGAACGCTCATATTCAGAGTAGGTAGGTCCGATGATCATCGTCTTTTTCGGGTGCTGAACCTGGATAAAAAGGGAGATCAGCTCCGTAGACCCATTCCCTACAATGATATTCTCATATTCGGTACCGCAGTATTCTGCAATGCATTTTCGCAGAGAAGTGTATTCCCGGTCCGGATAGCTGGAAATGGCGTCAATCTTATCTGCCAGCTGTTCACGCAGCATAGGAGAAATACCAAGTGGATTTACGTTTGCAGAAAAACTGGTAATCTCTTCTTTTTTTATGCCATAGATAGCTTCTATTTTTTCTAAATCACTGCCATGAAAGTGATCTCTGTGTTTTAACATGATGTTCCTCCTGTAGTTGCAAGATATTTCTAAATAGCTTATACTTAATACATTATATCTATTATATCGGTATCTACAGGAAAAGCAACAAACAGGTGGTATTTTGCGTAAGAAAATTCAAAATTTAATCAGAGGAACATATGAATATCAGCATCCGAAACTTATTTTTTCAGAGGAAAAGATAGCATTTGATGTAAGAGAAGAGGAGACTTATCATGGCAGTTTTCAGATTACAGTTTCCGATGAGCAACGTGCCAGGGGCATGATCTGCTGTAGAAATCCGCGGATGAAATGCGTGACAACACAGTTTGACGGGATGCAGGCACAAATAGAGTTCGTGTATGAAGCAGCAAATGTTACAGAAGGAAACCCGGACAACGGTCAGTTTGTCATTTCTTCCAGCTGCGGAGAATATCTGCTGCCTTTTACTGCAAATCCGGTCAGATATTATCACAGATCATCTATTGGAAAGATTAAAACCATCAATGATTTTGCAAATCTTGCAAAACTCAACTGGGAGGAAGCACTGTGTGTGTTTCAATCGAAATATTTTAAAAATATTTTTCCGGATATGACGACAGAGCTGCTGTATGAAGGACTTTGCAGCAGAGGCTGTACTAGTCATGAAATGGAAGAATTTCTGATCGGTATCGGCAAAAAGAAACGCAGTTTTATTCAAGTGGGAGAAAAAGAGATTGATCTTGGAAACCTTTCTGCAGACAGTCCGCAGGAATTAAAGGTCAGTCGGACAGAATGGGGGTATGCGGATCTTTATGTCAGTTGTGATGCACCGTTTATCCGACTGGAGAAAACGCGGATCCTTTCGGATGATTTTATCGGAAAAAAAGCTGTGATTCCGTATGTTGTATGTGTTGAGAAGATGCATGCCGGCATAAATTGCGCTAAGATTACGTTGCAGACAGCATTTGAATGCAGTGAAGTACAGATTCAGGTAAAAAAATCAGGCGAGAGTCGGCCTGATGTACTTTGTGCAGCCCGTCGTTTTCAGAGAAGGGCAATGTTTACGCTTGAAAAATTGTATATTGATTACAGGCTGAACCGGGTATCTGCGGAAGACTGGACACAGGGCGCATTGGAACTTTTGCAGGAGATGGAGGAGAGGAATCCATCAGATATCAGGAATGCGCTGTATCGAGTACATGTGCTTTTGCTTGCAGGAAAGAAGGAAGAGGCTGATAATCTGCTGGAGGATGTTTCTGCGGCATGCCGAAAGAAGCATACTGTGCAGTGGGGTTATTTCCGTTTTCTGGATTATCTGTATGAATATGGAAAAGAGACTAGTGCAGAGACAGAAAAAGCCAGAGATGTTCTGATCCAGGATCTGCAGATGGTTATCCGTAAAAATCCGGATCAGCTGCTGCCAATACAGCTTACCATCACATTGTGTGAAGATCACGGGGAACAGCTGAAAGAAAAATACGTAGGTATTAAAAACTGTATTGAAAAAGGCTGGGCAAGTCCGCTGCTGTATATGGAAGCCTATCTGATCTTAAAATCCCATCCACAGATTCTGCGTGGTATAGATAATGCAGAGTTTCGGATCTTATACTGGATTGCAAGACAGAAGCTTCTTACAGAACAGATGATTTCTGTAATCATAAATGCGGCTTCCAGGGAAACACAGTTCCGTCCCCGTTTCTTTTGGCTGCTGGGACGCTGTTATAAAGTAATGCGGAGTGATATGGTCATCCGTGCCATTTGTACCTACCTGATCAAAAATAATCAGTCCGGAGAGATGTACTTAAGCTGGTTTGCCAAAGGCGTGGAAAAACATATGCGCATTGCAGGGCTCTGTGAGGCGTATCTGCAGTCCTGGCGGAAAAATGACGGGGATATTCCCAAAAATGTGATACAGTACTTTTCGCAGAAGACAGAGATACCTGCCGTATACCGGGCAAGGATCTATGCATATGCAGTGAGAAAACGGAAATCTCTCGGACGGGAATGGCAGATTTATGAAAAACTGGCAGCTGCTTTTGTAACGGAAGAACTGCAAAGACAGCATATGAGTGATGATATTGCTGAGATCTGCAGATATTTTATCCTGTATAAACCTGGGGAAGTGCGCCAGGAAGTGCTGGAACAGAGCCTGCGTCATTATAAAGTAACATGTAGTGAGAATCTGTTTTCCGGTGTGGTGGTCTGCGAAGAATCGCTAAAGACGGAAGAGACGATTCCTATCGTTCAAAATACGGCATTTTTTATTGTCCATGGAAAAAATTATCGTGTGCTGTTTGAAGACAATTTCGGCAGACGCTGCTGTCTGACAGAAGGATTTCGGTTAAATCCGGTCATTCCGGGAGAAAACCGGAGATTGCCCGGACAGAAATATATTAAGAGAGAGTCTGATGCAGGATCTGAAAAGCTGACAAAAAAGAAAGAGGATTTGTCTGCCAGTCTGTCAGTTGCGGAATCAGAAGAAGATACTTATTATGACATGCTTAGTCTGGAGACGATGGATGGCAGTATTGATGAACTGGATCGCGCGATCCGTCAGGCAGAGACTTCCGGGATAGATGTGTCAGAATATCAGGAAGAGCTTTTGACAAAGATGATTTTTTCAGAAGTATTCCCGGAGGATCATGTGGAGTATTTCCGGGCAATCTGCAAGATGCCACAGACGGAACAGCTGCGACAGGCATATGTATCTTATTTTTCCAGAAACTATGTATATGATAATGAGAATGTTCCGGAGGAGATTTTTGAATATCTGCAGTATTCTTTTAGAAGTGGAAGAAAGATCAATTACTGCTGTGAGACAGCGATGCTGAAGTGGTACTGCGAACATGGATGGGATGGAAAGGAAAAAGAATTCCGGAATTTATTTGAATCCGCCATCCGGCAGGGAAGGTATTTCCCTTTTTATACGTTGCTTCCAGAGCGGTTTCTTGAAAAATACCTGCTTCACGACAGAAGGTATCTCAGTCTGTCTGCCGTGCCGGAACAGACGATACACTGTGTGCTGCAGATTCATGGACGTGGAACGGTAAGCCGGGAAGATGTAACTGTCAGGGAAAGCATTCCAGGGCTGTATGTGCTTCCGGTTTATCTGTTCGCAGGGGATCTGATGGAATATCGTTTCTACGACAGTGCAGACCGCACATTGAAATCAGGAACGGAACGTCTGACACCTTCCGAGATCGTGCAGCGTCCGGTTTCCAGATATCATGTACTGAACCAGGCACTGGAAGAGACGGTCACTCAGACGGAGAAACTAAAAAAATATGCAGAAATGATGGATATGACGGCGGATCTGTTCCAGCCGTTGTAGAAGTTGCAAATGGTAAAGGACGCACACCGTTTTTAGATAGAATATTTATGCCGCCAGCGTCAGCGGCAGAGTGGTGAATTGTATGAGAAACATAGATCCGGAGAGAAAAAAGTTATATATCGGAATTGATCTGGACGATAACCGGGCGATGGTAAGTTTTCTGGGTCCGGGGGAAAAAGAACCGGTAAGCGCCAGCGTACAGAAGCCGGAGGAGACGGGATGTTTTCCCACCAGTCTGTATATTGGAAAAAGTGACCGTTATCTGTATGGCGCAGAGGCGGAGAAAAAGTGTGGCAGTCTGGAGGGGGAATTTTATGATCATCTGTTCCTGCGGGCAAGAGATCAGGTGGATACAGAGACTTTTGCGCAGGCAGCAGAGCATCTGGCGATTTACCTGCGCAGACTGATCCGGATGAAAGATCGTCTGTATCCGGAAGGAGACTATGAACAGCATCTTTTGATCACGATTCCGGAGATCACATTGAGCGGTGTACGGGTTCTGAAAAAAATACGGGATCTGTTGCAGAATGATGTGGATTCTGTATTCTGGATCGATTATGGCGAGAGCTTTTATTATTATACCTTTCATCAGGAGCCTTCGGTATGGAAGCATGATATTGCCATGTTTGATTTTTCTGAACATCGGATACGTTTTACGCTTCTTGCGCGAGATGGGAGAGAGATGCCGCAGTTGGTGCAGTGTGGTTGCAGGGAATGGGAAACACCTTACTGGTCAGAGGATGCGGGAAAGGAAAAGGATGCCTTTTTTGCAAATGTGCTGCGTCAGTCTTTTGCAAAACGGATCGTATCCGGTGTGTATCTGCTGGGCGATGGTTTTGACGGTAACTGGCTTTCAGAGACCTTACGGGTACTTGGACCGAACCGGAGAGTTTTTATTGGAAAAAATCTGTACACAAAAGGTGCCGCTTATGGGGCTTATATCCGACAGAATCCAACTGCATGGAACTATCGGTATGATTGTGATTATAAGACCGGCACAGATGTGGGATTGCAGTTGTCTGTAGATGGAGAAGAGATTTACTATCCGCTTACGGTGTCAGGGGAAGACTGGTTTGAACAGGAAAAACAGCTGGATGTGATCTTGATGGGAAGCACGTCGATTGATTTTTCTGTAAAAAGACGGGTGGATCGCACGCCACAGCTTTGTGCCATGCAGCTGGATGATGTATGGAAACGTGCGGAAAAGACGAGAAAAATACGGATTCATACGGTCTGCTACGATGCACATACATTGCATGTGACGGTAACGGATCTTGGATTCGGAGAATTTTTTGCTTCTACAGGGTCAGAATGGGTAGAAGAGATTCCGTTGGATTAACGGGTTGTATAATAATCTTCGTTTACAGAATGCGGTAGTATATATTGGATTTGTAGATGGATATAGAATTGGTTGAGAATGTGATCTCTGAATATGATGAGATATATTGGCTGAGCAGATAATATAATCGGAGAGAGAATAACATCCGTCTTTGAATATGATAAGATTAAATTGGATGAACAGGTGGACAGAATGGGTAAATTGATTTTATGTACAGGAAAACAGGCAGAGCAGCCATTTCGAATCGAATCGACTGGAGTGGCGCTTTTTTCCATGGAGGAGATCTGTTATTATATAGAACAGAATTATTATCTGCTGGATCGCAGCTTCCTCTGCCATGAACTGGCGGTATGGATCGCCAGGGATCTTGGGTATACGAAGTTTGGCGCAGAGCTGGATCGCAGTCTGTTTCAGAACAAGTCGCTGTATCCTTCTGCGTTTCTGATCCTGAAAAAAAGCTGTCTGTATACTGCGGAGGAATTAGCTTCCTTTGAAGAACTTTTCCAGAATATGGATGGAAAGACCGCCCTGGAGTGCAGAAAATTAAAGGCGGATCAGTATCTGCAGCAGAAACGATATGTTATGGCAGCACTGGAATATGGGCAGCTTCTGGAACGGGAAAATAGCGAGAAGATGACAGATGAGTTGCGGGGAGCACTGTATCATAATCGTGGTGTGGCATATGCACGGTTATTTCTGTTTCCGGAGGCTGCTGAATGTTTCCGGCAGGCATATAAGCAAAATCACAATGCCAGAAGCAGGGAGGCATATCTGTTTGCAGAAAATTATCTGAAATTGTCTGAAGATGATACGGATGCACAGGATGAGGAAATACAGGAAACCGGGATGCAGCTTACGTTTTCTGTGATGCGGGATGCTATTGAACGATTCCATAAAGCGACAGCCGGAAACGGAGTATCCACAGAACGGCAGAAATTGCAAACATTTCTGGATGAACAGGGAAGGATTACCAGAGAGAAACGACAGCAGCTTCTTGAAACCTGGAAGCAGGAATATCTTTTGTGCGTAAGGTAAATAAAAATGCAGGTGACCGCAGAGAATGATATGTGTGAGATATCATTCCCTGCGGTTTTTATAGAATAGGTAAAAATCAATAAAAATAAAAAGAAAAATTTAAAATAAGGGGTTTACTTTAAAAAAAAATGGTGTTATCTTAGGCAAAGGATAGTATTCAGAGAAGAAACTATACCGAAAAGAATTACATTGAATGAAGAAGTTTATTCTTAATGAAGGAGCTCATATCGGATAACGAATGAGACTCACTGTCCTCTCCGTGATGAATGGAGGGATGTGTATGAAGATAGGATTTATCGGCGCAGGGAAAGTAGGGGTATCCCTTGGAAAATATCTAACCGAGCGCGGCGTCAGAGTAGTGGGCTATTACAGCCGTACCTACCAGTCTGCCCTTGAGGCGGCAAAATTTACCAATACCAGAGCGTATGACAAGATCAGTTTTCTGGTAGAGGATAGTGATGCGATTTTTCTGGCAGTACCGGATCGGATGATTTCCGTTGTCTGGGAACAGTTGAAATTGCTTCCGATTGAGAATAAGATCATCAGTCATTTCAGCGGATCGTTAAGTTCCGCCGTCTTTTCGGATATCAGCCGTTATCATGCATATGGCTATTCTATCCATCCGCTCTTTGCAATCAATGACAAGTACAATTCATACAAAGAGCTTTCACAGGCATTTTTCACAATTGAAGGACATGAGAAGTATCTGAACTGGTTTCAGCAGTTTTTTGAGGGATTTGGCAACCCGACTGCAAGGATTCAGAGTAAAGATAAGATGCTTTATCATGCATGTGCAGCTATGACCAGTAATCTCTATGTCGGTCTGGTGGCCATGTGTGAGGATATGCTGGTAAAATGTGGATTTTCCAGAAAAAATGCGCATCAGGCGCTGGTGCCGCTGATTTTGGGAAATGCGGAAAATATTGCAGCATATGGTCCGAAGGATGCACTGACCGGGCCAATCGAGAGAAATGATCTGTCTACAGTGCTGGATCATCTCCAAGTATTAAATGAAGAGGAGAAAAAAGTTTATAAAACGTTGTCCAGACAGGTGCTTCGTGTGGCAAAGGAAAAACATGCAAACAGGGATTATCAGGAGATAGAAAGGACGATTCAATCATGAAAAATACAGTAACAACATTACAGAAACAAAAAATGGATGGCGATAAGATCTCTATGCTGACCTGCTATGATTATTCTATGGCACGTCTGATGGATGAGGCAGGAATCAATGTGCTTTTGATTGGTGATTCCCTGGGAAATGTGGTACTCGGCTATGAGGATACTATTTCTGTTACAATGGAAGATATGATCCATCATACAGCGGCAGTTGCCCGCGGCGCGAAGAATGCATTTGTACTGGCAGATATGCCATTTATGTCTTATCAGACATCCGTATATGATGCGGTTGTAAATGCAGGCCGTCTGATGAAAGAAGGCCGTGCCAATGGTGTGAAACTGGAAGGCGGTGCAAAAGTATGCCCGCAGATCCGTGCTATTGTAGATGCGCAGATTCCGGTGTGTGCCCATATCGGTCTGACGCCGCAGTCTGTCAATGCATTTGGCGGATTTAAAGTACAGGGCAAGAGTGAAGCCGCAGCAAAACAGCTTCTGGAAGATGCAAAAGCCGTAGAGGAAGCAGGTGCATCCATGCTTGTAATGGAATGCGTTCCGGCAAAGCTGGCTGAGCTTGTCACAAAATCCATTTCCATTCCGACAATCGGTATCGGGGCAGGTTCAGGCTGTGACGGACAGGTGCTTGTATATCAGGATATGCTTGCTATGTATTCTGACATGAAACCGAAATTTGTAAAACAGTTTGCTTCTGTAGGAGAGATTATGAAACAGGCATTTGCAGATTATATTGCGGAGACAAAAGCAGGAACATTTCCGGCACAGGAGCATACATTTGCCATTTCGGATGACGTGCTGGGTAAGTTATACTAGATCTGGGAAAAGACGGATCGATTATCAAAATATGGGGCATGTATCTATCGGTGATGGTTTATGAAATAAAACCAGGGAATATATGTTTAGAATAAAAAATAACTGTAATAAAGAGAGGAACCGAATCAATGAAAGTAGTAACAACGGTTAAAGAAGTAAGAGAACTTGTAAAAGGATGGAAAAAAGAAGGACAGAGCGTAGGATTTGTACCGACAATGGGATATCTGCATGAGGGACATGGAAGTCTGATCAGCGCAGCAAGAAAAGGCAATGATAAAGTAGTCGTAAGTATTTTCGTAAACCCGATGCAGTTTGGTCCAACGGAAGATCTGGAGAGCTATCCGAGAGATTTGGAAAAAGACAGCGCATATTGTGAGAGTCTTGGAGCGGATCTGATTTTCCATCCGGAAGCAAGTGAGATGTATACTGACGGATTCAGTTCTTTTGTAGACATGTCTGTACTGACAGAGGAACTTTGCGGTCTGAGCCGCCCGGTTCATTTCCGTGGAGTATGTACCGTTGTAAATAAGCTGTTTAATATCGTTCAGCCGGATCGCGCATATTTTGGACAGAAGGATGCGCAGCAGCTGGCTGTTATCAAACATATGGTAGAAGATCTGAATATGGATGTTACTGTTATTGGTTGCCCAATCGTCAGAGAAGAGGACGGTCTTGCTAAGAGCTCCAGAAATACCTATTTGTCTCCGGAAGAGCGGAAAGCAGCCCTTGTACTGAGCAAAACCATCTTTATGGGACAGAAACTGGTAGAAGAAGGTATGACGGATGCGAAAAAACTGGTTGCCCTTATGAAAGAGAATATTGAGAAAGAGCCGCTGGCTAAGATCGACTATGTAAAAGCAGTAGATGGTCTTACTATGCAGCAGGTAGACACCTTAAAGAGCCCAGGTCTTGTAGCAATGGCAGTATACATCGGTAAAACACGACTGATCGATAATTTTATGATCTAATGAGCGCAAGAGTGTCAACGTACTTGTATGATTGACGAACGGCTAAAAATGAGAATAACGAGTGAGAAAGTGAGCAACTATGACAATATCAATGTTAAAAAGTAAGATCCATCGTGCGACTGTTATGCAGGCAGCGCTGGATTATGTAGGAAGCATTACTGTGGATGAGGATCTTCTGGATGAGGCAGGAATCCTGGAATATGAGAAAGTGCAGATTGTAGATGTAAATAACGGTCAGCGTTTTGAAACGTATACGATCGCAGGAGAGCGTGGAAGTGGCATGATCTGTCTGAATGGCGCAGCAGCCCGTTGTGTCAGCGTTAAAGATAAAATCATTATTATGGCTTATGCGGACGTGACTCCAGAGGAGGCAAAGACCATGAAGCCAAGAGTAGTCTTTGTAAATGACAAAAATGAAATTTCCAGAGTGACAAACTATGAGAAACATGGTAATCTGTTTGATATATGCAGATTTGAGAAAGAGGATGGACAGAAATAAATGTTAAAGGGAAAGACTGTTGTAATCGGAGTGACAGGCGGTGTGGCCGCATATAAAATGCCAAATCTGGTCAGCATGTTGGTCAAATTGCATGCAGAAGTACATGTGATCATGACCCAGAATGCGACCCACTTTATTACACCGATTGCTTTTGAATCACTGACAGGAACCAAGTGTCTGGTGGATACGTTTGACAGAAATTTCCAATTTCATGTAGCCCATGTAAGTCTGGCTCAGAAGGCGGATATCTTCATGGTGTCTCCGGCAACTGCAAATGTGATCGGAAAACTGGCAAATGGCATTGCGGATGATATGCTGACGACGACTGTTATGGCTACCAAAGCCCCTGTTCTGATCGTTCCGGCGATGAACACAAATATGTATGAGAACCCGGTTATGCAGGATAATCTTGAGAAGCTGAGACATTACGGGAAAAAGATCATTGAACCTGCTTCCGGTATGCTGGCATGCGGAACTTCCGGTGTGGGAAAAATGCCGGAACCGGCGCAACTTTTACAGTATATTTTAAAAGAAATTGCCTGTGAAAAAGACCTTGCCGGTAAAAAAGTTCTGGTAAGCGCAGGTCCGACGCAGGAGCCGATCGATCCGGTGCGTTTTATCAGCAATCATTCCACCGGGAAGATGGGGTATGCGATTGCAGAAAATGCGATGCTGCGCGGCGCAGATGTAACGCTTGTCAGCGGTCCCTGTGCGATTCCAACGCCAGATTTTGTGACGGTCGTTCCGGTAGTGACAGCGCAGGAAATGTATGAGGCTGTGACAGCACATGCAGAAGGACAGGATATCGTTATCCTGACGGCAGCAGTAGCAGATTATCGTCCGGCAGTTGTTGCAGATGAAAAGATCAAGAAAAAAGATGGCGATATGTCCATCGCCCTTACCCGTACAAAGGATATTATTGGAACATTAGGCAGTGACAAAAAGCCGGAACAGTTTTTGTGTGGATTTTCCATGGAAACAGAGCATATGCTTGAGAATTCCAGAGGAAAGCTGGAACGAAAACATCTGGATATGATTGTTGCCAATAATCTGAAAGTGCAGGGCGCCGGCTTTGGTACGGATACGAACGTGATCACAATGATAACTGGCCATGATATGACAGAACTTCCGCTCATGAGCAAAAAGGAAGCTGCGGCAGCGATTCTGGATAAAATCCTGGCAGAGATACAGAAATAGAACTCTTTGATTCAGGATAAATATTTCATTACGATATGATGAGTGCAAGAGAGTCAACATGCTCGCATGATTGGCAAACGGTAAACTGGACTGTACAGAGTGAATTATTTGTCGATCATAAATATATTTTGGCTGGAAACGGACCTGCTAATTTAATAAGGATGGTTTATGTAGAATGTCAGAGGTGTATCCTCTGACATTTTTTTGAACGGATAAAGAAACGCCTTTTTGTATATTACAAGTGATAACTGTCTCGAATGTTGCCGCATAATTACATTTTTGTGCTGTTCTTTTTACATCCGCATCCGGAGCTGGTATCAAATGCCGGGTTGAAGGCATAGAAGTTTTTGGAATCCAGATGATCCTGCACGATGCGGAGACTTTCGCCGAAACGCTGATAGTGCACAATTTCCCGTTCACGCAGGAATTTGATCGGTTCTCTGACATCTGGATCTTTTACCAGACGCAGGATGTTGTCATATGTGGTGCGAGCTTTCATTTCAGCGGCGATATCTTCCGTCAGATCTGTGATCGGGTCGCCGGTAGACTGGAACGTCAGTGCACTGAAAGGCGTTCCGCTTGCTGCCTGTGGCCATATGCCAACCGTATGATCTACATAGTAAGGTTCGAATCCGCCGGCTTTAATTTCTTCCATGGAGAGATTGCGGGTCAGCTGGTGGACGATGGTGGCAACGATTTCGAGGTGTGAAAGTTCTTCGGTGCCGATATCAGTAAGCACTCCACATACATTTCGATAAGGCATGGCATATCTCTGTGAAAGATACCGCATAGAGGCACCCATTTCGCCGTCCGGACCGCCATACTGTGAGATGATCGCCTGGGCAAGTTTTGCGTTTGGCTCTTTGATGTTTACCGGAAACTCCAGTCTTTTTTCATAATACCACATAGATTAACAGTTCCCTCCTTCCCATGGCCACGGGGTAGAAGCCCATTTCCAGTCACAGCCGGATACCGGGGGCAGATCAGCCCGTAGAGGTTCAAATTTCTTTTCATATTCATAGAGCGCATTTTTGCGGCATTCTGTCAGCTTGTTGTAATAATTTAAAGCTCCCATGTCATCCGGATGGGTATCCAGATAGAGCATGAGGTCGTATTGGGAAAAACTGATTTCATTGATATACGCCAGTAATTTTTTCTGTTCAGGCTGCATCATGGACAATTACCTCTCTTTCCTGTAAATGGGAGATCCAGCTCAGGGAACATCGTTCCCTGACAGAGCGCTTTTGGAGGCTCATAGATTTTGTCAAAATATTGCCAGGCAACATATGCCATAGCCGGAGGAAAATTGCTGTCAGAAAAATCTGCACAGGAAAAATGGTTCAGTGGTTTTCCCGGAGTGGTGCGGGAAGGCATTCTGTTGCAGCTACAATTGAAATTCTGATTCTGATACATCACATAACTTCCTGGGTTTTTAGTAATAATATATGAAACAGTTTCATATAGGTGCAGGATGCACATTGATAAAAAACAAAATATAAAGTAAAAAATATATTGTAATAACTGTTTGTGGTGTCGGTCAAAAGAGTAAAAGCGGTATCGGAATAAAAGTAAGCTGGATTGTCTTTTGCGTTATAAAATGTGAATACTATATGTGGTTTATTGAAGAAAAAGAACTTGGTCAGACGCGGATGTTTTATATGAAGTATCGGAGAACGTCATATAAAAGGAACAGCGAAAAAATACGAAATAGAGGAAACGATATAGAAAAATCTTATATAATATAAAATATGTATGAAATAAAAGACAGGATTGTATACCGAAAAAAACAGCCTTGTATTTCCACAAAAACAAGATTGGATTTATCTTAAAACATAATCGTTAAAATATTGACGATTATATGGAGCGGGATTACAATCGGGGTGTAAACAAAAGTACCGGACATGAAAAGATGATGGACAGAAGTTTATCGTTTTTTCATCTTGCACAGGGTTGAAATTAGACCCGCCGGAATGTTATATTTTATGTAAAGGAGAATGATTCTATATGAGAGGTTTGCATTCACAGGTTTCTGAATTAAGAAAACAGGTTTTTGTGGAAGTTGCGAGGATTGCATATGAATCAGATAATATAAAAGATGATATCGAAGCAATTCCCTACAAGCTTTCGCCTACCGAAGAACCGAAGTTTCGGGAAAGCATTTATCGGGAGCGGGCGGTAAGTTCTGAACGTACCCGACTGGCCATGGGAATGTCTATCCGGCCACAGGATAAACCGGTGCATATTACAAGCGGATTACAGTACAGTACCATTGATGAAGTTTACTATGAACCACCTCTGATGCAGGTAATCCCTTCTGCATGCAATGCATGTGAGCACAACGTGTATGAAGTCAGCAACCTTTGCAGAGAGTGTCTGGCTCATCCGTGTATGGAGGTATGTCCAAAGGACGCTATTACCCATTATGACGGTCAGGCACATATTGATAAGGAAAAATGCATCCGCTGTGGAAAATGCAAAATGGCTTGTCCTTACGAGGCAATTGGAAAACGGATGCGTCCTTGTTCCGTAGCCTGTGGCGTGGATGCCATTGAGACTGATGATTATAACCGCGCAAAGATTAATCCGGATAAATGTGTATCCTGTGGCATGTGCATGGTAAGCTGTCCATTTGGCGCGATTGCAGACAAATCACAGATTTTTCAGCTGATCCTCTGTATGAAGGAAGGACAGGAAGTAATCGCAGAGATTGCTCCGGCGTATGCGGGACAGTTTGGACCGAAAGTAAATCCGGCAAAAATGAAAGCCGCACTGGAGAAACTTGGATTTGCAGGTGTTTACGAGGTCGCTCTGGGGGCAGATATCGGAGCTGCAACAGAAGCGAAACACTATGTGGAACATGTGACTACTGGAGAACTTCCATTTTTGCTGACATCCTGCTGCCCGGCATGGGCGATGCTGGCAAAAAATCAGTTTCCGGAAATGATCGACAGCGTATCTCAGGAACTGACGCCGATGGTCGCTACGGCAAGAAGTATCAAGAAAGAACATCCCAAAGCAAAAGTCGTGTTTATCGGACCATGTGCGGCAAAAAAACTGGAAGCCATGCGGAAATCAGTGCGAAGCGATGTGGATTTTGTCATAACCTTTGAAGAACTGGACGCCATGTTTGAAGCAAAGCATATCGATCCGGCGACAGTAGAGGCAGAATCAAACCTGCACAATGCCACAGGTGCAGGTCGCGGTTATGCGGTAGCGGGCGGTGTGGCAGATGCAATCCGTAAATGCGTGAATGAATATTATCCTGGCGTAGATGTAAAAGTAGAGCATGCAGAAGGTCTGGCAGAATGTAAAAAGACACTTCTGCTGGCGAAAGCCGGAAAATTTAATGGCTGCCTGATCGAAGGCATGGGCTGCCCAGGTGGCTGTGTGGCAGGCGCCGGCACACTTCTTCCGGTTCCGGAGGCAAAACGCGCTGTGGCAAAGATCGTAGCAGACTCTACAAAGAAACTTCCTCCGAAAGAATTACAGGAGATTGAATTAAAATAAATGCAGTCAGACAACTTAACTCTGAATGAGATGCAACAGAAGGCCGTAGAACACAAAGACGGTCCGATGATGGTACTGGCGGGGCCTGGATCCGGAAAGACAGCGGTTATCACACAGCGGGTAAAATATCTGATCGATACCCATTATGTCAATCCGGCTTCCATTCTCGTCATTACATTTACAAAGGCAGCGGCAGGAGAGATGAAGGAGAGATTCTTCCGGCTGGCAGGCAGACGAAGCCTGCCGGTTACCTTCGGGACTTTCCATGCTGTCTTTTTTATGATACTCAAATATGCGTATGGATACCGGGCTTCCGATATCGTACAGGAAGACCAGCGATTCCAGTTTATGAAGCAGACTGCGGCGAGGATGCGTCTGGATTATGAGGATGAAAACGATTTTATCTCATCCTTGCTGGCAGAGATCAGTATGGTTAAGAACTCCGGGATCAAAATGGAACATTATTATGCCACCAGTTGTGGGGAAGACGTGTTCCGTCAGATGTATGCAGCATATCAGAATTTTTTACAGACCAGTCATCTGATCGATTTTGATGATATGCTGGTCTATTGCAAGGAATTGTTTGAACAGCGAAAAGATATTTTGGCGGGCTGGCAGAAACGGTATCCTTATATTCTGATCGATGAATTTCAGGATATCAATCAGGTGCAGTATGAGATTGTAAAGATGCTGGCTGGGAAAAAACAGAATCTGTTTCTGGTGGGGGATGATGATCAGTCAATCTATCGTTTCCGTGGTGCAAAGCCGGAGATCATGCTGCATGTGGAAAAGGATTTTCCTATGTTGCAGAAGATTGTGCTGAATAAAAATTACCGTAGTCCGGAAGAGGTCGTCCGTTTGTCAGAGCGTCTGATTTCTTACAATCAGGTGCGTTTTCCTAAAAAAGTCTCTGCGGTGTCAGAATATCCGGGGATGATCCGAAACCTGTCTTTCCCGCATCAGAAAGAAGAAAATAAATATCTTGTCAGTGAAATCTTAAGAAAAGCCAGACAGGGGATCAGCTACGATGATATGGTCGTGCTGTTTCGGACGAATCAGCAGCCCCGGCTTCTCATGGAATACCTGATGCAGTACAATATTCCGTTCCGAACGAAGGAAAAGATTCCTAATATTTACGATCACTGGATCACAAAAGATATCTTATGTTATATAAAGATCGCACAGGGAAGCCGTCAGCGCAGTGATTTCCTGCGGATCATGAACCGACCGAAGCGGTATCTCTCCCGTGACAGCCTTCCCTATGATACAGTGGCGTTTGATGTGTGGGAGGAATATTATGAAGAGGCAGAATGGATGGTGCAGCGACTGCATAAGCTGGAGGGAGATCTGGAGATGATTCGGCAGATGAAGCCCTATTCGGCAGTAAACTATATCCGGAAAGCGGTAGACTACGAAGGCTACCTGCGTGAGATTGCGCAGATCCGTCATATTGATTATGAAGAACTGATCACTGTTCTGGATGAACTGCAGGAAGGCGCCCGGCCGTTCACTACATATGAAGCCTGGTATCTGCATATGGATGATGTAAAGGAGAAACTGAAGCATCGCCAGGAGGAGATGGAGACGGAAGCGGTAACGCTTTCTACATTCCATGGCGTCAAAGGTCTGGAATATGATTATGTCTATATACCGGACATCAACGAAGGGATCCTGCCTTACAGAAAATCTGTGTTGGATGCGGATATTGAAGAAGAACGGCGGTTATTTTATGTAGGCATTACCCGCTCGAAAAAAGAGCTGACGTTATGCCATTGCAGCCAGATCAACAACCGGGAGATGAAGCCGTCACGGTTTCTGGATGAATTAGCAGATTCAGTTTGACAGAAAGCCCGTGTGAAAATACTTTTTTATGATTATTTGCGATGGCGAAAACCAGCGGGTGGTCATTATTATAAAAATCGAAAGGCTTTGTTTTGGCATAGTATAAGATGTATGTAATGCGGATAGGAAAGTAAGATGATAACGATTTTTAATATTTGTCAGACAGAATAGAAGGTATGTTTTTATAAAAAAAGAGATGTGATATCACATCTCTTCGAACTCTTGTTCATCCTGAATTTCATCAAAACGGTCAGCCACAATCTCATATTCTTCATCATCCAGAATGTTTTCCAGAGAAGGATTGCCATCTTCATCTTCAAAATATCGATACAGATATACTTCTCCGGCTTCGTTTGGATTGCCTTCTTCATCCAGTGGAAGCAGAGCGATATAATCCTGATCCTGCACATCAAAAATGGAGAGGATGCTGCATTCTACCGTGGAGCCGTCATCCAGGTCCAATGTTACATATACATCCATCGGATCCAAAATATCATCCTGTGTGTCTAAAACAGTTTCTTCTTTTGACATATCAAGCCCTCATCTTTTCTATATTATTTACTATCCACAGTTTACGAAATACAAATGAAAAAGTCAATGAAAAAAGTATTGACAAATAAGAACCTAGTCTATATACTTTGATTATCAAAGTATTTTTTAAAACCAAAAATATGAAATGAAAAGGAGAAAATTACCATGTTTGAGAAAATGAAAGAGATGATTGCAGACCAGTTAGGCGTTGAGGAGGAGATCGTTACGATGGAAGCAAGCTTCAAGGATGATCTTGATGCAGACTCTCTTGACCTGTTTGAGTTAGTAATGGCTCTGGAGGATGAGTATGATATTGAGATTCCATCTGAGCAGCTGGAGGCTATGTCTACAGTAGGCGATATCTACAACTACTTAAAAGAGCATGGTGTAGAAGACTAATACCAGACCAAAGGAAATATTAAAATGAAGACAAGAATTACGGAACTATTAGGAATCGAGCATCCGATTATTCAGGGCGGTATGGCATGGGTTGCTGAATATCATCTTGCAGCAGCCGTATCCAATGCAGGAGGCCTGGGACTGATCGGTGCAGCAAGCGCACCGGAAGATGTGATCCGGACTCAGATCCGCGAAGCAAAAAAACTGACCGATAAACCATTTGGTGTAAACGTCATGCTTTTAAGCCCATATGCGGATGAGGTGGCAAAAGTCATAGTGGAAGAGGGTATAAAGGTTGTAACAACAGGAGCAGGTAATCCCGGCAAATATATGGCCATGTGGAAAGAGGCCGGAGTAAAGGTTATCCCTGTAGTAGCAAGCGTTGCTCTGGCCCGGATGATGGAAAAAGCCGGCGCAGATGCCGTTGTGGCAGAAGGAACCGAGTCCGGTGGACATATTGGTTCAGCTACTACAATGACCCTTGTACCTCAGGTGGTGGATGCCGTGGATATCCCGGTTATCGCAGCCGGAGGAATTGCCGATGGCAGAGGTATTGCGGCAGCTATGATGCTGGGGGCAGAAGCAGTCCAGGTAGGTACACGTTTCTGTGTTGCAAAAGAATGCATCTGTCATGAAAATTATAAAAATAAAATTATAAAGGCAAAAGACATTGATTCCACAGTTACCGGAAGAACACATGGCCACCCGATCCGCTGTCTCAGAAATCAGATGACAAGAGAATATCTGAAATTAGAGGAACAGGGCGCGGGCTTCGAAGAACTGGAACATCTTACCTTGGGTTCCCTTCGAAATGCGGTTATTGACGGCGACGTAAAAATGGGAACTGTCATGGCCGGACAGATTGCAGGAATGATCAAAACGGAGCAGACCTGTGAAGAAATCGTAACAGAAATGATGAGTCAGGCGGAAAAACTGCTTGGCAGACAGGAGTAGATATGAAAAAAATTGCTTTTATCTTCCCGGGACAAGGTTCACAGTACGCAGGAATGGGCAAAGATTTCTATGATACATACTCCTGTGCAAAAGAGATGATTGATCTGGCTTCTGAAGTCAGTGGCATGGATATGAATCATCTGCTCTTTGAAGAAAATGAAGAGCTTAACATTACAAAATATACCCAGATCGCAATGCTGGCAGATGAACTTGCAATTTTGCAGGTTCTGAAAGAAAAAGGTTATACCGCAAGTGTTACTGCGGGACTGAGTCTTGGCGAGTATGCGGCACTGGTAGCCTCCGGAGTGATGACTCCGGAGGATGCCTTCCGGGTCGTAGTGAAACGTGGCGCTTATATGCAGGAAGCTGTTCCTGAAGGCGGAGCTATGACTGCGATCATGGGAATGGACAATGAAACCATTGAAAAGATCTGTGAGGAAACGGATGGCATTGTATCTGTGGCAAATTATAATTGCCCGGGACAGACTGTTATTACCGGAGAAGCGCCGGCAGTCGAGGCGGCAGCAGCAGCTTTGAAAGCAGCCGGGGCAAAACGTTGCATTCCGCTGAATGTAAGCGGTCCTTTCCATTCTGCAATGCTTTTGGATGCAGGAGAAAAACTTTCTAAAGAACTTGAAACGATAGAGATTCACGATATTCAAATCCCGTATATTACCAATGTTACAGCTGATTATGTCACAGATAAGGAATTTGTAAAAAATCTGTTGAAACAACAGATTTCTTCTTCTGTGCGCTGGCAGCAGTCAGTAGAACGGATGATCGCAGATGGTGTGGAAGCTTTTATTGAGATCGGGCCGAAGAAATCACTTTGCGGATTTTTAAAGAAAATTGACAAAACGATTCCTGCCTATCATGTGGACAAGGTATCAGACCTTGAAGCACTGGCGGAGAACTTATCGATAGAGTAACGATAAAAAATGCATGAAACCTGTCAGAATGAAAAACAGGTAAGATACAGTATGATGCTGATAAAAACTGCAGTATGTAGCAGGATCAGCAACCATTATTTTGAAAGAATTAGAACAGGATTGGACAGACGTATGTTAAATGAAAAGATCGCACTGGTTACTGGAGGCGGCTCTGGGATTGGCAGTGCTGTAGCAAAAAAACTTGCAGAGCAGGGCGCATATGTAGTTGTAAATTACATGCATTCTGAAGCGGGAGCTAAAGCTGTCGTAGCGGAGATTAAGCAGGCTGGCGGACAGGCAGAGTGTGTGCAGTGCAGCGTCAATGATTTTGCCGCAGTAGAGGCTATGATCAAGGATATCGTAAAACGTCACGGACGAATTGATATTCTTGTGAACAATGCCGGAATTACAAAAGACAATCTTCTGATGGCAATGAAAGAAGCTGATTTTGATGAAGTGATTGACGTCAATCTGAAAGGTGCGTTCAATACTATGCGTCATGTTGCAAGACCGATGTTAAAACAGCGGGGAGGAAGCATCATTAATATTTCTTCCGTTGTTGGAATACTTGGAAATGCCGGACAGGTCAACTATGCGGCATCCAAAGCCGGCGTGATCGGCATGACAAAATCAATGGCAAGAGAGCTGGCAAGCAGAGGTGTTCGTGTGAATGCCATCGCTCCGGGATTTGTGGAGACTGCTATGACGGAAAAACTTCCGGAAGAAGCGAGAAAGGCAGGGGCGGCACAGGTTCCACTTGGAAGATTTGCAAAACCGGAAGAAGTAGCGGCAGCTGTATGCTTCTTAGCCGGAGATGACGCGTCCTATATTACAGGCCAGGTACTGTGTGTGGACGGTGGAATGGCTATGTAAACGAAAAGACAGACAGGACACGGAGGTAGAAATGAGAAGAGTTGTTGTGACAGGAATGGGCGCAGTAACACCCATCGGATTAAATGTAGAAGAATACTGGAACGGGTTAAAAGAGGGTAAGACCGGATTTGGCGAGATTACCTATTTTGATACGACGGATTTTAAGGTAAAGATTGCTGCAGAAGTCAAAGGCTTTGAGCCGACAGAATATATGGATCGCAAAGCTGCAAAGAGAATGGAGAAATTTTCCCAGTATGCAGTAGCTGCTTCCAAAGAGGCGTTTGCACAGGCTGGCATCGATATGGAAAAAGAAGATCCATACCGTGTGGGATGCGTCATCGGTTCCGGTGTTGGAAGCTTGCAGGCAATCGAACGTGAATATAAGAAAATGTTGGATAAAGGTCCTTCCAGGATCAATCCACTTCTGGTACCTCTGATGATTACAAATATTGCAGCCGGAAATGTTACGATTCAGCTCGGTTTAAAAGGAAAGAGCATTGATATCTCTACCGCATGTGCCACTGGAACACATTCTATTGGCGAAGCGTTCCGTACTATTCAGTATGGAGAGGCAGATGTAATGCTTGCCGGAGGAACAGAGTGTGCCATCACACCGATCAGTGTCGGAGGATTTACTTCTCTGACCGCATTATCTACGAAAAATACACCGGAGAGATGTTCCATTCCATTTGACAAAGACAGAGATGGATTTGTTCTTGGCGACGGTGCAGGCATTGTTGTTCTGGAAGAACTGGAGCATGCAAAAGCAAGAGGCGCGAAGATTCTTGCTGAAGTCGTTGGATATGGTTCTACCAGTGATGCATTCCATATCACATCCCCGGCGGAAGATGGCATGGGTGCAGCAAAGGCAATGGAATTTGCGCTGAAAGATGCCGGAATGCAGCCGGAAGATATTACTTATATCAATGCGCACGGAACAAGCACACACCATAATGATCTCTTTGAGACGAGAGCGATTAAGACAGTATTTGGTCAGCATGCATATGATATGAAGATTAATTCTACAAAATCTATGATCGGTCATCTGCTGGGAGCTGCAGGCGCAGTTGAATTTATAGCCTGCGTATTGCAGATGAATAATGATTATGTCCATGGAACCGTCGGTCTGGAAACACCGGATGAAGAGTTGGATCTGGATTATGTTCCAGGACATGGCATTAATATGCAGTTTGACTGTGCTATGAGCAATTCTCTGGCATTTGGCGGACACAACGCTACACTGATTGTAAAAAAATACAATTAGTCAAGCAGTGGAATGGAGATTAAGATGGAAATAGAACAGATTATTAAATTAATGGAAGCGGTTTCGACAAATGGTCTGACGGAGTTCAGCTACGAAGAACAGGATGTAAAAGGAAATCATTCTATTTTGAAACTGAAAAAGAAAAATGAGGTAATTCAACAGGTAGTTCCGGCACAGACAGCACCGGCGGTGCAGGTGGTTTCTTCAGTAGAGCCGTCAGCTCCGGAAGCAAAGGCAACCCTATCTGGAAATGCAGTAAAATGTCCGCTGGTAGGTACGTTTTACGCCGCTTCTTCTCCGGATGCAGAACCGTTTGTAAAAGTTGGCGATCACGTTTCCAAGGGTCAGGTTCTTGGAATCGTAGAAGCTATGAAACTTATGAATGAGATTGAGTCTGAATTTGATGGAACTCTAAAAGAGATTTGTGTAAAGAACGGAGATCTGGTGGAATTTGGCCAGAACCTGTTTATCATTGAGTAGTTGAGGAGAACATTATGTCTGTTTTGACAACAAAGGAAATTATGGAGATCATTCCACACAGACAGCCGTTTCTGCTGATCGATACGATCGAAGAGCTGGAGCCTGGAAAACGTGCCGTGGGTAAAAAATGTGTCAGCTATAACGAACCGTATTTTGCAGGACATTTTCCGGCAGAACCGGTTATGCCAGGTGTACTTGTGCTGGAAGCGCTTGCACAGGTTGGCGCAGTTGCCATTTTAAGTTGTGAAGAGTTTAAAGGTAAAACAGCTTATTTCGGTGGAGTAAAATCTGCAAAATTCAAAAAAAAGATCGTTCCGGGAGATGTACTTACGCTGGAACTTGAGATTATCAAACAGAAAGGTCCGATCGGCGTTGGAAGTGCGACTGCATATGTGGACGGCAAAGCCGCTGTCGTTGCAGAACTTACTTTTGCTATCGGTTAAATCTGTGAAACAGATAGGAGCAGTATATGTTTCAGAAAATTTTGATTGCAAACAGAGGAGAAATCGCAGTCCGTATTATCCGTGCCTGCAGAGAGATGGGGATTAAATCCGTTGCTGTTTTTTCAGAAGCAGACCGGGAAGCCCTTCATACACAGCTGGCAGATGAAGCAATTTGTATCGGAAAAGCATCTCCGACAGACAGCTATTTGAATATGGAACGGATCTTAAGCGCAACGATAGCCAGTGGCGCGGAAGCGATTCATCCGGGATTTGGTTTCCTCTCTGAAAATGCGAGATTTGCTGAGATGTGTGAAAAATGCAAGATCGCGTTTATCGGACCATCTTCCGCAATCATAGATAAAATGGGAAATAAGCAGGAAGCCAGAACGACCATGATGGCAGCTGGAGTTCCGGTTGTTCCTGGAACAAAAGAAGCGGTATATACAGCGGAAGACGGTCAGAAGATCGCGGATGAAATTGGATATCCGGTTATGATCAAAGCCTCCAGTGGCGGTGGTGGAAAAGGCATGCGTATTTCCAGAAGTAGAGAAGATTTTGCATCCAGTTTTCAGGTGGCGCAGCAGGAATCCATCAATGGATTTGCGGATAATACGATGTATATTGAAAAATATATTGAAAGTCCGAGACATATTGAATTCCAGATCCTTGCTGACAAATACGGAAACGTTATTTCGCTGGGAGAACGTGACTGTTCCATTCAGCGTCGGCATCAGAAGATGATCGAAGAATCCCCGTCGGTTGCGCTGGATGACAAGATGCGAAAAGAAATGGGGGCAGTTGCCGTTAAAGCAGCAAAAGCAGCTGGTTACGAAAGTGCCGGAACTATTGAGTTTCTTCTTGCAAAGGATAAGAAATTTTATTTTATGGAAATGAATACCAGAATCCAGGTGGAACATCCGGTAACGGAAATGGTCACAGGGCTAGATCTGATCAAAGAACAGATCATGATCGCGGCAGGCGAGAAGCTTACCATACGTCAGAAGGATATATATATCAGTGGACATGCCATTGAATGCCGGATTAATGCAGAGAATCCGGAAAAAAATTTTATGCCGTGTCCGGGCAAGATCGAATATTTGCATCTTCCAGGTGGAAATGGAATCCGTGTGGATTCTGCCATTTACAGCGGATATACGATTCCTCCATATTATGATTCCATGATCGCAAAGATTATTGTGCATGCAAAAGACAGACCATCGGCTATTGCAAAGATGCGCAGCGCTCTGGGCGAGATCAATATCGACGGCGTAACGACCAACCTGGATTATCAGTATGAGATTATCAATCATTCGGTATTCCAGTCCGGAAATGTAAATACACACTTTATACAGGATTATTTTGAACAGGATCAGGGTGAGAAATAGTGTTAAAGTTTAAAAAACCAACCTATATATCAGTTTCAAGAAAAGAGCCGGAATTACCGGAAGGTTTGTGGATGAAATGTGATGGCTGTGGTCAGATGCTTTTTAAAGAAGATGTGGTAAATAATCATTACAGCTGCTACAAATGCGGAAAATATTTTCGACTGACAACAAAACGCCGGATTCGTCTGGTGGCAGATAAAGGGACTTTTGAACCATGGGATGAAGGAATCGAAAATTCTAATCCTTTAGATTATCCGGATTACCCGGAAAAAGTAGAGTCCTTGAAAGAACGTTTTAAACTGGATGAAGCAGTTACTACGGGAAAATGTAGAATTCATGGCGAAGAGACAGTTCTCTGCGTCTGTGATACCCGCTTTCTCATGGGAAGTATGGGATATGTTGTGGGAGAAAAGATTACCCGTGCAGTAGAGAAAGCGACAGAGCAGAAATTGCCGGTTATCATTTTTACCTGTTCCGGAGGTGCCAGAATGCAGGAAGGGATGGTATCCCTGATGCAGATGGCAAAGACTTCCGCAGTATTGAAAAAGCATTCTGATGCAGGACTTTTATATATCACAGTTCTTACAGATCCTACCACTGGCGGGGTTACGGCAAGTTTCGCCATGCTGGGAGATATCATCCTTGCTGAGCCAGGGGCACTTGTAGGTTTTGCCGGTCCGAGAGTCATTGAACAGACCATCGGACAGAAACTGCCGGAAGGATTTCAGCGTTCGGAGTTCCTTGTGGAACATGGATTGATCGACGGTATCATCGAGCGTCAGGATATGAAGGATACCCTGGGAAAACTGTTGCAGATGCATCATAAAGTTGACCGTGAAGATGCGCTGATTATGACAAAACTTGCAATCCCGAAACAGACATCGAAAAAAGAAGAGATGTCAGCGTGGGAGCGTGTGCAGACAGCCAGAAGCTCAGAACGTCCGACGGCACTGGATTTTATCAACGAGATTTTTGCTGACTTTGAAGAATTTCACGGAGATCGTCATTATGGCGATGACGGAGCTACCGTAGGAGGCATTGCTTATCTGGATGGATGTCCGGTTACTGTTATCGGTCAGCAAAAAGGTCGTACCACCAAAGACAATATTAAGCGTAACTTTGGTATGCCGTCTCCGGAGGGCTATCGGAAAGCGCTGCGTTTGATGAAACAGGCGGAGAAGTTTGGCCGTCCGATCATTAATTTTATCGATACACCAGGAGCATTTCCGGGAATGGAAGCAGAAGAACACGGACAAGGAGAAGCAATCGCAAGAAATCTGTTTGAAATGTCCACATTGCAGGTTCCGGTTCTTAGCATCGTGATCGGAGAAGGCGGCAGTGGTGGAGCTCTTGCACTTGCAGTAGCCAATGAAGTATGGATGTTGGAGAATGCGACCTATACAATCCTTTCTCCGGAAGGATTTGCCTCCATTTTATGGAAAGACAGCTCTAAAGCGCCGGAAGCAGCTGCACTTATGAAAGTAACTGCAAATGAATTGAAAAAAATGGGTATTATTGAAAAAGTGATTCCGGAAAGTACGCCGGCGGCAGGAGACAATCTGATGATGCTCTGCAAGCTGATGCGGAAAAATATCCGAAACTTTATCAACGATAATTTAGATAAGCCGGGCGAACAGCTGGCGCAGGAACGTTATATGCGTTTCCGCAATATGTAACATGGGTATTTTTGGTTTTAAATACACTTTCAGGAAGAAGGATACAGTCAAGTGCTGTATCCTTTTTCCATAAGATGTGATACAATGAGTGCAAGTGAGATACCATGCTCGCATGATTGACAAAAGCCTGGACATGAGGAAAAATCTCTGATTTTTCCGGATGCGCTGCGGGGTAACTTCTCCATGCTAACCGGGCGAAAGCACGTACATTCAGAAAATCTCTGATTTTCTAATGCATTGCGGAATAGATTCTAATAACAGGAGGCTTTATGACAAAAGAGAACAGCGGAATGACGACTTTTCTGATGAAATGGATCGCAGTTCTGACAATGATCACAGATCATGTGGGACGCATGTTTTTTCCGGATGTCCATATTTTTAATATCATCGGGCGGATCGCATTTCCTCTGTTTGCATTTTTGCTTGTTGAGGGATTTGTCCACACGGGAAATCTGAAAAAATATATGCTCCGGATGTTTATTTTTGCCTGTATTTCAGAAATCCCATATGATCTTGCCATGCAGGAAACATGGCTGGAATTTTCCAGACAGAATACGATCTGGACGCTGACACTGGGATTGCTGATGCTGGCTCTGTGTCGGAAATACAAATATTCCGTATGGGCTGTAGCGGGGATCGCAGTTGTCTGTTGTGCGGCAGCGGCTCTGTTACGATTTGATTATGGCGCAGGCGGTATCGTGCTGATCTTAATCCTGTATTTCCTGAGAGATCGCCAGTGGCTGAAATATCTGGCGATGCTGGGGCTGTCTGTATTATGGTTTGGCGGAACAGAGATTGCGGCCATGATAAGCATTATCTTTATGCTGGCATATAACGGTAAGCATGGAAAAAACATGAAATATATGTTTTACTGGTTTTACCCGGTGCATTTGGCTGTTTTATTTTTTATAAAAATATTAATCTAATCAGAAAAAAGATAGAGTAGTAAGAGGCAGAATATGAAGTTTTGGAAACATTTGAAAACAATCACATATCATAAATGGCTGGTTATGAAAGGTTGCTTCCGGATCGGACTTTACCGGCAGGGGTTGCTGCATGATATGTCAAAATATTCTCCGGCAGAATTTTGGGTTGGATGTAAATATTTTCAGGGAAATATGAGTCCAAACAATGTGGAGCGTCTGGATAAAGGATATTCTTCTGCCTGGCTGCACCACAAGGGCAGAAATAAGCATCATATGGAATACTGGATTGATTATGGACTGCCACCGGAGAAAGGCATGGTAGGTATGCGGATGCCGGAACGGTATGTTGCAGAAATGTTTGTTGACCGGGTAGCAGCATCTAAGGTATATAAAAAAGAAGCTTACACACAGGATATGCCGTTGGCTTATTATGAAAACGGAAAGGATAATCATGTCATGCACCCGGAGACGAGGGTATTGTTGGAGAAAATGCTCCACATGCTGGCAGAAAAGGGAGAAGATGCGACCTATCGTTATATCCGGGAAGAGGTGCTTCATAAATAAATATCTTCCGGCAGATAAGAAAAACAATTTTTCATATCTTCTGGAAGCGGAGCGGAAAAATGCATCTTTTCGCCGGTTATGGGATGTGCAAAGGACAGGGCTGCGGCATGCAGTGCCTGTCTTTTTATATACAGAAAGTCAGGATGATACAGAAAATCTCCGATCAACGGATATCCGATGTGCTTCATATGAAGCCGAATCTGGTGTGTGCGTCCGGTTTCCAGCTTTAATCGAACGAGTGAGAGATCATGAACTTCATCATAATAAAGTTGGGTATAATGCGTAATCGCCGGAGCTCCATGCACCGGATCAATGCATCTTGTGATCACAGATTCTGCTTCCCTTGCGATGGGGGCATCAACTGTTCCCTGTAACGGAGGCTTTCCGGTGACAATAGCAAGATAGATACGCTGAATGTTTTTTATTCCGGTATTACGTCCGAGAACGCCTGCAGAGAGCATATTTTTTGCGAGGATCGTAAGCCCGCTGGTGTCACGGTCCAGCCGGTTGATGCAACGGAATGTAAACGGTTCCTGTTTTTCTGCAAAATAGTACATGGCGGCATTGGCAAGACTGTCTTCATAATGATTGATGGAAGGGTGGATTGGCATGCCCGCCGGTTTGTTGACCAGCAAAATATCTTCGTCTTCGTAGATAATAGGAAACGGTAGCTTTACTGGAAGGATGCTCTCGGAAGTCTCTTCTTCCGACCAGCAGATCTCAAGCAGATCCCCCGGCTGCAGGGGTTTCGTTACATAACAATGTGCACCGTTTTTCCGGATACCGGTATCCGTTTTCTTTAATTGTGTGATGAGGTGGTTAGAATATCCTTTTTCCTTAAGAAAAGACAGAATATTTATTTGTGGTTCAGAGATATGGTAAGTAAGTGTTCTTTTCATAATAAAATCTTTCATGTATCGTTCCTGAGAACGGGATTTGGTAAAATGTATCGAGAATTTTGATATAATGTCGTATTAAAATATATCATCATCCCTAAATGGATAATCGGTGCTGAGCAATTTCCGGATAATTAGTTCTGATATTGGTTCAGAATAAGTGCACTATAATAATGGAACAGATGTCCAATTGGTAAAAAAAGTATAGCATATATTTTCAGAAAATGGAGGAAAATTTATGGGAAAAGCACAGAAAACCTGTCCGATTCATAGAGTATAATAAGTTCCGCGCAAACGAGGTGCTATTTGAAGACATTTCTGATGCCACTGAGTGCAGAAGAGGAACAGCGGTATCTGGAGAGGCTGGAAAGGGGAGACACGGAAGCAAAAGAAGTTCTCATTGAGCGGAATATGCGTCTGGTAGCACATATCGCAAAAAAGTATCAGAATGCAGAAGAAGACATGGAAGAGCTGATTTCCATTGGAACCATTGGACTAATCAAAGCGGTCAATACATTTCAGAACAACCGCGGCAGTCGTCTCGGAACCTATGCTGCCAGGTGTATCGAAAATGAATTACTTATGTATTTCAGAAGCAGGAAAAAATTGTCCCGGGAAGTTTCACTGTATGAGCCGATCGGAACCGATAAAGAGGGAAATCAGATCCGGCTGCTGGATATCGTGGAAAGTACGGAACCGGAATTGCCAGACACGGTAGAATTCCGGAAAAATTTTATTCGTCTGTATCAGCTGTTTCCAAAGGTCTTAAACCGCAGGGAGCAGTATATTCTCTGTCATCGTTATGGTCTGTATAATAGTATGCCTCTGACACAACGGGAAATCGCGGCAACACTGGGGATTTCCCGATCTTATGTCAGCAGAATCGAGAAGCGTGCGATTGAAAAGATGCGACAGCACCTTACATTTCCCTAGAGGTCAGGGTTCTGTTTGAAAAATATGGAAAAGAATAGAGGGTAATAAAAGAGAAACGTTTGCGTTTAGGATGAAGTAGTTATTCTTGTGTAAAAAATACTTTTTATGACGATTGTTGTCGCCGGGAAACTGATTGGAATGGACATTAATATGAAAATTTTAATGGCAAAAACAGTATTAAAAATATAGTAGTAAGTAATTGCCATCTGTGATACAATACAGATATCTTTTCCAGAAATAACAGGGAAAGGTATCTGTTTGTCTTTTATCTGTCTAAAATACATCTTTCGTAGCCATCATACGAAACATCAGATATATGTATAGTATTATAAAGACCGCTGTGCCACAGGGAATGGAGAGTATCCCGGTGTCGGTGGAAACAAATATTTCAGAAGGAATGCCAGTCTTTGAGATGGTAGGTTTTCTGAGTTCAGAAGTGCGCGAAGCAAGAGAACGGGTCCGGGTAGCGTTACAGAACAGTGGGATATCCCTGCCGCCGAAACGGATTACCATTAATTTTATGCCGGCGGATGTACGAAAATCAGGAACTGCCATGGATTTGGCAGTAGCGGCATCGGTGCTGTGTGCCATGGGCTGTATGGATCTTGAGATCGCGGAAAGCTCTATGTTTGTGGGAGAAGTGAGTTTGAGCGGTGAGATCACATCGGTCAGGGGCGTATTGTCAGCCGCAATCCTGGCGGGAAATCTTGGATTGCAGAGGATCTTTGTTCCGGTAAAAAATAAAGAAGAAGCAGGCATCTGTCCCGGGATTCATGTGGTGCCCGTCCGTTCCCTGAAAGATCTGATCCGGTTGGTAACAGGGACAGAATTAGAAAAACAGTATTATCACAGTACACTGGTATTTGAGCCTGAAAACTATGATTTGGATTTTTCGGAAGTGAAGGGACAGGCACTGGTCCGCAGAGCCTGCGAGATCGCTGTCAGTGGCAGACATAACTTGTTGATGATCGGACCACCGGGATCTGGAAAGACAATGATCGCCAGAAGGATTCCTACAATCTTCCCGGATCTGGAGTGGGAAGAGATGTTGGAACTTTCACAGATATACGGAAGCTGTGAGCATCAGGAGACGACTGCAGTCCTGCAGCAGACCAGACCTTTCCGAAGTCCGCATCATACGATTACACCACAGGGATTGTGTGGCGGAGGTAAAAATCCGGTTCCGGGTGAAATCAGCCTGGCGCATAAAGGAGTTCTTTTTCTGGACGAGTTTCCGGAATTCCCGAAAAATCTCATTGATATGCTCCGACAGCCCATGGAAGAAAAACTGATCCGGATCTCAAGGGTAGGTACTTCGGTAAGTTTTCCCTGTGATTTTATGCTGGTGGCAGCAATGAACCCATGCAAATGCGGGTATTATCCGGATATGAGCCGCTGCAGGTGTACCCCGGCTTCCGTACATTCTTATATCAATCATATTTCACAGCCTATGCTGGATCGGATGGATATGACGGTGGAGACGCGGGCATTATCGGTAACCGAACTGATGAATGATATGAAAGTGGAAAATTCAGAAAGTATCCGTAACCGGGTACTCCGGGCGAGGGAAATACAAAAGGAGCGTTTCCGGGGAAAACCGTATGATGTGAATACTGCCATGTCTCCTTCTGATACGGTGCAGTATTGTGCTATGGACGGAGAGGCAAGATCTTATCTGATGCAGGTGTCTGCGGAACAGGAGTTTTCGGCAAGAGTGTATTATAAGATTTTACGGGTGGCGCGGACGATCGCAGATCTGGACGAAAGTGAGCGTGTCAGAGAAAAACATCTTATGGAGGCCTGCATCTACCGCAGTCTAGACAGGAAATACTGGGGAAGGATGGGAAGCTGAGATGCCAAAACAGGAGATGATTCATAACGAAAATACAGAAACACGCCAGAGCAATCGGAAACATAAAAGTAACCGGGAAAGAGCCTGTGAATGCTGGCTTGCATCCATCCGAAAAATTTCGCCGGAAAAGAAGATCCTGCTAACGAAAGAGATGACGGCAGAAGCATTTTATGATCTTCCCATATTGGAAAAAAGAAGAATCTGCGAGTATTATCAGATCGATCCGCAGGCACTGGAACAGCCGGATGCGATGATTGATTCGGAAAGCAGACAAAAGGAATTGCAGGAAAAAGGACTTCGGATTGCTACGATATGGGATGACGATTATCCGAGAAAATTAAAGCAGATTCCGAATCCTCCGTATGCATTGTATTATCAGGGAACGCTGCCGGGCAACAGCTTCTGTGCAGCTATTGTTGGCGCCAGACAGTGCTCGGAATATGGCAGAATGACAGCTGCGGCAATCAGCAAAGCACTGGCGGAATGCGGGGTTTCCGTGATCAGTGGAATGGCATTTGGTATCGACAGTGCAGGACACGAAGGCGCATTAAAAGGAGGCGGACGGACGTATGCTGTCATGGGATGTGGCGTGGACATCTGTTATCCGGCAAGAGGAAGGCAACTGCGACAGCAGATATTGGAACGGGGCGGCGTGCTGTCAGAATATCCACCGGAAACACCGCCGATTCCCCGATATTTTCCGGAACGCAATCGCATTATCAGCGGATTATCCGACATTGTGATCGTAGTGGAAGCAAAAATGCGCAGCGGATCACTGATCACGGCAGATTTTGCCATGGAGCAGGGGCGGGATGTATATGCAGTTCCTGGCAGAATCTGCGACCCGTGGAGTCAGGGTACGAATTATCTGATCTATCAGGGATGTGGCATTTTGTATGATATTCCGGAATTTCTTAAAGAGATGAATTTCGTTTCAGACCGAAAAGATACAGTTTTTCCGGTAGCAGATGTTGTGTTGGATAAAGAAGATCAGCTAGTATATGAAAAACTGGATTATGAACCCAAAATGCTTGAGGTCATTATGGAACAGACCGGATTATCAGTCAGAGACACTCTGAATTGCATTGGAAGATTAAAGAAACGAGGACTGGTAAAAGAATGCTATAAAAATTATTTTTGCAGGATTTTCCGGTAAAAGGTCTGTTTGACCATTCGTTCAGAAGATACGAAAGAGTCATCATTCGGAAGCCGGTACTGTTCCGATCATTGCAATGACGGCCAATGTTTTTGCAATGGATATCCAAAAGTGTATGGATGTGGGGATGAATGCCCATGTTGGCCAACCGATTGATATTGAGATTTTGGAAGACACGGTGCACAAAGTAGTTGCACAGAAAAAAACGTCAGTTTAGGCTGGCGTTTTTTCTTTTATAGAGTCAGAAATGGCATGAAAATGCGACAGATTCAGATAAAATTTCAAAAAATCAGATAATAAATCCATGAGAAAAGAATAAAAATAATCAGGGAGAAAATAATTTTGTACTTGAAAAACCAGAACGGTTGTTGTATAGTTGTTTAGATTTCGAACCTAAAATACCGGACATTATTATAGAAGAAACAGAGTTTTTATCTAGAAAAGTCCTGAAAAACAACAACGGACGAAAGTATTGGCAGTGGTTCGGAACATGATGTGAAAATTATTCTTGTAAATTTTTAATAGACGAAGATATAAGATTTTGGGATAAAGGGGCAGTGGTATGGCAAAATATTTGGTAATCGTAGAGTCACCTGCAAAGGTAAAAACAATAAAAAAATTTTTGGGGAAAAATTATGAGGTAGCAGCATCCAATGGACATGTGCGGGATCTGCCCAAAAGTCAGATGGGTATTGATATCGAACATGATTTTGAACCGAAATATATTACAATCCGTGGAAAAGGAGATATTCTTGCGAAACTTCGAAAAGAAGTAAAAAAGGCAGATAAAGTGTATCTCGCAACTGACCCGGACCGCGAGGGAGAGGCCATTTCCTGGCATTTGTCCAAGGCATTAAAGCTGGAAGACAAAGATATTCATCGTATTACTTTTAATGAGATTACAAAAAATGCGGTAAAAGCATCTCTGAAGAATCCGCGTCAGATCAATATGGATCTGGTAGATGCGCAGCAGGCAAGGCGTGTGCTGGATCGTATGGTAGGCTATAAGATCAGCCCGGTATTGTGGGCAAAGGTAAAACGCGGCTTGAGCGCCGGTCGTGTACAGTCATCTGCGTTGCGTATCATCTGTGACCGGGAAGATGAGATCAATGCATTTATTCCGGAGGAATACTGGACGCTGGATGCCGTGCTTCAGGTAAAAGGCGAGAAGAAACCGCTGGTCGCAAAATTTTACGGCGATGAAAACGGCAAAATGCAGATCACTTCCGAGGAAGAGATGAACAAAGTGCTGAAAGAGCTGGAAGGTGCGGAGTATTCTGTGCTCAGTGTCAAAAAGGGAGATCGGAGCAAGAAACCGCCGATGCCATTTACGACCAGTACACTGCAGCAGGAAGCCAGCAAACATCTGAATTATTCCACACAGAAAACCATGCGTCTGGCACAGCAGCTGTATGAAGGAATTGACATCAAAGGAAACGGAACCGTAGGTCTGATCACATACCTCCGTACCGATTCTGTCCGTATCTCTGAGGAGGCAGATGCTTCTGCAAGGGAATATATCAAAGAGCAGTATGGTGAAGCATTTGTTTCCGAAACTGTCAACGCAAAGAAAAACGGCAATAAAATCCAGGATGCCCATGAGGCGATCCGTCCGACTGATATCAGCCGGACTCCGGCAATGGTCAAAGAGTCTTTAAGCAGAGATCTGTTTCGTCTGTATCAGCTTATCTGGAATCGATTTGCTGCAAGCCGTATGACTCCGGCTGTATATGAAACCACATCGGTTAAAATTGGTGCCGGCAATTACCGTTTTGCAGTATCTGCATCCAAAGTAAAATTCAGCGGATATATGACGGTATATTCTCTGGATGATGAGAAAGCGGATCATACCGTGCTTGGAAAATCCCTGAATGAGGATTCCGAGCTTTCCTGTGAGGGGCTGGAACCGAAACAGCATTTTACACAGCCGCCGGCGCATTATACAGAGGCATCTTTAGTAAAAGCAATGGAAGAGATCGGCATCGGTCGTCCAAGTACCTATGCACCGACGATCACAACGATCCTTGGCCGCCATTATATTGCGAAAGAAAATAAAAATCTCTATGTGACAGAGTTGGGCGAAGTGGTTAACAACATCATGAAAGAAGCTTTTCCGGTTATCGTAGATGAACGGTTTACCGCAAATATGGAATCTCTTCTCGACAGCGTGGAAGAGGGAAATATTGACTGGAAGATCATTATACGGAATTTCTACCCGGATCTTGCGATTGCAGTGGAACATGCGGAGAAAGAGCTGGAAGAGCATAAGATCGAGGATGAGGTTACCGATACGATCTGCGAAGAATGTGGTCGGAACATGGTCATCAAATATGGTCCGCATGGCAGATTTCTTGCCTGCCCGGGATTCCCGGACTGCAGAAATACAAAACCGTACTATGAGAAGATTGGCGTATCCTGTCCGAAGTGCGGTAAGGACGTTGTCTTAAAGAAAACAAAAAAAGGCCGAAAATATTACGGCTGCATTGACAATCCGGACTGTGATTTTATGTCCTGGCAGAAACCTTCTACCGAGAAATGTCCGGAATGTGGCGGATATATGCTGGAGAAGGGAAATAAGCTGGTCTGTGCCGATGAACAGTGTGGATTTGTCATGGAAAAACCCAAAAAAGAGGAGTAAGTTCTGGGAATTTCCTGATTTTTCTGTCATATAAAATAATTGGTTGAAATATTTTATATAAATACAAAAATATATTGAATTTTTTGAAAAACAGTGCTAAAATTTGAATGATTATAGAAATTTTGGCACTGTTTTTGTGCCTGAAAAAAGAAATATATCTAACGATAAAAATGGGAGGAAACTATGAGCAGTGTACGTCTTCTTGACAAAACAAGAAAAATAGGAAAGCTTCTTCACAACAATAATTCTTCAAAGGTCGTATTTAACGATATCTGTGAGGTACTTTCTGAGATTCTGGAATCCAATGTACTGGTAATCAGCAGAAAAGGGAAAATCCTGGGAGTCAGTCATCTGAACAATGTACCGGAGATCCATGAACTGATGGATAATACGGTAGGAGGATATATTGATTCATTTTTGAACGAGCGTCTGTTGAGTATTCTGTCTACAAAAGAAAATGTAAATCTGGAAACGCTTGGATTTGCAGATACCGATACAAAATCTTACACAGCCATAGCATCTCCGATTGATATCGCCGGAGAGCGTCTGGGTTCCCTGTTTGTATATCGCCTGCAGAATCAGTATGAGATCGATGACATTATCCTGACAGAATATGGCGCAACTGTAGTCAGTCTGGAAATGCTCCGCTCTGAAAATGAAGAGAGTGAGGAAGAAGTCAGAAAACAGCAGGTCGTACGTTCGGCCATTAATACGCTGTCCTTCTCCGAACTGGAAGCCATCTATCATATTTTTGATGAACTGGATGGAAATGAAGGACTGCTGGTAGCCAGCAAGATTGCAGACCGGGTAGGCATTACCAGATCCGTGATCGTAAATGCCCTTCGTAAATTTGAAAGCGCAGGCGTAATCGAATCCCGTTCCTCCGGAATGAAAGGAACCTATATAAAAGTGTTAAACGATATGGTATTTGATGAACTGGAAGAGATGAAACGGAATCAGAAAAAATAGATTCTTGCGCATGAACGAATGTTTCTTATATGGGTAAACAGATTTATATGATTTTGTAGAAGTTGATTCATAAATAAAATAACAGAAAAATAAAAATGGTGGTACTCATAGATGTTGGTATTGCCATTTTTTATTTATAAAAATGATAGCCTGATTCCCGAAATGTAAATAACACCGTTTTTATTATTTGTATCATGAACGAAAGGCGTTGGAATAAAGTCGAAAAAAATGAAAAAATACTTGCATAAGATATTTGATTATGCTATGATTGTCCGGTCTGAAAATATTAATCACATGTGCGGACTATCTGGTATGGTGCCGAAGAGGTAAGCCGGAGGGCAAGAAGCACATGGAAGCACAAACCATGGAGGTAGAAAAATGAGTGTTATTTCAATGAAACAGTTACTGGAAGCTGGTGTACATTTCGGACATCAGACAAGAAGATGGAACCCGAAAATGGCTCCGTACATCTTTACAGAGAGAAATGGTATCTATATCATTGATCTGCAGAAATCTGTAGGTAAAGTTGACGAAGCTTACGATGCTGTAGCTGATATCGTAGCTCAGGGTGGTACAATCCTTTTCGTTGGTACAAAAAAACAGGCACAGGATGCAATCAAAGCAGAAGCTGAGCGTTGTGGAATGTACTATGTAAACGAGAGATGGTTAGGCGGTATGCTTACCAACTTCAAAACAATCCAGAGCCGTATTGCAAGACTGAAAGCAATCGAAAAAATGTCTGAAGACGGAACTTTCGATGTTCTTCCGAAAAAAGAAGTTATCAACCTCAAAAAAGAGTGGGATAAGCTTGAGAAGAACCTTGGCGGTATCAAAGATATGGACAGAATCCCGGATGCAATCTTTGTAGTAGATCCGAAAAAAGAGAGAATCTGTGTACAGGAAGCTCATACACTTGGCATTACTCTGATTGGTATTGCAGATACTAACTGTGATCCGGAAGAACTTGATTATGTAATCCCGGGTAATGATGATGCTATCAGAGCCGTTAAATTAATCGTTTCCAAAATGGCAGACGCTGTTATCGAAGCAAAACAGGGAACTGTTGACGCTGATGTTGAGTACGCTGACGAAGCAGAAGAGGCAGAAGCTGAAGCATAAGAACCGTTGGTGCATAAGGTATGGACAGACATTGTCCTGACAGTTTGATTTGGAGGTAAAAGGTTATGGCTATTACAGCAAGCATGGTAAAAGAATTAAGAGAGCAGACCGGAGCAGGTATGATGGACTGCAAAAAAGCACTTACCGAGACAGATGGCGATTTCGACAAAGCAGTAGAGTTCCTTCGTGAAAAAGGACTTGCTACCGCTCAGAAAAAAGCTGGCAGAATCGCTGCTGAAGGTATCGTTGCTACTACGATCAAAGCAGATGACAAAGTTGCTGCTATCGTAGAAGTAAATGCTGAGACAGATTTTGTTGCTAAGAACGAAGTATTCCAGGGATATGTAAAAGAGGTTGTAGAGCAGGCTGCTGATACAGAGGCTGCTGATATCGAGGCATTCAAAACAGAAACTTGGGCACTTGATACATCTATGACTGTTGCTGACAAACTTGCAGCAATGATCGCTAAGATCGGCGAGAACATGAACATCAGAAGATTCGAGAAAATCGTTTCTGAAGATGGTATCGTAGTATCTTACATCCACGCTGGCGGTAAGATTGGTGTTCTGGTAGAAGCACAGACTACTGTTAATAACGATGCTGTAAAAGAAGCTCTGAAAAACGTTGCAATGCAGATCGCAGCTCTGAACCCGAAATATATCTCTACAGATGAAGTTTCAGAAGAGTACAAAGAGCATGAGAAAGAGATCCTTATGGCTCAGGCTAAAAACGATCCGAAAAATGCAAACAAACCGGAGAATATCATCGAGAAGATGATTACTGGTCGTCTGAACAAAGAGCTGAAAGAAGTATGCCTGTTAGAGCAGGAATATGTAAAAGCAGAGAACAAAGAGACTGTTGCTAAATATCTTGAGGCAGTTTCCAAAGAAGTTGGTTCTCCGATTGTTCTGAAAAAATTCGTTCGTTTTGAGACTGGCGAAGGTCTTGAAAAGAAAAATGAGGATTTCGCAGCTGAGGTTGCAGCTCAGATGAACGCATAATCTTACAGTTCGCATAAGAATTTGAACCGTATTATTATCATGTAAATCAACGAAAAACCTTGAATTTCCTATGAAAATGGGATGATTCAAGGTTTTTTTGCGTGTTGGGGAATAAATTTTGACTTATCGTAAATTATCGCTATTTATGCATGGAATTGGGTAAAAGTTGGGGAGTGAGTTGGGGAATTTCAATTCCCCAACTGGTGTGTGAAACTTCGCCTCATTCTTCTGAAATAAGTAGGCGGAGATTGCCTGTTTTATTTTGTTGGGGAGTAGTGTAATTACCCAATATTTACCCAACTTTTAACGTATGATAGCGTAAGATTCCCCAACTTTTCATAAACTATCGTGGAAATATTTTCTGATTGATGAAAAATAGAATTGAGATTATAATTAAAAAGAGTATAGGGTTTATTTGATGACAATCAGAAATGCCAGTATAAAATTTAAATATAGTTATACGATTTTAGGAGGAAGTATGAAAGAACATATTTTATTAGAGAAAGCATATATTTATGAGGATATTCCAAAAAAATTAACACCAGAAGGTTGCTCATATGATAGAGTGTGTGGGTTGTGGAGAGTAGATAAAACAGGTGAGGTTATGATGATTGGAAATTACGCACAAAAACCAGCGTCAAAAAAGTGTGATATTGAAACGGGCGAGGATCAGAAAGGTGAATAATATTAAATATTTAATCATATCATCAACAATTGACTTTTCGACAGATCTTGTATGTTATAGGTTATTAGCTAATAATAGAAGCTTTTACAGATTAAATAGGGACGAATTTAGTAAACATGAAATAGAAGTTGATTTACAAAAGAAATATATGAGAATTGTAATTGACAATGTAGAATATTGTGCTGATTTTGAAAAATTGGAAGGAATATATTTTCGTGCACCTGTTTTTTTGCGAACGCAATCTAAAAATAAATTATCATTAGATGAACAGTTAGAAAGAAATCAGTGGAGTTCATTTTTAAGAAATCTAATTGTATTTAGAAATGCGATTTGGATTAATAACCCTGTAGATATTTATAGAGCAGAAAATAAAATGTATCAGTTAAGTATAGCAGAAGAGTGTGGATTGAAAGTTCCTAAAACAAAAGTATCTAATTCAGCCAATATACAATTAGAGAATGAGAAAGAGTATATTGTTAAATCTTTAGATACAGCATTATTTTACGATATAGAAAATAATAGGGAAATGTTTACATACTCGAATGTTGTTAAAGGATTAGAATTAAAAGCACATAATTTAAAGCAAGCCCCTGTATTTGTACAAGAATTTTTGGAACCCAAAATAGATTGTAGAATTACATATGTTGGTGGCAAGATGTTCCCTGTTAAGATTCAGAAAAATAATATGGGAATATATGGAGATTGGAGATTTTATAAAGAGCAGTTAGAATATATACCATTTGATCTTCCTGAGAATGTTTTAAATTCAATAAACAGATTGATGAAAAAATTAAATTTAAATTTTGGAGGAATTGATTTGGCATATGCTGATGGAGAATATTATTTTATTGAAGTAAATCCAACTGGAGAGTGGGGATGGCTAGAAATAAAAACAGGCATGAAAATTAGCTCAGAAATTGAAGCAACATTATGCAGGGAGGAAGGATAATGCTTGGAGAGATAATTCCAGTCATTGATGCAATACATGCAAATAAGAATTTGAAAGAGAAAATAGAAAATCAAGATGTTGAAGTACCTGAAAAAATTGGAGAAATAGATATTAAGTGTTTGGAAGAGGATTATCAAAACGCAATTGATACAAAAAATCGTTTTGAAGATAAAGCAAAAACTATAGTAGCAGCATTAACTATTTCTATTACATTGATACTTAATCTTTCGAAAATTATAGAAACTATTTCAGATAAATATAGGATGCAAATTATAAATATATTGATATTTGCGCTGGCATTATTAGCAATAATATATATGTTGGTAGCAGGAATAATGTCAGTACAGGTGTTGATTAAAGAAAATGTTTTATATCCTATTTCCTTGAAGGAACGATCTAAAAAAGATAAAAGTTCTTTTTATAAAAAAACACAATTAAATATAAAACAAAATCTTATAAGAAATAATATTATTTATGCATCATATCAGTCAATTCGCAATTCGGCAATTTGTTTAGTAATAATATTTATATTAGCTATACTGCCATATCAAAATAGTAATAAGAGTAATGTTGTGTATGAGAGAGAAAATACAAATGTGAATATATGTTATAGTCTTGATGCAATGAATTGGTTAATGGAAAACAATAGAGATATTTCATTTGCAAAACTTATAGATGCATATGCTAAAGACAATGAAAATACGACAACAAAAAATATATACGACAAAGAGAATCAGATTATAGTTACGATAAAAAAGGTGGATAATTTATATGTTATTGATGATATTATAAGTCCCATAGAAGAGATAGAATAAAGTGTTTTACATAGTCGATTGATTCAAATTACGAGTCAGTCGGCTTTTTCGTGCTCATTTTTATACATAGCCAGTCCCGTAAAAAGGATTGGCTATTAAATTATTCGAGGAAGGAGGAAACCATATGACCAAGTGCAAAGTAATTGCCCTTGCAAATCAGAAAGGAGGAACAGCAAAGACCACAACGACATTAAATCTGGGAATTGGTCTTGCACATCAGGGGCGAAAAGTATTATTGGTCGATGCTGATCCACAGGGAGATTTAACAACCGCATTGGGGTGGACTAATGCAGATAATCTTCCGATTACGTTGGATACACAGATGAAGAAAATATTACAAGATGAACCATTTGTGTATAATGAAGGCATTTTACACCATAAAGAAGGAGTTGACATTATTCCAACTAACATTGAATTATCGGGCATGGAAATCTCCCTGGTGAATGCAATGAGCAGAGAGCAGACACTAAAGCTGTATCTGGCAGATTTGAAAAAAGATTATGATTATATCCTGATTGATTGTATGCCTAGCTTGGGGATGTTGACTATCAATGCATTAGCTGCCGCAGACAGTGTAATTGTTCCAGTTCAGGCTCATTATCTTCCATTAAAGGGGATGACGCAGTTAATGAAAACAATTGGTAAGGTACAAAGACAGCTAAATCCCAATCTGAAGATTGATGGAGTATTACTGACGCTTGCAGATATGCGGACAAAACTTGCCAAGACAACAGAGGATAGCCTTAGAGAGAATTATGGAAAGCATATCAGAATTTTCAAAACTGTTATTCCAGTGGCTATCACAGCAGCAGAAAGCAGTGCAGCAGGACAGAGCATTTATGAGTATGACAAGAATGGAACTGTTGCAAAGGCGTATGCAGAATTTACGAGGGAGGTGATTCAGTGTGGCGAAAAGCAAAGAAATAAACATGAATCTTCCCTCAGCCGATGACCTTTTTACCACGCAGGAAGAAAGAGACCAGAAGAATCAGGAGCATGTAAAAAATATTTCTGTTTATGACATCAGTGATTTTCCGAATCATCCATTTAAAGTAAAAATGGATGATAAAATGGTGGAGACCATTGAAAGTATTCGAGAACATGGTGTATTGGTTCCTGCTCTTGTCAGAGAGAAGCCAACAGGTGGGTATGAAATGATTTCTGGACACCGTAGAAAAATGGCAAGTGAACTGGCAGGGTTAGAAAATATACCTTGTATTGTAAGAAATCTCAGTGATGACGAAGCAGTTATTGTCATGGTTGACAGCAATCTTCAAAGGGAAGAAATATTACCATCAGAAAAAGCATTTGCTTACAAAATGAAGTTAGATGTCATGAAAAGACAGGGACAAAGAACTGATTTAACTTCGTCGCCACTGGCGACAAAGTTGAAAGGGAAACGTTCTGATGAATTATTGGGTGAGGAGGTTGGAGAAAGTAAAGACCAAATCAGAAGATATATTCGATTAACCTACTTGATACCGGAAATTCTTGATATGGTCGATAACAAGAAAATTGCCATGCGTCCGGCGATGGAGCTGTCTTATTTGCCAAAAGAAGAACAGGAGATATTGTACGATACCATGGAATCGGAAGATTGCACTCCAAGTCATGCACAGGCAATCAAAATCCGCAAATTTTCAGCAGAGGGCAGATTGAATGAAGATGTTTTGTTGTCGATTATGGCAGAGGAAAAGCCAAATCAGGTAGAGCAATGGAAAATCCCTAAGAACCGACTGAAGAAATATTTTCCATCGGGGACTTCACAACAAAAAATGGAAGAAACCATTATCAAAGCACTGGAATTATACCGAAAACGGGAAAAAAGCAGGGAACGATAGGCGTTTTGACACCAAGGGAGAAGTCTATCCGTTGGCGGTCAATGAGAAATCAGTCTTTTTCTGTTTCCCCTCCCCACACCCTACCCCTTTGGTTTACCAGCAGATTACCAGCCGAAAA
>CAJJOP010000002.1:0-176662 GCA_905193415.1 uncultured Roseburia sp.
ATTTCTTTGTTTGCACATTTAAAGGAACTGGGTTTTCATTGTATGCTTCTTTCGAACAACAGGGAGCCGCGTGTGAAAATGTTCAATGATGCCGTGCATGTCAGTTATATTTACAAAGCAGGAAAGCCAAAGCCGTCCGGGTATCGCAAAGCGATGGGGATCCTTGGCACGGACGCGACAAATACGCTTTTTGTGGGAGATCAGATCTTTACGGATGTGTGTGGGGCAAATTTAGCAGGAATCCGCACGATCCTTGTAAAACCGATCCACCCGAAAGAAGAAATCCAGATCGTGTTAAAGCGCCGGCTGGAGGCAATTGTGCTTTTATGTTATCGTCTGCACCGTAAAATCGTAAAACCAAAGTACCCATCTGCTGCAAAAAAGGAGGATTCATCCATTTTGTAGGATAAATTTTTTTTTTGCAGAATTTTCTATGCGTGACCGTACACAGCCGGTTGTTTTCTATTTGACGAAAGTTCGTTGAAGCAGTAAGATAAAAGAAGTGCAAAAAACGAAAAGGAGAGTTGTGATGAAAGTCGGGATTGGAAATGATCATGCAGCAGTAGAAATGAAAATGCAGATCCAAGAATTTATTGAGAGCATGGGACATGAGGTTGTAAATTATGGGGTGGATACCGCAGAAAGCTGTAATTATCCGGAGATCGGAGAAAAAGTAGGACGTGCAGTGGCTGACGGAGAAGTGGATTGTGCAGTTTTGATCTGTGGAACGGGTGTCGGAATTTCCATTGCTGCCAATAAAGTAAACGGAGTACGTGCAGCTGTCTGCTCGGATGTGACAACCGCGCATCTGGTAAAAGAGCACAACGATGCAAATATCATCGCGTTTGGTGCAAGAATTGTCGGAGTGGAGCTGGCAAAGGATATTGTGAAGGCTTATCTGAATGCGGAATTTCTTGGTGGACGTCATGCGACACGCGTGGCTATGCTTGCGGACATCGAAAAACGGAACAAATAAAATACTTGAAAAGTATTCCATTTTATAGTAAAATTGTAAGTCGAGAGACTTTATACTCGTAATTTAAGGAGGAAGATCGAATGATTTCAGCAGGAGATTTCAGAAATGGTGTTACCATCGAACTTGAAGGTAACATTTATCAGATTATCGAATTTCAGCATGTAAAGCCAGGTAAGGGTGCAGCATTCGTTAGAACAAAATTAAAAAATATCGTCAGTGGTGGTGTAGTAGAAAAGACATTCCGTCCGACAGAGAAGTGTCCGACTGCTCACATTGATCGTAAGGACATGCAGTATCTGTATTCCGATGATGATTTCTATCATTTCATGGATGTAGAGACTTATGACCAGATTGACCTGACAAAGGACAGTGTCGGTGATGCACTGAAGTTTGTTAAGGAGAACGAGATGGTTAAGATCTGTTCTCACAAGGGCAATGTATTTGCAGTAGAGCCACCTCTTTTCGTAGAACTTGAGATTACAGAGACAGAGCCGGGATTCAAGGGAGATACCGCTACAGGTGCTACCAAGCCTGCTACTGTTGAGACAGGTGCAAACGTAAACGTTCCTCTGTTCGTAGAGCAGGGAGACAAGATCAAGATTGATACCAGAACAGGTGAGTATCTGTCCCGTGTATAATCGCACCTTATAATAGAAAAGTCTTGATAAAGAAACGCCGGTTCCGGCAGAGTGATCTGTGGAAACCGGCGTTTTTTCTGCCTGAGGGAGATCAAAAAGTGAGGAATCATCCGGCACGGGAATAAGGCATAAGCAAAAGAATGTCTGCAATCGCAGCAAATACATAGGACAGCAGCATCCCCCACAGATATGCATCGATTCCGTACTGTGGGACGAGAAACAGAATCATGCAGATCCTGATCATGCATGCCAGCAGTGTGACAAACAAAACCTGCCGGGCATTGCCGAGTCCGTGCAGGATACTGTTCAGCAGACTGGTGACATACAGCAGGGGACACAGCCAGGAGAGCTGGCAGATAAAATTGCCGGCCAGCGTATTGTGAAACAGAACTTCGCCCATCCGGTCACCGAAAACCAGAAACAGAATCGTAAAAACAAAGCCAAGAAGCAGTCCGTACAGGATTGCTTTTTTTATCGTTCGCGCAATCTGTGCGTGGTTGTGTGCACTGTGGGCTTCCGAGACAGCCGGAAGTAAAAGGACGGAAAAGGAATTGGTCAGTACACTGGGAAACAGAATGATGGACATGGTCATACCGGTCAGGATACCAAAAATACTCAGGGCATCCGAAGCACTGTAACCAAATGCCTGCAGTTTTTGCGGGATCAGAAGATTCTCCAGGCTGTTGAAAAGAGCTGTCGTCACCCGGTTGATGGTAAGTGGAACCGCCATGGAAGCAAACAGTTTGCCCATCGTTTTCCACTGACCGGAAAGGGTGTGGTAGGAGTGTCCGGGAAGCCGTTTTTCCAAAGACATGGCAATCAGACTGGTGATAAGACCGGAACATTCCCCGGCCACAAGACCGGCAACCGCGTGGAACGCCGTCAGCTCCATGCCTTTTTCCAGCGTGTACTGATAGATCAGCCATACACTTCCCACGCGTGCAAGCTGTTCCACCAGCTGACAGAACGAGGGAATTCCTGCCCGCTTTTTTCCATAGTAATAACCGTTGATACAGGCGTGGATGCAGCAGGGAAGCATGGAAAAGCTAAGGAGCGAAAGGAGGGGAGCGCAGCGGAGCTCTCCGAGAAAATGCAGGGCGATCCAGTCTGATTGTGTGTAAAGAAAAATACCGACGATTACAGAGGCTGTGCAGGAGATGACCAGACCGAGCAGCAGATATCCGCGTGCAGTTATTTCTCCCTGCGATGTTCCTGCGTTTTTTCCGCAGGCATCGCCGACAAATTTGGAAATGGATGTCTGGATGGAGGAGGCAGTCAGGGCGAAACACATTGCAAAAACGGGTGCAATCAGCTGATAGATTCCGAGCGCTTCTGCACCAATTGTCTGTGCCAGGAATATCCTATAGAAGAAGCCGATGATACGGCTGGCAATACCGGAAGCCGTCATTAGAAGGGTGCCGGTAATCAGAGGATTTTTTAGGAATCGGGAAATGTTCAATGGGAACTCCAAATGGAAAACTTGATAACTATTGTATGAGGGGATGGTGCAGAATATGAGCTGTAAAATCTATATGGATCATGCGGCCACAACCGAAATGCTTCCGCAGGTGCGCAAGGCTATGGAGCCGTATCTCATGGAAGAATATGGAAACGCCTCCACATCTTACGAAATGGGGCGCCGCACACGGGAGGCATTAGAAGGGGCAAGAGAACAGATTGCCATGCTGATTAAGGCAAAGCCGGAGGAGATTTTTTTTACATCCGGGGGGAGCGAATCGGATAACTGGGTAATCAAAAATGTGGCGGCGGAGAAAAAGGAAAAAGGGAAACATGTGATCACAAGCAAAATCGAACATCATGCGGTGCTGCGCTCATGTGAATATCTGGAGAAACTGGGATATGAACTGACTTATCTGGATGTCGATGCATACGGAGTGATTGATCTGGCACGGTTGCGGGAGGTATTGCGGGAAGATACCACATTGGTTTCCGTTATGACGGGAAATAACGAGATTGGAACGATCGAACCGCTGGATGCGGTTGCATCCATGCTGCGGGGGACGGGAACATTATTTCACACCGATGCGGTGCAGGCCATCGGGCAGATTCCGCTTTCCATGAACCAGCTTCCGGTGGATTATCTGAGTGCAAGTGCACATAAATTCCACGGTCCGAAAGGGGTTGGTTTTTTGTTTGTGAGAAAAGACCGGGATCTGCCGTCGTATATTCACGGAGGAAGTCAGGAAAACGGCAAACGGGCAGGAACCGAGAATGTGGCAGGAATTGTGGGGATGGCAAAGGCACTTGAAATTGCAGTGGAAGAGATGCAGGTCGTGCGTCCGCGGCTTGTGCGGCTGCGTAATTATTTTGTGGAGCGGGTATTACGGGAGATTCCGCAGGGAAGGTTAAATGGGCATCCGCATAAGCGCCTGCCGGGAAATGTGAATTTCAGTTTTGAGGGGATTGATGCGACATCCCTTCTGGTGCTTCTCGAAGAAGACGGAATCTGTGCTTCCGCAGGATCTGCGTGCAATACCGGACAGACACGGATCTCCCATGTGATAGAAGCCATACACGTACCAAAAAATTATGCACCGGGCAGTGTACGTTTTACCATGGGAAGGGAGACCGACCGCCGGCAGGTTGATGCAGTCATTGCATCTTTAAAGAAAAATATCGGGTTGTTGCGCGGTGAGTGAAATTATAGGATAAAATGTTCGATGGCCGCTGCCACCCCGTCCTTGGTATTCGTTGTGGTGACGTAATCTGCCCGGGCTTTGACGGCATCAGTGGCATTTCCCATTGCCACACCGATACCGGCAGCCTCAATGATGGCAAGATCATTTTCGGTGTCACCGATTGCCATGGTGGCATCCGGATTGACACCGAGAATTTCGGCAAGTTTTCGTAAGCCAACGCCCTTGTTTGCATCTGCACGCGTGAATTCCAGGTTGTTGTATCCGCCGCAGACGGTAGTAATTGACGGATTGGACACGAGAAATTTGCGGACGGTTTCGCGGTCAATGAGTGTTCCATCGGCTGCTGGATAGAAATTCAGAGTCATTTTCTGGACCTTTAACTGATTTTCATGGATAAACTGCAGGATATTGTCCAGCCGTGTGCGTGTGGTGATAATATAGTTTTTGATCGAAGAAGGCACGGTCAGTTTTTGTGCCGTTTCTACGCACTGGACCGGGGTGTAGCCTTTTCCGCCGATAAATGCATCCATATGGATATCACGTGTGAGAAGGAAGTTTAAAATCGGGGTGACCAGCTCTTCATCCATGGCATTTTCATACAGGCATTTTCCGGTGGAAATCTCATAGATTCCGCTGCCGTTTGCGGTGATGGCATAGTTGATCCCGGTGCCCTTGATCTGGTCAAACGGGATTCCCTCAAACGGGCGGCCGGTGGAGATTACGACATGGATGCCTTTGTCTGTAATGCTGCGGATTGCCGTAAGATTGCGCTCACTGATGTGGCTGCTGTTGTCAAACAGCGTACCGTCGAGATCCAGTGCAACTAATTTTATGTCTTTCATGATAGATTCTCACTTTCTTTTTTTTCTGTGATAAGGTATGATATTGTTACGCATGACGTAGAAATAATCTGCGGTATTATTATAAATAGAACGAAACGAAACTGCAAGTGAGGAATGCAAAATGACAAAGACAGAATTTGCCGGATTTATCAGGGAACATGGTCCGGTTATTTTAGATGGTGCAACGGGAACGAATCTGATGGAGGCAGGTATGCCGATTGGCGTGTGTCCGGAAAGCTGGGTGCTGGAAAATCCGCAGGTACTGCTCGAGCTGCAGAGGCGGTATGTAGAAGCCGGCAGCCATATCGTATATGCCTCCACGTTTACCGGAAACCGGATCAAACTGGAAGAATATGGTCTGCAGGAGAGGCTGGAAGAAATCAACACGCAGCTGGTAGCGCTTTCCCGGCAGGCGGTGGGCGATCAGGCACTGGTTGCAGGTGACATGACGATGACCGGCCAGCAGCTGTTTCCGATGGGAGAGCTGTTGTTTGAAGAACTGGTGGAGGTATACAAGGAACAGGCATCGGTGCTGGCAAAAGCAGGGGTGGATCTGTTTGTGGTAGAAACCATGATGAGTCTGCAGGAATGTCGTGCGGCAGTGATTGCGATCCGGGAAGTCTGTGATCTTCCAATCATGGTGACACTTACCTACAACGAAGACGGACGGACATTATTTGGAACACCTCCGGAGACGGCTGTGGTCGTACTGCAGTCTCTGGGCGTGGATGCGATCGGTGTAAACTGTTCTACCGGTCCGATGGAGATGGTACCTCTGGTGGAAAGGATGGCAGAATATGCGACGATTCCGCTCATCGCAAAGCCAAACGCCGGACTCCCGGAACTCGAGGGAAAGAAAACGGTGTACCGCATGACACCGGAAGAATTTGCCGGGGCAGGTGTGGCACTGGTAAAAGCGGGAGCAGCCATTGTAGGTGGATGCTGCGGTACAACGGAAAAGCATATCAAGGCACTTTCGGATGCAACGCGGGGGATGGAACTTCACAGGCCACTTGCATCGCATCGCAGGATTCTTGCGTCTGAGCGCAAAAATGTAGAAGTTGGTCTGGATGGCAATTTCCTGGTGGTCGGGGAGCGGATCAATCCGACCGGAAAGAAAAAACTGCAGGCCCAGCTGCGCGAAGGAAAACTGGATCTTGTGCGTGAGATGGCAATGGCGCAGGAGGAAAACGGGGCAGCCATCCTTGACATTAATATGGGAATGAACGGCATTGACGAAAAAGAAATGATGAAACAGGTGATCTATGAAGTTGCGGCGACGGTAGATTGTCCGCTTTGCCTCGATACCAGCCATATTGATGTTATGGAAGAGGCACTGCGTGTCTATCCGGGAAGAGCACTGATCAACTCCGTTTCCCTTGAGACAGAAAAAATCGAGCATATGCTTCCGCTGGCAAAAAAGTACGGGGCTATGTTTGTCCTGCTTCCGCTTTCCGATGAGGGACTGCCAAAGGATGCCAAAGAAAAGCATGAGATTATCGATACCGTATATGACCGTGCCATGGAGCTGGGAATGGCACACGAGGATATTGTCGTGGATGGGCTGGTTGCCACAATCGGAGCCAATCCAGAGGCTGCGAAAGAATGTTATGATACCATCTCTTATTGTAAGGATATCAGGAAGCTTCCAACGATCTGTGGTCTGTCGAATATTTCGTTTGGCCTGCCGGAGCGGAGTTTTGTCAATACGGCATTTCTTACCATGGACATCTGCCGGGGGCTTACCATGGCGATTGCCAATCCGTCGCAGGAACTTTTGATGAATGCCGCATTTGCTTCGGACATGCTGCTGCATCGCCCGGACAGTGACATCCGCTACATCGAGCGTATGAATAAACTGGCAGAGGAAAAGGCAAAATATGAGACGGTTGTTGTGAAAAAAGAAGGTGCTGCGGGTGGCACGGCATCTGTGGAAGAAAAAGCAGATCCTGTTACGACAGCGGTTTTAAAAGGAAATAAAGGAACCATTATAGATGAAGTGAAAAAGGCAATTGCAGACGGCGCAAAGCCGGAGGAGATCATCAATGACCAGCTGATTGCAGCCATCAATAAAGTCGGGGAATTTTTTGAACAGAAAAAATATTTCCTGCCGCAGCTGATTGCCAGTGCAAATACCATGAAACTTGCCATTGATTATCTCGAGCCGATGCTGGAGAAGAAGAACGACGGACAGGAGATGCCGACGCTTGTCATTGCAACGGTAGAGGGGGATATCCATGATATCGGAAAAAATCTTGTCGTACTGATGCTGAAAAATTATGGCTACAACGTGATTGATATGGGAAAAGATGTGCCGTGTGAAGATATCGTGGATACCGCGATTCGTGAAAATGCTGCGATTATCGGGCTGTCCGCGCTGATGACTACCACGATGATGCGTATGCAGGATGTTGTGGAGCTTTGTAAGGAGAAAGGCTGCAAGAGCAAGGTGATCATTGGAGGAGCCTGTATCACACAGAGTTTTGCAGATGAGATCGGAGCCGATGGGTATTCAAAGGATGCCGCGGAGTGTGTGCGCCTGGTAGAGCGGCTGCTTGCATAGCATGTGTGGGACAATCCTGCATGGAAATTTGTTTGGAATAGTTACAACAAATACAAAAAATACAAAAATTCAAAAAAAGTGTTGACATATCTGTTCTCGTACGATATACTAACGAAGTCGGTTGCGAGAGCAGCCAACACGAAATGGGATCTTAGCTCAGCTGGGAGAGCATCTGCCTTACAAGCAGAGGGTCACAGGTTCGAGCCCTGTAGGTCCCATTCGAAACTTTATGTTTCGTGCCGCAGTGGCGGAACTGGCAGACGCGCGGGACTTAAAATCCCGTGGTGGCGACATCGTACCGGTTCGATTCCGGTCTGCGGCATTGAATGTGAAAACATTTTATAATTAAATATGTGTGTGTAGCTCAGCTGGATAGAGCACTTGGCTACGGACCAAGGTGTCGGGGGTTCGAATCCTCTCACGCACGTCGGTAAAACAAAAGGCAGGATATTATATATCCTGCCTTCTATTTTATTCGAGTCCAGTCGGACTCGAACAGGGTTCGCTCTCCGCTGTCGCTTCGGTCGGTGCTAAACAGAGGTCCACCGGACCTCTAGCACCCTCTCACGCATGTCGGTAAAATAAGAAGACAGGATATAATATCCTGTCTTCTTATTTTATTGTGTCACAGTAATTTTAAATACTGAACAGGCACCTGTTTGGTCAGCCAGACGCCATTGACTGACAGGAAAAATGGATAGCCATCTTTGCGCATCTGTCTAGCAGCAACCTGATAAATAACTTCTTTTCCATGTCGTTTTCCAACTTTAGCAGCGGTTTCTGTGTCTTGTGACAGATGCACGTACAATCTGCTTTTAGGAATCAGTCCCATTTCGTTGATAGAAGTGACATATTTTTCTCCGGTGCCATGGTAGAGGTATTCGGGTGGTTCTTTTTCTTCTAATTCCACATCTACAGGAATGGAATGCCCTTGATTAGCCCGAATCAGGGATTTATCTGCATTGAAAGAATAGCGCTGTTTGTTATCGGTCTTTACAATTTCTTCCAGAGTTTCCATATTAAATCCAGGATTATTTTTGCCAATCCCTGTAATCAGTTCATCGACATTTGCCCAGCCATGTTCATCCAGGGAAATGCCGATGACTTCTGGTTTATGGCGCAGGATCAAGCTTATATAGCGGCTTAATTTGGTTAAATCCATCGTGTGTACCTCCAATCGTTAAAATAATCATTTCAGTAAAATTATTATAGCAAATACTTTGTCTTACCATAGAAATTTTTGATTTTCTTTGCCATAAGCTTTCTGAAAAAGTATACCGTCACAGAAAAAATCTTTTTTTCAGAGGAAAATAGATTGTTCTTACCAGATTTCTCCGGTAGAAATGAACGGGAACAAAACATATCTGACTCTCTATATTTTTATGGGATGGAAAAAGGAACTGATTGGAGAGTGTATGTTTTCCGATCAGGTAAAACGATATTAAAAAGCGCAGAAAATAGGATATTAATGTCAGAAAAAAACTGGTATAATGCTGATAACAGGTTCAAAAGGAACAGGAACGTTGAAAACCCGTTATACAGATTTAAATCTGATAATAAAATAACGTCAGAAAGAAATAAAAAATATCCAGACGGACGGGGAAATGCATTTGATAATGCGATGAATAAAGAGTCGTATGATATTGAGTTTTGCATCACTATTTTGTCGTAGGAAAAACATGATTCCCTGGAAAGGAGAAAGAATGAACATTGAAACCATATTAGTGGAAACACTTGGTAAAAATATTTCTGCCAGTTCAGACAGAGAAATCTATGAAGCATTGCTGACTATCGCACAGAAGATGGCAGAGAAAAAGGAGAGTAACGCAGGAAAGAAAAAAATTTATTATGTATCAGCAGAATTTCTTATCGGAAAGCTGCTCTCCAACAACCTGATCAATCTCGGTATCTATGATGAGGTAAGAGAGATTCTTGCAAAGAATGGCAAAGATATTTGCGAAATCGAGGAGATCGAAGTCGAACCGTCTCTCGGAAATGGCGGTCTTGGCCGTCTGGCAGCCTGTTTTTTAGACTCCATTGCTACACTGGGATACAACGGTGCAGGCATCGGACTGAACTATCATCTTGGCCTGTTCCGTCAGGTATTTGAAAATCATCTGCAGCAGGAAGAGGGCAATCCCTGGATGCAGGGGAACCGCTGGCTGAAACGGACAGATATCGGATTTCCGGTTTCTTTTGGAAACGGATTGACGTTGCAGTCTGTCATGTATGAGATACTGGTAACCGGTTACGACAACCGGACGAACAAATTGCAGCTGTTTGATGTGGATACAGCAGATGAATCCATCGTCCATGACGGCATTGACTTTGATAAAACGGAGATTGCAAAAAATCTGACACTGTTCCTTTATCCGGATGACAGCGATGATGACGGCCGTAAACTGCGTATCTATCAGCAGTATTTTATGGTCAGCAACGGAGCTCAGCTAGTTCTGAAAGAGAGCGTAGAGCGTGGTTCAAACCTGTATGATCTGGCAGATTATGCCGTGATCCAGATCAATGACACCCATCCGACCATGATTATTCCGGAGCTGATCCGTCTGCTCATGGAGCGTGGACTTTCCATGGACGATGCCATAGCGGTAACGGAGAAGACCTGTGCCTATACGAACCACACGATCCTTGCGGAAGCGCTGGAAAAATGGCCGCTGGATTTCTTAAAAGAGATTGTTCCGCAGCTGGTACCGATTATTGAGATACTGGATGACAGAGTGCGCAGGCGCTGTGAAGACGAAAGCCTTGCCATTATTGATAAAGACGATGTCGTTCATATGGCGCATATTGATATCCATTACGGATTCAGTGTCAATGGCGTGGCTGCATTACATACGGAGATTCTGAAAAATACAGAGCTGCATAAATTTTACAGGCTTTATCCAGAGAAATTTAACAATAAGACAAACGGCATTACGTTCCGACGCTGGCTGCTGCATTGCAATCCTCTGCTGACGGATCAGCTGACACAGTGGATTGGCGATGGCTTTAAGAAAAATGCGGATGAATTGAAGAAGCTGGAGAAGTTTGCCGAAGACACCGCAGTTCAGGCTGAATTGTTAAATATCAAAAAAGAAAACAAACATCTTCTGGCGGAATATCTGAAAGAGACACAGGGCATCGTTCTGAACGAGGATTCTGTATTTGACATTCAGATCAAACGTCTCCATGAGTACAAACGCCAGCAGATGAATGCGTTGTATGTCATTTACAAATATCTGGAGATCAAAAGGGGCACGATTCCACAGACTCCGATCACTGTTATTTTTGGCGCAAAGGCAGCGCCTGCGTATGTGATTGCAAAGGATATCATCCATCTGATCCTCTGCTTGCAGGAAATCGTGAACAATGATCCGGATGTCAATCCATATCTGAATGTTGTCATGGTGGAAAATTATAATGTGACGCTGGCGGAAAAACTGATTCCGGCCTGTGATATTTCCGAGCAGATCTCACTGGCATCCAAAGAGGCCAGCGGTACGGGAAATATGAAATTCATGCTGAACGGAGCGGTAACGCTGGGCACGGAAGATGGTGCAAATGTGGAGATTCATCAGTTTGTGGGGGATGAGAATATCTATATCTTCGGCGCCGAAAGCGATGCGGTCATCGAGCATTATGAGAAAGCTGATTATAAGCCGTCTGATTATTATAAAAAGAATCCGAAGGTTCAGGAGGCACTGGACTTCATCACAGGTCCGCAGATGCTCAAAGTGGGAGAAAAAGAAAATCTGGAGCGTCTGTCCAAAGAGCTAAAAAAGAAAGACTGGTTTATGACGTTCTTGGATCTGGAATCTTATATCGAGACAAAAGATCGTGCAATGGAAGATTACAGAGAAGCATGGGCAAAGAAGATGCTTTACAACATCAGCAATGCCGGGTTCTTCTCCTCAGACCGTACCATTTACGAATACAACAGAGATATCTGGAAACTGGAGGACTAAGAAAATGCGAAAAAGTGGAATTTTGATGCCGGTATTTTCACTCCCATCCAGATATGGGATTGGAAGCTTTTCCAAAGAGGCATATGAATTTGTAGATTTCCTAAAGGCAGCTGGACAGAGTTGCTGGCAGGTGCTGCCCATGGGACCGACAAGTTATGGGGATTCTCCGTACCAGTCCTTTTCCTCTTTTGCTGGAAATCCGTATTTTATCGATCTGGAAACATTGGGAGAACAGGGACTGCTGCGCCCGGAATATTATGACGGCATGGACTTTGGATGCGATCCGCAGCAGATCGATTATGTGAAACTGCATGAGCATCGGGGACGGATACTGCGGATGGCGTGCGAGAAATTCTTTTGCAAGTTTGGAGCTGATGTACAGGCGGGTAACAGGAAGCCAGATCGTATACAGTCGGGAGATAAAATATTCGATGATAAAACATATAGTATAAAATCCTCTGAAGGTAAAGTCTTTGAAGATAAACTATCCGATAGTGAGAAGTTAAAAAGTATATCATCCTGTAAAAAAACAATTATAGAATCTCCGACAGTCACGGATGCGAGAATCAATCTAAACGGAGCAGATTTCTTAGAATTTTGCAGGGAAAACAATGACTGGCTGAAAGATTATGCCCTGTTTATGGTATTAAAAGATCTTCATAATGGGAAATGCTGGACACAGTGGGAGGATGCTTATAAAAACCGGGATCAGGCGGCTTTGAAGATGATTGCCGTTCAGAAGCGGGAAGAGATCAGGTTTTACTGCTTTGAACAGTATCTGTTTGACAGACAGTGGAAAGCGCTTCATGCCTATGCGGCAGAAAACGGCATTTCCATCATCGGAGATGTACCAATCTATGTGGCACTGGACAGTGCGGATGCATGGGCACAGCCGGAGCTGTTTCAGTTTGATGAAGAGCGCAATCCGAAAGCGGTGGCGGGTTGTCCGCCGGATGCGTTTACTGCTACCGGACAGCTGTGGGGCAATCCGCTCTATGACTGGCCGTACCATAAAAAGACCGGTTATGCATGGTGGGTGCGCAGGGTAGCGCATTGCCTGAATTTATTTGATACGGTGCGGATCGATCATTTCCGCGGATTTGAATCTTATTATTCCATTCCGGCCGGAGACAAGACAGCGGAGTTTGGCCACTGGGAGCCGGGACCGGGGATGGATCTGATGAATACGTTGAAAGAAAAACTGGGAGAGGTATCTATTATCGCAGAAGATCTTGGCTTCCTGACAGATTCTGTGCGTCAGATGCTGGCAGACTCCGGTTTCCCGGGTATGAAAGTGCTTCAGTTTGCTTTTGATGCAAGGGAAGAGAGTGATTATTTGCCACATAATTACGAGAAAAACAGCGTTGTGTATACAGGAACTCATGATAATGATACTACCCGTGGCTGGTATGAAACCATGAGCGTCGAAGACCGTGCATTTGCCGTGAAATACATGAACAATCCTTATACATTGCCATCTGGGATTTCGTGGGATTTCATCCGTCTGGCTATGGCAAGCGTCTCAGACCTGTGCGTCATCCCAATGCAGGATTACCTCTGCCTCGGAAGCGAAGCCCGGATCAATACGCCGTCCACACTGGGCGACAACTGGAAATGGCGGATGCTGTCAGGCTGCCTGACAGATTCGCTGACAGAGAAGATCCGAAATCTGACGGAGTTGTATGGACGGGGCATTAGCAAGAAGCGTACGTTGGAATCTTTTATGGACGAATAAAATGTCCCAAAGTAATACTTATCTGATGCACGCCAAATAATAATCTGAAAATGCATGATTAAGAAATAGAAGTTGATACATTTAAAAAAGTTGTGTTTCAGCTTCTATTTTTATGGTATGATTAGATTCAGACTGTTTAGAAAATATCAGAAGATGGAGATAAAGGAATGAGTATATTAAACGTAGAGCATCTGACTCACGGCTTCGGGGACAGAGCGATTTTTTCAGATGTGTCTTTTCGATTGTTAAAGGGAGAGCACATCGGCCTGGTAGGCGCAAACGGCGAGGGTAAATCCACCTTTATGAGTATTGTGACAGGAAAGCTCATGCCGGATGAAGGAAAAGTGGAGTGGTCTAAAAATGTCCGTGCCGGATATCTGGATCAGCATGCGGCACTGGAAAAAGGCATGACCATTCGGGAAGTGCTGAAATCTGCTTTTGATCCTCTGCTTCAGAAGGAAGAGCGGATGAATGAGATCTGTGATCTGCTGGGCACGGCGGATGAGGCGCAGATGAATGTTCTGATGGAAGAACTGGGTACGATCCAGGATGAGCTGACGCTCCATGATTTTTACACCATTGATGCAAAAGTGGAAGAGATCGCCAGAGCATTTGGACTGCTGGATCTGGGGCTGGACAGAGATGTTACGGATCTCAGCGGTGGACAGAGAACAAAAGTATTGCTGGCGAAGCTGCTGTTGGAAAAACCGGACATTCTGCTTCTGGATGAGCCGACCAACTATCTGGATGAGGAACATATCGCATGGCTGAAACGGTATCTGCTGGATTATGAAAATGCATTTATCCTGATCTCACATGATATTCCGTTTTTGAATGAGGTCGTAAATATCATTTATCATATGGAGAATCAGGAACTGAACCGTTATGTGGGAGATTATGACCACTTCCAGGAAGTATATGCAGTAAAGAAAGCACAGTTAGAGGCTGCTTACCGCAGACAGCAGCAGGAGATCAGTGAGCTGAAAGATTTCGTGGCGAGAAACAAAGCCCGTGTATCGACCAGAAATATGGCGATGTCCAGACAGAAAAAGCTGGACAAGATGGATGTGATCGAGCTGGCGGCAGAGCGTCCGAAGCCGGAATTTGATTTTCGCTATGGCCGCACGCCGGGAAAAATGTTGTTTGAGACAAAAGATCTCGTGATCGGCTATGACGAACCGTTATCAAAACCGTTGAATTTTTCCATGGAGCGTGGACAAAAGATTGCACTTGTGGGTACAAATGGTATCGGAAAGACCACACTGTTGAAAAGTATACTCGGTCTGATCCCGTCCATCTCCGGAAGCTGTGAACTTGGGGACAATCTGGAACTGGGTTATTTTGAACAGGAAGTATCACAGGATAACAAAAATTCCTGTATCGAAGAGATCTGGGAAGAGTTCCCGTCCTATTCCCAGTATGAGGTGCGTTCTGCACTGGCAAAATGCGGACTTACTACCAAACATATCGAAAGCCAGGTAAGAGTGCTGAGCGGTGGCGAGCAGGCAAAGATCCGTCTGTGCAAGCTCATCAACCGGGATACAAACTTTTTATTATTGGACGAGCCGACGAACCATCTGGATGTGGATGCCAAAGATGAACTGAAGCGCGCCCTGCAGGAATACAAAGGAAGCATCCTTCTCATCTGCCATGAGCCGGAGTTTTATCAGGATGTGGTAACCGATGTATGGGATATGAGTCAGTGGACGACGAAGGTGTTCTAAACAGAGTGGAATATAGTCTATATTTTATAATATGCGATTGTATATCATAATAAATTATAAAAACGGGTAAGGAATGTTCCAAACTGGAAAAAAGCCAGATTAAAAACAATCCTTACCCGTTTTATAAAATACAGAAAAATGAAAGTATCTGTTATTTAAGCTTCATACCCATTCGGGTTCTGTGACTGCCATCTCCAGGAATCGGCACACATCTCGTCAAGTCCTCGGGTTGCTTTCCAACCCAGTACTTTTTCTGCTTTTGCAGGATCAGCGTAGCACATTGCGATATCGCCGGCACGACGCGGTTTGATCTCGTAAGGCAGGTCTTTGCCACAAGCTTTTGAGAATGCTTTTACCATATCCAGTACAGAGTAGCCGACGCCGGTACCGAGGTTGATCACGTCCAGTCCCGGGTTCTTTGCCAGATAGTCAACCGCTTTTACATGTCCGACAGCGAGGTCTACGACATGGATATAATCTCTTACGCCGGTTCCGTCCGGGGTATCATAATCATCGCCGAATACGCCGAGTTTCTCAAGCTTGCCAACGGCTACCTGAGAGATATATGGCATCAGGTTGTTCGGGATGCCTTTCGGGTCTTCGCCGATACGTCCGCTCTCATGGGCGCCTACCGGGTTGAAGTAACGGAGCAGGATAACATTCCATTCCGGATCAGCTTTCTGAACGTCAGACATGATCTGCTCCATCATGGATTTTGTCCAGCCGTAAGGGTTGGTACACTGTCCTTTCGGGCAGTCCTCTGTGATCGGCATTGTTTCCGGATTACCGTAAACAGTAGCGGAAGAGCTGAATACGATATTTTTTACATTCACACGGCTCATGACATCCATCAGGGTCAGAGTGCCGGTAATATTGTTCTGGTAATAAAGAAGCGGTTTCTGTACGGATTCGCCAACCGCTTTTAATGCTGCACAGTGGATGACAGCGTCAATGGATTCTTTGTTGAACATGTCTTCCAGAGCTTTATCATCGCGCACATCGCCTTCATAGAATTTTACGGTTTTTCCAGTCAGTTCTTCTACTCTTTTCAGAGACTCTTTGGAAGAATTGCACAGGTTGTCGTAAACGATTACTTCATAACCGCTGTTTAACAGTTCTACTGCAGTATGGCTGCCGATATATCCGGCACCTCCGGTAATTAAAATATTTTTCATGGGATATAACCTCCTTAATAACTTCTGAATAGTAATCTTTGCTTTTGAAGATTTATATAGTGATTGAAGAAATATTTTCAGAATGTTCTTTCGGGGAAAAATTCTGAACTAATATTAAAAATCTTCTCTTACTATAATAAGCAGATTGGAAAAGTAATACAAGCATAAAAATGGAAACATTTCTTATATATTAATAAAGATTTCTACGTTGGATATTTTATTGTTTTATTTTTTCATTTCCATTTTACGATTTCTATTTAAAAGTTGATTCATTTCAGTTTAAAATATTGAAAACCAAAATGGATGAATCAATTATCTGGAAAATCGAATTATTTTTTACTCATAGCTTTTGATTTTGCCGTGCAGGCTCTTTGTCCTTCAATGACCGCATTACGCAGTCCTGCTTTTTCCAGAACTGCTACTGCTTCAATAGTAGTTCCGCCCGGAGAGCATACGGCGTCTTTCAGTTCCCCCGGATGTTTACCGGTCTCCAGCACCATTTTTGCAGAACCGAGAACGGACTGGGCAGCAAATTTATATGCCTGTTTTCTTGGCATACCGTCTGCGACAGCGGCATCAGCCATAGCTTCGATGAACATGTAGACGTAAGCCGGAGAGGAGCCGCTGACACCGGTTACAGCATCCATAAGATTTTCAGAGATTACTTCTGATCTTCCAAAGCTGTCAAAAAGCGCTTTTACTTCAGTCAGTTCTTCTTCTGTAACGTTGGTATTGGTACACAGGGCACTCATGGATTCGCCTACGAGAGCCGGAGTGTTCGGCATGGAGCGGATCAGATGGATTTCTTTTCCGAACAACTCTTCAATTGCGGCAATGGACTGACCAGCTGCAATGGATACGATGATGGCATCCGGTTTGACGGAGTCACGGATCTGTGGAATGACTGAGGCAAACATATTTGGCTTTACGGCAAGAAACAGGATGTCTGCCTGTGCGGCAGTGGCAGCGTTGTCTGTGCCGGTGTGGATGCCGAAGCTGTCTGCCAGATGCTGTGCGGTGGCATCTGTTTTTGAGGAAGCGAAGATATGGTCTGTATCAGCCAGCCCGGCTGCCAGAATACCGCCGATGATGGCGCTGGCCATATTTCCGCCACCGATGAATCCGATGTTTTTTTTATTCATAATCATATTCTCCTATGAGTTATATTTTCTGCATTATTTATATCTCTTTATTAAGAACCAACTGAGCAGATTAGTATTTGAAATCTATTGTGGCAGAAATCAAGGATGATTGGTATATATTTAAGATATAATGAGCACAAGAGAGCCAACATACTCGTATGATTGACGAGCGGCGAATGTTAATCATAAGCCGCTTTTGCTTATGATATAATACAACGATATCATAGTAAAAAATGCAGGGAAGCGACTGCCACCCTGCATTTTAAAAGACATCACTCGATGATACATGTGCGTATCGCCGTTTTACGTGTTGTTATGATGTTCTCTTTTGTTTTCTGATTTCTTTAGAAATCTGTGAAGTTTTTCTCTTTACGTTTTTCAAGGAAAGCAGTCATACCTTCTGTTTTGTCATGGGTAGAGCAGGTCATGCCAAACAGGTTTGCTTCGTACTCAACGGCATTTTTGATATCCATGTCATAACCATTGTTGATAGCTGCTTTTGCAACTGCAACAGCGTAGCTTGCGTTGCGTGCGATCTTAGAAGCCATCTTTTTAGCGGTAGCCATCAGTTCTTCCTGAGGAACTACTTTATTTACAAGACCGATTCTGTAAGCTTCAGCAGCATCAATGTTGGTGCATGCAAAGATCATTTCTTTTGCACGTCCCATGCCTACGAGACGGGCAAGTCTCTGTGTACCGCCGAATCCAGGAATGATACCAAGACCACATTCCGGCTGTCCGAACAGAGCGTTTTCAGAAGCGATACGGATATCACAAGCCATAGAGATCTCGCATCCGCCGCCAAGAGCGAATCCGTTTACAGCTGCGATAGTAACCTGACGCATGTTCATCAGTTTGAAGAACGGCTCAGAAGCTCTCATGCCGAATGCACGGCCTTCTGCAGCGGAGAAGTTTACCATCTCGGAAATATCTGCGCCTGCAACGAATGCTTTCTCGCCTGCACCTGTCAGGATCACTACCTTGATATCATCGTTAGCTTCGATCTCTGTCAGTACCTGATTCAGTTCTGTCAGTGTTTCACTGTTTAATGCGTTTAAAGCCTTTGGTCTGTTGATTGTCAGGACTGCAATGGAATTTTCCACTTCAAGTGTTAAATTGTTCATGTCCTATACCTCCTTGGTCATATGTTTAAGATTAATAAAATTTGGTTTCCATATTGAAACCGTTCCGAATTCATTATACACTAATTCAATACGTTAAGCAAACAAAATACAGGCAGAAAAACAGAATATAAGTGATATTTTTTTAAATTGTCGCAGAATAGATGCATGAATAGGGGAAAAAACAGGATGACTATGGTACAGTCAGTGTTGAAATAAGGCTGCCGCAATCCATCGGGATTTAAATGGTAAGGGATATATTGTAAATTTTGTTTACAGGCTTTTTCTGGAAGAAGAAAAATGTTTGATATTAATCCGGTAGCACGAAAATCAGTCTCATCATAAAGAAAAAAGGAGATTTAGATAGAAAATGTTAGAGACATTTAATCTGAAACAGGCGGTAAGACCGCTTCTTATATGGTATGAACAGAATAAACGGACACTTCCTTGGCGGCAGCAGGTGTCGCCTTATCGGGTGTGGATTTCAGAAATCATGTTGCAGCAGACGAGGGTGGAGGCGGTAAAACCGTATTTTGAACGGTTTACGAGAGAACTCCCTGATATCTGCGCACTGGCAGAATGTCCGGAGGAGAAGCTGTTGAAGCTGTGGGAAGGTTTGGGATATTACAACCGTGTAAGGAATATGCAGATCGCAGCACAGACGGTTATGGAACAATATGGTGGAGAACTTCCGGCAGATTATGAGCAGTTATTGCAGCTGAAAGGAATCGGAAATTATACAGCGGGAGCCATTGCATCTATCGCATACGGGATTCCGGTTCCGGCGGTGGACGGAAATGTGCTGCGTGTCATCATGCGTCTGACCGGAGACGACAGTGATATTATGAAACAGTCGGTAAAGACAAAGGTAGAGCGGGCATTGCTTCCGGTCATGCCGGAGAACGAGGCAGGGGCATTTAATCAGGCATTAATGGAGCTTGGCGCTACAGTCTGTGTTCCAAACGGCGCACCGAATTGTGAAGTCTGTCCGTGGAAAACATTTTGCAGCGCAGGTTTGGAAGGAAGCTATGATAGGCTTCCGGTCAAGAGCAAAGCAAAAGCGCGAAAGATTGAACATCGCACGATTTTATTGATTCGTGACGGAGAGCATGTGGTATTACAAAAGCGGTCGAAAAAAGGTCTGCTGGCAGGATTGTATGAATTCCCCAATTATCTGGCAGAATATTCAGAAGAGGAAGCACTGGAAAAAGTACGGGAGCTGCATCTGCATCCACTGCGTATCCGCAAACTTCCGGATGCAAAGCACATTTTTTCCCATGTGGAATGGCATATGCAGGGTTATATGATACAGGTGGATACCCTGACCCGTGAAGAATCCGGTTTGATGTTTGCTGAAATCGCAGAAGCAGAAGAAAAATACGCCATTCCGTCAGCCTTTGCAGCGTATACTAAACAGCTGAACCTGAAACAGGGAGCTGCTGCGGCAAAAGCTGATCAGGGCGTATTGTGATTATTTTATTGCAGGTGCTGAGAAAGGAAGTATTTTATAACAATAAGATAATTGCTTGAAATGCAGGGAAATCTGGAATTTCAGATATAAAAAAGAGGAAGCCGGTACTCTCTGCACCGGCTATCTACATGAAAAAGATTTATGAAAAGAAATTGTGTTGTTGATTTGCTTATCAACTTAAAATCAGTATATCGGGAAATTATGTCCGGCGTATGTGTAAGTTGTGTTTATTTAGTTAATAAAATATGAACAGATTATGAATATGTATTGTTTTGTGGTAATTGATAGTTGTTTTGTACGGATAAAGTGATGATATGGAGAAAAATGGAATGATAATGTTTGGTCAGAATAAACAAATTTAAGTAACAGTTATCATGCAAATGGATTCCTTGAAAGGAACGTAGCTGGATGTTTACAGTAAAAAGAGAAAGGAACATCGGTAAAAGATCAAATATCGAAAACGCATAAAATATGAGAACATTGTTTGGATGATACAGATTCTGATCGTAGCTTTATCAGTTTATTGAAAATTTATTACAACTTTCTATGGAAAGGTTGTATAATAGAATAGAACGGCGAAAAGCAGTTACAGAAATGATGAGAGGATCAGAGAGATTCGATTTCTGGAGGGATAGGGATATATGAAGCTATTAACAGTAACCGTGCCCTGTTATAATTCACAGGATTACATGGAACGTTGCATTGATTCGTTGCTGCCCGGTGGCGAAGACGTGGAGATCATCATTGTGGATGACGGATCTACAGACCGTACCGGAGAGATCGCAGATGAATATGCAAGGAAATATCCGGAGATAGTTCGTGTCATCCATCAGGAAAATGGCGGACATGGCGCAGGACTGAATGCAGGGATCAACCATGCCACCGGATTGTATTTCAAGGTTGTCGACAGCGATGACTGGGTGGAAGAGACCGCATATCGAAAAGTGTTGTCTACGCTTCGCAGTTTATGCAGTGGCGGCTGCATGCTGGATATGATGATCAGTAATTTTGTATATGAAAAAGACGGGGCAAAGCATAAAAGGATCGTAAAATATACAAAGGTGCTTCCGGAAAATCAGTTGTTTGGCTGGGCAGAGACCAAAAATTTTCCTATTGGAAAATATATACTGATGCATTCTGTGATCTACCGGACACAGCTGTTGAGAGACTGTCATCTGGTGCTTCCGAAGCATACGTTTTATGTGGATAATCTTTTTGTGTATATACCACTTCCCTATGTAAAGACTATGTATTATCTGAATGTGAACTTTTACAGGTATTATATAGGAAGAGAGGATCAGTCCGTAAATGAGAGCGTTATGATCCGGCGGATCGATCAGCAGCTGAGGGTAAACAAGTTGATGATCGATGCCTATGATCTGAAACGGATGCAGGATCGGCATCTGCGGCGCTACATGCTCAGTTATCTGGAAATCATCACGATCATATCGACAGTCATGTTGATGAAATCCGGTACAAAGGAAAATCTTCAGAAGAAACGGGATCTCTGGTCTTATGTGCAGAGTCAGGATCGATGGCTGTTTCATCGTCTGCGGAACCATATCATGGGGCAGACGATCCATTTGCCGGGAAAGGGAGGACGCAAGATCTCACTGGCGATCTACAAGGTATCGCAAAAAGTAATAGGATTTAATTAATGTACGGCTGGAATTATTACAATGCAGATTATTGCAATTCATTTTTTGCATGCAAAGGCAGTTGTGCAGAATGAAAAAAGGAAAGCAGTATATCGGTAATATTTCATTAAAAAATTCCAGGTGTATATACTATGATTAAGGAGGAACTAAATAATGGCAGAAAATGAATGCGGAAGCTGCTCCAGTGGAAGCTGTGAAGGGTGTGAAAGCAGTAGCTGTGGTGGAAGCTGTTCCGGACAGGAGCCACAGAGCTTTCTGGAAAAATTAAATGAACATTCGGCAGTAAAAAAAGTCATTGGCGTTGTCAGCGGAAAAGGCGGTGTAGGAAAATCCTTTGTTACCGCATCCCTTGCGAGCGCAATGGCGAAAAAAGGATATCAGGTAGGCATCATGGATGCGGATATCACAGGACCATCTATTCCGAAAATGTACGGTGTACACGGTCCGGCACAGGGAACAGAATGGGGCATACTTCCGATCGCAGCTGATGACGGCGTAAAGATTATGTCTATCAACCTTCTGATGGATGATGAAGAGGCTCCGGTCATCTGGAGAGGTCCGGTCATCGCAGGCGTGGTAAAACAGTTCTGGAGTGATGTATACTGGGGCGATATTGATTATCTCTTTGTGGACATGCCGCCTGGAACCGGCGATGTACCGCTGACTGTATTCCAGTCCCTGCCGGTGGATGGCATCGTAGTCGTTACTTCTCCGCAGGATCTGGTTCAGATGATCGTAAAGAAAGCTTACAATATGGCAAATATGATGAAGATTCCGATCCTCGGCGTTATCGAGAACTACAGTTATCTGAAATGTCCGGACTGTGGCAAAGAGATCAAGCTGTTTGGCGAGAGTCACATTGATGAAGTGGCAAAAGATCTGGATATGAAAGTCCTTGGAAAAATGCCTCTGGATCCGGCATACGCGCAGCTGGCAGATGAAGGTATCTTCTATAAGGCAGATAATATTTATCTGAACAAGGCGATAGAAGTGCTGGAAAACCTGTAAGATTAAAAAACAGTTTTTTAAAAAAAAAGAAAATCCCCTGGATAAAATGTAAAATTGACAGATCTTTTCTTACTGGATAAAAATTCATTAAGGAAGGAAACGTTGAAAATACATTTTTTCAGAGGATTTTTTGTTATTTATTTTTCAAATGATGTTCTGTGATCAGTTAATAACAGAATAGCCGAAATTGAGAGAGAATTTGTATATAAAAAAATTTTTATATCTATTTGCACCATCAGATGAGGGAGCATTCGAGGGGACAATATAAAAATGAATAGTGGCATCTATATAAGATTTGCCCTGTAAAACTGGGATTAAAGCAGGGTAATTTCCGTGAGGGCATGACAACCAAATTTGCGATTGACTAACGGTATAGTTCTGTGTTACCTTACTGCGTAAACAAAAAAGAAGCAAACATATACTTATAATTGAAAAATAAAAACCGGCAGAAGTTTATGCATATATGGAGGTATAGAGACTATGAAAATGAAAACAGAGGAACAGGTTGTTATGCGGGTATCCGCAACAAGTATAGCGGTAAACCTGTTATTATCATTATTTAAATTACTGGCAGGTATTTTCGGACATTCCGCAGCGATGATCTCTGATGCAGTACATTCCGCTTCCGATGTGTTCAGTACCGTTATTGTCATCGCGGGTGTTAAGATTGCAGGAAAAGATGCGGATAGTGAGCATCAGTATGGACACGACAGATTTGAATGTGTGGCATCTGTTGTACTTGCCATTGTTCTCGGCGCTACCGGTCTCGGCATCGGATTATCCGGTGTAAATAAGATCCGAAGTGGAGAATATGGTTCCTTTGCTGTTCCAGGCATGATGGCCATGATCGCCGCTCTGGTATCCATTGCTGTTAAAGAGTGGATGTTCTGGTATACCAAGTCTGCGGCAAAAAAAGTAAATTGCAGCGCTCTGATGGCAGATGCGTGGCATCATCGTTCTGATGCCATGTCATCCATCGGAAGTTTTGTGGGTATTCTGGGTGCAAGACTGGGATTTCCGATCTTTGATTCTCTGGCAAGTATTGTGATCTGTGTATTAATTTTAAAAGCAGCTGTTGAAATCTTTTTGGATGCGATGAAGAAAATGACGGATGAATCCTGTGATAAAGATACGGTGGAAGAGATGCGTCGGTTTGTGCTGGAACAACCTGGTGTGGATGGTATCGAATCTCTCCGTACAAGAATGTTTGGTTCCAGAATCTACGTGGATGTGGAAATCTGTGCAGACGGCAACCTTCCGTTGTGGAAAGCCCATGATATCGGGGAAGAGGTGCATCAGGGAATTGAAAAGCATTTCGAAAAAGTGAAACACTGTATGGTACATGTAAGCCCAAACAGTGAAGAAAGAACCGATGCATTACACATCGGTTCTTCTGAGAAAACGAAAACATTTCACAAGCGGACTATATAAGAACAGCCACATGATCGCTGCCAGAGCGAATGCAGTCAGCACGTCAAATACAGAATGCTGTTTTATGAACATGGTAGATAAAATGATCAGAATGGTAAGGACCAGGGCTGCGGCTTTGGTTCCTTTCCGTTTTACATGTTTACTGTAAAAGATTGCGACACATGCAGCGATGGAATTGTACACATGGATGCTTGGAAAAAGATTCGTGGGGGTATCCGTACTGTAAAGATGGCGCACCATATCTGTAAAAATGTTGTCTCTTGGAAAGACTTCCGGCCGCAGACAGTGTCCGTTCGGATATAATGTGGAGATGACAAGAAACAGAGTCATTCCTTCCCCCAGAAAGATGCACAGCCGGATAAATTCTTTTGCATCTGCAAAAAAGAAAAATACTGCCGTTGCAATGATATAGGCAAACCAGAGAAAATACGGGATGACAAAAAATTCGCAGAAAGGGATCATGTCATCCAGAGGCATATGGATTATATGGAAATTTGTGGTTATATGTTTTTCCAGCCAGGAAAACCAGGGAAAATACAGGAAGACATATAAAAAAATAAGCCCATGTTTATGATTTCTTAAAAATTTCTTTACCTTTTGCATGCGGATTACCTCTATTATATTAATATGTATTTGCAAAAATATTCTTTTTAATATAAAAATTCATTTGTATCGTGGAAAAAAGTTAAAATAGAGAGTCCGACAACGAACTCTCTATCCATATTTTTATGATAATCGGAGTGACAAGATTTGAACTTGCGATCTCTCGCCCCCCAGACGAGCGCTTTACCAGACTAAGCCACACCCCGAAACGTATAACAAAGATTTTATCATATTTTAAAGGAAATGCAAGAGAAACAGCAGGTGTTGACAAAAAAATATTTAAAATCTATAATCGTATGAGCTGTAAAAAGTGTGTAGATAAAAGGAAGTAAGGAAACTATGAACGAAAAAAAAGAGGACCAGCCGTTAAAGAAGAAAAATAAGAAAAAATGGATTCTGATCTTTGTGGTGGCAGCCGTTGCCATTATCTATCTTGGAATCTCTTTTTTCTTTATTAAGCATTATCTGCCGAAGACGACGATCAATGGCATTTCCTGTTCTGGTAAGACAGTGAAACAGCTGGAAGATATGATCCGTGAAGATGTGGAGAAATATGAACTGACGATTCAGGAGCGTGGTGGCAGTACAGAAATGCTGAAAGGCGCGGATTTCTCACTGAAAGCAGAGTTTGATGATACGTTGACAAATATCCTGAACGGACAGCATACTTTTGCATGGCCGGTTGCTCTGTTTAAGGGAAATGATTATGAACAGGATCAGATGGTCAGCTATGACGAAGCGGCTCTGACAGATCTGGTCAATCAGCTTACCTGCATGGATCAGGATCAGATGACGCAGTCTGAGGATGCAAAACCAGTATACTCAGAAGAAAAACAGGAGTTTGAGATACAGCCGGAAGTCTATGGAACTTATATCGACAATGGTGCATTTCAGCAGAAGATAAAAGAGAATGTAGTCAGTCTGCAGAGTACTCTGGATCTGGAAAAAGCTGGCTGTTATACTGATCCTGTCTACACGAAAGATTCACAGGAAACAAAAGATGCCTGTGAAAAGATGAATCAGATGGCTTCCACAAAGATTACCTATGATATGGTAGATATCGACAGTATCGAGATCAGTAAATCTGATATTGCAAAATGGCTTACGACGGATGAAAATATGAACGTAACCTTTAATGATGAAGCTCTGAGCCAGTATGTATCAGATTTTGCCAATAAATACAATACGCTGTACAAAAAACATACCTTAAAAACCAGCTGGGGTTCTGATGTAACTATTACAAAGGGAAGTTATGGATGGCGTCTTGATCAGGAAAAAGAGCGGAAACAGCTGAAAGAGGACGTACAGGCGATGCAGGAAGTGAAACGTCAGCCGGAGTATTCCAGAACGGCAAAGAGCCATACGGCCAATGATTATGGCAATACTTATGTAGAGATTAATCTGACAGCACAGCACCTGTATTTTTACAAGGATGGCAAAAAAATCATCGATACAGATTTCGTATCTGGAAATGTTGCAAAAAATACGGCCACACCGGTAGGAATTTATCCGGTTACCTATACACAAAAGGATGCAACGCTTCGTGGAGATAATTATGAGACTCCGGTATCTTTCTGGATGCCATTCAACGGCGGTGTAGGAATGCACGATGCTACATGGAGAAGTAAATTTGGCGGAACCATTTATAAGACAAACGGTTCCCATGGCTGCATCAATCTGCCATACAGCGCAGCCCAGACAATCTTCCAGTATTTGAAAAAAGGAGATCCGGTACTGGTTTATGAACTTCCGGGAACGGAGCGCAGTAGTTCAGGAAGTAGTAGTTCAGGAAGCAGTACGACTACTGACACACAGGCTGCTACAGAGAGCTGATAGTAAAATTCTCTCATAAAAAGTCATAAAAAGCCAGTAAACAGGGTGTTTTCGCTTGTAAACAGCGGAAAAATTAGGTAAAATAATTACAATGGATTTGGAACCAGGCTGACAGCTTTCAGGCCTGGTTCTGTAGTATCTGGATGATATTATGGAAAAGATGAAAGAATACAGGGGGTATTTATAAGTGGATGAGAAATTACTGACACCGGTGGAAGTTGCCGAGATGTTGCAGATCAAAAAAAATACAGTATATGATATGATCAAACGTGGGGATCTGAAAGCCAGCAAGATGGGCAAGCAGTTCCGTATTGCGGAGCAGGATGTTTACGATTACCTTGGAATCAGAAGGACAGATGCAGGAGACCTTTCTTCCGAAGGCGGAAACATCGTCATCTGTGGACAGGATGTGCTGCTGGATTCTCTTTGCGCTATGTTTAATGAGCAGAAGATTCAGAAATACAGAGCATATCGCTCTCCATTGGGAAGTTATAACGGTCTCTATGAGATGTATCAGAATGACAATTATGTGGCAACCTGTCATCTCTGGGACAGCATGACGGATACTTACAACCTTCCCTATGTCGTGCGTATGCTTCCGGGTGAGCAGCTGGCAGTTTTTCATCTGATCAAACGCTGGCAGGGATTTTATGTAAAAAAAGGAAATCCGAAAAATATCAAAAGCTTTGATGATCTGACCAGGAAAGATGTAACGATGGTCAACCGTGAAAAAGGAAGCGGCATCCGTGTATTCTTTGATGAAATGCTGAAAATGCATGGCATTTCTGCGAATGAGCTGAAAGGGTACGATACGATAGCAGAGACACATCTTATTGCGGGTTCCATGGTGGCAAGGGGAAATGGCGATGTGGCTCTCGGCAATGAAAAGACTAGCAAACAGATTGATGGCATTGATTTTATTCCGTTAAAAGAAGAAAGCTATGATATCGTATTCCGAAAAGCAGATCTGGAGAAGACGCCGTATAAAAAACTGGTAGAGCTGATCCAGTCTGAGCGTTTCCGGAAAGAAGCAGAAGCAGTAGACGGTTATAATGTAACCAATATCGGAAAACAGATTTTATAAAACAGTTTTTATCCGGATTTTTGAAGGATATACGCGCTGCTGTCCAAAGATAATAGCATGGGATAAGACAAAATATATTGTCTGTTCTTAATGGATGGATTTAATAACAACAGAGTACCGGACCAGAAATGTATAACATTTCTGGTCTTTTTGTCGTTTAAAAAAATACAGTTATCTGAAATTAGCATGACAGTTGGTAAATTAATTTGATAAAAAATGGTTTTCCTCAAAAATCAAAGATATATAACGAATAAAACAAAATAAAAACAATGTGAACTTAAAATAAACATGATTAAAATATTTATTTTATACTGTTTTGTAAAAATAATCAGTAAAAAACAGTAAAACAATAGTATAATTATGCATATCCGGAATAAATAGAACGATATAATAGGAAACAAAACAGTTGTTTTTGCTTGACAAAAAAAAAGAAACCGCTAAAATAAAACTATATTAATTTTGACGGCATCATAAATCTTAAAATTAATCAGAGGATAAACGAAACATGGTGTTGTATATAATGGAGGATATCAAACATGAAGAAAAGAGTAGTAGCAGCTATGCTGGTATGCGTTATGGGAGCAGCTATGTTGGCAGGATGCGGCAGCAAAACAGATGCCACAAAGACTAACAGTGCAGCAAAAGCTGAGACATCTGCTGAGTCAGAGAGCAAAGGCGATACATTTGATGCAACAACCGTAAATGTATTCGCTGCAGCCAGCCTTAACACTGTAATGGAAGAACTCATCAAAACTTACAATGAGACTCAGCCAAACGTAAAAATCGTTGGAAACTATGACAGTTCAGGTACACTGCTGACACAGATTGAAGAAGGCGCTAACTGTGACGTGTTCTTCTCAGCAGCTCAGAAACAGATGGACACACTTCAGAACAATGACCAGCTCGTTGTAGACGGAACAAGATATAATGTAGTAAATAACCAGGTATGTGTTGTAACTTATAAAAACAGCGGTACAAAAGTTACAGGTCTTGAGAACATCAAAGATGCATCCAGCATCGCACTTGCTGACGGAAGTGTTCCGGTAGGTAAATATACAAGACAGGCTATGGTTAAAGCTGGTATGCTCAAAGAGGCAGAGGACGTTTCCAAGATCACAACTCAGGAAGTATCTGAAGCTCTTGGCGGAGTAGAGATCAACGAGTGTGCAAATGTAAGTAAAGTAGCTTCTGCTGTATCTGAGGGTGCAAATGAAGTTGGTACTATCTACAAATCCGATACATACGGTCTGGAAGATAAACTTGACATTCTTCAGGTTGTTCCGTATGATCTTACTGGAAACGTTATCTATCCGGTAGCGCAGGTTAAAAATGATCAGGCAGATGATCTTGAAAAAGCAGCTGCAGAAGATTTCGTAAAATTCCTTGTATCTGATCAGGCTAAAGCAATCTTTGATAAATACTACTTCGATACTAACGTAGAGAATTAAATTGTAATAAAATAAAAAGATTCCTTGATTGAGCGCCAAAAGATTCCATGATTTTGGCGCTCTTTTCCAGATTATAAAAAGACATTCCTATAATCTCTGAAAGAACGGAAAGGAGATAGCGGGGAATATACTGAAAAAGAAAAGGAGAGAGGTTGATGTTTGAATTATTGGCATCTTTGGACTGGAGCCCGTTGCTGATATCTTTAAAGACTGGTGTAGTGGCGACGATTGTGTCATTTTTCATCGGCATTTTTGCTGCGGATCGCGTCGTTCATGCCGGACACCGGGTAAAAGCGGTGGTAGATGGCATTCTGACCCTGCCAATGGTATTACCGCCGACGGTAGCCGGATTTTTTCTGTTACTGATCTTCAGCCGCAGAAGACCATTTGGCCGTTTTTTGTTTGAACAGTTTAATTTTACCGTTGTGCAGACATGGGCGGGCTGTATACTGGCAGCTACAGTAATCGCTTTTCCACTGATGTATCGAAATGCGAGAGCCGCATTTGAACAGCTGGACATTAATCTGATCTATGCAGGCAGAACCCTTGGCATGTCAAATATACAGATCTTCTGGAAGATTGTTATTCCGAATGCGGGACCGGGCATCATTTCCGGAACAATCCTTACTTTCGCCCGTGCTCTTGGCGAGTATGGAGCGACCTCTATGCTTGCGGGAAATATTCCGGGCAAGACGGCAACAATCTCGCAGAAGATTGCTATGGTCATCCAGGATGGCGACTATGTGACAGCCGGCATCTGGGTTATTATCATTATGATCATTGCATTTGGCGTTATCGCAGCCATGAATATAATCGCCGGAAAGAACCTGAAAAATGTACAGCGATGGTAGGAGAGAAAGATGGCAATTGAAGTTAATATCAAAAAGAAAATAGGAAAATTCAGTCTGGATACTTCCTTTTGCGCAGGAGAAGAGATCTTTGCATTGCTGGGAGCTTCCGGATGCGGAAAAAGTATGACGCTGAAATGTATTGCCGGAATTGAAAAACCGGATACGGGAAGGATTGTTATTAACGGAAATGTCGTATTTGATTCCGAAAAAAAGATCAATCTGCCGCCGCAGAAACGGCATGTAGGTTATATGTTTCAGGATTATGCCCTGTTTCCAAACATGAATGTTCGTCAGAACATCATGGCTGGTATGGGGAAAAAGCCGGATATGAGCCGTGTGGAGAAATATGTGAAGCGGTTTCATCTGGAGGGACTGGAAAGTCATCTTCCCTCCCAGCTTTCCGGCGGACAAAAACAGCGTGTAGCACTGGCTCGTATGCTTGCTTCTGAGCCGGAGATCCTGCTGTTGGATGAGCCGTTGTCGGCACTGGACAGTTATCTGAAATGGCAGATGGAAGAGGAACTGCTGGAGATTCTGGGGCAGGTTCAGAAAACGGTGCTTTTTGTTTCACACAGCAGGGATGAGGTATACCATCTCTGTGACAGTGTGTGTGTGATTGATAATGGACACATCGAGACATTACAGCGAAAAAAAGAGTTTTTCGAGAATCCGATCACAGTGGCAGCTGCCCGTATCTCCGGATGCAGAAACATTTCAAGAGCGAAAAAGATCTCAGGGCATGAGATTGAAGCAATTGACTGGAAGATGCGTCTGTATACAGTGCGGGAGATCAAAGATGATCTTGCCTATGTCGGAATTCGTGCCCATTATGTAGAAGAAGAGCCAGTAACAGATGCAAACCGTGCAAAAGGAAATGAGTGTAATTATGCAATCCTGAAAGTGGATCATCTCTTTGAACAGCAGTTTGAAAGTGAACTGGTATTTGACTGTGGCGCAGAACAGGAAGGAAGAGATGAAGGGCATGGAAAGCTTCGTATCCTTATGGACAAACAGCGTGGCAGAGAACTGGCAGCATATCCGGAATTGCTGATACATATCCCGGATGAAGCCGTATTGCTTTTAAGGAAATAGCATGCACCGGGTCTTATGTGCGTTCGACGTGAATTATATTGTCGGGTAAAGGGCTGTGGAACAGAGATCAGAATAACAAATATAACGGAGAAATGGGTAAATCCGTCTGTCAAAAACAGAGGGATTGCATCTGGCAAAATGTGATGTTAAAATATAGTAACTGTGAAAGGGCGTTTTACATAGTCCAAAGCAGTTGCTATATTTTTTATTCATATTTCAGGAAACATATGGTATGCTGAATAAGCTAATGACGGTGATGACAATATGTTGTAAAATCTGTAAAAAAAATAAAAACAGTGATAGATTAACAGAAAGAAGAGATTGAAAATGAAAAACTGGGAAACTTATGTCCGTAAGGTCGTTCCTTACGTTCCGGGCGAGCAGCCAAATAAAAAGAACATGATCAAATTAAATACCAATGAGAATCCGTATCCCCCGGCACCGGGAGTAACAGAATGTCTGGAGAAGTTTGACACAGATCGTCTCAGGCTGTATCCGGATCCGGCAGTGACGGCATTAGTCAATGAACTGGCAGCGTTTCACAATGTGAAACCGGAGCAGGTATTTGTTGGTGTAGGTTCAGATGATGTACTGGCAATGTGCTTCCTGACATTCTTTAATGGAAGCAAGCCGATTCTGTTTCCGGATATTACCTATTCTTTTTATGATGTATGGGCAGACACATTCCGTGTCCCGTTCCAGACGAAACCGTTGGATGAGAACTTCAATATCCGTCCGGAGGATTACCGAGAGGAAAATGGAGGTATCATTTTCCCGAATCCGAATGCACCGACTGGTGTGGAACTGGGACAGGATGCCATCGAAGACATCTTACAGCACAACCCGGATCAGATCGTGATTGTAGATGAAGCGTATGTGGATTTTGGAGCAACAAGCGCACTGCCGTTGCTTGAAAAATATGATAACCTGATTGTGGTACGTACATTCTCCAAATCACGTTCCATGGCAGGCATGCGTATTGGTTATGCCATCGCAGCATCCAAAGTGATCCGTTATCTGAACGATGTGAAATATTCTTTCAATTCCTACACGATGGATCAGCTGTCTATCGATCTGGGGGTAGAGGCAGTAAAAGACAATGCGTATTTTGAAGAAAACATTTCAAAGATCATCAACACAAGAGAACGTAGCAAAGAGCGTCTGAAAGCACTTGGATTTTCCTTCCGGGATTCCAGGAGCAACTTTATCTTTGCCACACATGAGAGCTGTCCGGCAAAAGAAATCTTTGAGGCATTGAAAGAGCAGGATATCTATGTGCGCTATTTTGAGAAACCGCGTATCGATAACTATCTGCGCATAACCATCGGAACAGATGAAGAGATGGATCAATTCTTTGCTTTTCTGGAGAAATATCTGGCAGAAAGAAAATAGAAAAAGATAATATATAAGGAATGTTGTTTCACATTATTTGGAATGATTTAGATATATGTGAAAGGACATTCCTTTTTATTTGTAGTATGATTCCTGAAACGTGTGGATATTTATAGAAAAGAATATTTTTGGCAAATATGGAATCCTAAAAGAGCATTTTTGTGGAAGCAAATTTGCAGTAGATTTATCTTTGAAAAAAGTTGTGGGAAACGGAAGTTTTGCAGAAAAATAGGGGATGAAACTGTGTTAAAAATACTGGAATTTATTTGACAAAACAGGGCTGTGTGTATAAAATATAGCTAGATGTATACAAAATACTTTGTAGTATACAATAAATACAAAGGGAATTGTTAAAAGATATCTGTGAGAGAATCGTGTGAAACATGTATTTTCAAAAATACAGATATTGGCAGAAACAATGCTACATCTGGTAAATCAGATGGAATGTACTCTTTTTCATTTAGAAGAGTTCAAGAGTACATTGTACCGAAATGGAGGACGAGTAATGGACGAGATCAGTTTAAAGGCGCTGGCAAAGATCAACCTTGGGTTGGATGTGCTTGGAAAGCGGGAGGATGGATACCATGATGTCCGCATGATCATGCAGACGATTCATTTGTACGACCGCGTAGAGATAAAGAAGACAAAATCTCCGGCGATCCGTGTGGAGACGAATCTGTACTATCTTCCGGTCAATGAGGATAATCTGGTGTATCGTGCAGCAAAATTAATGAAGGAAGAATTTCAGATAAAAGAAGGCGTGCATATTATCCTTCAAAAATATATTCCGGTAGCAGCTGGTCTGGCAGGCGGAAGTTCCGACGCGGCAGCAGTCATGGTAGGTATGAACCGGATCTTCCAGCTGGGGTTAAAACAGGAAAAGCTAATGGAACTGGGATTGAAGCTTGGTGCTGATGTGCCGTTTTGCATCATGCGTGGAACTGCGCTGGCAGAAGGAATTGGAGAGATACTGACTCCGTTGCCGCCGATGCCGAAATGTCCGGTGCTGATCGCAAAACCGCCGGTGGCTGTTTCTACCAAGTTTGTATATGAAAATCTGAAGCTGACAGATGCCACAAAGCATCCGGATATTGATGCTGTGGCAGATGCCATTAAAAATAAAGACCTGAAGGCAGTGGCCGCCAATATGGGAAATATTCTGGAGACAGTAACGATCCCACATAATCCGGTCATTGCAGAAATCAAGAAGGTTATGAAAGCAAACGGCGCATTGAATGCTATGATGAGTGGCAGCGGTCCGACTGTCTTTGGTCTGTTCCAGAGTGAGAAAGATATTCGTAAGGCATATGATGCACTGAAACAGTCTGATCTTGTTAAAAATCTCTATACATCAGATATACATAACAATCGTCGTTAGATCGTTTCGATTACAGAGAAAAGCTTGTTTGAAAAATACAATTATCTACAGATTGGATGTATCAGAGACTGGTATAAGATGCGACTGATTTGACTGGGTTGAAAAACAGGAGATGAGTGAAAAATGGCAAAAAATCTTGAGTTAAATATGGATGCATATCTACCACTTCGTGATGTAGTATTTCAGACGTTGCGGACAGCGATTTTAAAAGGAGACTTAAAACCAGGGGAGCGGCTGATGGAGTTGCAGCTTGCGTCAAAGCTTGGCGTCAGCAGAACACCGATCCGTGAGGCAATACGTATGCTGGAGCAGGAAGGTCTGGCACGGACGATTCCGAGAAAAGGTGCAGAGGTTGCCGGTATGACCGAAAAGGATATGGAGGATGTGCTCCAGATCCGGTGTGTGCTGGAAGAGCTGGCTGCCAGACTTTCCTGCCAGAATATTACCGATGAAGAGATGCGGGAACTGAAGATCGCTATGGTTGCTTTTGAAGAAAAGACAAGAGAGGGCAATGTGGTGGAACTGGCAAAAGCGGATGTGACGTTCCATGACATCATTTATCGTGCGGCTGACAATCCAAAGCTTCTGGTTCTGCTGAACAATCTGCGGGAACAGATGTATCGTTACCGTACCGAATATATGAAAGATGACCGCATTCATCCGGTGTTGATCCGTGAACATAAAGAAATGGTCAAAGCACTGGAAAGCAGAGATCAGGAGCTGGTGGCAAGAGAAGTGCGACAGCATCTGAAGAATCAGGAAGAGGTCATGAAAAAGATTATCCGGGATCAGGGATAATCACTGAAAAAATGCATATACTGAATTTGTAAAAAGGATGGATACTCGAAATAAAAAATGGGGTATGCATCCTTTTCTTTGTTTTTCTTTTCCGGAAAATAATGTGAAGAATACATTTTAATAATCATTTGTTTGTAGGTTTATATATTGAAATTTGGAACATGGGTGGATGTATTTTGAAAAAAATATAAAAAGATAGTATGTATACACATATCGTGAGACAGGAAAAAGGAATGGAACAGAATAAGAAAAATGGGACAGCAATATCGAAAGATATTAATGAAAATATGAAAAAGTTTAAACAGATCTTTGCAGATTGTTCGGATATCAAGATGCGGCAGATGTATCTGGGAGAGGAACTTAAAGTCGCCTGTATGATCTCATATGTGGAGACATCGGTGGGCAACCTCATGTTGGAATCGTCTGTGCTGGGACAGCTTTTCCGTCAGCTTCAGAAACAGCCGTCTGAGCAGGTGGTGCAGGCACTGGATCAGAACAGAATGGGAATCTCTGATGCAGTTCCTTTTGCAACGATGGAAGAGGCGGCAGATGCCATGCTGACCGGCGAGGCCATCTTGTTTGTAGATGGATATGACAAAGCATTAAAAATCCCGGATAAGGGATATCCGGCGAAATCCATTCAGGACACGGAATCAGAAAAAGTCAGCCGCGGCTCCAACGAAGGCTTTACAGAATCTGTCAAGCAAAATACGGCACTGATCAGGAAACGGCTGCGCACGCCTCAAGTAAAAGTAAGGGAAATCAAAGCAGGTGTAAGGTCTAAGACAAATGTAGACATTGTGTATATGGATGGGCTGGTCAGACCTTCTTTGTTGAAAGAAATTGAGCGTAGGCTGAACGGATTTGAGATTGACGGGGTGCTGGACAGCGGTGTGATCGAACAGTTATCAGAAGAGAGTTGGCTGTCGCCCTTTCCACAGTTTCAGACGACGTTGCGGCCGGACCGGGCGGCAATGGCGTTGTTAGAAGGACGGGCAGTTGTACTGACGGATAATTCACCTGCGGCTTTGATCCTGCCATCGGATTATAACAGTTTTATTCAGACCAGTGATGATTATTACAACCGATGGGAGATCGCATCTTTTACCAGGCTCTTACGGTATGTGGCATCTTTTTTATCCATGACGCTGCCGGGGCTTTATTTGGCAGTAACAAATTTTCATACGCAGCTGCTGCCTACTTCTTTATTGCTTTCCTTTGCGGCGGCACGACAAGGTGTGCCATTTCCGGGGATTGTGGAGATACTTATTATGGAGCTGTCATTTGAACTTTTGCGGGAGGCGGGGATACGGCTGCCGGGAGCCATGGGGAATACCATCGGCATCGTGGGAGGTCTTATTATCGGACAGGCTGCGGTGGATGCCAATATCGTCAGCGGAATGGTCGTGATCGTCATTGCGTTTACGGCGCTGTGCTCCTTTGCGATACCAAATGAGGAATTTGCATCGGCATTCCGTCTGCTGAAGTTTGCCTTTATCTTTCTGTGCGCATTCCTGGGATTTTATGGATTTCTGCTAGGTATACTGCTGGTACTGATCCATTTGTCTCATCTGAAAAGCTTTGGCGTACCATATCTTACACCGTTGGCAGGTGGCAAAAAGGGACGACGGGGAACCTGGGATTCTCTTGTGCGACCGCCGAGCTTTACATTAAAAGAGCGCCCACAGTATGTACGCCCTTCACAGAAGATTCGACTACGTATCAGGAATCCAGTCGAAAATGAAAAGAAAGATCGTTATAAATGAAAAGAAAAAGCGAGTAAAAAATGATAAAGAGGCAAAGGCTGTAAAGAAAGTGGAATGGAAATTGGAATAAATAAGAAAATATCGGGCAAGAAAACCAGACAGAAATAGAGGAGGGAACAGCATGGAGAAACGTGATGTGATTTATTCAGAAAATGGAAAGGTATCTCTGCGTCAGACGTATCGCATGCTGTTTCTGGAGATTTTCGGGATCAGCAGCCTGATCCTTCCCGCTCCGCTGGCAAAGATCTGTCAGAATGACGGCATATTTGCCATTCTGGCAGCAGGGGTGTTGTGGTATTTTATTTTACGTTTGGGAATTTTCATTCAAAAAAGGGCAGGTTATTTTTCCAGTGCAGATGCTGTAGATTCTGGTACAGATTCTTTGAACAGGTCAGAAGTTTTACCTGATGCGCAGAGAATAGCGGAAGAATCTAATCATTCCTGTGGTAAGAATATAAAAGGAACATTGCAGGGGGTAATATTTGCAATCGCCGGTGGATTCCTTCTCTATATACTGACTTCCCTTGTGGAAAATCAGCTGCTGGACACAGGGTATCTGTGGATTGTCGTGCTGACACTGCTGTTTGCTGGGGGATATGGCATTATACGGGGGATTGAATGTCGGGCAAGAATCTATGAAATCTTATTCTGGATCCTGGTCATTCCCCTTGTGATCGTGTTGATACTGGCAGCTTTTGAAGTAAAGAGCACGTACTGGCTGCCGGTATTTTTCTGTGGTTGGAAGCAGTTCATTTTAGGCGTCATGCTGTCAATGGCGGCATTTTCCCCAGCGGCGGTCAGCTTTTTCTTTTTTCCAAGCTGTGCAAGACCGGAAGGGCTGCAAGGTGCGGCAACATTTGCACTAGGTAGTGCAGTCTTTTTGAATGTGGTCTTATATATGCAGCTTCTTGGCGTTTTTCGCTGGAAGTTTTTGTCAGAACTCCGGTTCCCTGTTATTTCTCTCATGGCAGTAGTGCAGTTTCCGGGAGATTTCTTTGAACGTCAGGATGCGCTGATGACTGCGATATGGTTTTTCTGTCTGTTTGCCCTGTTTCATTCGCTGTGTCATTATGCCACTGCCGGTTTTCTGAAATTGTTTAAACAGCAAAAGAGAGAAATGCTTCGGAAAAAATGTACGGCAGGCATTATGCTTGCTGTGTTGGCTGTGGGAATGCTGTTTTTGCTGAACGGTTGTGGCAGAAGGGAACCGGAAGAGAGCATGTATCCACTTGCAATCGGTGTTGAGATGGTGGAAGAAAATGCGAGTCAGACGGAAGAAAATACAAATCAAATGGAAGAAAATGTAAGTCAGACAGAAGAATTAGAACTGGAAGAACTGAAACAGGCGAAGCATCCGGGGATGCTGCAGGTTTGTTATGCATGGCCTCAGTCAGGAGGCGACAGCGGAGAGACGGAAACGCCCAAAGGGGATATGTATGAGAAGACAGAAGCAGATTCGTTGTTTACAGCGCAGCAGATCGTATCGGAAAATACGGATAAAACACTGGATTTTCATCATCTGAAGCTGTTGGCACTGGATGTATCTGTTTTGCAGAATGAACAGCAGATGAAACAGCTTCTGGAATATTTTCGTGAAAATGAAAATATGGCATGGAATACCTGTGTGGTGGCGATGGACGGGGATATGGATGTTTTATTTTCTGATGAGACATCTCTGGAAAAACCGTTGGGCATGTATGTGGCGCAGATGCTGAACGGAAGGGAAGAACTGAAACGGGATGCAGTCGTTACCGTCAAAGATCTGATGAATCTTTATGAAAACCAAATTGATACAGTGCTGATTCCACAGCTTATGGCAAAAAATGGAAAACCGGTGCTGTCGGATCTGCGGATCTGCCAGCGTGGTATGGATAGAGGAATGGTGCAGACGCAGGAGACTGCAGACGCATACCTGCTACTGGAGCAGGCGCGGGAAGTAAAGCTGCGTCTGAGTGATGGCACGGATGTGACCGTGCAGGATATCCGGGTGGAACGTCAGATTACAGAGCGGCAAACTGTTTCATGGAACCAGAAGAACGTGGGAAAAACTGTTGAAAATGACAAGATATATCAACAACTGGTCATAAAAGGCAATCTGAAACTTCCGGAGAGCAGAAAGGTTACGCCGGAGCGTGGCAGGGAGATCTGTCAGGAAACGGAAAGCTTGCTGCAGGAAAGATTACAGGCACTGGTGGATACTGGGAAAACAAAACAGCAGGCGGATCTGACGGGAAGTTTTGGCCTGCTCGCGGGATTGGATCGAACGTTGTGTAAACAGTATAAGACACAGCCGGAGCTTTACGAGGAACGGCTGTATACACAGATTAAAGTAAGACTAAAACAGTTAAACGTGTAAAAATAAGAGGTTATATACATTTCAGAATGTGGGACGTCAGAATTGATTTTTAACAAGCGAAATGTAGAAGATGGGAAACATTTCGCTTGTTAAAATACAGAAGAGCGATAAAATCGTGGATTAAGATTGGAAAAATCCGGCAATACTCTGAATACAAAAGCACTGATAAAGAAGGATATGCAGTTTCCTATGAAAAGAGATAGTATAAGTATTCTGCGTATAAGCAGGAAAACGACACATCCTTCCGTGCAAAACGTGGAAAGGAAGCCGGAAAATATGAATAAAACAGAGAGGACATTGTGGAAACGATGTAATTTAATAAGAGCTTTTAATAAGAAATACCTATTGGTAAAGGGAGTGGCGCTGGTTCTGGCGGCAGGCTTTGCCCTGTCTGCCGGATATACCCTACATAATGTGCAGATGCAGCAGGAGATCGCATCCCATATTATACGCTTTCATGTCCGGGCAAACAGTGACAGCTGTGTGGATCAGACGCTGAAACTGAAAGTCAGAGACGGCATAGGAACGATGATGGAGGAAAGGCTGGAAAATGCGCAGAGTCTTGCGGACAGCCGCCGTATTATACGGGAGAGCCTGACGGATATCGAAGATCGCAGTGAAGAGATCCTGCGGAAAAACGGATGTGAAAATGCGGTAACAGCAAGCCTGACAGATGCATGGTTTCCGGTAAAGTCATATGGAAACAGCGTCTTTCCAAAAGGAACCTATGAGGCATTGCAGGTAACCATCGGAAAAGGCGAGGGGCATAACTGGTGGTGCGTCATGTATCCAAATCTCTGCTTTACCGGAAGCATGTATGAGATTGATGAGACAGAAAATGAAAAAAAGCTCCGTCAGGTGCTGACCCCGGAGGAATATCAGACTGTTATGGAAAATAAGGAATATAAGGTACAGTTCCGGATCCTAAAATTTCTGAACAGAGACTGAGAAAATATGCTTTACAAATGGATGTGAAAAAGCTAGAATAGCATCAGTTGTTTATCTGTATAAGAAACAAGATACAATGAGCGCAAGAGAGTCAACATACTCGTATGATTGACGAACGGCGAATGCTGATCATAAGCTGTTTTTGCTTATGATATATGAAACTATCCTACTATACTCGGTACATACCGAAAGTACATTAGATATATTATGGAGGAAAAGAAATGTCAGAAGAGAATCTGCAAAAGGAGATATCTTCCTGTTACGCGCCAATCGGCGTATTTGATTCCGGAGTGGGCGGACTTACGGTAGCAAGAGAGATCATGCGCCAGCTTCCGGCAGAAAGGATCGTATATTTTGGAGATACGGCAAGGGTTCCTTATGGAAGTAAATCTCAGGATACCATTATTCGTTTTTCCAGACAGATCATCCGTTTCCTGAAGACAAAAGGGGTAAAAGCTCTTGTAGTGGCTTGTAATACGGCAAGCGCCCTGGCTCTGGAGGCAATCCGACCGGAGATTGATCTTCCGATCATCGGTGTGTTGAAACCGGGCGCAAAGGTTGCAGCAGAAGTGACGCAGAATGGTAAGATTGGCGTGATCGCCACAGAAAGTACCATTGCCAGTCAGTTATATACAAAAGTCATACATACCCATGCACCGAGAGCACAGGTTTTTGGAAAAGCATGTCCGCTATTTGTGCCGTTAGTGGAAGAAGGCTGGATGAAAGACCCGGTTACCGTGGAAGTGGCAAACCGTTATCTGGAGCCGTTGATGGAGTCTGGTATCGACACGCTGATCCTTGGATGTACCCATTATCCGCTGTTGCGTTCTACAATCCGTCAGGTGGTAGGGGAGACCGTAACGTTGGTCAACCCGGCATATGAGACGGCACTGGAGTTGAAAGAGCTGTTGGAACAGAATCATATTTTAAACGATGGAAATTATATCCCGGAGGGACCGGTGCATCAGTTCTATGTCAGTGATGCTGCGGACAAATTCCGGAAATTTGCCAATTCCATCCTGCCATATGACATTGATACGACACAGCTCATTCAGATTGAAGAATATTAACAGAGATATGGAAATTGTGTTAATAATACAGTTTACAGAGTATGACAGCGTTGATATTCATATAAAGAAATTTGCAGATATTGTTATTACAAAACAAGACACAGAATGGAGATAAGATGACAAAAGATGTATTGATATCCATCCGCGGATTTCAGATTGTGGATGATGACGATGATGCGCAGCCGGTGGAGCTGATCGCTCCCGGTCAGTATTATTGCAGGAACGGAAAACATTACGTCCTGTATGATGAAGTGGACGAAGATGATGGACGCATCACAAAGAACCGTATCAAGATCCAGGATGATTATGTGGGCATTACGAAAAAAGGCGTGTCCAATACAAATATGATCTTTGAGAAAAATAAGAAAAATGTGACCTGTTATGAGACTCCTTATGGCAATCTTATGCTGGGGATCAATGCAAATCAGATTGACTTGAAAGAAACAGAAGATTCCATAGATGTGAAAGTGGGATATATTCTGGATGTAAATTATGAGCCGGTAGCGGATTGTAACATTCAGATCAGCATTCAGGCAAAAAAAGGAAGCATCGCTTAAAGCGGTGCTTCTGTTTTTTCAGCTTGATTATTTTTCGCCCATAAGACGTGCGAGAAAACGTTTCTTTTTGACCGGTTTCTCAAGAGGACCACGAAGACCTCTTACTTCGGTAATATAGAGACCGCTGACGGTAGCTTTGATTTCCTTTTTAACCGGAATCTCATCGAAAATATTCTGCTCTGCAATAAAAAGCATGATCTTTGGACCAACTTTGGCTTTTACGATCGGCACTTTAGAACGGCGCAGATATTTCGGTGTCTGTTCAAGAACCTGTGCCGGAAGACCAGAATCTTTCAGCGGAAGTTTCTTTTTGTCGATTACCAGCATGGAAATGGTCTGTTTCATGCTGTCTATAGTTTCCTGCTGCTCGTCCCGTTTTTTCTGCTGCTTCTTTCCAAGGAAGTACATAACGATCAAAATGGCAACGACAGCGGCACAAACAATAATCAATGTAATGACTGCTGGACTCACTGGAATACCTCCCTCAATTTTGTTTTCAATATCCGAATAATTGTAACATTCTTTTTAAGAAAAATCAATACACTCTTCCTTTTTGTGGGAAATTGTGATATTTTAATATAGTATGACGTAAATAACCGGAGGTGATCCCGGAAGTTTACAAAAAGACAGTAGTTAATAAAGAAAGGAAGTAAAGTTCAGTACAGGCCGAATGATCTGCTGAGGAGGCCGGGGATTAACAGTTATGTATGGACAGGTTCCATTAGAGAGAGTTTTTTTCACGAAAAACCGTTTTATAAAAAGGAAGTGCTGAACGATTACGAAAGGAGCTCGTAATGAAGAAGAAAGCAGCAGCAGTCGTGCTGGCATCCGTTATGGCAGCATCAATTGTCCTTGGAGGATGTGGGAACAAGTCATCAGAGACAGGAAATACATCTGGATCCGTATCCGCAAGTGCAGAACCGACAGAATACACAGCAAAAGAAATGCTGGAAAGTACAGACTATGATGTCAACGATTATGTAAAACTTGGCAAATGGAAAAAAATCAAAGTCGAAGTAGATAAATCCTACGAAATGACAGATGAAAATATCAAAGAGGCTGGAAACAATATCATCTCTTCTACCACTTATTATGAAGAAGTAGATGATGCGGCAGCAGAAAAAGACAAAGTCAACATTGATTTTGAAGGAAAGATGAATGGTGAGACGTTCGATAACGGAAGCAGCAGTAATTATGATCTGGTTCTGGGATCCGGTTCTTTTATCGATGGATTTGAATCCGGTCTGGTAGGACATAAAGCAGGCGAGACTGTTACACTGGATCTTAACTTCCCGTCAGATTATGAAAAAACAGATCTTGCAGGAAAACCGGTTACCTTTACGGTTAAGATTAATAAAGTATCCAGACCTGCAGAAATGACATGGGATAAACTGACCGATGATTATGTGGCAGATAATTTCTCAAGCCAGTATGGACTTACCACAGTCAAAGATTTTAAAGACAGAGTCAATGACAGTATGCAGAGCCAGCTGGATGTAGCGGTACAGAAAGCATATCTGGAGAAACTGGTAGAAGAGTCTGAAGTAACTTTACCGGATGGATTGCTGGATAAGAGAATTGAGAAAACCATGAATTCTTATGAAACTACCTGTCAGCAGTATGGTATGACCGTAGATGATTATATCCAGAACTATTACGGAAAGACCGTTGATGAGTACAAAGAGAGCCTGAAAGAAGATCTGACCACAAGCCTGAAAGAAGAACTGGTTCTGGAAGCACTGGTCGGAAAACTGAAAGTAAAAGTAACTGCTGATGAATTTAACTCTTTCGTATCTTACTATGCAAAGTATTACGGTATGACCGAAGATGCGTTCATCGAAGAGTGTGGCGGTAAAGATTATCTGGTGCTGAATTATGCAGAATATTATCAGGCACTGGTACAGGCTGCAAAGAAAGCAAAAGTAACGTATGTAGACAACTCCAAGACAGACAGTTCTTCAGACGATACTTCTGCAACAGCAGAGTAAAAACGGATCAGCAAAGTAACATACATTTACATTGGCGAAAGATGTAGTGGGAAAAAGCCCCTGAACAAAAAGAAAACAGATTACCGGAAGATTGGGTATATCATATTTCTGATTTGTTCAGGGGTTTTCCTATTCAAAAAAAGGATTTTATGATATATTTTATAATCAACAGATGAATTACGAAAGGCTTCTGAACTTTTCAAATAAGATTACTGTGATTGGGTGGCATGTAGAGTACTATTCATTTCCGGGAAAGAGTACATGGATATGAATAATACTTTCAATCAGCATCTTTGGAAAATACAGGACAGCATACAGGAGGATACTTTAGCAGCATGATAAATTACAGGCTCACGATCCAATATGACGGCACCAGATACAAAGGCTGGCAGCGTCAGAAATCCACGGATCAGACGATACAGGGAAAAATCGAGGCACTTCTGGAAAAACAGTTCGGAAGGAAAATCGAAATTGACGGTTCCGGACGTACCGATGCCGGGGTGCATGCCAATGCCCAGGTTGCGAATTTCCGTCTGCATGAGGAAGAAGTGAACGGATTTGCGCGTGAGCCGCGGCGGATGCAGGCACTGATGAACGAATATCTGCCGGAGGATATTGTAGTGACGGAAGTAAAAGAAGCTTCTGATCGTTTTCACAGCAGGTTAAATGCTGTGGAAAAGACATACATTTACCGCATCTGGAACAGTGAAGTTCCCAATGTATTTGAGCGAAAATATATGGAACAGATCCGTGAACCGCTGGACATTTTTGCAATGCGCGCAGCGGCAGGATGGCTTCTTGGAACCCATGATTTTGCTTCTTTTTGCGGGAATGCAAGAATGAAAAAATCTACGGTTCGGACGATTCACGAGATTACGATCCATCAGATCGGATCAGAAGTACAGATCCGTTACCGGGGAAATGGATTTCTCCAGAATATGGTGCGTATCCTGACAGGAACGCTGGTGGAAGTCGGGCTGGGAAAACGAAGTCCGGAAGATATGGGAGAGATCCTGGAAGCAAAACAACGAAGCCAGGCAGGTATGATGATGCCTGCATGCGGGCTGATATTATGGGAAGTGAGATACGATTGAAAAAACAGAAATGGGTGGTTGCCGCCAAACGGGCAGATTTTCAGGAAATCGGGAAAAAGTTTCAGATCGATCCGGTCATTGCACGCATTATCCGCAACCGGGGGCTGACAGAACTGTCCCAGATTGAACGATATCTGTATGGAGAGCGAAAGGATCTTTACGATCCTCATCTTTTAAAGGATGCAGGAAAAGGCGCAGAGATCATAAGAAAAAAAATAGAAATGCATAAGAAAATCCGAATTATCGGAGATTATGATATAGATGGAGTAGAGGCAAGTTATATTCTGGTCCGGGCGCTGCGGCGCTGCGGCGCAGATGTGGATGTGGCGATCCCCGATCGTATGAAAGACGGATACGGAATTAATCAGAATCTGATCGAAACTGCCTATGAAGCTGGGGTGGACACGATCCTAACCTGTGACAATGGAATTGCGGCAGCAGAACCGATCAGAATGGCAAAAGAAATGGGAATGACGGTAATCGTGACCGACCATCATGACATTCCAAAAGAACTGGCAAAGGCAGATGCCGTGGTCAATCCAAAACAGAGCGATTGTCCGTATCCGTTTAAGGGGCTTTGTGGTGCGGCTGTGGCATTCAAATTTGTTCAGCTTCTGTATGAACAGATGGGGATTCCCGTGGAAGAAGCAGATGAATTTCTGGAAAATGTCGGATTTGCCACTGTCGGAGATGTCATGGATTTGCAGGATGAGAACCGTATTCTGGTTAAGATCGGTCTTGAAATGCTTAATCACACGACAAATCTGGGCATGCGTGCGCTGATCCTGCAAAATCAGCTGCAGCCGGGCGAATTGAAAGCACATCATATCGGTTTTCGCATCGGTCCCTGTCTGAATGCCAGCGGACGTCTGGACACGGCGCAGCGTTCTCTACGTCTGCTGCTCAGTGAAGATGCGCTGGAAGCAGGCACTTTGGCGGCAGAGCTTGTATCATTGAACGAAGAGCGAAAAGATATGACGGCATTGGCGGTGGAAGATGCCAAACGTGTGATTTCGGAAAATGGAATGGAAAAAGACAAGGTGCTGGTGGTGTTTTTGCCGGATTGTCATGAAAGTCTGGCAGGCATCGTGGCAGGACGTATTCGGGAACAGTATGACAGGCCGGCGCTGGTGCTGACCAGAGGCGAGGAAAGCGCCAAAGGCTCTGGTCGTTCTGTGGAGTGCTATTCCATGTTTGAAGAGTTGAAGAAATGCGATGACCTGCTGTTGAAATATGGCGGGCACCCGATGGCTGCCGGATTTTCTCTGGAAGAAGCAAAGATTCCGGAATTTCGCAGACGGTTAAATGAGAATACGACACTGACATGGGAAGATCTGACGCCCAAGGTCGTCATTGACGTGCCTATGCCGGTGGATTATGTATCGGAGGGATTGATTCAACAGCTTGATTGTCTGGAGCCTTTTGGAAAAGGGAATGAGAAACCGGCATTTGCAGACCATGATCTGGAGATCTGTTCTGCAAGGATCTTCGGAAACGGAAGTGTGGTACGACTTCAGCTGAAAAGCAAGCATGGTACTGTGCGAGATGCCGTATATTTTGGAGAACCGGAAAATTTGGAGTTATCCATTGCAGAGAAATATGGTAAGGTAGCAGCAGAGGCTGTGATGCATGGTAAACGGCAGCCGGGGGTTCGGATGCATTTTATGTATTACCCGGAAATCAACAGTTATCAGGGAAACGAGAGCATACAGCTGCGGATTACCGGATTCTGTTAGAATAAAGTGCATTGGCGATATGTTCTGGCAACAAAGTATCGGAAAACAGAGGGGATTTCAGAAGGAGGAGCAGGAATGAAAAAATTATGGAAAAAAGGGCTGTGCCTGACACTGGCAGCAGTCATGACACTGGGAATGGGAACCGGTGCATTCGCAAAGAGCAGCAAGACGACGGCAGACAGCAGCGCCACAGAAGAAGAGGTAGTGGTCACGAAAAAAGACAAACCGTATCTTGCCCTCGGAAAAGATCTGACCAGCGAACAGCAGAGCAAAGTACTTGACCTTATGGGTGTGGATGCTACTGCACTGGATGAGTATGACGTGGTCTATGTGACCAATGATCAGGAGCATAAATATCTTGATTCCTATATTTCAAAGGATAAGATCGGAACGAGATCCCTGTCTTCTGTCGTCGTGATCAAAGGAAAAAAAGGCAGCGGTGTCAATGTGACGACAAAAAATATCAACTACTGTACCACGGGCATGTATGAGAATGCCATGGTCACAGCAGGAATCGAAGATGCGGAAGCTATTGTGGCAGCGCCTTTTGAGATTTCCGGTACCGCAGCGCTCATAGGTGTCATCGAAGCGTATTCGGAAATGACCGGTAAAGATGTTGATGAGGATAATATAGATGCTGCTTTGGATGAGCTGGTTACCACCGGAGAGATCAAAGATGACAGCTCCACTGATGGTGATGAGATCGAAGGCGTCGTAGCCTATGCAAAAGATCAGGTAGCAGGGAAAAAGCTGTCCGGCGAAGAAATTCAGGGGGTCATTCAGGATGCGGAGAAAAAATTTGACATTCAGCTTTCCGATGAAGATCGTCAGAAGCTCCAATCTCTTTTGGAGAAGATCACAAAACTGAATCTGAATACAGACAGCATTAAAAAACAGGCAAATGCCATTTATGATAAACTTTCATCCATGGGATACGATATTGATGTGGATGCCCTGATGGGAGAAGCCCAGGGATTTTTTGCAAAACTGATCCAGGCGATTAAAGACTTCTTTGCCGGATTTGGTAAATAATAAACAACTGGAAAAAGAAAGGCAGAAAGAGATTATATGGAAATAGAATTGGAAGCATACAGCAGTTTTGCCCAGGTGTATGACCAGTTTATGGATAATGTGCCCTATGAGGAATGGTGCAGTTATATCTGTGAGATCTTGAAAGAACATGGGATCGGAGATGGGCTTGTTTTGGATCTTGGATGTGGTACCGGAAAAATGACCCGTCTGCTGGCAAAGCAGGGTTATGATATGATCGGTGTGGATATGTCGGAAGACATGCTCGGCATTGCGAGAGAACATGAGGAATCGGAAGGAATCTTATATCTGCTGCAGGATATGCGGGAATTTGAACTTTACGGTACGGTAAAGGCAGTGGTCAGTGTGTGTGACTGCATGAACTATATTCTGGAACCGGAGGAATTGCTGGCCGTCTTTAAGCTGGTAAATAATTATCTGGATCCGGGAGGAATCTTTGTATTTGATATGAATACGCCGTGGAAATATCGGGAAGAGCTGGGTACGCAGACTATTTGTGAGAACCGGGAAGACGCAAGCTTTATCTGGGATAATTATTTTGATGAAGAATCCGAGATCAATGAATACGATCTGACTTTATTTGTGGAAGAAAAACCGGGCTGGTATCGCCGGTATGAAGAGTTTCATTACCAGAGATCCTATGATCCGGAGCTGATCAGACAACTGTTGGAAGAAGCAGGTATGGAAGTGCTGGCATTCTATGGAGAAGGTACGCATGAGGAACCGGAAGAGACATGCAGCCGGATGTATTTTGTTGCCAGAGAACATGGAAAAGAGGTATAATGATTTTTCGCAGAACGATTTTTTAGGTAAAAATCAGTTATTATGAATGGTATGATGCAAAGCGTTGTTCATGATATATGGAGTGTCAGCGAGAAGAAAATATAAGTATATATGGATAAACGATATATGGAAGAAAGCAGGTAAAAAAAGCTTATGAGCAATACAGAAAAAAAATACAGTGATTACATGGTACGTGCCACAGCAGCAGATCATGCCATCCGCGCATTTGCAATTACATCAAAGGATCTGGCAGAGGAAGGAAGAAAACGGCATGATGCCAGTCCGGTAGTGACAGCTGCCCTTGGACGTCTGATGTCTGCCGGTGTTATGATGGGAGCTATGATGAAAGGCGAAGATGATCTTCTGACCCTACAGATTAAATCCGATGGCCCAATGCGTGGCATGACCGTGACCGCAGATACGAAAGGTCATGTAAAAGGATATCCGTTTGTATCAGATATCCATCTGCCTGCAAATGCGAAAGGAAAACTGGATGTGGCAGGCGCAGTAGGACATGGTATGCTTCAGGTTATCAAAGATATGGGACTGAAAGATCCATATGTGGGACAGATTGCATTACAGACCAGTGAGATCGCAGAAGACCTGACTTATTATTTTGCCACTTCTGAGCAGGTTCCGTCAGCGGTGGGACTTGGTGTTTTGGTAGATGAGGAAGGACATGTCCGTCAGGCTGGCGGCTTCATCATTCAGCTGATGCCATTTACCGAGGAAGAAACCATTGCCCAGCTGGAGAAAAATCTGGCAGGCATCACATCTGTGACAGATCTTTTAGAGCAAGGCGATACACCTGAGAAGCTGCTGGATCGTATTCTTGGAAATATGGGGCTTGAGATTACTGATACCATGCCTGCAGAATTTTACTGCAACTGTTCCAGAGAACGGGTAACGAAAGCGGTAATCAGCCTTGGTAAGAAAGACCTGCAGGAAATGATCGATGAAGGTCAGCCGGTTACTGTAAAATGTGACTTCTGTAACACGGATTATGTGTTTGATACCGAAGAACTGAAGGAGATTATCAAAGAATGAGACACGGATTTATAGGAGTGGGGGCGTATACCCCGTATGTTAAAGTAGGGGATACAAAATATAATACGGAAGAAATTATAAAACGCATCAATGTGGCAGAGCGTTTGGAAACAAAAGTCATTGTACTTCCCGAACTTTGCATTACAGGCTATACCTGTGGAGATCTGTTTTATCAGGAGCTGCTTTTGCGGAAAGCAAAAGAGGCTCTTCTTAAGATCGCAGCACATAGTGAGGGAAAAGATTACATTGCATTCGTGGGTCTGCCGATTGCATACAATGGAAAATTATACAATGTGGCAGCTGCGATCAGCGGAGGAAGTGTCCTGGGTCTCGTGCCAAAGACCCATATTCCGAACTATAATGAGTTTTATGAGGCACGTCATTTTACAAAAGGAATGGAGCAGCCGGTGCCGGTGGAAATTGATGAAAACCATGTGGTACCCATGGGCACACATCTGATCTTTTCCTGTCGCCAGATGCCATCATTGAAGATCGGTGTGGAGATCTGTGAGGATCTGTGGGCACCGAATCCGCCAAGCGTGGGACTGGCAATGGCCGGTGCAGATCTGATTGTTAATCTTTCTGCCAGCGATGAGACTGTCGGTAAAGCAGATTATCGCAGAGATCTGGTAAAGAGTCAGTCTGCAAGACTGGTGTGCGGTTATGTATATTGCAGCGCGGGCAATGGCGAATCCACACAGGATGTCGTATATTCAGGTCATAATATCATTGCGGAAAACGGCACAGTATTGACATCTTCCAGACGTTTTATCAATGATCCTGCTTATACGGAGGTTGATGTCAACCGTCTGCTGGAGGAGCGTCGCAGAATGACAACGTTCCAGATGGATGATGCCGCCTATATGAATGTGGAGTTCAATCTGACTGTAGAGGAGACAAAACTTACACGGCCTGTCTGGTCGAAACCGTTCGTTCCGGTAAAAAGAGTGGAGCGGTATAAACGCTGTAATGAGATTCTGAACATTCAGGCCAGTGGATTAAAACAACGTCTGAAACATACTCGATGCAAAACAGCGGTCATCGGTATTTCCGGCGGACTGGATTCTACGCTGGCGCTTCTGGTTACGATCCGTGCTTTTGAAATGCTTGGAAAAGACAAAAAGGATATCATTGCCGTTACGATGCCGGGATTTGGAACTACGGACAGAACTTACGACAATGCGGTGCATATGATTGGGTGCGTAGGAGCAACTCTGATGGAGATAAATATCGGGAAATCTGTTACTCAGCATTTTGAAGATATCGGACAGGATATGTCCGTGCATGACGTGACTTATGAGAACGGACAGGCAAGAGAACGTACCCAGATCCTTATGGATATCGCAAACAAGACCGGTGGTATGGTTATCGGAACCGGAGATATGTCTGAACTTGCTCTGGGCTGGGCAACCTATAACGGAGATCATATGTCCATGTATGGAGTAAATGCTTCTGTGCCGAAAACACTGGTACGTTATTTAGTAGAGTATTATGCGTATGAATGTTGTGAGGATGAGCTGGCAGAAGTACTGAAGGATGTACTGGATACGCCTGTAAGCCCGGAACTTCTTCCACCGGAAGACGGACAGATCTCACAGAAGACAGAAGATCTGGTGGGACCTTACGAGCTGCATGATTTCTTCCTGTACTATATGCTTCGTTTTGGCTTTGAACCGAAGAAGATTTACCGTCTGGCAAGATATACATTTCGTGAAAGTTATGACGATGCAACAATTTTAAAATGGATGAAGACTTTTTATCGCAGATTTTTCAATCAGCAGTTCAAACGTTCCTGTCTGCCGGATGGCCCGAAAGTCGGTACGGTTGCAGTGTCTCCGCGTGGAGATCTGCGTATGCCGAGTGATGCCTGCGCTCAGATCTGGCTGGATGAGCTGGATGGTGATATGACAGAGCCGGAACAGAAAAAGAACGGATTTCTGGATGGAGACTGGTCATCTTTTGCAAGCCAGATGATGTCACAGTCCTGATGATTCTGTGTTGGAAAAATATAATGTAAAAAATATATTGTGGCAGCTATTTGTAAAATGGCATGTTTCAGAACAAATGATCAGATGGCGTATAACAGAATATAGAAGGTAGCAAAAAATGGATACCAGAGAAATATTAGAGCAGGTAAAGACCGGAGCTTTGTCTGTGGAAGAGGCAGAAGGATATTTTCGCAGACAACCCTTTGAGGAATATGATTATGCAAAGCTGGATTCGCATCGGGCGGTGCGCTGCGGTTTCCCGGAAGTGATTTTCTGTCAGGGAAAACCGGATGCTTATCTGCCGGAAATCTATAGACATATGATGGAGATACAGGGAGAGGCATTGGGAACAAGAGCAAGTAAATATCAGTATGAGCTGGTAAAAAAAGCGGTTCCGGATGTGAGCTATGATCCGGTCTCTCATATTTTAAAAATGGAAAAACCGGGAAAGATAAGAACGGGAAAGATTGCTGTCTGTACAGCAGGAACCGCAGATGTTCCCATTGCAGAGGAAGCGGCACAGACGGCAGAATTTTTCGGAGCAGAAGTTGACCGGATCTATGATGTAGGTGTCAGCGGACTGCATAGGCTTCTGGCACAGCTGGATCGGATTCAGAAGGCAAATTGTGTCGTGGCAGTGGCGGGAATGGAAGGGGCTCTGGCAAGTGTGATCGGCGGACTGGTAAGTAATCCCGTGATCGCAGTTCCCACATCCGTGGGCTACGGCGCAAGCATGCATGGCATTTCTGCATTGCTGACGATGATCAATTCCTGTGCGAATGGAGTTGCTGTAGTAAACATAGACAATGGATATGGCGCCGGATACATGGCGGCACAGATTAACCGGCTGGCGGTATGTAAGGAGCCGAAAGCAAGGTAGAAATTCTGCCAGTAAAAAACAGAAATATTACAGAAAACAGATATCAGGGGGAAGACAATGGAGCATTCTCATAGTAACGGCCTGAAAATGAAATATTGGGCAGGAGACAGTACCATTGAGGAAAATGTCTGGAAAAAAGCAAAGATGCTGTATCTGGAGTGCAATGCCGGAATCAGTGGCGATATGACGGTGGCAGCATTGCTTGATCTTGGCGCAGATGAGACAAAACTAAGAGCAGTTCTGAAAAGTCTGCCGGTCAGTGGTTACGATGTCCTGATTCACAGAGTCAGTAAATCAGGTATCGACTGCTGTTCTTTCGATGTTCTGCTGGATGCATCCTGTGAAAACCATGACCATGATATGGAATATTTGCATGGGCATAATCATATGCATAGCCATACAGGGGCCGGGAATGCTCATGACCATGCTCATATGCATATTCATAGCCATCGCGGACTGCAGGAGATTACAAAGATTATTGAAGCCGGGGAAATGTCGGACGGAGCCAGAGCGATGGCATTAAAGATTTTTCAGATTCTTGCTGATGCGGAAGCAAAAGCTCACGGTGTTCCGGCAGAGCAGGTGCATTTCCATGAAGTAGGCGCAGTGGATTCTATCGTGGATATTGTGGCAGCAGCGGTATGTCTGGATGACCTTGGTGTAGAACAGGTTGTGATTCCGAAACTTTGTGAAGGACATGGTACGGTGCGTTGTCAGCATGGTGTGCTTCCGGTGCCGGTACCGGCGGTTCTGAATATTTTACAGGCGTATGAGATTTCTGCTGAGATCATAGACATTCAGGGAGAATTTATCACTCCTACCGGAGCAGCAATTGCAGCTGCTTTTCGTACTGTGGATTGCCTGCCGAAAGAATTTATCATCCGTAAAACCGGAATGGGTGCCGGAAAACGGGAATATGAACGGCCAAGCATCCTTCGGGCAATGCTGTTGGAAGAAACTTCTAAAAAAACATCTGATATAGAGATTCAAAAGACGGGAAACCTTAACACAAAATATTGGAATGAGCCGAATAACAGAAGTGTAAATATTACCGAACAGAACAGTATAAAGCTTCCAAAAGAGAATTTTTATGGAGAAATAGACAAAAATGCTGATTGTGCTATAATAGGGAATAAAGATTATGTAAAATCCCATGTATCATCTGAGCAGAATAAGATACATGGAACAGAGCAGACATCTGAAGAAATCTATGAAAAGAAAGCGGCATATTTACATGATACGATCCTGAAACTGGAAACGAATATTGATGACTGCACCGGAGAAATGCTTGGATATGTGATGGAGCTGCTGCTGCAGGCAGGCGCAAAGGATGTTCGTTACACGCCGGTTTATATGAAGAAAAACAGACCGGCGTGGCAGTTGGATGTTCTTTGTGATCCAAAGCAGGCAGAAGAACTGGAAGCCATTATATTTCGTGAGACCACGACCATCGGCATCCGGCATCAGCTTATGGATCGCACGATTCTTCCGCGGGAACAGATAATCGTTCAGACGAAGTTCGGAACAGCAGAAGCAAAAGTGTGCATCATCGGAGACGAGATCCGGTGTTATCCGGAGTATGATAGTGTAAAAGCTGTCTGTGAAAAGACGGGTGTTTCTTATCAGGAAGTGTATCGAAATGTCATGCAGGTGGGGAAAGATGTTATGAAGCAGAGAGGAGCAGCTGAATATCATGGAGTCCTGGAAAAAAACGTTTAAAAAATTTTTGCAAGTAATATTTTTTGGAGTATCCTTTGTACTGTTTCTGGTATTGTTTTTCCCGGAACAGTGTGCAAAACTGAGAAAGCACAGAGAGCATTCGTGAATGAAGTGAAAAAGCTGTGATTTTTCGATGAAATTAATCGGAAAATCACAGCTTTTTTATTATAATTCCGGATAGTTTGTAAGTGCATGCCTGTTTGCTTTTTTAAACTGAATTATGCTTCCTCTTCTTTTTCCCATTCTGCAATGGTATCATTTAAAATTTTCAGCACTTCTTCTTCATCCAGCTGGCTGTAAGCATCTGAAACCATTTCCAATTTATCGAAAAAGCTTTTTCCTTTTTTCTCTGTACTGCATGCAGAACCACAGGTGCTGCAGTTGTGGGTACATTCCATATTTGTTAAATTATCGCTCATATTTCTGACTCCTTTCTCGTGAAAACAGACAATATCATTGTGTGAAATACAGTATCTCCAAATGGGGTGCCTGTTGTATTTTGACAGCTGCATGTTCAGTGATTCTTCATAAAACCTGCTGAGATGATAGGGAAAACAGCTGTTTTTAAGAGTATACTATACTATTCCGTTTTATGCCAGAAAGAATACAGAGATTTTAGAATAATTTTATAGGGATTTTATAGGAACAAAATATGACTGAGAAACGTATACTGATAGTATTCATGAAATATTAATATATATTAATATAATATCTGTTGACATTTAATATTATATGACATATAGTATTAGACAAGAAACAGGTTGACTTATATGAAAATAAGAACTTCGTAGTTTTCTGTTGGCGTGACAATGCTGACAGAAAGTAAATGAAAAAGAAACAGGAGTGATGACATGGTTTTCAATACGGGCGCGGCTTTGCTGGATGCAATCGTTCTGGCAGTCGTTTCTATGGAAGAAGAAGGGACCTATGGATATAAGATCACTCAGGATGTGCGGAAAGTTCTGGAGATATCGGATTCTACATTGTATCCGGTGCTGCGGCGGTTGCAGAAAGACGACTGCCTGGCGGTTTACGATATGGAATGTGGTGGAAGGAACCGGAGATATTACAAGATTACAGAGAAAGGTTCCGTACAGCTGAATTTGTATAAAACTGAGTGGGAGTCTTATGCTTCAAAAATATCCAGTCTGTTCAGGGGAGGCGAGAATTGATGGACCAGAGACAGTTTCTGGAGGAACTTGCACATCTGTTGCAGGATATTCCGGAAGAAGAAAGAAATGAGGCACTGGAATATTACAGGTGCTATTTTGAAGATGCAGGAATTGAAAATGAAGCTTCTGTGCTGGAAGAACTTGGTTCCCCACAGCAGGTAGCGGATAGTCTGAAACGTGGGATAGATCAGCCGGCGGATGCAGGCGAATATACGGAAAACGGTTATCAGACCGTGGATGAAAAACAGGTACCCATGGGATCAGATGTAGTGGATGATGCAACACAGTATCAAAATGGCTCTGCGCAATATGAAAATGTACATCAGCAGAACGACCAGAGTCAACAGAAAAATACACAGCAGAATCAGGATTACGACTATCAGCAGAGTAATACAGATCAAGGGGAATACTCACAACAACAATCACAGTCTTACACCGGTGGTTATGAGGAACCGGAAAGTGTACAGCGTCATAACAGACGCCTCAGAAGACTGCTGTTATTACCATTCTGGATCATTGCTGTCATTGTGATGGTTTGTGTGTTAGTAGTTGTGATTGCCGTAGTCGTTGGTGTTGCGGTAGGTCTTGCAGGCGGAATGGCCGGCTGCGCAGCTGCCGGAATCTTCGGGGTGTTTGCGGGAGGAGGCATTGCCGGCAGCGGTTTTATATTTCCGGGTGTTGGGGTACTTGGTATCAGTCTGATTGGATTTGCTCTTGCGATACTGCTGTTTCTTGCGCTGATCGCATATTGCAGATATGTACTTCCGACAGCAATCCGGGGAATCTGTCATGCAACAGGAGTGGTAATAAAAAGTATCAGCGGCAGGAGGTAAGGATCTATGAAAAAATTATTAAAGATATGTCTGATCATTGTCGCTGCTCTGGCAGCAGCCGGTGTAATCCTTGTGTGTGTGGCATCGGTAAACGTCAGCAGAGGACCATCGTTGGATGAATTGAATCAGAGCGAATGGATGAGATCCCATGGATGGCATATCAGTAAACGGGGACCGTTTTGCTGGCGGGTTACCCAATATTATGGAAATACCGGCTCAGATGAAAATACAATGCAGACAGATACTCGTGAACAGTATGAGTATAACAGCAGTGATGTAAAAGAGATTTTCTTATCAACAGGTTCTGACAATGTGCAGATACGGTCTTCTGAGGATGGTCAGATCCGGCTAACAGTTCTAGATGACACAGAAGAATACAGTGTAACGCTGAAAGATTCCAGATTGGAGATTGTCAGTGATGCATCTGGATTTCAGATTGGATTTACAGTGGATGCGAAGGAAAAAACACAGGCGATCCTGTATCTGCCGGAGGATTATATTGCAGAACGTCTGGAATTAAATGTAGGCTCCGGAGAACTGACAAATGAGACAGCCTTGCGGGCATCTGCTGTAGTGCTGAGAGTAACTTCGGGGGAGATGGACCTGAAGCATGAGATTATTGCGGAATCAGAACTGCTGGCAGATGTTGGATCTGGAGATCTTGAAATTGAAGATATGAACTGTAACGGACGCTTCCGGACAGCAGTTAGCAGTGGCTCAGCGGATATTACAGGAAAGGTTCTTGGCGATGTGAAAGCAGATGCAGGGTCAGGAGATATTGAATTGGATTTGCAGGGCATTTCAGAGCGGGATGCGTATGAGATTGCCTGCGGCAGCGGAGATGTGATGGTTAATAAGAAGTACTATGACGCTTCTGCAACCATACCTGCCACCGGTGGCGATTCTACAGTGTGGCTTACCTGTGGTTCCGGATCTATCATGCTGACCTGTGACCGTACCGCAGGAGAATACCACAGTGATGATGTTTGTCACTTAAAACATTATGACAAAAAATAACGCAAACTGATTGACTTTTTTTCGAAAAAGTGAGCATACTGTAGGTAATAAGTATTAAATAATAAGAACGTATATAAGAGGAATGCTTTACAGAGATTCCTTAAAAGAAGATTCTGAAGTATATAAAAAAGCAGAAGGGAGAAAAGACTATGACAGGAAAAAGACTTTACAGATCAAACAGAAATAAAATTCTTTGCGGAGTATGTGGCGGTATTGCAGAATATGCAGGCATGGATCCGACACTGATCAGACTGATCTTTGTACTGCTTTGCTTTGCAGTGGGCGGTGGTCTTTTGATCTACCTGATCGCAGCAATCATCATGCCGAAAAATCCGGAAGAGTAAGACTGTGATGCAGGCATCAGATTGTGAGCCGATGGGGTTGTAGAAAAATGTTTCTGCAACCTACAGAAAATAAGATGATAAGATAGAAAACTGGCGGGTTTGCTATAGAAGCTCCGCCAGTTTTTTATTTAAAGCAAAATAGGGGGATGTCACTGATTAAAAAAGTTAATAAAGACTAAAATCTCATAGATAGAACTTGTACAAACTATAGTAGAAAAGTTATAATTAAATTATATTCAAAAGCAAAATACAATCAATGATTTCTGGATTTTCTGTTCAGAAGATACTGGGAGCACATGTATAGAAAACGGGGGAACGTACTTATGAAAAAGAAAAAAATGAAACTGCTGGCAGTGCTGCTCTGTATTACTGCTCTTGGAACGATGGGCGCGTGCGGGAGAAGGGAAATCGGATCGGACGGACAATATATTGACATGAAAAATCTGTCGGCCGATCGTTCTGAAAATCTGTCAGCTGACAGCGAAAATACTGATGGAGAAGATGAAATCCAGGGCGATCTGGACATGGATAAATATCTGCGTTCTGTCTTGCCTGGACCATGCTCCATGGTGTTTACCGGAGATGTGTTGTTTCAGGATAATATCACATCTGCGTATGACAGAAAAGGACTGTCAGGAATCCTTTCGCCGGATTTACAGAAACGGATGCAGGGAGCAGATCTGGCCATGATCAATGAAGAATTTCCATTTGGAACAGGTGGTACGAAGGCGCCTGACAAGCAGTTTACCTTTAAGGCAGATCCTTCCTACGTAAAGGCATTTCAGGAGATGGGGGTAGATATCGTGTCGCTGGCAAATAATCATGTGCTGGATTATGGCAAAGATGTGCTGTCTCAGACCTTTACCACACTGGATGGAGCTGGTATTCCTTATGTTGGCGCCGGAGAGACAAAAGAGCGTGCTATGGAATGTGAAAGTTTCACTTTGAATGGGACAAAAGTGGGAATTTTATGCGCATCCCGCGTGATTCCGGTAACAGACTGGGATATCCGCAACGGTCAGCCAGGCGTCTTTACCACATACGATCCGACAGATCTCGTAGCGCAGATCAAAGCAGCGGAAAAAGAAAATGATTTGGTCGTTGTTTATGTACACTGGGGCATCGAAAAGGCGGAAACGCCGGAAGCATATCAGCGGGAGCTGGCAAAACAGTATATCGATGCCGGCGCAGATCTGGTCATTGGTTCCCACCCTCATGTGTTGCAAGGAATCGAATACTATAAAGGCGTGCCTGTCGTTTACAGTCTTGGAAACTTTATGTTCCATGAGACGATCAGTAAAACTGCCATGCTGCAGGTGGACGCAGATGAAAATCAGAAGCTGTCTCTGAAGATCGTTCCGGCAGCGGCTTCCAACTCCCTGACATACGAAATGGAAGGGCAGCAAGCACAGGATCTGTACGATTATATGGAGCAGATTTCCTTTGGCGTGGATATTGATGCGCAGGGAAATGTATCCGAAAAATAGTCTTATGCAAAAAATGCATAAGACATAAGTGAAAAATTTAACATTTATAAAAAATACATCCGAAAGAGCCTGTTTTTTGTTCATATAAAAAGCGAAATGTCTGCCATTTCCTGTCATTATAATGCAATATGCATATTGGACATTTAATATTATGCAAATTATAATAAAAATACACAAAATGGTATTTATGTGTTAAACTAAACATATGGGTAATAAAACGCATGTGTTTGAGATGATACATGATAAAAAGGCAAAAATGGTATTAGGTTTGATGAAGGAGGAAACAACGAAATGAAGATTTTAGGCGTATCACTTGGAACAAAAAACGGAAATAACGATACAATGTGCCGCGTAGCACTGGAAGAAGCAAAAGCACAGGGAGCAGAGATTGAATTTATCCATCTGATGGACTGGAACATCGAGTATTGTTCCGGTTGTGTGGCATGTTCCCGTGGTCTTGTAATGGGCAAAGGCATGATCTGCACACGCAAAGATGATTTTAAAGCTTTCTATGAGAAAATCGTTGAGGCTGACGGTGTTCTGTTCGTAGATCCGATCTTTGAATCCGGCGCAACTGGTTTATATCATTCTATCACAGACCGTATGGGACCGGGACATGACACAGGTATGCTCATGATGTTGGACGGAAAACTCAAAGAGGCTGGCAAAGAAGGCCTGAACCCGAGACTTTTCCAGCAGAAAGCTGTTTCCTTCGTAGGAATCGGTGGCTCTGACTGGGCAGTTCGTTGTGAGACAGACCATGCAATGTTTGCACTGAGCCCTGGCTGGAAAGTAGTAAACAATGAGTTCTTCTGCTGGTGTAAAGACGTTATCATGCAGGATGACAAGATTGAACGCATGAAAGAGATCGGACGCAACCTCGCAGAGGCAGCACAGCAGATCATTGATACAGATCTGAAGATTCCGGGATCTGAGCCAGTGTCTCTCTGGAAAGGCAAAGAAGGCGCATGTCCGCATTGCCAGGGCAACAACTTCTACATCGTTCCGGGAACAACTCACTGCGTATGTGAACTCTGCGGACTTGAGGGAACACTTGAGATCGTTGACGATGCATTCAAATTCAAATTTGATCCGGCTACAGAGTATCATGCACACGACATCCTTTCCGGTAAAAAATTACACGGAGAAGATATCTTTGAGAACGAAGGCCGCCTGATGAACCTTTACAAAGATGAAGAGTTCAAGAGACGTAAAGCACATTACACTGCAGTATGCGAGCCGACTCCGGCACCATCTAAAGAGAACTAATTAGATACAATCATAAAAACACTCATTGTACGATGTCCCAAAAGACAGAACAGGGAAATTTCCGATATCTGTAAAAAACGGCTGACTGAAATACAATGAGTCGTTTTGCAGGAACATTTCAACGAAAAGTTAAGAAAGAAGGTATTTCCAATGGCAGATTTTAAATTTGAACCGATGAGAAGTCTTATTTATGTAGACTGTGTAAACGAAGATTACAGACCGAAACTTCAGAGATGGCTTTACAAAACACATGTTCCGGACAGCATCTCCCAGTTTGAGCCGTATGTGACAAAATACGCATTTTATCCGTCATTCCCGATTCCGCCACAGGGCGATCGTTTCGGATATGCGAGAATGCAGCTGACAGAGCATCACTGGTTGGTAAGCGATCTGGATCCGCGTCTGGAGATCAAAGCAATCGCAGAGACTTTCCCGATGGATGTTCTTGTATGGCAGGGGCAGATTCCGGCAGCAGCTCATACAGATGCACAGATCGATTCTGATGGAGATGCAGGAAATGCAGCCCGCAAATCCAACAACGCAGAAGGCAATCCTTTCATCTTTGCATTCCTTCCGATGTGGTGGGAGAAAGACCTGAAAGGAAAAGGCCGTACTATCGAAGATGGCGCTAACTATCGTTTCAACATGACGATTGGTTTCCCGGAAGGCGTAGACAAAGCAGAAGGTGAGAAATGGTTATTTGAAAAAGTAGTTCCGATCCTTCAGGCAGCTCCGGAGTGCACCCGTGTACTGGCAAGCGCTGTAAAAAAAGATATCAACGGATGCGTTATGGACTGGGTACTGGAGATTTGGTTTGAGAATCAGTCTGGTTGGTATAAAGTAATGGTAGAGGATATGAAAGCACTTGAGAAACCGTCATGGGCTCAGCAGGATGCATTCCCGTTCCTGAAACCATACCACAATGTATGCAGTGCAGCAGTTGCTGACTACACACCGAGCAACAACCTTGCAAACTACCGTGGATATATCACGATGAGATAAATGTCTTGCGAGGGCGCAGGTCTCCTGCGAACTCAACTTGGTTTGCTACATAAAATAAATGAGAAAAACGACTGTCAAAGGATGCGAGCGGCGTCCTGACGGTCGTTTTTTATGTAAAGATGTTAAGGGAATCTTTACTTGCTGAAATGAAACTTCTCCCGTATAATAACTGTTATGAGCGTAAAGACATTGAAAATGATTACGACAAGATACAAAATATCAGCACCTGTGAAGAATTCCCTTCGGATTGCCCTTGCCGCAGATCTCCACGACCGGCCAGGGGGTGAAGTATTGAAATGTCTGAAACAGGAACAGCCGGATCTGATCCTGGCAGCCGGGGATATTCTGGAGCGGTGTACCGAGGGAGAAAGCCAGTATACAAAAGCAGAGATGGATGCCTGGCAGGGATTGCGCAAAAAGAATAAGATTGCTTCCGGCGCGATGAAGACAGTTATGAAGATCGGTTACAGCATGCATGAGAAGCATGAATTTTCCGAAGGTATCGAATTTTTGAAAGAAGCATCTGAGATTGCGCCGGTTTTTTATTCACCGGGCAATCATGAATGGTATTTCACGAAAGAAGATCAGAAGGTGTTTTCGGAAAAACGGATCTTTCTTCTGGAGAATGAGGATATCTGCTGGAATCTGGTGGAAAATCGACTGGTACCGAAGTCGGAGTGTGGAAACAATCGGAAAGCTGTAAAAGATGTAGTAAATAAAAACTATCTGAAAGTCGAAAACGATTCAGAAAGCGGATGGAATTCTAAAACAGAAATTATTTCAGAAGATGAAGAAAATTCAGAAAATATAATCCATATTGGCGGTCTTGCTACCCGATATGATCTGGATTGGTTGCATGCATACGCGACAAAACCGGGATATAAGATTTTGATCTGTCATCATCCGGAATATTACCGCCGATACATCAAAGATACAGAGTGGGATACCTTTGACCTGATCGTATCGGGGCATGTCCATGGCGGGCAGTGGCGGATCGGACGGCATGGCGTGCTGGCGCCGGGACAGGGATTGTTTCCCAAATACTGTTATGGATGTTATGATAAAAAACTGATCGTCAGTGCAGGACTTTCCAATACAGCCTGCGTTCCACGGTTTGGCAATCCCACTGAACTGGTTTTGATTGATGTCATTGCCAAAAATAAAAACAGCGGCAGACTAGGCATCTGAAACGGATTTTAAATGCGGTATTATAATAACTAAAACAGCTGGTTGAAATACCCGCGATAAAATGGTTTACAAGGTTACAAAGCAGAAGCAGGAGAAGTTATGCCAAATTTATTTTACAGATACAAAAAACAGGATTACTGATATAAGTCTGAGCTTGTAAAATATGTTTGACAGCAGGATACTGTTTTATAAAAAAGTATGAATTGTATATGAAGTGGCCTAAGAATAAGTACAAGAGAAGCTTTAAATGTATATAGAAATCGATTTCGGAGATATGCGTAATAGATGCACTAAGCTATACAGAACAAATAAGGAGAAGAATAATGAAAGCAGCAATTATTACATCCAGCGATAAAGGATACGCTGGAGAGAGAGAAGATGTCAGCGGACAGGTAATGGAAGACATGCTGAAAGAGGCAGGATATGAGATTCTTCGGAAAGTCGTGCTTCCGGACGAAAAGGATATGCTGGCAGCAGAGATGATCAAAATGAGTGAAGACGGCGCAGACCTTGTCATGACTACCGGCGGAACCGGATTTTCCAAAAGAGATGTGACACCGGAAGCTACAAAAATGGTCATTGAAAAAGAAGCCCGTGGAATTACAGATGCGATCCTGTTTTATTCCCTGTCTATCACACCGAGGGCTATGCTTTCCAGAGCGATTGCAGGTATCCGTGGGGAGACGCTGATCGTAAACCTTCCGGGAAGTCCAAAAGCAGTCAGGGAAGCACTGGAGTATATACTTCCGTCTCTGAAACACGGACTGGAGATCTTAAAAGGCGAAGCCAGCGAGTGCGCGAGAAAAGACTGAGAAAATCTGTCTGAAAAGCTAAAAGCATATATTCAATAATATAGCAACAAGAACAGACTGGATACAATGGAGCAGTTTTTATGGTTTATTAATGAAAAATGTGCATAATATAAATGATAATAAATGGCACTGCATGAAATGCAGTGCCATTTTGTAGAGGTAGGGAATTAAATTATTAAAGAGAGTTTTCTGTTCTTGCGATAATATCATTTTGCAGACCGGTTGCCAATTCAACAAAGTAAGCGGAAAAACCGGCAACGCGGACAACCAGATCTCTGTATTTTTCCGGATCTTTTTGTGCTGCGCGTAATTCATCAGAACTGATGATGTTATATTGCAGTTCCATGCCTCCCATATCATAATAAGAGAAAAGCATGGATTTCATTTTATTAATGCTTTCTTTACCCTGTAGTGTTTTTGGTGAAAAACGTATATTTAATGCAAATCCGGTAGGAAAATTGTGATGGTCGTAACTTGTTGCAGAACGGAGTACGGCAAGAGGACCATTTTTATCAGCGCCCTGGCATGGTGAAGAGGAATCAGATAAAGGATCGCCATATTTTCTGCCATCTGGGGTTGCCCATGCGCGTTTTCCAGCTACAACATGGGCTGAAGCACTTCCTACCCACATTCTTAATCGTCCGCGAGCCATTTTTTTACTGTTTATTATTTTAGCAATCATCTCCATAGACCATTTGGCGATTTCATCTGCATAAGGATCTGCATTTCCATAACGATGAGGCATATTTATAATTTGCTGACGTAGGTCTTCATAACCGACCCAATCTGCCATTAGAGCATCATATAGTTTTTTTGCACTACACAGTTTTTGGTCATAAACCATATATTTTATAGCTACAAGGCTGTCAATCATAACGCCTGTTCCGCCTACAGAAGTACCATATGAATTATATTTAGCTCCACCGCGTACGCAATCGGTACCTGATTCTACACATCCGTCTAACATGGCTGATAGCGCTGGAACAGGATAGATTTTCCAATGGTAGTATTCCAGGGCATTATTTAAAATACATAGCCAGTTTGCAAAATAATCAATATTTGCGACGAATGCTTTTTTTACATCTTCAAACGTATTCATTTCATACAGAAATCCATAGCCTGGAACACATTTTTGTTTGTTTACGGGATTGATGCCGTTATTAATGCTGAGAAGCAGTACATTAGCAAGGTTGATATCTGCACAGGAATTTACGCACTGAGAAGCTGAGTAATCATTTCCGGATCCGGCAATTTCTTGACATCCGTTTATTGCAAAATTTCTGGCGTCTTCTGGTAAATAGTATTTTCCCTGCAACAAGGTTTCAATAATAAGATCCTCATTTTGAAAACAAGGGATTCCACCGGCACGTTTTGAAGATTCAATCGCACATTCAAATAGCTTGTCAGGCATACGGCGGCTGACGCGTAAAGACACCGGCGGTTCATGTAACTGAAGACGTGCAGCTGCTTCAAGTCCCATATAGGTAACGGGGTTAGTTGCATCGTTGCCATTTTTATCGCATCCGCCAAGAGTAAGATGCATAAAGGTAGAATATGCACCAGTTACCTGAGCGGTAAAGCGAAGTCGTGCATTAAACAGACAACCTACTTTTAGCCAGAAACAGTCTACAATTTCCTGTGCTTCTTCTAATGTAATAGTTTCTTCATCCAGTTCTTTTTTTAAGCAGGGGTAGGTATACTGGTCAAAACGGCCAAAGGAGCAGTTCTGATAGTTTCCGTCAATAAATAAAAATAATTGATACAAATAGGTCGCCTGAACTGCTTCCCGAAATGTTCTGGCTGGGTTTTGGGCAATATAATCCAGGGATTCAGCCATGTCTAACAATTCAGTTTTTCTGGCAGTACAGGAGGTGGATGCTGCTGTCTCACGACATTTTTCAGCATAACGATGAGCCAGCAATATATAGGCGTCGCATACAGTTACAATAGATTTATAAAAATAATATTTTTCAGGATCAGTTTCATCATTGGAAAATCCATTCCATTTTTTTAAAGCATTTAAAGCTTCCTTGCGAACTGCCCCAAATCCTTTAGAAACCACACGTCCATAGTTAGGGATAAGATGTCCTGTGGCAACTACACGTCCACGTCCTCCCTGACCTATATTTAAAACATTTGCATTGATGATATCATCAGTACCGTCCGGATAACAGTCAGCCATACCTGTCCATAGGGTGTTTTCCGTCCAGTAATCCCGTACAGATAAAATTTTTTCTTTGTGTTCATCTGGAAGAATCATAGGTTCATCCTGCTGTTTTCTGGTATAAAATGAACCATCATCTAATTCTGAATATAACCACGCGATTCCTGATATTTCCGGCCACAGAGTGGTACCTTTATAATTAGTAGCAAGATTGCCGACGATTAGTTCATCTTCTTCTACACGAATAGTCATTTTAGAGCAGATTTCGTATTGGAGTTGTGCCCGAAATAGCGGAGCAGGTAAAGTTTTATGTTGTTTATGAAAATCAGTTACAAGCATAGTTCTTTCAGAATCTAATGTAAACATAGTATCTCTGTAACGTTTTCTCATTCTGCAAATTCTGTCAGATATAGGGCGGAAATTATACATTAATTAAAGTCTCCTTTCAGTAATGCTAAATGTAGTTAATTTGTATGCATAATATAATTCATCTTTTCGAAAACGTCCAATATGTTTTTACTTCCAGCACATTCAAAAATACTTATGACTTTTAGAGAATATAATATGAAACCGCCAGTCAGAATAAACTGGCGGTTGTTAACTTAGCAAGGGATTAGATTATTTCATTTTCTTTTTGAAATTCCAGATACTCCTCTAACCAATCTTTAAATTCATCTCTGAAAAAATTTTGGATCAGAGTGACAAGATATAGTAATGGGGGGCTGTTTGTATTTTTCTGCCATGCAAGACTGGTGGTCTGAACATCTGGGTCATCTATAATATGCAGCATTTTGCATTTACGGTTGTCATAGATGCCCATGTGTTCCGGAAGAAATGCACAACCTCGTCCAAATGCAACAAGTGTACGGTGAATGATTGCAGAAGCTGCCGTTTCAGAAATGATAGGTTCGTATCCGACCTTCCGTCTGGAATCCAACATTTTTTCATATGCCATCCCGGCCCATGCCGCATCAGTCATTATGATTTTTTCATGAATGATATCTGAAATGTAAACAGAATCTTTTCTGGCAAGTGGATGGGTAATTGGAACCAAAAACCCCATTTTGTCATCATAGAGATCCATACAGTTTATATTGGCCAGACCGGAAAAATTAAAAGAAGGACAGATGGCAAGATCTAAATTTCCCTGTTCTAGGTCGTTTCTCATGCTGGCAAAAGACACCTGTACAAGTTTTACATTGATATTGGGATATTTATCATTAAAACTGACGAGAATATCATCCAAATAAGAAAATGTACTGGAACCGAGAATGCCCAGGTAAAGTTCGCCCTGTCCAAATTGATGATTCCAGATATTTTGGGCATGACGAACAGCAGAATCATAGTCTTTTAAAATATGCATGCAGTCTTTGTAGAAAGAATATCCGGCGTCTGTTAAATGAAGATGTCCCTTATTGCGTGTAAAGAGCTTAATCTCTAATTCATGCTCAATATTTGCAATTTGTTGACTCATGGCTGTTTGCGAAATATAGTTTATCTGTGCTGCTTTTGTGATATTTTCAAATTTTGCAACATCTATAAAATATCTCATGCGTAAAATATTCATAAGAGAGGCCCTTCCTTTTTGATAATAAAGATCGTTAACATGTTTATATGACATATTATACTAAAAGAATTATAAGAAAAAAAGCATCGCAGTAAAAATAAGTTTTTGCTTATGAGGGGATAGAAAATACTTGTTGGACAATAAAAAAGACAAATGGTATCTTTGGGGTAACCTCAATGGAAGCGCGCTGGGGAAGGGGAATACAATAGAAAGGTAAAGTAAAAATGCAAACACAGAAAAAGACATATTTACACATTATTATTGCAATTATTATAGGGGTTGTTTTGCTGAATGCTGTTCCTGCTGTAAATGGATTGAGTGAGGTGGGGGTAAAAGTAATTGCTGTATTTGTTCCGGTTTTATATTTATGGCTGACCGTGGGGACGGATTGGACAAGCTGGTTAGCACTTGCTCTGATATTTATGACAGGAATTATGGCTCCGGCAGCAGTATATGCAGGGACATTTGGCAGTCCGCTGATTATTACTGTTATCGGAATGATGGCATTCAGTAAGGTGCTTGTTGATACCGGGGTTATTGATACGGCAGTAAAATGGGCAATGACAAGAGAAATTGTTCGAAATCGCCCATATGTATTTATGATAATGATTTTTGTAGTCTGTGCTGTTGTCAGTGTATTTATGGATGTTGGTGCAGTAACATTGGTATTTATTGCAGTAATCAAAGTTGCCTGTGAACAGATTGGATATAAAAAGGGGGATCCGTTCTGCACAGCATTATTTCTTGGGCTGTTCTGGATCACAAATGCATGGAATGGAGGATCGCCTCTTGGACATGCGCTCCCTATTATTATGATGAATGCAGCTACTGCAGGAGGTTATGAGATTACATTTGCAAAATGGATGTCTATAGGCATTCCAGCAGCGTTGATTATGACTGTAATTGCAATCGTTTTTATTTGTCTCATTTGGAGACCGGAAGCTTCTAAATTTAAAAATTATGATTTGGATGCGATTAAAAAAGAAATAAAACCATTAACAAAGCAGGGGATTATTACGATTGTTCTTCTGGTACTGGTAGTATTATATTGGGTTCTTCCAACGATTTTCCCATCAATGTTGCCTGCAAAAATTGCAGCAGTTTATAGTACGTGGGGAACCACATTACCATTAATTATTGCAATGGCATTACTTTGTATTATTCATATTAATGGAAAACCAATTACTACATTTCGTGAGATGACGAGTACCTCTACAGTTACAGTGTTGTTATTTATTGGCGCTGTATCCGTATTAGGAAGTGCGATCAGCAGTCCGGACACAGGCATTTCTGCTTGTCTTGCAAATATTTTGTCTCCGATTACCTCTAGTATACCAATTTTTGCAGTAATTATTATTGCATTCTTAGGATGTATTATTTTAACAAACTTTATTTCGAATACGGTATGTATGCTGTTATTCTTTAGTCTCGTTGTTCCGATTGCATCCGCAGCAGGACAAAATGTAAGTGCAATTATTATTTTATTATGTGTACTTGCGTGTTTTGCCTCGCTGGTTCCATCTGCTGCGATTACTGCCCCATTTTATTTTGGCGAGCAGTACATTACCGTCAAAAATTCATTTAAGTCAAATATAATGATGATTATTATTGTATGGGCGTTGATATCTTTTGTGGTATTTCCATTATGTAATTTGGCTGGATAGGTAGCTGGAAAGAATATTTTAGTAAAAAATATTGGCAAAAAATAAAAGAAACAGTTTGGAAAAACAATCTAATGAAGGGGCGGGATGCGATAGCAAAACGCCCCTTAAATAAAAGGAGGAGAATATGTATAAATTTCGTCCTATTACAGATAGAGTAAAACAGGAACGTGAAAAATATCGAAATACAATTCCTTATATTGATATTACACGATACAAAATTGTTACAGAATTTTATATGGCCAATCAAAATCTGACAGGTATTTTAAAAAGAGCTTATAATTTTAAAAATATGTGTGAAAAAATGCCTGTTTTTATTCGCAAAGATGATTTAATAGTGGGAAATTATGTAGGTTCTTATCGGGCAACGGCATTATATCCGGAAAATTCGGTAGACTGGCTTCCGGCAGAACTGAAAAATAATGCTGTGGAGACAAGAGAGGTAGACCCTTATAAGATAAAAGAAGAAGATAAAGAGTATGTGCTTTCTACAATTGACTTCTGGAATAACGAATCGATGAATGCAAAATTGAATCCATATATTCCGGAACATTTTTCAGAGATTGTTGCAGGAGGACCGTTATTTTTTACTCCAAAAAATATCTGCCCACAGCCAGTAGGTCATTTTGTGCCTAATTATCAGAAGGCAATACGAATAGGATTTGGCACTATAAAAAAAGAAGCGGAAGATAAAATGATCGCTTTAGAAGAAAATGGATTTATGGGATCCAGTGCTGAACAGTACAGTTTTTATCGAAGTGTCGCTATTGTAAGTGAAGGAATTATTCTATTTGCCAAGAGATACGAAAAAGCATGTTTGGAACTGGCGGAAAAAGAAAAAGATCCGAAACGTAAAAAAGAGTGGGAACAGATTGCAGATACAATGGGATGGATTATGGAAAAACCGGCAAGAAATTTCAGAGATGCGATTCAGGCATTGTGGTTTTATCAGATGTGTGTATTGATGGATGCAAATATGCACGGAACCAGTCTTGGACGGTTTGACCAGTATTTGGGAGAATATGCTGAGAACGATCTGAAAGCTGGTAGCATTACAGAAGATGAAATGCAGGAAATAATCGATCTGTATTATCTGAAAGTAGCTGAAATGAATAAAATATGGTCTGCGCGTACGGCACGTTCTGCGCCAGGATATTCCGGGGGACAGTTATTTACGCTTGGCGGTGTAGATGAAAATGGTCATGATGCATCGAATATTATTACTTATATGGGATTAGAGGCTGTCGGAAGACTGCAACTACACAATCCGTCACAGGCACTTCGCATTCATAAAAATACACCGAAAAAATTGTGGCAGTGTGCATTATCTGTAAATAAAATAGCCGGTGGGGTACCAGCATTTTTTTCTGATGAAACAATCAGGCCGGCATTGGAAAAAAGAGGGATCAGACCGGAAGATACATGGAAATATACTCCGGTTGGCTGTGTGGAACCTTCTATCGGAGGGGAAGAATGGCCGGCATGCGGTGGAATCGGAATCAGTTCATATTTAAATATGGTCAATGTGTTATTGTTAGCTATTAATAATGGAAAAAATTATAGAGCTAGTATGGATGGAACTGTAAATAATACACAATTTGGACCACAGACGGGATATTTATATGAAATGAATTCCATAGAAGATGTTAAATGCGCATATTTAAAACAATTAGAATTTTGGGTTCGATGGCATGTGAATGCTATTAATATGTTTGAATCAATTGCATGCAACGTACTTCCACAACCATTGGTTTCTGCGATGATGGAAGGATGTATGGAAAAAGGTACTGATGTAATGAAGGGAGGAGCAAAATATAATTCTACAGGTCATATCGGAATCGGAATTGGAAACGTAACAGATTGTTTGAATATTATCGAAAAACTTTGCTTTAACGATAAAGTATGTTCAACAAAAACATTGTATAATGCATTGATAAATAACTGGCAGGGATATGAAACGCTGCATCAGATGATACTTCATGATATGCCGCGATATGGAAATGGAATAAAAGAAGCAGATAAAACTGCAGTATGGGTTGCAAAAACATATAGTGATCTCGTGACAGGCATGTCTGGTCCGCGTGGCAATTATGCAGCCGGATTATTCCCTGTTACAATGAATGTTGTATATGGAGCATTAACCGGTGCATCACCGGATGGAAGAGTTTCGGGAGAACCGCTTGCGGATGGTATTTCTGCTATGCAGGGTATGGATAGAAGCGGTCCAACAGCGATTCTGAGATCAGTGACATCTTTTGATCATACGGATTTTTCCAATGGTATTTTGCTAAATATGAAATTTCATCCAACAGTACTTTCCAATGAAGATGGATTTGATAAATTGCAGCAGTTAATGCATACATATTTTTGTGATATGGGTGGCATGGAAATGCAGTTAAATATTGTATCTGCTGATACTTTGAAAGATGCACAGAAACATCCGGAAAATTATAAGGATCTTGTGGTTCGTATTGCAGGATTTTCAGCATATTTTGTAGAAGTATTCAAGGGAATGCAGGATGATCTGATTCGAAGAACAGAACTTGGGTTGTAAAAAAAGTAAATAAAAATCATATTTGAAAGAGTATTTGTATGAGTTTCAATTAGAAAAAATTAAAAGCAGCTAAAGCATGCAGGAGGTAAGAATGATGAAAAAAAAGACAGGCCTTGTGTATGATATTCAATCTTTTTCTGTTCAGGATGGTCCGGGTATTCGGACAACAGTGTTTTTGAAAGGATGTCCTTTGCGGTGCTTATGGTGCCATAGCCCGGAATCACAGGAGTTTTATCCGCAATTGAGTTGGATTAGGATGAGATGCGCAGGATGTGGGAATTGCCTAAAGCTATGTGCAAATCATGCAATATCTTTAAATCCAATTCCAGAGGAAACAGCGGGTGGAAAAAGTATCCACAAAATATTGATTGATCGTGAAAAATGTAAAAATTGTGGTTTATGTACACAAAAATGTTATCCTAATGCATTATTTATATCCGGGAAGAAGTATACAGCAGAAGAGATTGTGGAAAAAGTGAAGGGAGATATGCCATTTTATAAAAATTCAGGAGGAGGCGTAACGATATCTGGAGGCGAAGCTCTGAGTCAGGCGGAATTTACATTGGAGCTGTTAAAAGAATTGAAGGGTATCGGTATACATACTGCGGTAGATACAAGTGGATTTACAAATCCTGAAAATATTAAAATGGTTATACCATATACAGATTTATTTTTATATGATTTGAAGCATATGAACAGCGAAGAACATAAAAGATTGACGGGGGTTTTCAATGAACAAATTCTTGAAAATGCCAGATTGATTGCTCAAAAAGGCGGAAAAATGCAGATTCGTATTCCTCTTATTACAGATCATAATGATTCGGAGAAAAATATGCATGCTACCGGTTTGTTCTGTAAAAATATAAAGCAAGCCATTACGATAATTCAGTTACTTCCTTTTCACGATCTTGGAAAGGCAAAATATTCAAGAATTGGAAGAAATGATATTTTTTCAGTTCCGCCAGTTCCCGAAAAAAGAATAGAAAAGTGCAGGGAAATATTGGAAAGCTACGGATTAAAAGTTACTGTACATTGAAAAATAGAATTATAAGTGAAAATGATATTGTAGCATGGAAAGGAGCATGACAAAAATGATCAGTAAATATCAGCAAGTGTGTCCAGTTATTTTCGGACCAGATGCAGTATTGGAAATAGGAAGTAAAGTGAAAGAATTTCATGGAACAAAGGTGTTGTGTATTTATGATAGGGGAGTAGAATTATCTGGAATTGCAGAAAAAATCATCCGAACAATAGAAGATGCTGGAATTGATGTGTATATTTTTGATAAAGTAATGCCTGATGCGCCAAAAGAAATTATTCATGAAGCAGGACTGATGGCACAGGATAAAAAAATTGACATTGTTGTTGGTATAGGTGGCGGCAGCAGTCTTGATACTGCAAAAGCGGTAGCTGTGTTAGCCGATAATCCTTTGCCTGTAAGTAAATATTATGCGCAATTTAGCACAGACTATATAAAAAAGACGAAACTGATTCTTATACCAACGGCATCAGGAACGGGAAGTGAAGTAACGGCGATCAGTGTTATTCATGATGAAGATACGGATGCAAAAGAAACAGTATTACGTTCTGCAGATATGGCAATCGTTGACCCTGTGCTTACAATTTCAGCTCCACCGCATATAACAGCAGCCAGTGGTATGGATGCATTATCTCATGCAATTGAATCATTTACGACAAATTGCGGAAATCCAAAATCTGATATACTTGCTTTGCATGCAATGAGATTGATTATTGAAAATATAGAAGATGCATATATAGATGGACAAAATCTGGAGGCCAGAACAAAGCTTAGTCTGGGAAGTAATTTTGCAGGAATAGCATTTAATGATGCAAGCGTTCATTTTGGTCATGCCGCAGCTCATGAAATGGGAATCCGGTTCCATATGCCTCATGGTGTTGCATGTGCAATTACATTACCGGAGGTAATCATGTTCTCAGCAGATGTTGCACATGAAAAAATGTATAAGATTGCAGAGGCGATTGGAATAAAAAATACAGAAAAGATATCTTTGGAAACAACAGCAAAGTTGGCAGCAGAAAAGATACGAAACCTAATGAGAAAACTCAATATAAAAACCTTGAAAGAACAGGGATATTCTAGAGAAGAAATTGTTTCCTGTGCAAAAGCAGCAGTGGAAAAAAACTGGTTTGTAAGCTGTGCATTAAAACCTGTAAATGTTGAAACGATGGCTCAATTACTGGGAAAAATGTACGATAATTATCAATAAGAGAATTTGAGACAAAACTTTACGGAGAGAGGAATAAATGGCGGCGTGTATGATATCCATATGTTCATACTCGCTGCCAAAAGCAGATTGATGAAACAGAAGATGCCAGATGCTATTGAGAAGAACTGTCAATAATACAGAAGCTGAAGAAATCTATCAATAAAAACCTTGACGAAATGCAGAAAGTTATATAATATTAACATAAGTTAGAAAAAGCTAACTACAAGGAGGAATAAAAGAAATGGATAAAATTCAGGTTGTATTCTGGACACAGTCAGGAAATACACAGGCAATGGCAGAGGCTATTGGAAAAGGAATCACAGAAGCAGGAAAAGAAGCAAATGTGGTTTATGTTGGAAGCGCATCTCTGGATGATTTGAAGGCTGCAAATGCATTCGCGCTTGGCTGCCCGTCTATGGGAGTTGAAGTACTGGATGAAGCAGAGATGGAGCCGTTTGTAGCAGAAGTAGAAGGCTTCGCAAGCGGAAAAACAATCGCCCTGTTCGGTTCTTATGGCTGGGGAGACGGCGAATGGATGCGTAACTGGGTTGAGCGTATGCAGGCAGCCGGCGCAACTGTATTAAACGGTGAAGGTCTGATCTGCCAGGAAACACCGGATGATGACGCAATCGCTGAATGCGTAAACCTTGGCAAACAGCTTGCAGAGATCTAAAATCTGAACATTAGAAACCTGATCACAAAAACCTAATTATAAAAAACAGAATAAAATTTAACAGTAGTACACTGAAAATCTCAATAACCTTAATAAATCAATTCTCTAATACTTGAACTTTTTCTCATGTCGACAGGCCGGGGCGTAAGCTCCGGCCTGTTGTATTGTATAACATATCATACGATAAGTCTGTTTGGTAAACTGTAGTATATCAAATATGTCGAAAATTTATATAAATGTTTGTATGGCTAAAACATACTCTGATTTCCATTTCATGTGCAGATGTATATTTTTCCTGAAGAAAATAGTAGAAAAAGTGGGGAAAACATACTTTGTAAAATATATAAAAAGCAAAATTTTGCACCTAAATTTGAGAAAAATACTTGTCAAATAAAAAAAATGTGATAGAATTGGATTAGTTTGGGCTAACTTTTAAAAGCAGATTTTCTTAAATGAAAAATAGATAGAAGGAGAGAAGCTGTTTTTGTGCTTGGAGAAGTGTTGGCTCAATATTTAAAGAATTATAGATATTATATCATGAACAAAAACGGTTCATGACCAACATTCGCCGTTCGTCAATCATGCGAGCATGTTGACTCTCTTACGCTCATTATATCATGAAAAGGCGGAAAATTAAGAAGCGATTAATATAAGATACTTTATGAATGGAGAACGATATGAGAAAGAGAAAAGTGATGCTGACAGTGCTGGGTGTGGTTATGGCATGTTCCCTGCTTGGCGGATGTCAGTCATCCAACAGTGAAAAGAATAACGGAAGCGGTACTGCAGTTTCTTCCGAAGCTGAGACAGGCAGCGATGCAGATACCGGATTATCTTCCAAAAAAGAATACAGCAGAGATATATTTGCCATGGATACTTATATGACCCTGACTGCATATGGGAAAAATGCTCAGAAGGCAGTGGATGCCGGTGTAGAGGAAATTCAGCGTCTGGATGCTTTGCTGTCTACGGGAAATGAGAACAGTGAGATCGCTCAGATCAATAAAAATCATGGCGGAGAGATGTCCGAAGAAACTGCATACATGGTGGAGCGCGCACTGGACATTTATCGGAGTACCGGCGGAGCTTTTGATATTTCCATTTACCCGGTTATGCAGCTGTGGGGATTTACCACAGGAAACTTTGCCGTACCTTCAGATACTGATCTTGCCGCAAAACTTGCACTGGTGGATGCTGGAAAGATTTCGGTTGAAAAAAATGCAGGTGGAAAATCTGTCATTTCCATGCCGGAAGGAATGGAGATTGACCTCGGCGGTATTGCAAAAGGATATACTTCCGGACTGGTTATGGAGATTTTTAAAGAATACGGAGTGAAAAGCGCAGTAATCAACCTTGGCGGAAATGCACAGGTGCTGGGCAGTAAGACGGATGGTTCTGCATGGAAAGTCGGTATTCAGGATCCGGAAGATGAGAACGGATATCTTGGCGGATTGAGCGTGACAGACGAAGCTGTCATTACATCCGGTGGATATGAGCGTAATTTTACCGATGAGGCAACAGGGATTACCTATCATCATATCATTGATCCAAAGACCGGTTATTCTGCAAATAATGGTCTGATCTCAGTTACGATCGTAAGCGGTGACAGCACCCTTGCCGATGGACTTTCTACCTCTTTGTTCGTACTGGGAACAGACAAGGCCATCGCATATGCAAAAGAACATTGTCAGGAAGACAATTTTGGAGTCCTTATGGAAACGGAAGATCACAAGATTTATATTACAGACAATCTGAAAGACCAGTTTATCGATATTAATGGAAATACAGAGTTGAATGTCATAGAGACAAAATAGATTGTATGTTTGGAACTGAAAGAAATGCGATTCGATAGAGCAGGGAAATCTTCCATAGAAGGGGATGGTCGGCTGTGGCAGACGAGCAAAACGAAAACATAAAAAAGATGTGTTCTGCCAATTGAAAACGCAGAAATGGAGAAAAATCAGATGAAGAAAAAGAAATTGTCAACCAAAACGATCGCTATGCTTGCCATGATGATCGCTATTGCGCTGGTGTTCAGCTATGTGGAAACGCTGATACCCATTAACTTCGGCATCCCTGGAATCAAGCTTGGCCTTGCAAATCTTGCCATTGTAGCGGTTCTCTATATCATGGGTGGAAAACAGGCATTGTTTGTATCAGTTGTTCGGATTGTCCTCAGTGGATTTTTGTTCGGAAATCTTGCATCCATCCTGTACAGTCTGGCGGGAGGGTTATTGAGTCTTGCCATCATGGTTCTCCTGCAGAAGACAAAGAAATTCCCGGTCGTTGTAGTCAGTGTTATCGGCGGCATCTGCCACAATGTGGGTCAGCTGATCGTAGCAATGTTTGTGGTGGAGAGTCTGAGTCTGACAGTGTATCTGCCGGTATTGCTGATTGCAGGGTTCCTTACCGGACTGCTGATCGGCATCGTGTGTCAGCTGGTGTTGCCATCTGTCAGAAAAGCATATATGGCTTCCTAAATATCAGAAAAGGATTTGGATGTAAAGTCCACAGACCATGACAAAAAATCTGTCAAGGTCTGTGGACTTTATGTTTTTATATTTGAAAATATGAAGATTCTGTCCGGGCGGGAAGGCCTTGACCGGATAGTAAAAAGGGCATCTGTATTTGATGCACCTTTTCAGGAAGACGTACTGGAAAAAGATGTTCTTGTGCTGGGAGATTTTTTTATTACATTCCTTCTTCAGTTTCATCCAGGATCGGAAGAACAGATGCAGGTGTTGCAGCTTCTGGTAAAAGGAAACTGCAGCGGACTTTGTGTGATGAGGAAGAACTGGCGCATGAGGCAAATGAATATCTAAGCATTGACAGTTTTCGGCAAATGACGGAGATTTATGCAAAAGGCATGTATAAGCTGATGACAGAATACAGATGATCCTTCGTACTATTCCGTATAGAAAACAGAAAACTCTCATATTTGGTAAAAGAACTTCGAGGGGCGGAGATTTACCAAATGTGGGAGTTTTTTATGTCTGTCTGGTCAGTAATGGAATGAGCAGGAAGAAAATCTGACGATTATTGAAAAGATTTCTTTATAAGAAAACAGTTTGTTGACACTTGCATTCTTATAATGTTAGGATAAGTCGGTTAGATAATACTAATCAAAGATAGAGAAAACTTATTACATAAAAATATTATTATCTGAAACTGACTGACGAAGGGCGTTGTATATAAGGACAGTGTATCAGGAGAAAGTATTTTTGTATGGAAATCTGAAAGAAAGAAGTGAAAAATATGCATATCAAAAAAATATCCACAGTTGCGCCTGTTCTGGCGGCAGTTGTGATCGCGGCCTGTGCAGGCGTATCCCTGGCAAGCTATACCCCCAATGTATATGCAGTTACGCCAAAAGAGGCTGCAGAACTGAAAAATCAGAGTGGCGATACGGAGCCGGAGACGACACCGGATGCACAGGTGTTTGATCTTCCGGACGGAACCTACGAAGGAACCGGAACTGGTTATGCCGGATCCATCACAGTTTCTGTAGAAATCAAAGATAAAAAGATCGTGGCGATTAACGTATTAAATGTAGAAGCAGATGACGAGGCCTTTTTCAATCGTGCAAAAGCAGTCATTGACCGTATCATCCAGTCCCAGAGTCTGGAGGTAGACGTCGTATCCGGAGCGACTTACAGTTCCAACGGAATCATCAGCGCCGTAAAAAATGCCCTGACCGGAGAGAAAGACAGCGGTAAAACGGCGGCAGCAGATGCAGGAAAAGGACAGGGAACCACAGAAGTAGCGCAGGTTGCAGATGCGGCAGCTTACAAAGACGGTACTTATTACGGAACAGCTACCGGATTTGGCGGTCCTTTGAAAGTGAAAGTCGTGATCAGCGGCGGTAAGATTGCATCTATTGATGTGGTGGAAAATAAAGACGATGCAAGTTATTTTAACCGTGCAAAATCATTGATCGCAAAGATCATTTCCGGTCAGACCACAAATGTGGATACGGTATCCGGAGCGACCTATAGTTCTGCAGGAATCATCAATGCAGTCAGAAATGCACTGACGCAGGCAGCAGTGTCCGGTACTTCTGATGCACAGGGAACTCTTAACAATGCATCATCCGGCACAACAGCAGTGACACCCGGGGCTGCCGGAAAATTTCCGTACAAAGATGGTGTGTACAATGGAACCGGATTTGGCTATGGCGGAGATATCAGCGTTTCCGTGGTTATTCAGAACAAGACGATCAAAGCAATCCTTATTACGGATGCAAAGGATGAAGATGAGACATTTTTTAACCGTGCAAAAGTGGTGGCTGACAATGTAGTAACTGCCCAGAGTACGAATGTAGATACCGTATCCGGAGCTACTTACAGCTCCAAAGGAATTTTGGAGGCGATTAAAAATGCTCTGGCAGAAGCTGAAAAAGCAACAAACGGTTCCAATGGAAACGGAAATAACGGAAACAGCACGAATGGTTCCGGAAACAATGGCAATTCCAACAGTGCAAATAACGGAAATACCACTAATGGAAACAATAGCAATGGTTCCGGAAACGAAAACAACAATGGAAACGGTTCCGAAGATAACGGCAATGCCCAGCCGGCAACAACTTACGCAGACGGAACCTATACGATTGTAGTTCCGTGTGTGCCAGATGAAGATGAGGATTTTGAACCGTACAATCTGACAGCAAAGATCACGATCAAAAATGACCGGATTGTTTCAGTTGCTGATGTCAGTGGAGATGGCGATTCCGGCAATGATAAATATATCAAATGGGCAGCAAACGGAAGGAGCAGCCTCACAGGAATGATCACTCAGGTTCTGGGACTGTCCAGAGAAGAGACAACAGAAGAGAAGATTATATCTCTTGATACGGTGTCCAGGGCTACATGCAGTTCAAAATCCATTCGGGAAGCCTGCCTGGAAGCACTGAAAAAAGCAAAAGAAGCGTTCCAGAAATAAGATGCTAAAAGTCTTGCTCTGTAGAGTAGATGGAACTGTATTTGCAGTGAAGTGATTATAAATTGAATAATATAGAATAGAGAGAAATAGGATGAAAAATTTTTGGATCAGAATTGTGAACGTGGCAGCGATCCTCGTGATCATTTTTGGCTACAACATGGTCACTGAGGCCAGAGAAAAAGATGACGAGATCGCAAAACTTTCCGCCCAGATTCAGAGTGAGGAAGCCGGTGGAGATACAGCAGGTTCCTACAAAGACGGAAGTTATGAGGGAACGGCCACAGGATTTGGCGGAGATATTACCGTAAAAGCAACCGTAGACGGCGGCAAAATCACAGCCGTGGACATCGTTTCCGCAGAAAAAGAGGACGGCGCATATCTGACAATGGCAGAGGATATCATTCCGAAGATCATTGATGCGCAGACATCTGAGGTAGATACCATATCCGGAGCAACATTCAGTTCTACCGGAATCAAAAATGCGACAGCACAGGCGCTGGAAAGTGCGCAGTAGAGAGTACGAGGATTTTGTTGAATGAAACAGTTGGATAAAAAAGGATTAAAGAAATTACATAAGTGGATCAGGGCTATCATACAGCTGCTCTATTTTCTGTTTCTGCCGTCAGCGTATACAGCTGCGTTTGCAGGCGTAAAATATATTTTTACACAGATCGGAAGTGGAGCCAGAGTGGAGCTGACATCTTTTGTGACAATACTGATCGCACTGTGCGTGTACACCGTGGTGTTCGGCAGATTTTTCTGCGGTTTCGCCTGTGCCTTCGGAAGTTTGGGGGATGCGGTACATGCTCTGTATGTATGGATATGCAAAAAGCTGAAAAAGAAGCCGATCAAGTTAAATCAGAAGCTGACAGGCGTATTGTCCTGCATGAAATATGTGCTACTGGCAGTGATCGTAATCCTCTGCTTTGCAGGGGTATTTGGAAAAACACAGGGAACAAGTCCGTGGGAAGTATTCTCCATGCTTCATGCGAGAAATTTTAAATTGGCAGGATATGGAATCGGTATCCTTCTTCTGGTGCTGATCATCATTGGTATGTGTTTGCAGGAGCGCTTTTTCTGCCGTTTCCTCTGCCCGATGGGAGCCATATTTTCTATTTTACCGGTGCTTCCGGTATTTTCCCTGCACAGGGATCGGGAACAGTGTCTGAAAGGCTGCAGCGCCTGTACCAGAATGTGTCCGTCGGATATCGAGCTTCCGGCAAAAGGTTCCTGGGAAGTTTCCGGGGACTGTTTCCAGTGCCAGAAATGTATGGATACCTGCCCGAAAGGCAACGTGAAGACCGGTGTTGGAATCTTCAAAGGAAATGAAGTATTGTTTACGATCATTCGTGCAGTGATTCTTCTGTTACTGTTTTTGTGGCTTGGAATCTAGAAATTTTACACTGAAAAGAGTGTGGAAAAGTTATGTAAAAATGTTACGGTTTATGAATGTTACATTTGTTAGTAAAATGTGTATTTATAAGACTATATTTTAACAGAACAGGAATAAAAGAGCAGTGATAATGTCTGCATTCGAAGAAACAAAGCGAAATTGTTTGCTTTGGGATGAATGTATGGGATTATCGCTGCTTTTTTAAAAGCAAAAACAGCAACGATATCGTTGCTGCTTTCACAATAGCGAGAGGGGGATTCGAACCCTCGACACTGCGGGTATGAACCGCATGCTCTAGCCAACTGAGCTATCTCGCCATAAATAATGCAGGCTGTTCGCGACCTGCCCGATTAATATACTATGAAATGAAGGTAAAAGTCAAGCACTTTTTTGAAAAAAAGTAAAAAAGTGTTTGTTGCAGTTGCGATGAGGGGAAGAGGGAGAATTAAGGCAGGAAAAAATCCAACGCAGGAGACGGGCTGAAAACATATATGGCAATAACAAGAGAAGAAGATTTATCTGAAGTATAAAAATGAGCTTGCTTTGAGCAAGGGCTTATGATATATTAAAAACGTCTTTAATCATCTATAATAGAACGAATCTTGAATTTAAAATCATATTCTGAAAATCATTTTTGCACGTCTCAAGCTCTGAAAAGGAGTATTCATGAATCATATCAGATTTTTAGCATTTTGGAATCCATTTGAAGATGTGGCGGGATATCCCGGTGCAGAACTTTTTGGCGGACTGTTTCGCAGGATGTCGGGAATCATCTATACTGATCTGAAGCACAATCATGACAACCGTTCCATGCAGATCCTGGAGTCGGCAGATCTCGCGGTTGTATTTCTGAAACAGGACTATCGGAGTCTGGATGCCTTTTTTGCTGCCAGACAACTGCGGCAGGGAAATATCCTGTACTGCATATACAATTATTTTGAAGAAAAATTGCCGGGCATTCCTGCTGTGGATGACATTACTCTGCGCTATCGGATTCCGAAAAATTATCTTGCAGCGATTCCCTACAATCGCAGATTAGATACGATCGCGGGTAAAGGACAACTGGGAGAGTACCTACAACGAAAAGATATGTGTGATCCATATGAAGAATGGAGTGGATTTTTCCGGGAATTGAAGCAGGCAGAAGAAAAGTTAGAGAGAATTCTTGTCGGTTTATCCGAAAAATGAATAAGAAAAGGATTGTTAATCCGGAATCCAGATTATAGCTGCCAAAATACTTCCGAAAAAATGCGAATGAGAGTAAAAACCCGGAAATAATGGAGCTGATTACTAAGAAAATAAACAATGCAAGGGGAAATATGAAAAATATAATGCAAATCATGCATTACTGAACTTTAAAATAATCAAAATTTGCTCCAAAAATATACTATATATGATATATCATACAAAATATAAATTGACTTTTGATTTCCTGTCGGTTATTATGTCGATGTAGGGTTACAATACAGCAAAGAAAAAGGAGGGCAAAGGCAAAAGTACGGTTAGGAAATTTTGCAGATTAAAACAGGGTTGTCTGTAAGATTTTTATCCGGTTTTTTATGGTTTGTTATTTTAGGGAGGATTTGAACATGGAAAACAAAAAAACGAGCAGCTGGAACCTTGGTGTAAAAGGTTACATCGTTGTCATTTTAGCATTCTTCTCATGTTATGTTTATTCAGCGATGACATCTGACTCATTAAATGTAACGAGAGATATTTTTATCGGACAGGGTATGAACCAGGGCGCAATCTACGCCATGTCTACCATCGCAGTACCATTTGGTATTATTGGTAGTGTTATTCTTGGCCGTCTGATCCACAAACAGTCTATCCGTCTTTACTGGGGACTGAGCATGATCATCACAGCTGTATTTACAGTTCTGATCGGTCAGATGCATAACACCGTTGGTGTTGTTGTATGTTACGTTATCGTTTATACATTCTCACTTGCATCAGCAATGCTTCTGGCAGGCGAGATCATTGGACACTGGTTCCCGACTAAACGTGGTGTTGCCATGGGTCTGTGTACAGCAGGTTATCCTCTGTCTGCAGCTACTACATCTGCTGTAGCAGGTACTTTCGCTGGTACTGTTGGATATTCTATGTACTACAACATGATTGCAGTTATCGCAGTTATTGTTGGTATCGTTGTAATCGCTTTCGTAAGAGATTTCCCGGAAGAAAAGGGTGGTTTCCCGGACAACGATCCTGCATTTGATAACGATAAAGCAAGAGCAGAGCATGAAGCTGCACTTGAGTATTTGAAAACTTCTAAATGGACAGCTTTAAAATGTCTGAAAACAGGTCGTATGTGGGTTCTTTGGATCGCAGTTGGTATCACAGGATTCATGTCCATGGGTATCATGTCCAACTTCGTAACCAAATTTATGGCTATGGGATATGAGATGCCGTCTATTTTCCAGATGCTTGGTATCGCCGGTGTGCTTGCTATTCCTGGATCTATCGTAGTAGGATGGATCGATGGCAAGATCGGAACAAAGAAAACTGGTATCCTGATCAATGCCCTGGCGCTGATTGCAGTTCTCTTCTGTCTGACACATGTAACAGCATTACATTATATCTCACTGCCGATCCTTGCAGTTATGCTTGGTGGATCATCTAACCTGATGGTTTCCTGTACAGCAGCTATCTGGGGACGTTATGACTTCAAAAACGCATTCTCAGTTATCCAGCCGCTGAACTCCGTTATGACTGGTGTAGGCATCACAGTAGTATCCGCATGCAATGGTTTCGACCCAACTTGTCAGCTTGCTTATATCATCATGGCAATTATGGCAGTTATCGGTCTGATCGCAATGTGTGCACTGAAAGTAGCTCCGATCGATTCAGAGGTACGTTAATAAAATTAAGGTTTGAAATAGTCCTTTGCATTAAAATAAATCCTATATTTGCTGATGAAAGCGGCACGGAATTATCCGTGCCGCTTTTTTTAAATTGCAGATACGAGAAAATATAAAATAGACATAAATGTGGACAGGTCTGCATATATATAAAATAGAGCCAGTAAAAATTGGTAATCAGAAAATAGAAAGAGTATATGCTCTTCGCAGGCGTTTGGAAAAATAGGCGGTATGACTGAAACGGGAGGAATATATATGGCTAATATGGGGATTAGAACGAAAAAGATACATAGAAATGACCGGAACAACCGAACGGAAAGAATGTATAGAAATGATCTTAATAACAGAGTAGAAAGCGTGCATAGCAATGATTTGTACAACAGAAGGGAAAAGGCATCCGGGGGCAATCCGACGATCAGACCGGAAGGCCGGGGGCTGAAATTCATCAGTACGCTGCTGATCATGTATGTACTGACGGGGGTAATGCTTTTTATCCTTGCTTTTTTGCTGTACCGGTTCAAACTCAGTGAAAATATGGTGTCGGTGGGCATTATGGCTGTCTACATACTGGCAGGATTTTTTGGCGGCGTGATCGTTGGCAGGAGGATGGGAAGCCGGTGTTTTCTGTGGGGACTGGCTGTCGGCAGCATTTATTTCTGCATTCTGTTTGCCGGTTCAGTTATTCTGGAAAAAGGGATTCCCGATAATACACTAAAAATGGCTTCGATCTGGGTTATGTGCGCCTGTGCGGGTATGATCGGAGGCATGGTGGCCAGAAAAGACTGAGAGGATATGCAATATGAAAAATATCTTTTTTGAATATTTTGCGATTTCGGAAAAACGAGGGCAGAATGGAATTCAAAATGGGCAAAACTTACAGATTCTCTCTTCCATTTCGTCTGGGATTGTGTTATACTCAACGTACTTAATGAGTATTTTTAATTTGGAAGGAGTGTTTTTGAGATGAAACATGTAAAAACATTAAATACAAAAAGATTACAGAATACAGTAAAAAAAGGCGGTTGCGGTGAGTGCCAGACATCCTGCCAGTCTGCATGTAAAACATCCTGCACAGTAGGAAACCAGAGCTGCGAACACAGCAAATAATGCGATCGTATAACAATTAAACAAAGCGAAAACAAAGGGACCGTATGGTATGCATACGGTCATTTGTGCGTTTAAAGAAAAGTACAAGAAAGTGAGGAACAAGATTTGATCCACCAGTACAAAAATAATGGTTATAATATTGTTCTTGATGTGAACAGCGGAGCGATTCACGTTGTGGACGATACGACCTATGATATTATTGCACTGTATGAAGAGAAGGATCTTCCGGAGATCCAGGCAGAACTGAAAGATAAATATCCGGAAGAACTGATCTCAGAGTGTTATGAGGAAGTAAAAGAGCTGGCAGAAGACGGACAGCTTTTTACTAAAGATGAATACGAAGATTACATCATGGATTTCAAGAAACGTCAGACCGTAGTAAAAGCGCTCTGTCTGCACATTGCCCATGACTGCAACCTTGCCTGTCGCTACTGCTTTGCGGAAGAGGGAGAGTATCATGGGCGCAGGGAACTCATGAGCTATGAAGTGGGAAAAGCTGCGCTGGATTTCCTGATCGCAAATTCAGGAAACAGAAGAAATCTGGAAGTAGACTTTTTCGGAGGCGAGCCGCTGATGAATTTCCAGGTAGTAAAAGATCTGGTGGCATACGGCCGTGAACAGGAGAAGATCCACAACAAGAACTTCCGTTTTACACTGACTACCAATGGTGTGCTGTTAAACGATGAAGTTATGGAGTTTGCCAATAAAGAGATGGCAAACGTGGTATTAAGTATCGATGGACGAAAAGAAGTCAATGACCATATGCGTCCGTTCCGGAATGGAAAAGGAAGCTACGACCTGATTGTGCCGAAATTCCAGAAATTTGCAGAGAGCCGTCATCAGGACAAATATTATGTCCGCGGTACGTTTACCCATTTCAATCAGGATTTCTCCCAGGATGTGCTTCATCTGGCAGACCTTGGATTCAAACAGATCTCTGTAGAGCCTGTTGTGGCTCCGCCGGAAGAAGAGTATGCGATCCGGGAAGAGGATCTGCCAAAGCTGTTTGCAGAGTATGATGCTCTTGCTGCAGAAATGGTGGAACGAAAAAAATCAGGAAGGGATTTTAATTTCTTCCATTTTATGATAGATTTAGAGGGTGGACCATGCGTGGCAAAACGGTTATCCGGTTGCGGTTCCGGAACTGAGTATCTGGCGGTAACCCCGTGGGGAGACCTGTATCCCTGCCACCAGTTTGTAGGAAATGAAGAATTCAAGATGGGAACCGTCTTTGAAGGCGTAAAAAACACAGAGCTTCGGGATGAATTCAAATGCTGCAATGTGTATGCAAAGAAGAAATGCCGGGAATGCTTTGCCAGATTTTACTGCAGTGGCGGTTGTGCCGCAAATTCATACAATTTCCATGGAAACATCAATGACGCTTACGATATCGGCTGTGAGCTGCAGAAGAAGCGCATTGAATGTGCCATCATGATCAAAGCCGCAATGGCAGAGGAGTAGCGCAGAAGCGACCGCAAAGCAGTCTGTGCGAATCATCAGAAAGGAAAATTGGAAACAATGAAGAAGAAAAAGGGAGTCGTAATTTTTATCGTATTCCTGGCCATTCTTGCAGGACTTGCCTACTATTCCTATGGAATCCTAGGCGGTACTATTGCAAAAGACCGCGACAAGGGTGTAAAACTCGGTCTGGATCTTTCCGGCGGTGTCAGCATCACTTATCAGGTCGCAGGAGACGAGACGCCATCCGCTGAAGACATGAGCGATACGATCTACAAGCTCCAGAAGCGTGTGGAAAGTTACAGTACTGAGGCAGAGGTGTACAAAGTAGGAAACGATCGTATCACGGTCGAGATTCCAGGCGTATCAGATGCCAGCCAGATTCTGGAAGAGCTTGGTAAACCAGGTTCACTGGAATTCCAGACAGCTGACGGAAACACGTATATGACAGGCGATATGATCGCCAATGCGGAAGCAGCAACACAGAAAAATCAGACGACAGGCGCAAGCGAATATGTAGTATCTCTTACCTTTACCGATGAGGGAGCAAAAATATTCAGTGAAGTGACAAGCGCAAATGTAGGAAACAGATTACCGATCGTATTTGATGACCAGATCGTAAGCAATCCTACCGTACAGACAGCTATTACAGATGGTAAAGCCGTTATTACCGGTATGTCTACTTATGAAGATGCAGAAAATCTTGCATCTACCATCCGCATCGGTTCCCTGTCCGTACAGCTGGAAGAGCTGCAGTCAGAAGTTGTAGGGGCAAAGCTTGGTCAGGATGCCATTAATACCAGTATCCTTGCTGCATTTATCGGTGTGCTGATCGTTATCGCATTTATGATCGTTGCATATCGCATCCCGGGTCTTGCATCGGGCATTGCGCTGCTGATCTACTGCGGACTGATCCTTGCGATTCTGCATCTGTATAACATTACACTGACGCTGACAGGTATTGCAGGTATCGTCTTGTCCATCGGTATGGCGGTGGATGCCAATGTTATTATATTTGCCCGAATCCGCGAGGAGATTTCCAACGGAAAGAATCCGCAGCAGGCGGAGCAGATTGGTTTCAAAAAAGCCCTTTCTGCCGTACTTGACAGTAACATTACCACATTGATCGCAGCAGCCGTTCTCGGAATCTTCGGTTCCGGTACTGTAAAAGGCTTTGCAAGCACACTGGCGATCGGTATCATCGTATCCCTGTTCACATCCCTTGTTATCACAAGATGGGTGCTGAAAGCACTCTATGCGATGGGACTGAAAGACAAGAAATTCTACGGAAGCAAGAAAGAACGCAAACCGTTTGACTTTGTGGGCAAACGTGCGATCTTTTTTGTGATTTCTATCGTTGTCATCGTCGTAGGTCTTGCAGGACTTGGCGTGAACAAGAATAAGACAGGCAATCCGCTGAATTACAGCCTTGAGTTTGTGGGCGGTACATCTACAACCGTTACATTTAATGAAGATTATTCTCTGGATGAGATCGATAAAACTATCGTTCCTGTTGTAGAGGAGATCACAGGCGACGGAAATGTACAGACACAGAAAGTACAGGACAGCAACGCAGTTGTTATCAAGACACGTACATTGTCCCTGGACGAGCGTGAAGAGTTCAACACAGCAATGAAAGACAACTTCCAGGTAGAGGAGTCCGCGATCACATCAACGAACATCAGCTCCACCATCAGTACTGAAATGCGTAACGATGCGATCAAAGCGGTTATCATTGCAACGATCTGTATGCTGATCTACATCTGGTTCCGGTTCAAACAGTTACAGTTTGCATCCAGTGCGGTTATCGCCCTGATCCACGATGTTCTCATCGTACTTGCATTCTATGCATTGTCCCAGACTTCTGTGGGAAGCACATTTATCGCTTGTATGCTGACACTGGTAGGTTACTCCATCAATGCGACGATCGTTATCTTCGACCGAATCAGGGAGAACCTAAAGACGGCTCCGGCAAAAGAGAAAGGCGATTACAAGCTGATCGCAAACCGCAGTATCACAGAGACACTGTCACGAAGCATCAACACCAACATTACCGTATTCGTTATGGTACTGGTGCTGTTCATCATCGGTGTCACATCTATCCGTGAGTTTGCGCTGCCACTGATGGTAGGTATCGTTGGAGGTACGTATTCATCTATCTGTATTACAGGCGCACTGTGGTATGCATTTACCACGAAGTTTGGTAAAAACAAAAAGAAAAAATAAATGATATTTTTCATGGATATCATTCGGGCCCATATGTAACATACATGTGGGGAAGATAAATAATGGAGGAACACAAGATGTATTCACTTGAAGAAGTAAAAAAAGTTGACGTAGAAGTGTATGATGCCATCAATGCTGAGTTTGACAGACAGAACACACATATTGAGCTGATCGCTTCTGAAAACTGGGTAAGCCCGGCAGTTATGGCTGCTATGGGAAGCATCCTTACCAACAAATATGCAGAAGGATATCCGGGAAAAAGATACTACGGCGGATGCCAGTGTGTGGATATCGTAGAGAATCTTGCCATTGAGCGTGCTAAAGAGCTTTATGGCGCAGAGTATGTAAACGTACAGCCGCATTCCGGCGCACAGGCAAACATGGCAGTTCAGTTCTCACTGCTGAAACCGGGTGATACCGTAATGGGCATGAACCTGGATCACGGCGGACATCTGACACACGGAAGCCCTGTAAACTTCTCCGGTACTTACTTCAATATCGTACCTTACGGTGTAAATGATGAGGGATTCATCGACTACGATAAAGTAGAAGAGATCGCTATGGAATGCAAACCGAAAATGATCATCGCAGGCGCAAGCGCATATGCAAGAGCTATCGATTTCAAAAAATTCCGTGAAATCTCTGATAAATGCGGCGCATATTTAATGGTAGATATGGCTCATATCGCAGGTCTGGTAGCAGCAGGACTGCATCAGAATCCGGTTCCATATGCAGATGTAGTTACTACTACAACTCATAAAACACTGCGTGGACCGAGAGGCGGTATGATCCTCGTATCCAAAGAGTCCATGGAGAAAAACAACTTCAACTTCAACAAAGCTGTATTCCCTGGAATCCAGGGCGGTCCGCTGATGCATGTCATCGCAGGTAAAGCAGTATGCTTCAAAGAAGCGCTGACAGAGGACTTTAAAACATACCAGAAAAACATCATCGATAATGCGCAGGCACTGGCAAACGGTCTGATGAAACGTGACATCAAGATCGTATCCGGCGGTACAGACAACCATCTGATGCTGGTAGACCTGACTCCGTATGACCTGACCGGTAAAGCAGTAGAGAAACTTCTGGATGAGGCTCATATCACAGCCAACAAAAACACCATCCCGAACGATCCGAAATCTCCGTTCGTAACAAGCGGACTCCGTCTCGGAACACCGGCTGCAACAACCCGTGGCCTGAACACCGAAGATATGGATCAGGTAGCAGAAGCAATCTCTATCGTAATCAAAGAAGGCGAAGCTGGTGTAGAGAAAGCAAAAGCAATCGTTAAGACACTGACAGATAAATATCCGCTGAAATAAGGAACGTGGGAAACGTGCTGATTTAGCAGGATAGAATCAATCTTTTTAATTAAAAAGGTAAATGACACTGAATAGTGTATCAAATAGAAATGTTTGATACACTATTTTTTATGTCTGTTGATAGAGAGCAGGATCCTGTAAATAAGAAAACATGACTTTCCCTTGCGAACTGGATAGGATGCGTGTATAATTCTAATGAATATCAGAAATTTCTGACTGTAGGAGGAAGACATGATTGACATTAAATTTTTAAGAGAAAATCCAGATATCGTAAAACAGAACATTAAAAATAAATTCCAGGACAGAAAACTTCCGTTAGTAGATGAAGTCATCGAGCTGGATGAGAAGGCAAGAGCTGTACAGCAGGAAGCAGACGACCTTCGTGCAAACAGAAACAAGATCTCCAAACAGATCGGTGCATTGATGGGACAGGGCAAAAAAGAAGAAGCCATGGCTTTAAAAGAGCAGGTTTCCAAAGATGCAGCCCGTCTGTCTGAGCTGGAAGCGCAGGAAGCAGAACTTCAGGAGAAGATCAAAAAAGATATGATGACCATTCCGAACATCATTGATCCTTCTGTACCGATCGGCAAAGACGACAGCGAGAACGTAGAAGTAGAGCGTTTTGGCGAGCCGGTGGTTCCGGATTTTGAGATTCCGTATCATACAGAGATCATGGAAAAACTCAACGGCATTGATCTTGACAGCGCAAGAAAAGTTGCCGGAAATGGTTTCTACTATCTGATGGGAGATATCGCAAGACTTCATTCTGCAGTTATTTCCTATGCAAGAGATTTCATGATCGACCGTGGATTTACCTATTGCATCCCGCCATTCATGATCCGCAGCAACGTTGTTACCGGCGTTATGAGTTTTGATGAGATGGATGCCATGATGTATAAGATCGAAGGCGAGGATCTGTATCTGATCGGTACTTCCGAGCATTCCATGATCGGTAAATTCATCGATACTATCAATGAAGAAGAGAAACTTCCTTATACACTGACCAGTTATTCTCCATGCTTCCGTAAAGAGAAGGGCGCACATGGTATCGAAGAGCGTGGCGTATACCGTATTCACCAGTTCGAGAAACAGGAAATGATCGTTGTATGTAAACCGGAAGAGTCCAAGATGTGGTATGACAAACTGTGGAAAAATACGGTAGACCTGTTCCGCTCCATGGATATCCCGGTAAGAACTCTGGAGTGCTGCTCCGGTGATCTGGCTGACCTGAAAGTAAAATCTGTGGACGTAGAAGCATGGTCTCCGCGTCAGAAGAAATACTTCGAGGTAGGAAGCTGCTCTAACCTTGGCGATGCACAGGCAAGACGTCTGAAGATCCGTGTCAAAGGCAAAGACGGAAGCAAATATTTTGCACATACCCTGAACAATACCGTAGTTGCTCCGCCAAGAATGCTGATCGCTTTCCTTGAGAACAACCTGAACGAAGACGGAAGCATCAATATTCCGAAAGTGCTTCAGCCGTATATGGGTGGAAAAACAGTGATCAAATAGGTCATAGGGATGATTGATGTGGACTTTTTCATTCTCCTTGTGGATGAAATCCATTTGATTCAAAAAGAATGTGGATAAAACAGAAAAATCTAAATTTTATGAGACCTTACTCATCAGACTTGCTATCTGATGAGCAAGGTCTTTTTTAAAACGTGATAAAAATACTTAAGATTAATTATTGAAAAACTGTTCGATGTATGGTAAAATTTTTACAATTTAGGTATGTGCGTTTTGATGTATTAGTAAAATGCATTTACCAGAGTATTTTAAGTCTGTATTGCATACGGGCGTTTTATAGAAAAGAAGCAGAGATCGAATTGAGCAGCGAACTTTGCTGATGAAAAATGGATTTAAGTTGCAGAGACAAAATCCACTGGTAAGAAAAAAGAGTTCCCTCTTTTTTTTTGCCCACAGTCAGGAACTGTACATTGAGAAAAAGTAAATTGGAAAGGGCAGGGCAGAGCAAATGAAAGCATTTCTTATTCTTGAAGATGGCACTGTGTTTACCGGTACAAGCATCGGTTCTACCAGAGAAGTCATCAGTGAGATCGTATTTAATACGTCCATGACCGGATATCTGGAGGTACTGACAGATCCGTCTTATGCCGGACAGGCAGTAGTCATGACATATCCGTTGATCGGAAATTATGGTATTACACCGGATATGGAGTCCGAGAAACCATGGCCGGACGGATATATCGTTCGTGAATTATCCAGAATTCCGAGCAATTTCCGTTGCGAAGGAACCATTCAGGATTTCCTTGCAAAACATGATATCCCGGGAATCGCAGGCATCGATACCAGAGCGCTGACAAAGATCCTGAGAGAAAAGGGAACCATGAACGGTATGATCACGACAGATGAGAATTATAATATAGATGAGATTATCCCGAGACTGAAAGCATACACAACAGGAAACGTAGTAGACAAAGTTACCTGCAGTGAGAAGAAAGTGCTTGCAGGAAACGGATATAAAGTAGCGCTGATGGATTTTGGCGCAAAGAAGAACATTGCCCGTTCCTTAAATGAAAGAGGTTGCCAGGTTACCATTTACCCGGCACATACAACTGCAGAAGAGATTCTTGCAGACCAGCCGGACGGCATCATGCTGTCCAACGGACCTGGAGATCCAAAAGAGTGTACTGCGATCATCGAAGAGATCAAAAAACTCTATGCATCTGAGGTTCCGATTTTTGCAATCTGTCTGGGACATCAGCTGATGGCTCTGGCAAATGGCGCAGATACCCATAAATTAAAATACGGACACAGAGGCGGCAACCATCCGGTTAAGGATCTGGAGACAGGTCGTGTCTACATTTCTTCCCAGAACCACGGATATGTGGTAGATGCGGAAGGACTGGATGCAAACGTAGCAGTTCCGGCATTTATTAATGTCAATGATGGCACCAACGAAGGTCTGAAATATACAGGCAAAAATATTTTTACCGTGCAGTTCCATCCGGAAGCATGCCCGGGACCGCAGGACAGCGGATATTTGTTTGACAGATTTATCGGTATGATGGGAGGAGAGAAATAATGCCAAAGAATCCAGATATTAAAAAAGTAATGGTTATCGGTTCCGGCCCTATTGTCATCGGACAGGCAGCAGAGTTTGACTATGCAGGAACACAGGCCTGCCGTTCCCTGAAAGAAGAAGGCATTGAGGTATGTTTGGTAAACTCCAACCCGGCTACCATCATGACAGATAAACAGATCGCAGATCAGGTATATATCGAGCCTCTGACAGTAGAAGTTCTGGAAAAGATCATCCTGAAAGAAAAACCGGACAGCGTACTCCCGACCCTGGGTGGTCAGGCCGGACTGAACCTTGGTATGGAGCTGGCGGAATCAGGATTCCTTGATGAGCATGGCGTAAAACTGATCGGTACTACCGCAGAAACCATTTTCAAGGCGGAAGACCGTCAGGCGTTCAAAGATACGATGGAAAAGATCGGCGAGCCGTGTGCGGCATCTCTGGTTGTTAATACAGTAGAAGACGGTATTAAATTTACCAACACCATCGGTTACCCGGTTGTATTGAGACCGGCATTTACCCTTGGCGGAAGCGGCGGCGGAATCGCTCATAACGAGACAGAGCTGGTAGAGATCCTTACAAACGGTCTGCGCCTGAGCCGTGTAGGCGAAGTTCTGGTAGAGCGCTGTATCGCCGGATGGAAAGAGATCGAGTACGAAGTAATGCGTGATGCAAAAGGAAACTGCATTACCGTATGTAATATGGAAAATATTGACCCGGTCGGCGTTCATACCGGAGACAGTATCGTAGTAGCTCCGTCCCAGACACTGGGCGACAAAGAGTATCAGATGCTGCGTACATCCGCACTGAATATCATCAGCGAACTGAATATTACCGGTGGATGTAACGTTCAGTATGCATTAAATCCGGATTCCTTTGAATACTGCGTTATCGAGGTAAACCCGCGAGTAAGCCGTTCTTCTGCACTGGCTTCCAAAGCAACTGGTTACCCGATCGCAAAAGTAGCTGCAAAGATCGCTCTTGGTTATACACTGGATGAGATCAAAAATGCGATTACCGGAAAGACATACGCAAGCTTCGAGCCGATGCTGGATTACTGCGTCGTTAAGATCCCGAGACTTCCGTTTGATAAATTTATCACAGCAAAACGTACACTGACCACACAGATGAAAGCAACTGGCGAGGTTATGAGTATCTGTACAAACTTCGAGGGCGCACTGATGAAAGCCATCCGTTCCCTGGAGCAGCATGTGGACAGCCTTGTTTCTGATGAATATCTGACACTCTCTTATGATGAGTTAGTAGAAAAATTAAAAGTTGTAGATGATCGCCGGATCTGGGTTATCGCAGAGGCATGCCGTCGTGGCGTTTCCTACGATGTGATCCATGACCTGACCAAGATTGACATCTGGTTCATCGACAAGATTGCCATCCTTGTAGAGATGGAAGGCCGTCTGCGCAGTGAAGCACTGACCGTAGACCTGTTAAAAGAAGCAAAACGTATCGAATTCCCGGATAATGTCATCGCAAGACTGACCGGAAAATCCGAGGAAGAGATCAAACAGATGCGTTACGATAACGGCATTACCGCTGCATTTAAAATGGTTGATACCTGTGCTGCAGAGTTTGCCGCTACCACACCATATTATTATTCCTGCTTTGATGGAGAGAATGAGGCAGAAGAGACCAATCCGAAGAAAAAAGTTCTCGTACTTGGTTCCGGACCGATCCGTATCGGACAGGGTATCGAGTTTGACTTCTGTTCCGTACATTGTACCTGGGCATTTGCAAAACAGGGATATGAGACCATTATCATCAACAACAACCCGGAAACGGTATCTACCGATTTCGATATTGCAGATAAACTGTACTTTGAGCCGCTGACACCGGAAGATGTGGAAAACGTTGTAAACATCGAGAAACCGGATGGCGCAGTTGTTCAGTTCGGCGGACAGACAGCCATCAAACTGACAGAAAGCCTTATGAAGATGGGCGTTCCGATCCTTGGAACAAAAGCAGAAGATGTAGATGCGGCAGAAGACCGTGAGCTGTTCGATGAGATCCTGGAGAAGACAGAGATCCCGAGAGCTGCAGGCGATACTGTATACACTGCACAGGAAGCAAAAGCAGCAGCAAACCGCATCGGTTATCCGGTACTGGTTCGTCCTTCCTACGTACTCGGCGGACAGGGCATGCACATTGCGTTCAATGATGATGAGATCGTAGAGTTCATCGACACCATCAATCAGATTGCACAGGATCATCCGATTCTTATCGATAAATACCTCATGGGTAAAGAGATCGAGGTTGATGCGGTATGTGACGGCGAAGATATCCTGATCCCAGGTATCATGGAGCATATCGAGCGTACCGGTGTTCATTCCGGAGACAGTATTTCTGTATATCCGGCACCGACCATCAGCGACCATGTAAAAGAAACGATTGTAGAATATACAAAACGTCTGGCAAGAGCGCTGCACGTTGTAGGTCTGATCAACATTCAGTTCATCGCCATGAACGAAGAAGTATACGTTATCGAGGTAAACCCGCGTTCTTCCAGAACCGTACCTTACATCAGTAAAGTAACAGGCATCCCGATCGTAGATCTGGCTACCCGTGTGATCATCGGAGAAACGATCCGTGGCATGGGCTATGAGCCGGGACTTGCTCCGGAAGCAGATTATATCGCTATCAAAATGCCGGTATTCTCTTTCGAGAAACTGCGTGGAGCAGAGATCAGCCTTGGACCGGAAATGAAATCTACCGGCGAGTGCCTTGGCATCGCTAAAAACTTCAACGAAGCTCTGTACAAAGCATTCCTTGGCGCAGGCATTTCACTGCCGAAGTACAAACAGATGATCATGACTGTAAAAGATGCGGACAAACCGGAAGCAGTTGGCGTTGCAAAACGTTTTGAAGCGCTGGGATACAAGATCTATGCGACCAGAAGCACTGCAAAATATCTGCAGGAGCATGGCGTAAATGCTCTTCGCATCAATAAGATTTCTCAGGAGTCTCCAAACGTTATGGATCTGATCCTCGGTCATAAGATTGACCTTGTCATCGATACACCGACTCAGGGCCGTGACAAGACAAGAGACGGTTTCCTGATCCGTCGAAATGCCATCGAGACAGGCGTACATTGCCTGACATCCATGGATACGGCAAACGCACTTGCACTCAGTCTTGAGACCGCAAGCGACAGCATGACCATGATCGATATCGCGACAGTAAAAAATATCTAAGATTTGTTTAACGATAAATTTTGGGATGGCTGTAAGTCCGAATAAGATGAAAAACAGCTTATAAACTGAAGAAGCACCTTGTGGAAAAATGGTTCAGAAACCGATTCCCCATAAGGTGCTTCTTTTTTATTGGAAATTTGCCTGAAAGAAATGAAAGACAATATATACAACAATGTGAAGTGGAAACGAAATGTGGGATATTTGCAACAATGTGAAGTGGAAATGAAATGTGGAAAATATACACAACATATGTATGGGATTAGAAGTGTCGGAAATGCAAGAAAATTATGAGAAAAAAGCAAAAACAGAAAAATTTACAGAAATTTTATTTTCTGACAGAAGTACCAAAAATATATTTTGCACATTTCCGTAAGCTGAACTTTTCATAAAAAAAGAAAAAAAAATTTGTGCAAATTGTCAAAAAAATAACAAAAAAGCGGAGAAGATAATGAAAAAAGAATGACATAAAAGTAAGCCGGAAACAAAAAAGATAGTAAATTACGACAAGGTTAGTATTGCAAAACTAAAGGGATTGTGATACAGTATTCACTGCGAGGTAATCAAGAGGTAACCCCTTTTTTATTTTGAAAACTTTGTTAAAAAAATATCAAACGGCCGAAAAAAATTCTTATTTTTTTAAACGTAAGTCCTCTGGAATTCTTGCAATCTCAGACGACGAGTGCTAAAATTATCTTATCTAGCGTAATAAATTATTTTTCTATACTAGAGGGATTATTTTATAATTAAAAGGAGAGAAATGAAATGGCAAAAAAAGTAGTTTTAGCAGGTGCATGCCGTACAGCAATCGGCAAAATGGGCGGACAGTTTGGCAACACACCAGCTGTTGAGTTAGGATCTATCGTTATCAAAGAGGCTCTGAACAGAGCTGGCGTTAAACCGGAGCAGGTTGACGAAGTAATGATGGGTTGTGTAATTCAGGCTTCTCAGGGACAGAACGTTGCACGTCAGGCTTCTATCAAAGCTGGTATCCCGAACGAAGTTCCGGCATTCACATTAAACGTTGTTTGCGGTTCTGGTCTGAAATGCGTAAACGAAGCTGCTAACATGATCATGGCTGGACAGGCTGATATCGTTGTAGCTGGTGGTATGGAGAACATGTCCATGGCTCCTTACGCACTGAAAAAAGCTCGTTTCGGTTACAGAATGAATAATTCTACTATTATCGATACAATGGTAAATGATGCTCTTTGGGATGCATTCAATAACTACCATATGATGATCACAGCAGAAAACATCTGTGATCAGTGGGGACTTACCCGTGAAGAACTTGATGAGTTCGCAGCTAAATCACAGCAGAAAGCTGTAGCAGCTCAGGAAGCTGGATTATTTGATGATGAGATCGTTCCGGTTCCTGTAAAACAGAAAAAAGAAGTTGTTATGATTACAAAAGATGAGGGTCCTCGTGCTGGTACTACACCGGAAACTCTTGCAAAATTAAAATGCTGCTCTGGTAAAGAGGGCGGAATGGTTACAGCTGGTAACGCATCTGGTATCAATGATGGTGCTGCTGCAATCGTTGTAATGAGCGAAGAGAAAGCAAAAGAGCTTGGTGTTAAACCGATGGCTACATTCGTAGCAGGCGCTCTTGGCGGATGCGATCCGAAGATCATGGGTATCGGACCTGTACCGGCTACTAAAAAAGCTATGAAGATCGCTGGTATCGACGATATCAACGCATTCGACGTAATCGAAGCAAACGAAGCTTTCGCTGCTCAGTCTGTAGCTGTTCAGAAAGAGCTTGGATTCAAAGATGAAGTGCTCAACCCACACGGTGGCGCTATCGCTCTTGGTCATCCGGTTGGAGCATCAGGATGCCGTATCCTTGTTACTCTGCTTCATGACCTGCAGCAGAACAAAGATGCTAAACTCGGTCTTGCTACACTGTGTATCGGTGGCGGAATGGGTTGTGCTACAATCGTTGAGAAATACTAATTCATCGATAGCAAAGTGATTCGTTGAATCCATCAGGATAGAACAGGCTTATAGAGGAAGGCTAATCTATGTTTTGAAACTGATCGTTTTCTAACAGTCAGGTAAATTCATATTTAGTATACATATTTCATTTTAAGGAGGATAATATCATGAAGGTAGGTATTATTGGAGCCGGTACAATGGGCTCAGGTATTGCGCAGGCATTCGCTCAGACAGAAGGTTATGAAGTTTACTTATGCGATATCAACGACGAGTTCGCTGCAAACGGTAAAAATAAAATCGCGAAAGGTTTTGAAAAACGTATCGCGAAAGGTAAAATGGATCAGGCTAAAGCTGATGCTATCCTTGCTAAAATTACAACTGGTACCAAAGATATCTGTACAGATGCTGATCTGGTAGTAGAAGCAGCACTGGAAGTTATGGATGTTAAAAAACAGACATTCAAAGAGCTTCAGGACATCGTTCCGGCAGAGTGTATCTTTGCTACAAATACTTCTTCTCTTTCAATTACAGAGATTGGAGCAGGACTTGACAGACCGGTTATCGGTATGCATTTCTTCAACCCGGCACCTGTAATGAAACTGATCGAGGTAATCCAGGGAGCAAATACTCCGGATTCACTCAGAGACAAAATCGTTGAGATCTCCAAAGAGATCGGAAAAACACCGGTTCAGGTTAATGAGGCTGCTGGCTTCGTAGTAAACAGAATCCTTGTTCCAATGATCAACGAAGGTATCTGTGTACTGGAAGCAGGCGTTGCAAGCGTAGAAGATATTGATACAGCCATGAAACTTGGAGCAAACCATCCGATGGGACCTCTTCAGTTAGGAGATTACATTGGTCTGGATATTTGTCTGGCTATCATGAACGTTATCTACTCTGAGACTGGCGATCCGAAATATCGTCCGGCACCATTACTTAAGAAAATGGTTCGCGCTGGTCATCTCGGATGCAAGACAGGCAAAGGATTCTACGATTACAGCAAATAATATTTGTTAATTCATTAGTGATGGATAACGCTGAATGGGGCATGTGCATTTCGCTACACATGCCTTATGCGGTATCCGCGCTAATATGAAAAATGGAGGATAAGATATAATGGATTTCACGTTAAGCAAAAAACATGAAATGGCTAGAACTCTTTTCAAAGAGTTCGCAGAAACTGAAGTGAAACCTCTTGCACAGGAGGTTGATGAGGAAGAAAGATTTCCTATGGAAACCGTTGAGAAAATGGCAAAAGCCGGATTCCTTGGTATTCCAATCCCGAAACAGTATGGCGGACAGGGCTGCGATATCCTTACATACGCTATGTGTGTAGAAGAGTTATCAAAAGTTTGCGGCACAACAGGCGTTATCGTTTCCGCACATACTTCTCTTTGCTGTGATCCGATTCTTACATTCGGTACAGAAGAGCAGAAACAGAAATATCTTCCGGACCTTGCAGCTGGTAGAAAACTCGGTGCTTTCGGTCTTACTGAGCCGGGTGCTGGTACAGATGCACAGGGACAGCAGACAAAAGCAGTATTAGATGGAGATGAGTGGGTTCTGAATGGATCTAAATGCTTCATCACAAACGGTAAATATGCAGACGTTTATATCGTTATCGCAGTTACCGGAACCGTTGAAAAACGTGGCAGAAAACAGAAAGAAATCTCTGCTTTCATCGTAGAAAAAGGAACTCCAGGATTCACATTTGGAACAAAAGAGAAAAAAATGGGTATCCGTGGATCAGCTACATATGAGCTTATCTTCCAGGATTGCCGTATCCCGAAAGAGAACCTTCTTGGACAGAAAGGTAAAGGATTCAACATCGCTATGCATACTCTGGATGGCGGACGTATCGGTATCGCTGCTCAGGCACTTGGTCTTGGCGAGGGCGCTCTTGATGCAACAGTTGCATATGTAAAAGAGAGAAAACAGTTCGGCAGAACTATCGGACAGTTCCAGAATACACAGTTCCAGCTTGCTGATATGGCTACTAAGATGCAGGCAGCTCAGCTTCTCGTTTACAGAGCAGCAAAAGCAAAAGATACACAGAAACAGTATGGTTTCGAAGCAGCACAGGCTAAACTGTATGCAGCTGAGGCAGCTATGGAAGTTACTACAAAAGCTGTTCAGTTACACGGTGGTTATGGTTACATCAGAGAGTACGATGTAGAGCGTATGATGCGTGATGCTAAGATCACAGAGATCTACGAAGGAACATCTGAAGTTCAGCGTATGGTTATCTCAGCAAATCTTCTGAAATAAGAATAATACGTTGAGATTCTGACGGATTTTGATCCGTCTGTGTATGATATGTGAATTGAAAAGGAGAATAAATCGTGAAAGTAGTAGTATGTGTAAAACAGGTACCTGATACAGCAGGTGGGGTACAGTTCAACCCGGATGGTACCCTGAACAGAGCTGCAATGCTTACAATCATGAATCCGGATGACAAAGCAGGATTAGAGGCAGCACTTAGATTAAAAGATGAATATGGTGCAGAAGTAACTGTATTAACCATGGGTCTTCCGAAAGCTGAAGAAGTTCTTCGTGAAGCACTCGCTATGGGAGCTGACAAGGGAATCCTTGTTACAGATAGAGTACTTGGTGGAGCTGATACATGGGCTACATCAACAACACTTGCAGGCGCATTAAGAAAACTGGATTACGATATCATCATTACAGGTCGTCAGGCTATTGATGGAGATACCGCTCAGGTAGGTCCGCAGATCTCTGAGCATCTTGATATTCCGGTAATCTCTTATGCACAGGATATTAAAGTAGATGGAGACAGTGTTATCGTACAGAGACAGTATGATGACAGATATCATATGGTTAAAGCTCAGATGCCTTGCCTTATTACAGCACTGGCAGAGTTAAATGATCCACGTTACATGACTCCGGGTGGAATCTTCGACGCATACGATGCAGAGATCACTGTATGGGGAAGAGCTGACCTGGTAGATGTTGATGATTCTAATCTTGGTCTGAATGGTTCTCCGACAAAGATCGCTAAAGCATCTGATAAAGTAAGAAAAGGTGCAGGCGAGAAAGTTGTACTGGATACACCGGATGAATCTGTAGACTACATTATGGACAAATTATTAACAAAACATGTAATCTAATGTAAGAAAAGGAAAGTGGTGACTAATAATGGGAGCAATGACAAATGAAACTATCGCGCAGTACAAAGACGTATTCGTTTTTGCACAGCAGGTTGATAATGAATTAAGCGGCATCGCCTTTGAGCTTCTTGGTAAAGCAAAAGACCTTGCAGCAGATTTAAATGCAAAAGTAGTAGCAGTTCTGGTTGGTTCTGACGTAAAAGGTCTTGTAGACCAGTTAGCAGAATACGGTGCTGATAAAGTTATCGTAGTAGATGATCCTGAACTGAAAGATTACAGAACAGAGCCGTATACACACGCTCTTGCATCTGTTATTAATGAGTACAAACCAGAAATCATGCTGGTTGGTGCTACAGCAATCGGTCGTGACCTTGGCCCACGTGTATCTGCTCGTGTAGCTACTGGTCTGACAGCTGACTGTACAGTACTTGAGATCGGCGATTTCCCGATCAACCCGATTCCTGGAAAAGAGCAGAAACATAACCAGCTGCTTATGACCCGTCCTGCATTCGGTGGTAACACAATCGCTACAATCGCTTGCCCGGACAACCGTCCGCAGATGGCAACTGTTCGTCCTGGCGTTATGCAGAAAATTGACCCGATCAAAGGCGCTAAAGCTGAAGTTATCGAGTACAATCCGGGATTCGTTCCGAACAACAAATATGTTGAGATCCTTGACATCGTTAAAGATCTTACAGATACAGTAGATATCATGGACGCTAAGATCCTTGTATCCGGTGGTCGTGGAGTTGGTTCTGCAGAGAACTTCAAAATCCTTCAGGATCTTGCAGATGCAATCGGCGGTACAGTATCCTGCTCTCGTGCAGTAGTAGATTCAGGCTGGTTACCAAAAGACCTTCAGGTAGGTCAGACTGGTAAAACAGTTCGTCCGAATGTATACTTCGCAATCGGTATCTCCGGAGCTATCCAGCACGTAGCTGGTATGGAAGAGTCTGACATCATCATCGCTATCAACAAAGATGAAGATGCTCCGATCTTCGATGTAGCAGATTATGGTGTAGTAGGCGACCTGAACAAGATCGTTCCGGCACTTACCGCTAAGATCAAAGAGGCTATTGCTAACAAATAATTGTTGTAAAAAAGTCGTAAGTCATGTTGGAATTGTTCATTCCGGCAAATGATTGTTACGTTAATAACACAACTATTAAAAGAGCTGTTGCAAAATAGATGGAAAACTGTCTATCGAGCAGCAGCTCTTTTTTGTTATGAATGTCTTTGCAAGCTCTGTTCAGGTAAGCAGGAAGACAGAGTGGCTGCGTGAGAAAGGAACATTCCTGTTTTATAGATAAGATTTCCTGAAAACATTAGAAGACGGCTTGTTTCGAGTAAGAAGAACCGATATAATAGAGAACAGAGTGTGTGGCTGAAAGTATTATAATAAACAAAAAAGCTGGATAGAACTTCCAACTGGAGAATCTTTCAGACAGAAACCCTGATTAGAAATATTTTAAATAAAAAGTAACGAATAGGTAAAGAAAGAAGGATACAGATAATGTTTGACATACAGTTTTCTGATTTTGTAGAACAGTTCCAGCCGGGAATTTTTACCGTGCTGGATGAAAAGAAACATGAATTTTTACAGGCGGGGAGAAAAGTATACAATCTGTCCGTAGGAACACCGGATTTTAAACCGGCTCCTCATGTGATGGAAGCCATGACGGAGGCATGTCAGAATCCGGATAATTATAAATATGCGCTGGCAGATCTGCCGGAGCTTTTGGAAGCAGTACAGACCAGATATGAGAAACGTTTTGGTGTCAGAGTGGAGACAGATGAGATCACATCTGTTTATGGTTCTCAGGAGGGCTTGTCACACATCGGAATGATCTTCTGCAATCCTGGTGATTGCGTGCTGGTGCCGAATCCGGGCTATCCGTTGTTTGAGACCAGTGCACTCATGGCAAAAGCAGAGGTTGTATGTTATCCGATTGAAGAGAAAAACAATTATCTTCCGGATCTGGATGCAATTCCGGAAGATGTGTTGAAACGGGCAAAATATATGGTCGTTTCCTATCCGTTAAATCCAGTCTGTGTCTGCGCCCCGGATGAGTTTTATGAGCAGTTGATCGCTTTTGCGAAAAAAAATCATATCATTATTATTCACGATAATGCATATTCTGATATTATATTTAATGGAGAGAAAGGAAGTTCTTTCCTGAAATTTGAAGGTGCAAAGGAAGTGGGGGTTGAATTTTATTCTCTTTCCAAATCTTATAATCTGACAGGAGCCCGGATTTCTTTTGTTGTGGGAAATAAGGAGATTGTGAAGAAATTAAAAGTTCTCCGCTCCCAGATCGATTATGGCATCTTCCTTCCGGTACAGTATGCGGCCATCGCTGCACTGACAGGTCCGGATAATTTTGTAGAAGAACAGCGGGAGGAATACGCCAGAAGAAATCATGCACTGTGCAGTGGCTTAAGAAAACTGGGTTGGAATGTTCCAGACAGTCAGGGTACGATGTTTGTATGGGCAAAGATTCCGGAAGGATTTGAGTCTTCTATGGATTTCTGTCTGAAACTTCTGGATGCGACGGGAATGTTGGTAACACCGGGCAATGCTTTTGGCAGCGCCGGAGAAGGATATATCCGTATGGCGCTGGTACTTCCGGTGCCGGAGATAGAGGAAATGCTTACAGCTCTGGAAAAATCAGGGCTGTTGGACAGATAAGGATATTTTTAGTGTGAAAATACTTTTTTTACGACTATTTGTGCCGCCAGACGAAGACGGCGTAATGGAGATTACTATGGATTGGATGTTTTTTATGCAAATGAATAAGTATGTCTGTCGTAAGGCAAAATATTAGGAAAGGCGATGGACTCATTGTTGTGATATTTGAAATATGAGTCCGTGATCATTTGTGTATATGATAAAAGAAACGATCTATGGGATATTGATCCCATTTCTGGGAACGACGCTGGGAGCCACTTGTGTACTTTTTATGAAAAATATGTTTCACAGGTCATTGCAGCGTATACTGACAGGATTTGCAGCCGGGGTTATGGTGGCAGCCTCTGTGTGGAGTCTTTTAATCCCATCAATAGAACAGTCATCCAAACTTGGAAAATGCTCCTTTTTACCGGCTGTTATAGGATTCTGGATCGGAATCTTGTTTTTATTGATGCTGGATCGGATCGTGCCGCATCTCCATGTGAACAGTGAGGCTTCCGAAGGACCAGATTTGGGATTAAAAAAAACGACAATGCTTGTCCTTGCCGTTACGATCCATAATATTCCGGAAGGCATGGCAGTAGGAGTTGTTTTTGCAGGCTGGATTTCCGGAAACACAGATCTGACATTCATGGGAGCCATGGCATTGTCTGTAGGCATCGCTATTCAGAATTTTCCAGAGGGGGCAATTATATCCATGCCGCTTCGAGCCGAAGGAATGACAAAACGAAAAGCATTTGTTGCAGGTGTGCTTTCCGGCGTTGTGGAACCGGTTGCAGCAGTGCTGACGATACTGGCTTCCTGTTTCGTTATTCCGGTATTGCCTTATCTGCTGAGCTTTGCAGCAGGCGCTATGATCTATGTGGTGGTAGAAGAACTGATACCGGAAATGTCAGAAGGAGAACATTCCAATGTCGGAACGCTGATGTTTGCAGTGGGCTTCACGCTCATGATGGCATTGGATGTGGCATTAGGATGAGATAGGATTCCATCATAGGAAAACACATAATAAAAAGTACAAGTCAAAATGAGAAAATGCAGCATGCAAATGTGCAGTGGGATTTTTCTTTTTTGACTTGTACTTTTTATGTTTTGGCATAGAAAATTTATTTACTATTTTTTACTGATGTTTACGGTTTTTTACTATTAAAAAATATTTTTCCTGTTCTTTACTGTTTGTGTCAAGTATAGAGGTGTATATGAACTGATAAGGGTTTTATTGGAAAGTGGTATTTGTATGAAATCTAATGAGTGGAAGAATATGTAATATCCATTCTGCTGGTTTACTGAATTTTTTTCTCATTTTCTGAAATTTACAAAAGTTAGTTGTATGTTATAATAAACTTAAGTTAATACAAACTAATATTAATTAGTGTATAACAACTATACAGGAGAAAGAGAAAAAACAAGTATGAAATCTGCAATTTTAGGAAATACAAAGGGGCTGGATCAACTGCCGAAGCCATATTGTGATCTGCCCTCCCGAACGACAAACAAAGAATATATGTCGGTCTACAATCAGGGTCAGCGTGTAGCGACCTTGTATGCCGGTATCATAAAGGCGCTTATCTGCTATTTTCAGGGAGAGGAAGCACCGATCTGTCTGGTAAAGATCAGTGATACTTCGTATGCGGCGGAGTGTGAGTTGTCTGCTGTCTGGAAAGAGGAAACAGGTGGAAATTCTGAACCAGGAACGAATAATACACTTCTGATCAACGTGCAGACCAACGGCAGCGTCCGCGGGGCGATCCTTTCCGGGGATGGCACCTATACGGCACTGCCAAACCTGCTGGAGACAGAAAGCTTTGACACTACACCGTTTCTGCTGGCATTCCTGCCGGTATTGCGGAAGAAATTCAATGAAGTAGAAGTGATTATGGAACGTCTGGAAGCAGATCATAACCATTGCATGCCGTTCCGCGAAAGTGAGCTGTACCGCCTCAGCGATTCCATGTACCGCATTTTTACTGAGCAGCGCCTGGAGACAGATATGCAAAATGGCTGCGTGGAGGTGCTGAATGAACAGAGCGTGACATTGGGTGGCATGTGTTATAACGAAGTGCTTTGTGGAACGCCAAAGTATCTGCAGGCAAGTCAGGAGGAAAACGTTCGGAAAAACCAGTTGACGGTAGCGGATGCGAAAAAAGAATTTCAGCAGTTTTCCGCACAGTTTCACTGGGAAGCAGACGAAGCGGATCTGATCCCTGTATTTCCAGAGGATTTTGCAGTGCCAGAGGAGACATTGAAAATGGCGCGTCGTTATGTGGGTTCCCGTGCGGCGAAACGTCCCATGGTTAATTTTATGTGGCGTGGAGTGACTGCCTACGGTAAATCCACCGGAGTGGAGATCCTTGCATGCATTCTTCATATGCCGCTGCTTCGTGTGACCTGTCACAGCAACATGGAGACACAGGATTTCTTAAGTGATTTTGTACCGAATACGGATACGACAGGAGCAGAGAAAGGAAGCGGAGAGGTACCACGTTTCAAACATGTGGAGTCCAATTATGTAAAAGCGCTGGAACACGGTTATATCGTGGAAGTACAGGAAATCTCCCGTATTAAAGACAGCGGTGTGCTGGTCGGCTTGAATGAATATGATCGTGCAGGTGCAATTATTCCGCTGGTGGACGGTTCTCATGCAAGACGGCATGCCAATGCCCTCGTAATCTATACGGATAATGTAGGCTACAATTCCTGCCGTCCGATTGACCCGTCTGTTATCCGTCGAATGGCATTTATCATCGACAGTTACGATCTTCCAAAAGAGAAAGCACTTGCCAGATTGGAACTGAACACCGATGTACATAATCAGCAGATATTGGAAAAATGCTACAACGTATGGGAAAAGATCCGTGAATTCTGCTACGACAAAGGCATTACTGATGGAAGCATCTCCCAGTCAGAGCTGGAGATGTGGGTAATGGCGGTCAAAATGGATGACTACAGCAACTACAGACAGAACTGTATCGAGTGCGTGATCTCGAAAGCGACCAACGATATGGAGGAGCAGGAAGAAATCTTGTCGTCTGTCGTGGATCTGTATTTGTAGCTGTCGATAAATCAGAATTTATAAAGAAAATGATATATCTAAGAAACGAGTAAAACATGGAAACAGGATTTGAAAGAAAAGTCAGAGCTTACCGGGAGCAGGAAGCGCACCGTGAGATTACCTTTGAAGAGCTGTCGCAGACACCGGCATTTCATCAGTATCTCAGCAATCTGCTCTGTTCTCTGACGGGAGCATCGGAAGAGGAAATGCGGCTGATGCTTCTGAAAAAAGGCAATCCTCAGAATGTCCGCGCATCAAGGACAGACGGAAAGGTCGTATATCTGAATATTGAAAATGAAACGCTGCAGGGATTTGCTACTCTGGAAAATAAGATGTTCTGCTGTCTGGGGTATCTGTTCCATGAGGCGGCATACATTCGTTTTTATCGGCAGCGGGAGGAAGAAGAGCAGCTGCAGAAGATTGAAAGTGGGATTGTTCCGGGAACAGATCTGGTTACTCCGGATTCCACAGAAGTGATTCCCTATGAGAATCTGAAAACGGCTGTACAGAAAAAAGAGAACCGCCGCATCATACAGCAGCTGTACCGCCAGCTGGCGTCCGTTATCAGTGATGTACAGCTGGAGACAAGACTGCAAAAGGGAAGTGGCGTACTGGTAAAAAAAGCGTTGCAGACCATGGAAGAAGGACTTTTTTCACAGGTGGTGGCACTGGAAGTGATGCAGAAGGACAGTGAGATGTCCGGGCTTGCGATACTGCTATCTGTCGTGCTCCAGTATGCGCGGTACGGCAATGTATTTGTGCTTCGCAGGGAGACAGAGGAGCAGTCCTTTTATCTGAAAATATTGGAAAATGCTCAGTGCTATCTGGATCAGGCGTTAGAAGCAGAGACGACGGAAGAAAAATACGGAGCACTGACGGGGGTTATAACTTATCTGTGGCCGTATGTGCAGACGGTATTTTTAAAGGAATCCATAGAGGAAGCGTCTGCACAGGAAGAGCCGGAAGAAAAAAAAGAAGAAAAAGACGGACTGGTCAATGAACCGGAAGAATGTGAAGACTGTGAGGATTGTGACAGCTGCAAGCCACCGAAGCCGGACGAAGACGCAGAAGGCGAGGGCGGCGGAGAATGTGGCGAGGATGGTTCGCCGCAGGCCGGGGACGAGGTCATGAAGCAGATCCAGAAAGCAGTGGGAAGCTGTGGCGGCGACAGCTTTTCAGATCCACCTGCAAACATTATGCGAAGTGGCATGGCACGTCAGGCGATGGAAGATGCCGGTGGCAGAGAAGACTCCGTTATGGAAGAACCGGACAATGATCCGGGGCGCATCATCCAGCGTGCGTTGCAGCAGATGGAAGAGGAAATCTTGCAGGAAGAAGCGGAAGAGCTTGCGGCGGAAGAGCTGCACAGTGAAGCGCTGGCAAAGATTCGCACTGGAAATGTGTATTCTGTGCATTTTGGTGTGCGTACCGAGATCCAGCGTGCGAAAGCGGTTTCCGGAGATCGGGAATATTACGAAGAAACTATTCAGAAAAATCAGTCGTTTCTGAAAAAAATACAGCGTGAGATTGAAAGAGTGGTGCAGGAAGAGGAGACTGCCCTGCAAAAACACCGTTATGTCGGACGACGCATTGATGTTAAAAGCACTTACAAAGTGGATCAGCGCTTTTTTATGAAAAAAAGAAATCCGGAGAAGGTCATTGATCTGGCAGTTATGATTCTGGTGGATAACAGCGGTTCCATGGAAGGGAAGCGAATGGATTCCGCCAGGGAAGCGGCAGTTTTACTGACGGAAGCGCTGGAACGGCTGCATATTCCAAACTTTGTGGCTGGACACAGTTGTGAGAGTGCATTGATCTTTCGGATTTTCAAAAATTTTGATGACAGCAAATATGCCAAATATTCAATTAACCGCATGTTCCCCGGCGGCGATAACCGGGATGGACTGGCACTGGAAGTGGCAGGCACTTATCTGAAAGAACGGGAAGAGCGGCAGAAGCTTCTGATCATCATTTCCGATGGACAGCCAAACTCCCACGGATATTCCGGAGAGCTTGCCCGCAAAGATATTCGAAGTATCGTAAAGCAATACCAGAGGGATGGCATCAAGACGCTGGCATTTGCCATTGGCGATGACAAACCGCAGATTAAAAGCATTTATGGAGAATCATTTATCGATATTTCGGATTATGATAAGTTTCCGAAGACGCTTTCAAAGATGATCGAGAAGGAGATTTTGTCAGCTGTCAGGTAAAACGTAATTGTTCAGCAGCATATATACGTTTTGGGAGATATAGATATACAGAATCAGAAAATAAAAAAGGAGAAACACATGTCAGAGCATGAAATACAGCATTGTCTGGAACTGGTAAGGCAGGATGGGCTTGCCATTGAACATATTGCAGATCCTACGGATGAGATTTGTCTGGAGGCAGTCCGGAAAAGTCCGTGGGCGATCCAGTTTATACAGGATCAGACGGAAGAACTTTGTCTGGAAGCGGTTACAAGATGCGGCGTGGCGCTGGGTGCCGTTCGGGACAAAAAGCGTTCCATCTGTCTGGCAGCGATCCGCCAGAACGGCATGGCACTGGGATTTGTACAGGAGAGAAGTGAAGAGCTTTGTCTGGAAGCTGTAAAGCAGGACCTGCGTGCATTGCAATATGTGGAGGACCAGACCGAGGAAATCTGTCTGGCGGCACTGGAAAACAGTGGCAAAGCATTACAGTACATTAAAGAACCGACAGTGCTGCTCTGTGAAATGGCAGTGATGCAGGATCCGGAAGCTTTTACATATGTGCCGGAGAAGCTGTTAGAGCAGTCTCAAAAGCTGAAGGAGATGAAAGCAATCCTTGACGATCCGTTGCGGGTACTGGATCATGACGGTACCTCTGAAGAACTGTGCGTGTTCGGTGTCCATGCAGACTGGAGTACTTTTGAACTGCTGGAAGAGCAGACGGAAGCCATCTGTCTGGAAGCTGTAAAACAGAAAGGCGAGCTGCTTGCCTATGTGCAGAACCAGAATCTGCAGATCTGTCTGGAAGCTGTAAAGCAGAATCCGGATGCGCTCCGCTATGTGAAAGAGCTGTACCGAGATGCGGTATTGAGACAGCTGAAACAGGCAGCCTGATCGATGTGTTGACCAATGGGCTGAGAAAGCAGGCTTTTTGTCTGTCACAGTTGGCACTTCTGGATGTAAAAATTATATGCATTTCATTTTTTATAATTTCATAAATGAGTAAATTTGAAAAATGAACAATAAAATGTGTTATTACGAATAATAAGAAAATGAAAGATATTATAAGAGGCAGGATACGATATTTTCCTTCCGGTTTATCTGGGAGAAAAGTATCGTATCCTGTCTCTCGTTTCTTATATTTATCGTATTTGAATTTTTGGTCCGACCACACAGATATTACAAAAAAAGCCTGGATAGAAAAGTGAAAACACAGCGGAAGTACTGAAAAAGAAAGGTTTTTGGCATCATCCCTTGACATTCAAAATATCCAGTTTATAATGGTATTTAGATGGTATACCAAAGAAATACAGAAGGAAAACAAAAGAAAAACTAAAAGGTATAAAACAAAAAGAAAACGGAACAGCATAACGTTTCGATAAATAAGGTATGGAACAAAAATTTAAAGGAGAGGAACAATGAGCGAGAAGGTATCTATTTCAAGCATGAACTTTTTAGCAGCTACAAGCGTTAAAGGTCTGGACGAAACAGTTGAAAAGTTCGGTCTGTTTCAGAAGTCAAGTGTGACGGAGAAGAAGCAAAAAGATGAGATCCGCAGAGTAAAGACTTGCTGCAGGGCATGTATCGCCAACTGTGGTGTGATCGCTACGGTAAAAAACGGCAGGGTAATCAAACTGGAAGGAAATCCGGAGGATCGGATGAGCAAAGGGCGCATGTGCGCCAAAGGACTGGCTGGAATTCAGGCATTGTATCACCCGAACCGCAACAAGTATCCCATGATGCGTGTGGGAAAACGAGGCGCGAATAAATGGCGTCGTATTTCATGGGACAAAGCACTGGACATTATTGCTCATAAGCTGGTGGAGACCAAACAGAAATATGGTGCAGAAACCGTATTCTGTTCCACAGGCGGCGGCGGTAATCCGGAGATCTGGAGCATTGCTCGTTTCTGTAATATTTTCGGAACTCCAAACTGGTTTGAGCCGGGCTGCGCACAGTGCTATCTGCCCCGTGTCCTTGCCTATACAATGATGTATGGCGGTGTGGATCCGAGTATTGCAGACTCCAATGCGCTGGAAATCTACGATACGGAAAATACGCCAATCCAGACGCTGGTGCTGTGGGGAACAGATCCTTCTTACTCTTGTCCGGCAAGTGGTGGTGGAGCAGTGGCAGATCTTCGCGCCAAAGGTGTCAAGACGGTTGTCATAGATCCGAGACTGACCCCGGATGCGGCAAAAGCAGATATCTGGCTGCCGATCCGTCCGGGTACGGATGTAGCACTAATGCTGGCCTGGATTCGATATATTATGGATCAGAAGCTCTATGATGAAGAATTTGTCCTGAAATGGACGAATTTGCCGTATCTCGTGGATGCAGAGACTAAGATGCTCTGGAGAGCAGAAAAAAGTGACAATCCGGAGATTCCCGACATCTTTATGGTATGGGATGCAAAGACCAATAGTCCGAAACCAATAGAGTATCCGTGGAATGACAGTCTGGAGCCAGTGCTGCATGGAACATTCACATGGGAGGGAAGGACGTACAAGACCGGATATCAGATGCTATGGGAACAGTCAGAAGCCTATACGCTGGAGTATGCCGGTAAAATCTGCGAGCTTGATCCAAAACAGGTAGAAGCAGCGATCAGACTTTATGCAGAGCATACGCCGGGAGGCATTGCCCTTGGTGTTGCTACTGACCAGTCTCCGAATTCTGTGCAGGCAGCGATGGGAACCTCTATCCTGGATATTCTGACCGGAAATGTAGAGCGGCCGGGATCTTTACTGCAGCGTTTTAAGACCAGCGGTGTCTTTGACATGCCAAACTATCCGGTTCCGATTGCGGCAGATAAGCTTCCGGATGAACAGTTAAAGAAACGTCTGGGCGGTATTGAACACAAAGGTCTGCACATCTGGTATGCTGGACATATTACAAGTATCTTTGATGCTGTGCTGACTGGAAAACCATATAAGCCGAGAGTGTGGATAGACCGTTCCGGCAATAAGATGGCAGCCGTGGCAGACAGCCAGAAGGTAAAACGTGTTATTGACGAGCTGGATTTTATCGTACATATGTATATGTATCCGACTTCATTTTCCGCCTATGCAGATATCCTTCTGCCGACAGAAGAATGGCTGGAGACAAATATGATCGTAGAAACCTGCAATACGTTGTGTGCGAGACAGCAGGTAACACATCTGTGGGAGACTATGGATGAGACGCTGATCTGGGCAAAGATCGCAAAGCGATGCGCAGAGCTTGGAGATGAAGAGTGTAAGAAAGCATTTGATGCAGAATATATGGGCAAAGATCTGCCATATTGGAACAGCGTTACAGAGCTGTGGGATCACTTTCTTTCCAGAGTCGGACTGACCTTTGATAAATTAAAACAGAACACACCATATACTTATATGTCAAAAGAAGAATGGAAAGAGTATTATGTATACCGAAAAGAGGATGTCAGGACACATCTGCCGCAGGGATTTAACACTCCGTCAAAAAAATGTGAGCCATATCTTGAGAGTATGATTACATTGGGGCGTACAGGTCAGCCATTTGCCAAATGTCAGCTGCCACCGGCGTCCAAAGATTATGAGCCGCTGCCGTATTATATGGAGCCGGCAGAGAGTCCGAAACGGGAGGATGGCCTTTCAGAAGAGTTCCCATTGATCATGACGAACGGAAGAGTACCGTTTTTCCACCATAATACATTGCGAAATGTACCATGGCTGCGTGAAATCTATCCGGTGCCGGAACTTTGGATCTATCCAACCGATGCGGAAAAATACGGTCTGGAAGATGGCGCCTGGGCATGGATCGAATCCAAACGTGGCAAGATCCGCGCGGTTGTATCCGTGACAGAAGGTATAAAACCCGGTGTTGTATGTATGGAACGTTTCTGGAATCCAGAGACGCTGCAGACCAAGACCCATGGCTGGATGGAAACCAATGTCAATATGCTGACAAAAGCAGATGCACCATTTAACGATGTGGTAGGAACCTATACACTGAGAGGATTTCTGGTAAAAGTATATCCGGCGAAAAGTGCGCCGGAAGGGATCTGGCAGAATCCACAGGATTTCAGCTCCTGGCTTGCACAGCCAAGTGATCCGACGGAGGAGGGAACAGTACAATGAAACAATATGCATTTGTAATAGAATTAGACCGCTGCATCGGTTGCAAAGGATGTCAGGTAGCCTGTAAAATGGAAAACGGAACAGCTCTTGGTTCTGATAGAATTAAAGTCCGTACCGTAGGACCGACCGGTATTTACTCGAATCTGGAAATGTATTTCATGCCGACCATGTGCCAGCAGTGTGAAAATCCGGTATGTGTACGCGTATGTCCATCCGGTGCAGTATATAAAAGCAGGGAAGATGGCATCATCCGCATCGAGACAAAGAAATGTATTGGCTGTCACAGCTGCAATACAGAATGTCCATATCATGCGAATACGTTCAGTGAGACAAGAAGAGCTATGGATAAATGTACGATCTGTTCTGAATCCAGAGAACGGGGCGAGAAACCGGCCTGCGTGCGTAACTGTTCCGGTCGGGCTCTGCATTACGGGGATATCAACGATCCAAACAGTGAAGTGTCGAAACTTTTGAAAGAAGCAGGAGAGGAAAATGTGTATCGCCTGCGGGATTTCGGTAACGGACCGTCTACACGGTTTATTTTAAAAAATGCAAAGTGGCAAGATATTCTTCCACAGGAACTCGATGTGGTATCCTTCGGACGGGGAGGCAGATATTATGAACATAAATAATAAAGCAGGATTCAAACAGCTGATGTGGAACCGGAGAAACCTGTATCATTTTTTTGCCCGGTTTTTTCAGAAAGAGATTGATGAAGAATTTTACGAACAGTTAAAACATATAGAATTTCCGGCTGACTGTGAGGAAAATGCCCTGACGGAATTTCAGGATGCTCTGCGTCGTCTGAATGAATATTTTGAATACGATGCCGGTGAGTCACTGGACGATCTGGCAGCAGATTATGCAAAGACGTTTCTTGGTGCGGGAAGTGCCCAGGCAGAAGCGGCATTTCCATATGAGTCTGTATACACCAGCCCGAAAAAGATTATGATGCAGGATGCCTGGAATCAGGTGTGCGAGATTTATGAAGCAAAGGGTATTGAGCGGAATGCGGAAGCCGGAGACCTTCTGGAAGATCACATTGCCATGGAAATGGAATTTATGGCATATCTGTGTGATGAGACCAGTCGTTATACAGAGACGCTTGCAGGTCTGGAAGAACAGAGAGAATTTCTGAACAAACATCTGCTGAACTGGGCGCCGGAGTTCTGTCTGGATATTAAATTCCATGCGGATACAGAGTTTTACCGTATGGTTGGTCAGCTGACGACCGGATTTTTACAGCTGGACAGCTTCATCCTGGATCGGATGATCACGGAACGCAAATCCCGGATTGCCTGTTCAAAAAGTTACCGGATCAGCCGTGGATATATGAATGAGATCCTGCAGGAGCTGAAAAAAGAGTATCATATTTATGCACCGGTGCATGTGCATGACAGAGGTATGTGGGAGACGGATGGACTGATCCGCTATCAGGAGATTGAATCTGTAGATGAGATCGTCAACGATCAGCAGTCTGATTTTTCGCCAAAAGAAGTGATCTATCCGGTGGCGCAGACGATCTTTACCTTTGATGAGAACAGCTGTAAGGAGACCCGTTCCAATGACCCGAAGGGCATTATCATCTTCATGCGTCCCTGTGATATCAATGGTCTGAAACGTCTGGACAATATGTTTCTGGCAAATGGCGGAATGAGTGATGTGTATTACAAAGCCATGCGGGATAAAGTCAAGATTTTTATGATGGAATGCGAGCGCAGCTGGGAAAACTGCTATTGCGTGTCTATGGGAACGAATCAGACAGAAAATTATAGCGTGGCATGGCAACTTCACGGCGATATGGTTCAACTGAAAATCAAAGATGCAGAATTTCTCGGATATTTTGAGTGGGCGGCAGAGTGCGAATACGAGCCGAATTTTATTACAGAAAATGAGCGGAAAGTAAAAGTGCCGGATATCAAAAGCCCGGATATGCTCAAAGAAGTCTTTGCTCTGGATTTCTGGAAAACATATAATGATGAGTGCATCTCCTGTGGCGGATGCAACACGGTATGTCCGACCTGCAGCTGCTTTGATACAGTAGATTATCTGAATCAGGAGAACAGCCGCAAAGGCGAGCGGCGTCGAATCTGGTCCTCCTGCATGCTCCCGGACTTTTCCAAGACCGCAGGCGGAAATATTGCGCGGAAATTTCCGGAACAGATGATGCGTTTTAAGACGATGCACAAAGTTTACGATTACAATGCAAGATACGGTGGAAACGAGCATATGTGCGTAGGCTGCGGACGCTGCATTCAGCGCTGTCCGGAGAAGATATGTTTTGCAGATACGATCAATACACTCAGTACAGAAGTAGACCGTATCAATGCGGAAAAGAAAGAAGAGGAGATTTGACATGGATAATAATGTATTGGTTCCGAAACCACATAGAATCTTAAGTATGTTAAAACATACCAGCACGGAATGTACCTTCCGTGTTGCCTGTGACAACGAACCGGATTACGGACAGTTTTTCATGCTGTCCCTGCCGAAAGTCGGCGAGGCTCCTATTTCCGCCAGCGGAAAAGGCCCGGGATATGTTGAATTTACCATCCGAAATATCGGTCTTTTAACCCAGGCAATTTTTGATCTGGTGCCGGGAAATTCTATTTTCCTGAGAGGACCGTATGGCAACCATTTTCCGGTTAAACAGTTTGAAAACAAAGACCTGCTCATTATCAGCGGCGGTACGGGAATGGCTCCGGTCATGACGATGATCAACCATTTTTACGATCATCCGGAAGTATGTAAATCCGTTCACATCATTTCAGGATTTAAAAATGCGGATGCGGTGCTGTTCCGTGACGAGATCGAGAAATTCAAACAGCGTTTCCACATGATTCCGACACTGGATAATGAGGAAAAAGAAGGCTTTGAGACAGGTATGGTAACGGCGCATATCAACAAAGTGCCGATCCGTTCCTTTGATGATTACAATATCGTCATCGTAGGCCCGCCGGTCATGATGCGGTTTGCCGTAGCAGAGTGTATTAAAAACGGAGCAGAGGAATCCAAGATTTGGGTGTCTTTTGAACGTAAGATGTGCTGTGGCGTGGGCAAATGCGGCCATTGCAAGATCAACGACACCTATGTATGTCTGGAAGGGCCGGTATTTAACTATACGAAGGCAAAGAATTTGTTGGATTAGGAAATTTGGCAGTATTTTAATGCCAGTAATTGGATAAGTTTACCGATACATAGTTGGAGTATCAGGAGAAATAGGTAAGCTTATTGGAATGTGTAAAATATATTCTCGGAATCTTCTGAATGTAGATTGTGCTAGTACATTAAAATCATAGCGGTGTAGATTTATCTGGAAATGTTTTAAGATAAAAGATTGTAAGACAGAAATATTATGTGAAAAAGAGAAAAGCGACAGGAGATGGATTTTATTAGAGTAGAAGCTGATAAAAAAATCCATTTCCTGTCGTTTTTTACTATGTAAAGAGAGTATTTTAAAAATTTAGTGGTGTGATTTTTATAATGTCCGGCTATATCAGCTGTTATGAAACGAACGGATAAAGCCGGACAGAAGCACAGGAAATAGGAAGGTTGTGTTATAAGAAGACAGCTACATCACTTAGCTACCGACCTTTTATATAAAAACCATGCAATTACAGCTGTACTGAGCTCAGCAATCCAGAACCCGTGCCAGACTCCATTCGCCCCCATGATCCGGGTCAGGAGGAAGGCCACAGGAATGAGGATCAAAAAATACCGGAACAGGGAGATCCACAGGGATGGCGTTCCTTTGCCAAGTCCTTCCAGCGCACCGCAGGATACGACAGAGACAGAAGATGCGATAAATCCGATGCTGATGATGTGCAGGGCGGTAATGCCAATCTGAATCGTTTCGGCCTGCGTGGTAAATAGTCCGATCAGCTGTGCCGGAAATGCCATGCACAGTACTGTGCCCAGTGCCATGATCGCCAGCACAAAGAGCAGGGATATGGAGTAGATGCTTTTCACACGCTTCATCTCTTTTGCACCGTAGTTATATCCCACCAGTGGACGGATGCCCTGGATGATGCCGTTTGCCGGCAGATAGAGAAATGTCTGCAGCTTGTAATAGACGCCAAGCACCAGAATATATGTCTGGGAGAAAGTGGCAAGGATGGCATTCAGTGTCGTGATCATCAGGGATGGCAGCAGCAGGTTCAGGGAAGCCGGGATGCCGATGGTATAGAGCCGCTTTGTCATACCGCCATTGAAATGAAAGCCCCGGAAAGAGACTTTCAGCGGAAGTGGACGGATACGTGCAATGATAAGATACATTACGAGACAGACCGCCTGCCCGATACCTGTGGCAAGTGCTGCTCCACGAATGCCCATGCGTGGGAAAAAGCTGATGCCGAAGATTAGCAACGGGTCCAGAATGATATTGGTAATGCATCCCAGCAGCAGACTGATCATGGATACGGTCATCCGTCCTACTGCCTGAAAGACTTTTTCAAAATACAGTTCGACGCAGAGAATAATGGAAAAACCGAATACGATATAGGAATATTGCAGTCCCATCCGGATGACATCGGCATCGTTAGTAAAAAGTTTCAGGAAGACAGGGATAAACAGTACACAGAATGCCGTGAGGATGATACCGTGCAATACGCTGTAGAGAAAACCATGGGCAGCGGCATTGTTGGCATTCTCCTGTTCTTTTGCGCCCAGAAAATAAGCGATCACGGCATTGATGCCTACGCCAAATCCGATGGCGATAGCGTTGACCAGATTCTGCATGGGAAAGACCAGAGACAGAGCCGTCATGGCATCCTCACTGATCTTTGCCACAAAATAGCTGTCCACGATATTGTAAAGGGAATTGACCAGCATGGAGACGACCATGGGAAGCGCCATGCTGATGACCAGTTTAACCACTGGTTTTTCTTTCATGAAAGACTGATCCATAAATGTAACCTCCGGGTAAATAATAAAAGAACAAAATAAAAAGCCACACAGGTACAATCCATACCTGTGTGGCGAAAAATAGATGCTGGGAGATATTGAAAACCATTCCGTATCACATATCAGATGATGTGAAATGAAAATACGCTTTCGTCATATTCCATGACATCCAGAAAAATCCACGCTCAAAAAGAGTTTTGGAAATGATTCGGTTGAAAATCTTAAAAAATTATAGCAGTTGAAAGTTGACCTGTCAACGCATAAAAACAATGGTGTGGGTACCGGGTCTGGATTTGTGAAAACAGACATTATTTCAGCTTCAGCAGCCAGAACGTAGTACGATTCGTAGAGGAATCTTCGATATTTTCAGCGATCAGGTCCAGATTCCAGGAAGTGCCGGCATTTTTACTGCAAATGACAGCGGTGGTGTCAGGAAGCTCGCCTTTGGCAAGCCATTCGGCGCCGATAGCTGTGTCTTCAATCTCACGTTCTTTCAGAGAAGGATAGTCAGCTGCACGGGTATTTTTTGTCTGGGACAGTGCCTGTGGATGAGAAGCCACTTCGGTTAGATGTTCCATAGAAATATCGGCTGATTTTTTGAACAGGCAGTGATGGATCGGCAGGATGAAAGTATCCAGATGGTCATAGTCAACGTCCGTGAAACAGTCTACGAATTCGCCTACCGGTCCTGCGGTAGAATTTTCTACCCCAAGTACGCCGTAATCAATGTCGTTATTTTTTAATGCTTCTAAAATATTTTTTGCACAGACTAACGGAAGGTAGGAAACATTTTCAAGATCAGACTGTTTTACCAGTTCATGCGCAGCTGCTTCGGAAAAACTTCCCGGGATTCCCATATATCCAATTTTCATAACTTAATTATCCTCCTGATTTTTCATATGTATGTTAGAAATCTTCTTTTGATAAATCTTTCTGGCTGTTTTTCTGATATACGGCTTCTGACTTTACATTGCACACGCCGTGTACACTCTGCGAAAATGTCATTGCATATCAAAAGTATATCCCAGAAGTTTTTTAGAAGACTCTGTATTCAGAATTATTTTGTAAACAATCTTACATCCTTTTCATTATACCTGAAATCCAAGGAAAATCCATACAATATATGAAAAATTTGCAAAATCCTGCAAAATATAAAATAAGGAAATGCATGGATAAGTATACTCAATTAAAAAAAACTGTGGTAAAATGAGCAGAAAGATAATTCCTATCAGAGAAATATGTAGAAACAGACTGGAGAAACGCAAGTGTGGACCGTAACGCAGCGTATCTCGTCAGTATGAGAAGAATAGAGAAAGGAAAATACTGTAAAACAAATAATAATGTTAATAGTGAAAAATTTTTACTAAAAGTAAATCACAGATTAACAAATGATAAGTTTTCAGTAACGGAATAAGAAACATGTTACATCTGAATCAGAAAATCGCAGGCCTGCAGCCTTCAAAATCAGTGACGTTGATGGAAAAAACGAAAGCAATGCAAAAGACAGATCCATCCATTGTCAATCTTACAGGCGGCGAGCCGGATTTTCCAACTCCGGAGAGAATCTGTAAAGAGGTACAACGTCAGCTGGAGGCTGGATTTACCCATTATACGGGTGGACCGGGAATCCCGGAATTGCGGGAAGCGATCGCAAGAAAATTACAGGAAGAAAACCATGCGCCATATCAGGCGTCTCAGGTTCTTGTTACTCCGGGTGCAAAATTCAGTGTATATCTTGCCGTTCAGGCGGTACTAAATCCGGGAGATGAAGCGATCTGGCTGACGCCGGGCTGGGTTTCTTATCCTTCTATTATAGAAGCGTCAGACGGTGTTCCGGTGGCAGTGCATCTGAAATGGGATGAAGATTACCGGATCACGATGGAGGCGCTGGAAGCTGCCACGACAGAAAAGACGCGGCTTCTGATCATCAATTATCCGAACAATCCTACTGGTAAGATCCTGACAGAAGTAGACCGGGAAGTGCTGGCTGCTTATATGCGAAAATATCCGGATGTAATTCTTCTGTCTGATGAGATCTATGAAAAGATCATTTATCCGGGATACGAGGTGGTCAGCATGGCATCTTATCCGGATCTGGCAGATCGTGTCATCATTGTAAATGGATTTTCAAAGAGCAGTGCCATGACTGGATGGAGACTGGGGTATCTCGCCTGCTCCGACGAAATTTTTAAAGTGGTCATGAAACTGTTTCAGCATACAATGAGTTGCACCAGCGGATTTTTACAGAAAGCGGCTGTAGTTGCGCTGGATTGTAAAGAAGAGACGGAGCAGATGCGACAGGAATATGAAAAACGCAGTCAGATTCTGTACAAAGGCATGAAAGACATTCCGCATGTGGAGATGCTCCCACCGGAAGGCGCATTTTATGCCTGGGTTAAGTTCGATCTCGGACTGGATAGTCAGCAGCTTTGTGATATGTTGCTGGAAAAAGCGAAGATCGCAGGCGTTCCGGGAATCGCGTATGGGGAAGAGGAGAAGATGTGCGTGCGTTTTTCCTATGCGGCAAGTGAAGAAAGTCTCAGACAGATGCTGGTCAATCTGAAACAGCTGATGGAACAGATGTAAGAAAAAAGTGAAACCATATACAACAGAGGATTGTTTGTTGAAAATCAAATATTCATCTGAGGTATATGTGTTTCACTTTTTTACTTATCTTATTTAAATATAACGATATAGTAATTACGAAAGGTATTACGGGGCATTGCTCGAAGGTGCAACAGACTTTTGAGTAACTGTAAACCTGAGAAATATTTATAACGGGATACTCTCCAGCAGATGGCCCTCCAGATATTCCCCCATAAAGGTCATATATTTTTGCTCATATAAGACAAATGCATCGTTCTGCTGCTCCGGTGGCAGCCAGGAATGATACGTCTGCAGTCGCTTCATCAGCATGTAGGATTTGATGATCAGCCCATCCATGATGTACTGGCGTTTGTCAGGATCAGGACAGCTCTCCGGCGACAGGGCAGTCAGCTGACGCTGCAGTGTATTCAGACGTCCGATCAGAATGAGCATTTCTTTGCGGGTGCGGATTGGGAATACAAAGTGGTTTGCAAGCAGGGTAATGATGCCGCCAAGCACGGTATATCCAAGACGCTGCAGCAACATAATGCTGACCGAAGCATCCAGAGACTGCATGGCAAGTGCCGAACAGGTAATGTATATAACAGTAACGCCATAGCTGTTGGATGCATAGATCATGAAGTTTGCCAGTGTCATGACAAGGAAACGTCCCGGCAGATCCTGGAAAAGCGAGAATAGAAGAAAACACAGGATGATGCCAAGCATCGTTCCGGTCACACGCTGGGAGATACGCTGTTTCGTAAATTCTGTTACTGGTATCATCATAAAAAATACGGAGATGACGAGCCAATAGCTGTTTTCCCAGCTGGTCAGATAAGCGAAGGTCAGACATGGCGTTACCACAAGCACCAGCCGCATGGCAAAACGAAAACGAAACGCCTTTAAGGAAAGGGCATCGTTTTTAAAGTTCAGACGTTTGTAATCGGAAGTGGGGCGTGCCGTTTCAAATTGGCGGGAAAAACGATTGAGAATGGAGGAAATTTTTATATAATCTTCCATGTCAAAAGTTTTGGTGGTAAAATAATTGATAACCTGAAACAATGCCACATATCGGCAGTACCAGTTGATCTTGCCTGCCAGACGTATGCTGGCGCGGTTGTAAGTGTAAATTTCATCGCAGATTTTCTTATTGATGACACAAAGCTCGTGATGAAGCTTTTGCAGAGCTTGCATATTGTATTTTCGGTAAGCGCTGAGCTGGGCTTCGCAGTTTGCCAGTCCTTCCAGGATATAGCCGCATACCGGATTGTGAGCTCCTTTTTTACGAAAGAGCACAATCACAAATGCAAGGACGATTCCGAGGGATGCGCTCAAAGCCAGCAGACGGATGCCAAGAGCCTGCAACGTATGTGCCGGAGCGATCTGGAAAAAAATGAGCGCCATGCCGGCAGGAAAATAGTTGGTCGGATTGTATTCGTCGATCAGTGTGTATGCGAGCCAGAACAGGGCGACAGCATTGACGATGATGCAAAGGGGCAGGTTGATGACAGCCACAAATGCAAGCAAAGTCATGATTACATAGATCAGCCATGTTTTGCACATGCATTCATAATGATTGCTGATATTTCGGAAACGGAGAAAAGAAAGCGTGACAAATGGTGCAATCATCGTATTGTCCATTCCGAAACAAAAATAATTCAGAAAAAATACAAGTGTAACTACGATTGTTGGAAGGATCGCAGAAGCAAGGTTTGGTTTTAACAGTAACAGCTTTTCTTTCAGCTTTCGGATAAAAGCTTTTTCAGAAGCGCCGGAAGCAGATCTGGATGTATGGTTCATAGGAACATCTCCTTTTAACAGATCATGTATTTTCAGTATCTTTCATCCGTTTGTTGACAGCGCTGTGGATATACAGCGTTTGCATTTTTTGATATACATGGTCGAAAACTTGGTTTGCTTAAAATAAGGTTAATAAAATGAAGACAAACCATAGAATAAAAGTATTGTATAGAAATAATATATATGTTTTAATAGATTTTAATGAACGTATAAAAAGTTTAACTACATAAATTAAAATATAAAAGCAACATAAAAACGAATAAATAAAAAAGTATAGTGTAAAAAAATCCGCAGGACAAAGCGTTGCGGATGGCTGAAAAATCAGCCCTTATATTTATGATAGGCAGAAAAAAGCAGAAAAGCAAGTGATATTTTCTTAACATACTTTGGAAATGTTTTCCATGGAACGCTTTTGGGGATAAAAATTCCACAAGTACACTATTTAGGAAGAAAGAAGGAAAAAATATGCAGATAAGAGTAGGAACCGGATACGATGTGCATAAACTGGTAGAGGGAAGAAAACTGATCCTTGGCGGTGTGGAGATCCCGCATAGTCTTGGGCTGCTGGGACATTCTGATGCGGATGTCCTGCTTCATGCGATCATGGACGCATTGCTTGGAGCTGCGGCACTGGGAGATATCGGAAAGCATTTTCCGGATACCGATGATCATTACAAGGGAATTTCCAGTCTGAAGCTTCTTGAGCATGTGGCACAGCTTTTACAGAAACATGGATACGAAATTGGAAATATTGATGCTACTGTGATCGCGCAGAAACCGAAGCTTCGTCCGTATATCGAAGAGATGGAGAAAAATATTGCAGAGGTGCTTGGAATTTCCGGAGACCAGATCAATGTGAAAGCGACCACAGAAGAGGGGCTTGGTTTTACCGGAGAGCAGCAGGGAATCTCTTCGCAGGCAATCTGCTGTCTTTATAAAGAAAACTGAATTTTAAACCGGACAGGAGTTTCTATGGAAATAAGATATTTATCCCCAGAGGAGAAAGAACGGAGCAGGGAGTTGTATGAAAATTGCTTTCCGGAGGATACCGAGCGTTTTGTAGATTATTATTATAAGGAAAAATGTAAGGATAACCAGATACTGGTGTTGGAAGATCAGGAAGAGATCTGTTCTATGATACATCTGAACCCATTTACTATATCCATGTATGGCAATCTGGCGCAGGTCTGCTATATTGTGGCAGTGGCAACCAGAGAAGACTGTAGGAGAAATGGCTACATGTTGCAGCTGATGAAGCGGGCGTTTTATGACCGGTATCGGGCTGGTGATCCGTTTACGTTTCTTATTCCTGCCAATCCGGATTATTATTATTCCTGTGGTTTTGATTTCTGGGAAAATCAGAGAGAGCTAAAGCAGGATCAGGATACGATCTGGAATGAAAACAGGACTGTTGCCGCTGCGAAACCGGCGGACTGTGAGGAGATGGCTGGGTATTCCAATCGGGTGCTGGCGAAGCGGTTTGATCTTTTCATACAGAAAGATGAGGCTTATTATGAACGTCTGATCCGGGAACAGGAGAGCGAAGACGGTCATGTTGTCATTCTGCGGGATGCACACAAACCGTATGAAATTTGTGGTCTGTTCAGTTTCGACAGGGAATGCGGTGTGGAGATCCGGGAACCGGTCATGGAGGATTGCTGTACAGAAACAGTACATCCGATTATGATGGGAAGGGTTTTGAATCTGGAACGTTTTTGTGGTATGATAAAGTGTAACGAAAAGATTCGTAGAAATCTGGAAATCCGTGACGAACTGATCCCGGAGAACAACGGAACATTTTGTATTACCATTGATGAAAACGGCGGACAGGCAGTTCGGATACATGGATTACAGGTGGAAGAATCACTCGATATTGCGGAATTTGGAAAGCAGATGTTTCATGATATGCGGATCTATATTAATGAAGTTGTGTAAATAAGAGGGTTTAACCAGATAAAAATGTTTGATTTGGAAGTTTGAAATATGGCTACCGCAATCCCGTTGGCTTTAGACAATGGGTAGTTCACTTGTAATAAAAAGGAACTTTCTGTAGATAAGTGCAATACTTTTACATAAAGAGAAAATTTATTTAACATGATATAAATATTTATATCAACTATAATATCGTATAGTTGGATACATATGACGTACAGGTAACGAGAGAAACGAACCGATCAGATAGGATCGATATACAAATTAAAGAAGTAAAACAGAAAAATAAAAGGAGTCAACAGGTATGGGATTTGAAGCAACACTGGTCGTAATGGCAGCAGGTATGGGAAGCAGATTCGGAGGATTGAAGCAGGTAGAGCCGATGGGACCGAACGGCGAGGCAATTCTGGATTTTTCCGTATATGATGCAAAGCAGGCCGGATTTACAAAAGTAGTATTTGTCATCAAACATCAGATTGAAGAAGATTTTAAAAAACTGGTAGGTTCCAGAATAGAGAAACAGATTCCGGTAGAATATGTTTTTCAGGAAACGGATGCGCTTCCGGAAGGATACACCTGTCCGCCAGAGCGTGTAAAACCGTGGGGAACCGGTCATGCGGTACTCTGCTGCAAGGATGTGGTAAAGACCCCGTTTGCAGTCATCAATGCAGATGATTTTTATGGAGCAGATGCGTTCCGCCAGATCATGAAAGGACTGAAAGATGACAGGGATTACTGTATGGTAGGTTTCCGTCTGGGAAATACGGTTACGGAAAATGGTTATGTTTCCAGAGGCGTCTGCGAGACAAAAGATGGCATGCTTACAGAGATCAACGAGAGAACAAAGATTGATGCACAGTGCAGATACATTGACGATGATGGCAATATGGTAGCATTAGAACCGGATACGGTAGTTTCCATGAACATGTGGGGTATGCAGCCGGATGCGTTTACATATTTTGAGGCAGATTTTAAAGCATTTCTGGATGATAAACTGCAGGAGGAAAAAGCAGAGTTTTATCTTCCGTCTGTGATTGACAAACTGATTCAGACTGGAGAGAAACAGGTAAAAGTGCTTGTCGCTGAAGATAAATGGTACGGTGTTACCTATCGGGAAGATAAGGAAACGGTAGTAAATGCAATCAGAAAACTGGTGGAAGAAGGAAAATATGAAGGACTTTAGAGCGATTGTTGCAAAATTTCAGATAGAAGATGTGTTTATTGAGGCGCGTCCGTTAGGACATGGCGCTATCAATGACACCTATGAGATTATCTGTGAAAACGACCATTATGTTTTACAGGAGATTAACCGCATGGTGTTCAAACATCCGGCAGATGTGATGAATAATCTGTTCGCCGTGACGGAACATTTGAAGAAAAAGATTGAGGAAGAGGGCGGCGATCCGAAACGCGAGACTCTGGAGTACATCCGTACAAAAGAAGGAAATACGATGCACCAGACGCCAGAGAAAAGCTATTACCGTATGTACCGCATGATTCAGGATGCAGAAGCCATGGAGCGCATGGAGACAGAAGAATGTGCGGAACATGCGGCGCAGGCGTTTGGCAAATTTCAGAAACGGATGGCGGATTTTGACAGCAGCAGACTGTCAGAGACGCTGCCGAGATACCATGATACCCGCTACCAGATGAAACAGCTTTTAAATGCGATTCGAGCAGATGTATGTGGCAGAGCATCTGCCTGCCAGCCACAGATTATGTTTGTGCTGGAACGATCCGAAAAACTGGGTATGATCAAAGAAGCGATGAAAGCCGGCCAGATTCCGGTAAGGGTAACTCATAACGATACGAAGTGCAGCAATGTTCTGATGAAGAAATCCACAAAGCAGGCAGTCTGTGTCATTGATCTTGATACTGTCATGCCGGGATGTGCGCTGTATGATTATGGCGATGCAATCCGTTCCGGCGCATCTGTACAGCGTGAAGATGGCACTGCAGGACTGGATCTTTCCATGTTTGAAGCATATACGAGAGGATATCTTTCTGAAATGAAAGACAGTCTGACTGTTCGCGAAAAAGAACTGATGGCATATTCCGCATGGGTAATGACTATGGAATGCGGTATCCGTTATCTGACAGATTATCTCAGCGGTGATGTGCATTTTACCCATGGAGAGACAGAAGATGCCAATCTGAAAAAAGCAATCCGCCAGTTTCAGGTAGTGCTTGATATGGAGCATAAAAAAGAAAAGATGGAAGAGATCATCCGCAGATATTTCTAGGAAGACGCGATGATCGATAAAAACGGACCAGTGGGGACGGGAAAATGATTTTTTCTGTCCTTGCCGGTCTTTTTATGAGATTTGATGGATCCTGATATTTCTGAAAAGATATTTTTAATAAACAGAGACAGAAATAGGATGTGATCTTCATTGACCACGGCGGTATGAACGATGGCGAAACAGTAGAACAGCTGAAACAGAACATCACTAACAACAATGCATATGCTGCCATTACAGCTGTAGAAAATGGCGAGATTTATCTGAGTCCGTCAGGTGTCTTCTACTGGGATATGGGCATCCAAAAGATTTTGCTTGCTATGAATATGGCAAAAACCCTTCATCCGGATATTTTCGCAAGTCTGGATATGGAAGCAGAATTGATGAATTTCTATCAGACATTCTATGGATATGATCTGACAAGGGATGAGGCAAGGCGGATTCTGAACAGGCTGTCTCTGGAATAAACAGAAAGCAGAAGCAGGAAAATGTTGAGATTACAGGATGCGGTACTGGGATTTCTGCCAATCCTCGGCGGGAGCATCCAGATCGATGGACGGGACATCCAGAGTTTTTCACGCAGTGAGCTGGCAAAAAAAATCGCTTATGTTCCACAGTATCATACGCCGCCGTTTCCATACAGCGTATTCGATGTGGTGCTCATGGGACGCAGCGCACACCTGCAGCAGTTTTCCACACTGGGAAAAGAAGATGAAAAGATTGCCTTTGAAATGCTGAAACGCATGTATGGTCTGGACGCAGAGATCCGGCGGGTCAAAGACTCCAGGGAAAAGATACAGAAATCCATTCTGGTGCATATGTAGATGGAAAAAGATATTTGTTTAGAAAGAATAGGTTGAAAAGAATATATCGAAACGACCGTCTATATGTAGTAATAGTTTTTTATAAACTGCTGGCATTATTTCAATAAGGTAGAAGTAAAAAATAAAAGTTATAAAAAACTGATTTATAAAAATCAGGGACAGATATAAACAGAACATAATAATAAGCAAGAGCGCACAGAGCGATGCGCTACAGGAGGTATGGGTATGACAAAAGAAGAGTTATTTGGGACTTTAAGAGACAAATTATACGAGATTGCAAAAGAGCATGATCTCTTTAACAGCAATATTACCGTAAACTGCCGCGCACTGACAGCAGAGGAAGCCATCGGCATTACCGAGCGGAGAGATTATCCGATCATTGATGGCCATGACGTTATGATGCAGGCAGAATTTGACGGCGGCATCGGACAGACATTTACTAATAAACCGTCTATATTTGCGGGAAAAGTAGCAGATGTATTTGAATTTGATCTTGTAAACAATGACTACGACAGAGCAATTTTTGTGGCAATTTTAAATGCCATTACCAGACGATATGGTATCTGTGACCGATCTATTCACTGTAAAAATGAAGGGCCGGAAGAATGTTCTAAGAAAGCAATGGTATATCTGAAAGAAACCTATGGCGATGTAAAGATTGCGCTGATCGGATATCAGCCGGCATTGCTGGAAGGATTGTCAAATAACTTCAGTGAGGTCAGAATCCTGGATCTGAATCCGGAACTGATCGGAAAGACCAGATATGGCGTGACCATTCTGGATGGAGACAAAGATTATAAAGACACTGTTCTTGACTGGGCAGATCTGGTGCTGTGCACCGGAAGCACCGTAGGAAACGGTTCTGTTGCAAACTTCCTTGATATCGGAAAGGAAGTACTGTTCTATGGTACCACAGGCGCCGGAGCAGCAGCTCTTATGGGCTGGAAGAGACTCTGCTATGCAGATTAATACATCGGTATAAGCGGCAGCAGGCGAAAGCCGGAACTTCTGGACGGGGTAAAATGTCTCTGCGGATGTTCCTTAGGGAACGCTCAGGGATGAAAAAAGGATAAGGGAGAACTGGTCTGGCATGTGTGCTGTTTATATAAATTGTGCGAAAGCACGGTAAACATTTAACTTGTCTCTCAGTGGAAGGATAACAATAAGTTCTGGAGGCTGAGAGACGTAAAATCTTAAGGAGGGAGATACGATGAACATTACAGTATCTCCATATGTACATGTACAGTATCAGGAATGTGGAATGCCTTAATGCCCGGCTAGCTGTGAAGCCATGGCTGGCGAAGGCAGATGCTAAAGCAGCATTAAAAGCAGAAACTGCAAAATTATATGATGCAAAAGTTCCTTTTCTGAAATCGGGAAAAGATGGAAGCATTTCCGCTATCAAGACTGGTGTTGGAACCGTTTCCTTCGGATTTAATGATTACAGTGAACTTTGGAAAGGCGCGATTTCATCCGTAACAGTAGATGGAACAGCTCTTACTTCCAAACAGTATAAAGTAGATGAAAATGGCATCTCTATCGACAGTACTGTATTTGCAAAAGCAAAACGTGCTTCTTACAAACTTGTAATCTCTGCAAAACATTATGCAGATGTTACTGCAGACGTTACCGTAAATGATTACGGCGCAGAAAACTTCTATGTTCGTATGGTAGACGAAGATGGAAATGTATTACAGAGCAAAGCTTATACCAAAGAAGAAATGATCAAAATGTCTGATCAGAAGAACAAATACTATCAGACTGTATGCGGCATGAGAGGAATCACTTCATTCAAAGCTGACGGTATCTACGTAGAAGATCTTCTGAAAAACGCAGGTATCACATTCGAATCTGGTATGACATTCAAACTTCGTACAAACGACAATGCAGCAACAGGTAATGATCCGGTAGACGAGAACGCATACTACAGCAGAGCGGAGTTCTCTTATGAGTCTCTCATGGGCGAAAGATATGCATTCCCGGAAATCTATACCAATGCAGATCTGAAAGATAAACTGCTTGCAGCAGGAAAATTTGATGAAACAATGCGTACGCTTCTTGGAACAAGCAAGAAAGAGTCTGTAAGACCGATGATCGCATATCAGTATGTAGAGAATATCTACAGAAACGATCAGAGTGATCTGAAAGACGCTGCGTACAGCGACCTCATTGCAAATGAGCGTGGATTCCGTTTCCTCCTCGGTGTGGCAATGGATAAAGACAACGCAGACATGATCGCAGGTGATGTTACTACATGGGCAGCATCTTACTGCGCATTCGGTTTTGACGTTGTAGTTGGAACTGGACTCTATCAGGATGCTGAAGGCAACTGGAACTACTATGTAGATGGCCATAAATCTGCAGATACTTCTGTTGTATACGGAACCGTAAACGGAAAAGATGGCTGGTACTACATTGCAAACGGAACTGTTGATACAAAATATAATGGTTTTGCTTCCAATGACAATGGTACATGGTATGTACAGAATGGCGTTGTGGACTTCTCTGTAAACAGCGTAATACAGGGTACAGCATTCGGCGAGAATGCATGGTGGCATGTAGTAAACAGCAAAGTTGTAAAAGATACTACAGTAGCGAACAATCAGAACGGCTGGTGGAGAATCGTAGACGGAAAAGTAGACTTCTCTTACACAGGCGTAGCAAACAATGCAAACGGCTGGTGGAGAATCGTAAACGGAAAAGTAGACTTAACTGCAACAGCGTAGAAGCAAATGAGTTCGGCTGGTGGTACATCCGCGGCGGAAAAGTAGACTTCTCTTACACAGGCGTAGCAAACAATGCAAACGGTTGGTGGCGGATTGAAAACGGAAAAGTCAACTTCGGATTTACCGGTCTGGCAAATAATACCAATGGCTGGTGGTATCTCCAGGGAGGAAAAGTGAATTTCTCCTATAACGGAAATGTAAGATGGAATGGAAGAACTTACAGAGTACGCGGTGGAAAAGTGATGTTTTAGAATTTTTGTGAAAGGTGCAGCGTCAGAGATGGCGCTGTGCCTTTTTGCTATAACGAGAAATGTGGTTGTAAAAAAAAACGGAATATGATATGATACATGAAAGTAAATTTTCTATCCATCATGTCTATAAGAAAATATAAAAGATTTTTATCTTAGGCACTTCATACGCGGGCTGAAAATGCCGTTATCTGTCTATTCAGAAAAATTTATGCTTTCCATTAACTGATTCAAAAATTTATAAAGTAATATTAAAAACATAAAAATTCTATTGTTTCAGTTTGAAATATATTATTTAAGGAGAATATTTATGGGAGATACCAAAATATCAGCAGATGTTGCGATGAAGGAGTTTTGGCGGAATGAAGAAAGATTTGCTGATCTTTTTAACGGAACAGTATTTGCTGGAAATAAGGTTTTGCAACCGGAACAATTGCAGGAGATGGATACGGACGTTTCTGGAAATATAGAAGGAAGTCAGTATTTTGAAAGTATGAAACGCAATCGAGATGTAGTTAAGAAAATGGCATTTGGAATAGAATTTGCGATTCTTGCAGTGGAAAATCAATAGAAAATCAATTATACAATGCCGCTTCGCATAATGGGATACGATGAACTTGGATATCAAAAAGAATTATCTGTTCTCAGAAATAATAATCAGAAAAAACATATACTCCATACAGGAGAAGAATTGCTGTCCGGAATAAAAAAGTCGGATAGGTTGCATCCGATTATCACGATTGTACTAAGCTACGCCGAAGACTTTTGGGATGGTCCATTGTGTTTAAAAGATATGATGGTAGAGATGCCGGAACAGATTGAAAAGGTATTTTCGGATTATAAAATGAATCTTGTGGAAATTAGAAAAAGTGGCGATTATATATTTCACAATGAAGATGTAAGAATGTTATTCGATATTTCCAAACATATTTACGAAAGAGAATATGATCAGATGAATAAGGAATATAAAGATAAAACAATAAATCCAGAAATGCTTCGTGTAATAGGAGCTGTTACCGGGTCTAGGAAGCTGGAAAAGTTAGGAGAGACGCAGAATAATGTGGAGGGTAGAAAAATGTGTAGAGCATTAGAAGAATTAAGAGAAGATGGCATTCGAGAGGGACGAGAATCAGGATTGCGCGAAGGACGAGAGGAATATTTAAAAGAACTGGTTTGTTTGAAGATAAAAAAAGGTAAAACACCTGAACAGATTGCAGAGGAACTGGAGACAGAAGTAGGCCTTATTAAAGACGTGATCTGCAGGAACAACGAAATAGAGGAATAAGATCATTTATTATATATAGGTTAACAAGTTTCAGAAGGTTTTCACAATATCCTTTACAAATCCCCAAAATCCGATAAAATATAGGAAGATTCCATAACAGGAAGAAAGCACAGGAAAAAGAACAGGAAAGATGATGAAAAAAGTGGGAAAAGTGATAGGCAGAATCCTATTGTGTGTTATAATTATAATAATTGCGGTTCTGATCTTTTATACAGTGAGAGAATATAGACCGGCTGCTGTAGAAAAAGTAGAGACTTCATCGGGAAGTAAGACATTGCAGCAGGGAAGCACCTTTACCATTGCGAGTTTGAACACCGGATATGCAGGTCTTGGTAAAGAGGAAGATTTTTTCATGGACGGAGGCACGAAAGTGCAGCCGGACAGTAAAGAAGAAGTGGAGAAAAATCTGACAGGCATCGCAGAACAGCTGAAAGATCTTCAGGCAGATTTTTATTTTTTGCAGGAAGTAGATCGGTATTCCAAACGTTCCTATCGTACAGACGAGCTTGCCTTTTATGAGCAGGCGCTGGAAATGCCCGGGATGTATGCCTGCAATTTCCGCTGTGATTTTGTCCCATATCCGATGCCGCCAATTGGTAAAGTGGAAGCCGGACTGGTAACAATGACGGATTATCAGGTCAGTGATGCTTCCAGGATCGCATTGCCGGAATCTTTTAAATGGCCCATTAAAACATGCAATCTGAAACGGTGTATGCTGGAGACTCGGATACCTGTTGAAGGTTCCGATAAAGAACTGGTGTTAATCAATTTCCATCTGGAAGCTTACGATTCCGGAGAAGGAAAAGTGGCGCAGATGAAACAGCTGTCAGAAAAGCTGCAGGAAGAATATGCAAAAGGCAATTATGTCATTGCCGGCGGAGACTTTAACCAGACATTTGAGGGGATGGACACCTATCCGATCAAAGATCAGGAGAACTGGACACCGGGAATCGTAGGAGCAGATGATATTCCGGAAGGATTCAGCCTGTTTGCCACAGACGATGTGCCGACATGCAGACTTCTGAATGCGCCGTACAGCGGTAATTATGAGGATTCCCAGGTGTATGTGATCGATGGATTTATCGTATCCGATAATCTTCAGGTCACGATGCTTCAGAATGTGGATACCGGATTTGTGTATTCCGATCATCAGCCGGTACAGATGCAGGTAACGATGAACTGATAAATAAAACGGTCGCCAGGCCGGAAATATATAGATAGGAGATAAACACATGAAACTTTACAATACGCTGACCAAGCAGAAAGAAGAGTTCGTGCCTCTTGAGGAAGGAAAAGTAAAAATGTATGTATGCGGACCGACCGTATACAATTTTATCCATATTGGAAATGCCCGTCCGATGATCGTATTCGATACGGTGCGCAGATATCTGGAATACAAAGGATACGAAGTCAATTATGTATCCAATTTTACAGATGTAGATGACAAAATCATAAAAAAAGCCATTGAAGAGGGCACTACCGCAGAAGAAGTGGCAAAACGCTACATCGCTGAGTGCAAAAAAGATATGGCAGATATGAATGTAAAACCGGCAACTACTCATCCGCTGGCTACGCAGGAGATTCCGGGCATGCTGGCAATGATCCAGACGCTGATCGATAAAGGTTATGCTTATAAGGCAGCAGATGGTACCGTATATTACAGAACGAGAAAATTTGCTGAGTACGGCAAGCTTTCCCATAAAAACATCGATGATCTGGAAGCCGGACACAGAGATATCAAAGTAACCGGCGATCTGAAAGAGGATGCGCTGGATTTCGTACTCTGGAAACCGAAAAAAGATGGCGAGCCATATTGGGATTCTGACTGGTGCAAAGGCCGTCCGGGCTGGCATATCGAGTGTTCTGTTATGTCCAAAAAATACCTTGGAGACGAGATTGACATTCATGCCGGCGGAGAGGATCTGATCTTTCCGCATCATGAAAATGAGATCGCCCAGAGTGAGGCAGCCAATGGCGTACCATTTGCAAAATACTGGATGCACAATGCATTCCTGAACATTGACAATAAGAAGATGTCCAAATCCCTGGGCAACTTCTTTACTGTTCGTGAGATCGGGGAAAAATATGACTTACAGGTACTGCGTTTCTTCATGCTTTCCGCACATTACAGAAGCCCGCTGAACTTCAGTGCAGACCTGATGGAAGCTGCAAAGAGCGGTCTGGAGCGTATCTGCACTGCAGCAGAGAATCTGAAACGTCTCTCTGCAGCTGCATCCGGTGAGATGAACGAAGAAGAAAAGACACTGTTTGCACAGACCGATGCATTCGTAGAAAAATACGAAGCTGCAATGGAAGATGATTTCAATACCGCAGATGCGATTTCCGCAGTGTTTGAATATGTCAAATTTGCAAACACCAATGCTTCCGCACAGAACAGCAGTGCATATCTGACCGCCTTATACGAGAGACTGTGCAAACTTTGCGATGTATTAGGCATCATTGTGGAAAAAGAGGAAGAAGTGCTGGATGAGGATATCGAAAAACTCATCGAAGAGCGTCAGGCTGCAAGGAAAGCAAAAGATTTTAAACGTGCAGATGAGATCCGCGATCAGCTGCAGGAAATGGGAATCATTCTGAAAGATACAAGAGAAGGAGTTACATGGAAAAGAGCATAGAAGGGCAGACCATGAAACAACAGAACATTGAACAGCAGACGATAGAGCAGGAGAATGCAGAACAGCAGCCTGTAGAGCAGTTTGCAGGACAACAGACTGCGGACAGGCAGGAGATGGAACAGACTACGGACTATACGGATCAGCCATGCGAAAAAAAAGAAGATACGGTTGATCTGAAGTTAGACAGATACATCCGGGAACAGTTCCAGATTCCGGATGTGGATGTCCGCACCTATTCGCCGCTGACCCTTGCGTTTATCGGAGATGGAATCTATGATCTGATTATCCGTTCCAAAATCGTGGGCGAGGGAAATACGAGAGCGAGCCAGCTGCATCAGCACACCAGCCATCTGGTAAAGGCAGCTTCACAGTCAGCCATGCTGGAATATATGATCCCTCTGATGACTGAAGAAGAGGAGGGCGTCTATCGCCGGGGAAGAAATGCGAAATCTCCTACGATGGCGAAAAATGCAACGATGAAAGATTACCGCCGTGCCACAGGCTTTGAAGCGCTGATGGGGTATCTCTATCTGACGGATCAGATGGAGCGTCTCGTGGAGCTGGTAAAAGCAGGACTGGCAGGATTGAAAGAGGAAGAGTTATGCGTTACGAAGAAATGATGATCGAAGGAAGAAATGCCGTACTGGAAGCATTTCGTTCCGGAAAGACCATAGATAAACTGTTTCTTCTGGAAGGATGTCAGGACGGACCGATCCGTACCATCGCCAGAGAAGCGAGAAAACACAGCACCATTGTAAAATATGTGACGAAAGAACGTCTGGATCAGCTTTCCGAGACCGGAAAACATCAGGGCGTTATCGCGCAGGCGGCAGCGTATTCTTATGCGTCTGTAGACGATATCCTGCAGAATGCAAAGGATAAAGGAGAAGATCCATTTATCTTCCTGTTAGATGGCATCGAAGATCCACACAATCTGGGAGCTATTATCCGTACTGCCAATCTGGCAGGTGCACACGGCGTGATTATTCCGAAGCACCGTGCATCCGGTCTGACTGCTACCGTTGCAAAGACATCCGCAGGCGCACTGAATTATACGCCGGTGGCAAAGGTTACCAATCTTTCTGCGACCATGAAAGAGCTGAAAGAAAAAGGCCTCTGGTTTGTCTGCGCTGATATGGGTGGCGAAGTCATGTACCGTCAGAACCTGACAGGCCCCATCGGACTGGTCATTGGAAATGAGGGCGACGGCGTCAGCAAACTGGTAAAAGAAAACTGTGATTTTATCACATCCATCCCGATGAAAGGGGATATTGATTCCCTGAATGCATCCGTGGCAGCAGGAGTACTGGCATATGAGATCGTCCGTCAGAGACTGGCAAAATAAATCCGACGAAGAGCTGATCGCTCTTCTGAGAAAAGCGGAATCCGGAAAAGATACTTTTGACCAATCGATGATTATGGATTATCTTCTGGAAAAATACAAAAATCTGGTAAGAAAAAAGGCCAATGCATTGTTCCTTCTGGGGGGAGATACTGATGATCTTATCCAGGAGGGCATGATCGGTCTTTTTAAATCAGTCCGCGATTATGATCCGGCAGGAGGGAGCAGTTTCTATTCCTTTGCCGGACTTTGTATTACCCGACAGATGTATAAGGCAGTAGAGGCAGCGGCGAGGAAAAAGCACAGTCCACTAAATTCCTACGTCTCCCTGTCAGACAGTGGAGATATGGAAGTAGATGCCATGCTGTTTCAGGAACCGGCACAGAGCGAGGGAAATCCAGAGCGTATCCTGTTGCAGCAGGAGCAGATGGAGCAGCTGCTGGAACAGATGCAGGATGCCCTGAGTCACATGGAGCGTCGGGTGCTGAATCTGTATCTGTCTGGCAATAACTATCATCAGATCGCAAAGATACTGGACAAGCCGGAAAAATCCATTGACAATGCATTGCAGAGGATTCGGCAGAAATTACGTCAATAGGGACTTTTTTAGACTTATACTGTTTGCCCATTATATTTTTATATGGTGCATAAAACGTTGCATATATTTTATATGGAAAATATACGAACGGGCATCTGATGGGTTAGTCGAAGTTGCAAAAAAGTTACTTAGATGCCAAAATGGCAGTCTGTCGGATCTATAAATAATCCGATATGCGGTGTACAGTAGGTAAAAAGGATAAACAATCCCATCATCACAAAGAGCGCAATGGTCCAGAAGGTGGAAGCAGCGCTTCGTACTTCACTGTATTTCTGATAACGTCGGCTGCTGACGATCCATGTGATCAGAACTCCGATAAAAAACAGGCTGATATCGATTGCCATATAGCTGCGTCCGATGATTCCCACATAAGTATAGAAAGCAACGGGGATAAAGGCAAGTCCGAGAAAAAGCCCCTGTATCCTGTGGACGAGCAATCCGGGGAAATCCTGATGGTTTAGCCGGTATTCGATCCAGAACAGGACAAAGCAGGGAAAGAACAGCAACTTCAAATGTTCCCAAGTGGACTCGTTCACAGCGCTGAAAGCTCCCACAATAGGAGCTTCGCTGCTCCATGCAAAGACAAAATGAAGCAGGGTTCCAACAACGGCACTGATGATGATTCCGGTCAGCGTATATTTATTTAGCGTTTTTTGCATAACAGATCACTCACTTTCTGAAATATCTTTTTTGCTGTTTCTGTTTTAAGTGGTTGTATGAGCGGCAGATAATTGATAACTGAGATAACAGATGTATTGCACAGTCAGATCCGACAGAGCATGCATCTGTTATTTTTTTCCATTGGTATATTATATGAGGGAGGCGTGTATTTTATTCTGGAAAAATATAATTTTCCTATGTGTTCATTTTCTATGAGGTATTCTATTCTTCAAAATTTTCCGTTAGAAAATTTCGGGAGCAACGTAGGCTCTGTTTTTTATATCGAACAGGTGTTATGGGAAATAAATGTTTTATCTCATGGTTCTTGTATGTTATGATAAGAAAAGCTGGAAATTATATTTTCATGGTTCTTGTATGCTGTGACAGGAGAAAATGTATTTTTGCAACTCTTTCTGCCACTGATAAAGTATGGTGGAAGGTAGAACCGCATGAAACTCATATTTGTATGAATCACTGTGCCATTTGGTAAAAGGCGATGGCATGGACGGGAACATAACGAGAGATTTTGATAAATAACAGGAGGAATGACGGATGGAAAAGAAAGAATACCTGTGGGCGGTTGTTGGCTGTGGCGTGATTGCCAATGAATTTGCACAGGCAATGGAAAAGGAAGGCCGCAGGATTTATGCCGTGGCAAGCCGCAGAAAAGAAAAAGCGGAAGCATTTGCGGAAAAATATGGCGTACTCCATGTATATGAAGATATCTATGCCATGCTGCAGGATCCGGAGGTGGATATCGTGTATGTGGCAACACCCCATAATACCCATTTCCCGTATGTAAAGGCAGCGTTGGAAGCCGGGAAACATGTACTCTGTGAAAAAGCGATCATGCTGAACAGCGAGCAGCTTCAGGAAGTGACGAAACTGGCAGAGGAGAATCATCTAATCCTTGCAGAAGCTATGACCATCTATCATCAGCCTTTGTATGAAAAACTGGACGAGATCATCAATGGTGGGCAGCTGGGCGATGTACGGATGATCACAACGAACTTTGGAAGCTACAAAGATTATGATATGAGCAACCGTTTCTTTAATCCGGATCTGGCTGGCGGCGCATTGCTGGATATTGGCGTATACGCACTGTCCTTTACCCGGTTTTTCCTGAAATCTGGAAAAACATCCATCTGCTCACAGGTAAAGAAAGCGCCAAGCGGTGTGGATGAGCAGGTCGGCATCCTGTTGACTAACGAGGAAGGACAGATGGCCACTGTAGCGCTGACTCTTCATTCCAAACAGCCGAAGCGTGGCATGATCTCCTGTGACAAAGGCTTTGTAGAGATCATGAATTATCCACGGGCTATGGAAGCTGTCATAACCGATACCCAGACCGGAGAACGTCAGGTCATCCGGGAAGGCGACACGGAATACGCGCTTGTATACGAGATCCGACACATGGAAGAAGCCATAGCGCAGGGAAAAGACAGCACATCCATGTATCTCCCATACAGCACAGAAGTCATGGATATCATGACACAGATCCGCAGGGAGTGGGATGTGGTTTATCCGGAAGAAAAGTAGAGGATGAAATGAGGTTGTTGTCACTCCAACGATTTTAGGCGATGGAGTGGCAGCCAATGGCAGTATGCGGCGATTAGCAAGAGCAAGATCCTTTAAATACTAGTCAGATCCGGGTATTTTTTTCTGAACATCATTGACAATGTAGTAAAATGTTTATATAATTACAAAAAATTCAAATATCTGGGGTGCCAGTGTACGGATGTCTGAAAAGACAATGTGTTGCGGCTGAGAGGGACAGATGTCCTAACCCATTGTACCTGATACGGATAATACTGTCGTAGGAAGATATGAATACCATTCTACAAGAGGAAAAGGATCAGAAAAAATGTCATGATACAGATTTTCAGATATGGATCAGGCATTTGATTCAGGAAAGAGTTCTGATTGTGGATGATAAAGTCGTAAAATTGCAGGTACACAACGAGACAGCATATGTGCCGGATTGTGTAGCAGCTGCAGGAAACGAAAGAATATCATATAAGATTACAGAAGGCATATCCTTATGGGTATGCCTTTTTCAGATACAGATATTTGTTTGATACACAGGAAGCTTTTTCTGTAACAGAAAGGAGAAATGAGATGGCTTACACAACACAGATGGATGCGGCCAGACAGGGAATCATCACGAAAGAAATGGAAGCGGTGGCTGCCTATGAGCAGATGAATGTGGAGGAATTGCGGGATTATGTGGCAAAGGGACAGATCTGTATTCCGTGTAATAAGAATCACAAGAGTATTACACCATATGGAATTGGTTCCATGCTCCGCACAAAGATCAATGTAAACCTTGGCATTTCCAGAGACTGGAAAGATATGGACATGGAGATGGAGAAGGTAAAACAGGCGGTGGATATGGGAGCAGAGTCGATCATGGATCTCAGTTCTTATGGGGATACCCAGGCATTCCGCCGCAGACTGACAAGTGAGTGTCCGGCGATCATCGGAACGGTGCCGATTTATGATGCGGTCGTATATTATCACAAAGCACTGAAAGAGATTACGACGGAAGAATGGCTGGATATCGTTCGCATGCATGCTCAGGATGGCGTGGATTTTATGACCATTCATTGTGGAATCAATAAAAATACGGCGAAGCGTTTCAAAGAGAACAAGCGTCTCATGAATATTGTTTCCCGTGGCGGTTCTATTATCTTTGCATGGATGGAGATGACGGGGAAGGAAAATCCGTTTTATGAGCATTACGACGAGATTCTGGATATCTGCCGGGAATATGACGTTACTATGAGTCTCGGCGATGCGTGCAGACCGGGATGTTTAGAGGACGGAACAGATATTTCACAGATCGAAGAGCTGGTAACTCTTGGAGAACTGACTAAAAGAGCATGGGAAAAGGATGTGCAGGTTATGATTGAAGGACCGGGGCATATGCCGATGAATCAGATTGCTGCCAATATGGAGATCCAGAAGACTATCTGCAAAGGTGCGCCATTCTATGTACTGGGACCGATCGTTACAGATATCGCACCGGGTTACGATCATATCACATCTGCCATCGGTGGGGCTCTGGCAGCGGCAGCAGGTGCTTCTTTCCTGTGTTATGTGACACCAGCGGAACATCTGCGCTTACCAAATGTGGATGATGTAAAAGAAGGCATCATTGCCACCCGGATCGCAGCTCATGCGGCGGATATCGCCAAAGGTGTGAAGGGAGCCATGGACTGGGATCACAAGATGGATGTTGCCCGAAAGAAACTTGACTGGGAAGCAATGTTTGATCTTGCCATTGATCCGGAGAAAGCCCGTCGCTACCGTGCAGAGGCAAAACCGGAGAAAGAAGATACCTGTTCCATGTGTGGCAATTTCTGTGCCGTGAAAAACATGAACCGGATTCTGGACGGCGAGATCGTCAGCATTTTTGATGAATAAGTTGAAAAAATTTCAGAATGACAAATGTATGTTTTTTCGTAGTTGTTTATTGCAACGAATAAGAAAGCTGAATATTGAATATGAAGAAGATTTTAACGATCGCTGGGTCTGACAGTGGCGGTGGCGCGGGGATTCAGGCGGATCTGAAAACGATTCAGGCCCATGGCATGTATGGGATGAGCGTGATCACGGCAGTCACGGCTCAGAATACACAAAGCGTGTTTCAGGTGGATGCGATGTCTCCGGAAAGTGTGGAAGCGCAGCTGGACGCGGTTTTGTCGGATCTGCTGCCGGATGCGGTAAAGATTGGAATGGTGTATGACACAGCGGTAATACATATAATCGCAGAGAAGCTAAAACAATATCAGCCGCCGCACATTGTGGTGGATACGCCGATGATCTCTTCCAGTGGGCAGGAGCTGTTACTGCCGGAAGCAAAGGATGCACTTTTAACAGAATTACTGCCACTGGCAGAGCTGATCACACCGAATCTTCCAGAGACGGAACAGATGACCGGCATGACGATCCGAACCACAGAAGATATGGAAGCATCAGCGAAGATGTTACAGCAGAAGTATCAGTGTCAGGTGCTGATAAAAGGTGGACATCTGATTTCGCAAAGTTCCAACAAAGCAGATACAGGAATTTCTAATGTTGAAAATCTGGAAGAGAGGGAAATAAATCATACATACTCTCATATGTCAGGTTGGCATAACGATGAAAAAGACAGATCGGTTATTGCAAAAGAGTACAGGGCAGATAAAAATGTAGCGAAAGATTATCTTATAGATGCCGCAGGAACCGGTCACTGGTTTTACGCTTCTGTCATACATTCAAAGCATACCCATGGAACCGGCTGTACCCTATCCTCCGCCATTGCCTGCAATCTGGCAGATGGATTTTCCATGGCAAAGGCAGTGGAGTGTGCAAAGGAATATTTGCATCAGGCGATTGCCCATGCCCCGAAGCTGGGAAATGGCAGCGGTCCGGTTGCCCATGGATGGAATCTGAAACGGACAGACCGCATGGAAGCGCAGCAGCTACAGCGGCTGACGGCGGAGTTGGCAGAAAAAGAATTGCTGATCTTCGATTTTGACGGAACATTGCTGGATTCTATGGATATGTGGGATCATGTGGCCACGGATTATATCTGTACACAGGGAATGGAGCCGCCTGGCGGTATGGAAGAGAAGCTGATGTCCATGACGCTGGAAGAGAGCGGCGAGTATTTTATCCGGGAATGTGGATTGCAGAAGTCTGTAGAGGAGTATATTCAGGATATTTATGAATTCGTTTTACAGAGATACCGCAATGATCTTGTTTTAAAACCGGGTGCCGCGACATTTATCCGCCAGATGTGTGAAGCAGGCAAAAAGATGTGTATCCTGACTTCTACCGGGCGCCCCTGCGTGGAAGCGGCCTGCGTTCATTATGGACTTGAGCAGTGGATTCCTTTTTCGGAAATTGATACTTGTTCAGACCTTGGCATGAATAAACGGTCGCCGGAAATTTATTGCCATGTGGCAGAACAAATGGGAGTCGCGCCGCAGCAGACGGCAGTATTTGAAGATGCCCCTTTTGCGGTAAAAAGTGCAAAACAGGCAGGATGTCTGGTCTGTGCAGTGGATGACCCGTCGGCACAGAGTGGAAGGGCAGTTATTGAGGAATATGCGGATTATCAGATTCCCAATTTTCTTGGTCTGATAGAAAATAAATAAAAATCAGCTACGGGGAACATGGAAAAGGTCAGAAAATCAGGTTCCCTGTGGAACAGGAGAAGAATATGACGATCAATGGAGTGAGCAAAACAGGTTATGCAAATGCAACTGTAGCAGAGATGCTGCAAAGGGAAGGCTATAAAATTTCTCAGGTTGCGATTGAATTAAATGAACAGATCTTACCAAAAGGGCAGTATGAAGATACGGTACTTAAGGAAGATGATGTGATAGAAGTCGTCAGCTTTATGGGCGGCGGCTGTTAGGAAAGGAAGCGTATTACAATGAAAGAAGACAAACTGATTCTTGGAGGACATGAATTTACATCCAGATTTATTCTTGGTTCCGGAAAATATTCATTGGATCTAATCAAAGCGTCCGTAGAAAATGCAGGGGCGCAGATTATTACATTAGCACTTCGCCGGGCAAATACCGGCGGCGTGGCAAATATCTTGGATTATATCCCGGAAGGGGTTACACTGCTCCCAAATACGTCCGGTGCCAGAAATGCTGAAGAGGCTGTGCGTATCGCAAGACTTTCCAGAGAGCTTGGATGCGGAGATTTTGTAAAGATCGAGATTATGCGGGATTCCAAATATCTCCTTCCGGACAATCAGGAGACGGTCAAAGCGACAGAAATCCTTGCAAAAGAGGGCTTTGTCGTTCTGCCATACATGTATCCGGATCTGAATGTTGCCAGAGATCTGGTAAATGCCGGTGCGGCAAGTATTATGCCGCTGGCAGCGCCCATCGGTTCCAACAAGGGGCTTTGTACAAAAGAGTTTATCCAGATCCTGATCGATGAGATTGACCTTCCGATCATCGTAGATGCCGGAATCGGCAGACCATCCCAGGCATGTGAAGCGATGGAGATGGGCGCAGCGGCGATCATGGCGAATACTGCGCTGGCTACGGCAGCAGATGTACCGGCGATGGCAGCAGCTTTCAAACTTGCCATTGAAGCCGGTCGTCAGGCATATCTTGCCGGACCGGGGCGTGTGCTGGAGAAAGGCGCAGCTGCATCTTCTCCGTTGACCGGATATCTGAGAAGCTGACAGATCTTATTTTGAATATCATTCATCTAACAGATATTTACATCAATCAGTGATTTGTATTCATTGATTGATGTAAATAAACGATTTTGTTTAGCTAATATATAGAATAGATGATGGATGCATTATTTTTCTAATAATAATGTATTCTCGGAACCTTCTAAATAAAGATTCTAAGAGTACGTAATATCTATTTCAGTATAAAAATAGTTTTTGTAATATATGTAGCCTGTGAGTGGTAAAAGAACAATTTGTGTAAAAAATTTTCCGCGACATTTATTCAATTTAAGATGATGGAATGAAGATTTTTATAAAAGTTGTTCCATGGTAACAAGATTTTATCAGACACAGGCAATAGAGTGGAGCGTAACATGTCAGAGAAAATAAATGAAAGTATTGTAACGGATGAGATCCGGGAGGATATGAAAAAGAACCGGATCGACCATATGAAATATCTGCCGGATATGCAGGTCATTGATTCACAGATTCCGGAGCATGTCATAGAAGCGATGAATGCTTATGATTATGAGAAGTATACGGCAGTAGATGTGAGGAGGGCGCTGAGTCATTCAAATATCAGCATTGATGATTTTGCAGCATTGCTTTCTCCGGCTGCCATTCCTTTTATGGAAGAGATCGCGCAGAGGGCTCAGCAGGAGACACGGAAGCATTTCGGAAATACGGTGTATATGTTTACACCATTGTATATTTCCAATTACTGTGAAAATTACTGTATTTATTGTGGATTTAACTGCCATAATAAGATTGACCGTGCAAAACTGGACAAAGATGGCATTGAGGCGGAGCTGAAAGCTATTGCCGCTACCGGTCTGGAAGAAATCCTGATTTTAGTTGGGGAGAGCCGCAGCATGTCGGATGTGGAATATCTCGGCATGGCGGTGGAGTTGGCACGGAAATATTTCAAAGTGATCGGTCTGGAAGTCTATCCTATGAACGTAGATGAATATGCATACCTGCACAAATGCGGCGCAGATTATATCACAGTCTTTCAGGAGACGTACAATTCGGATAAATACGAGACGTTGCATCTTGCAGGACATAAACGGATCTTTCCATATCGGATCAATGCACAGGAGCGTGCCCTGATGGGCGGTATGCGAGGCGTGACCTTTGCCGCTTTGCTGGGACTGGATGATTTCCGTAAGGATGCATTTGCAACAGGTATGCATGCATATGAGATGCAGAAAAAATATCCGCATGCAGAGATCGGTTTTTCCTGTCCACGGCTGCGTCCGATCATTAACAATGACCGTATCAATCCGATGGATGTCCATGAGACACAGTTGCTGCAGGTTGTCTGCGCCTACCGTCTGCTGCTGCCTTTTGCGCAGATCGTGGTTTCTTCTCGGGAATGTGCGAGAGTCCGGGATAATCTCATGAAGATCTGTGCAACAAAAGTATCCGCAGGTGTAGATACTGGAATCGGCGGACATACTGCAGAAGACAAGCAGGGAGATGACCAGTTTGAGATCGCAGATGGCAGAAACTGTCAGGAAATGTATCAGGCGATCCTGAACAATGGCATGCAGCCGGTTATGAGTGATTATATTTATGTATAGCAGAGAAAATAGAAAGAAAATTTCCTGTCCGGAAAAAGTCATCGCCGTTACCAACCGAAAATTGTGTGACGGCGATTTTCTAGATCAGATCAAAAAGATTACAGAACTTGGTGTCCGGGCAGTCATTCTCCGGGAAAAAGATCTGTCAGAATCAGAGTATGAAGTGCTGGCGGCGCAGGTAATGGAAATCTGTCAGTATACAGATACCATCTGCATTCTCCATAATTTTCCACTGGTGGCAGAACGGTTGGGGTGTGATCATATGCATCTGCCGTTGCCGGTATTTCATAATTATATGGAAAACATATCTTTAGACAGGAAGATCTGTTTTCAAAATAGAAAGAACCTCAAAAATAGAGAGAATCTATATAATAGAGAGAACCTATATATTGGAACCTCAGTCCATTCTATTGAACAGGCGAAAGATGCCATGACTCTCGGCGCATCCTATATGACTGCCGGACACATTTTTTCTACCCAGTGCAAACCGGGGCTTACACCAAGAGGGATTGATTTTTTGAAAAATATATGTCAAACTGTACAGGTGCCTGTTTTCGGCATAGGAGGAATACATCCGGACAACATGCAGCAGGTTCTGGACGCAGGAGCGGCAGGTGTATGCATGATGTCAGAGATGATGAGGTTATAAGACATATGATAGGAACAATCGCAAATACCTGTACGATTCTGATTGGGAGTATTATTGGCAGTATATTAAAAAAAGGATTAAAAGAAAAATATCAGAATGCCCTGTTTGGCGCCTGTGGGCTGGCAGCCTGCGGCATTGGCATCAATGCTGTAGTCAGCCATATGGGAGACAGCAAAGTACCGGTTCTGTTTATTGTCAGTCTGGCTGTGGGAACGCTGATCGGAACAGCATTGGATATCAATGGAAAGTTTGAATCTCTGATCAGCCGTCATTCCAAATCAAATCTTGCCCAGGGACTTTCTACGGGAATTCTTTTATATTGTATCGGAACGTTATCCATTATGGGACCGGTCATGTCGGCATTGTACGGAGATCATACGTTTCTGTTTACTAATGCGACGCTGGATCTGATCACATCCATGGTGCTGGCATCTACTTACGGCATTGGAATGGCATTTGCCGCGCCTGTATTATTCTGCTGGCAGGGAGCCATCTATATGATCGCAAAATTCGCATCCGCTGCATTGTTTTCAGATGATCTGGTCTGTGAGCTTTGTATCGTTGGAGGTTTTCTCATCGCAAGTTCGGGATTGAGCATTTTAAAAATCAAGGATCTGAAAACGCTGAACATGCTGCCGTCGCTGGCGGTGCCGATTATCTTTTATGTGATCAAGGGATTTATCATGTAGTAATATGAAAGACAGGAGTATTCATGACAGAAAAAACATTGTTTAACCGGGTGGGCATCAGTATAGCCCTTTATATCGCAATCGCTATTGGCGTACAATATCTTTTATCGTGGATCATCGGAGCATTTTTTCCGATTCTGTATTATAAAGAACTGACACAGTGGCTGCTGTCTTTGATCCCCATGTATGTGGTGGCACTGCCGGTCAGCCGTGCTGTATTAAAGACCTTGCCGGAGCGGAAACTGTATCAGAATGAGATACGACCGGGAAAATGGATACAGATGTTTCTTATATTAATGGCACTCATGTATATCGGAAATATCATCGGAACGATCATCACATCTGTGCTTGGAAGCGGCACCGGACTTGATTTTACCGCACCGGTGGAAGAGATGATCTCCGGCAGCAATTTGCTCAGTGTGTTTGTATTTTCTGTTCTGCTTGCACCGCTGGTAGAAGAATATCTGTTCCGGAAGCTGCTCATTGACCGTCTGATCGTGACCGGAGATAAGACAGCGATCATCGTGACCAGCCTGATCTTTGCCGTGATGCATGGAAACATTTCACAGTTCTGCTATACGTTTGCAGTGGGTCTGGCGTTAGCATATGTGTATATCCGCACCGGAAAGATGCGCTACAATGTAGGACTTCACATGCTGTTTAATTTCTGCGGTGGATTTATCCCGGCGGTATTTATGAAATATGTGGATATCGACAATCTTTTGAACTATGCTCTGCAGGGAAATCTCAGTGGTCTTTTATACTATGCCGGTCCGCTGCTTGGATTTATGGTATACGAACTGTGCATGATCGCCATGGGTATTGCAGGACTGGTTCTTCTGATCAGTAAACGCAGACAGATCGTACTTCGTCAGGGAGAACTTCCACTGCGTGCAAAAGAAGTGGCAAAACAATTTTTTACCACACCGGGGATGTTGCTGTGGATCGTTGGCGGGGTGGTGTTGTTTGCACTGAATATTGGGTAAGGAGTGTGCAAGTGAACGAGAAAAAAACATATGCGAATATCGATATGAAGCGAACAGGAAAAAGAATGAATTATATGGAGGACTTTCTGGTAAAGAAGAATACCTTATCTGTACGATACGAGTTTGAACAATATAACGCACAATCTGTACGAAGTAGATTTATAACATATTATAAAAAAATATATCAGGTAACGGCTTAGATTATTTTGGATTAACAGTCCAATGAAATTATTATTGACAAGTGATATCCTCTTATCATAAACCCTTAATTGGGGAAAGATAGGAGGATTTTTGTTATTTTCCGGAAATTATTATATAATTTATTAAAAACGGGGCAAAATAAATGAATATTATTAAAAAAACGGGGCAAGACAGACCGGAAAGACATGGATTATAAGAGATGAGATTCAAGTTTCTTGTAGATGAAATGATACACCAGAAACTGTTGTACATGAAAAAACAATACCAATAACCATCAAATTTAACCGTTAGATACCGGGCATTCTCTTTTTGTAACCGTGTGAAAAGAGTAGATATCATATCAGGATTTTGGTACAATAAAAAAGAAATGGAAAGCTGTTCAGACAGATAGTTTCTGTTATACGGGGAGGATGTTATCTCTGATGTCAGAAATAAGGTACTCTTGGAATCTTCTTGAAATAACTCTGCCTCAGATTTTCATTTAGAAGATGCATGGAATATATGATTCTGTTTGGGCGGCAGGGGGATAAAAAAGCAAAAAGAATGGAGAATGATATGAAAAACTATGATGTAAGCATTATCGGCGCCGGTCCGGGCGGTATTTTTGCAGCATATGAGCTAGCAGAGAAGGCGCCGGATCTTAAGATTGCTGTATTTGAAGCCGGCAATCCGCTGGAGAAACGAAAATGTCCCATTGACGGGAAGAAGATAAAGAGTTGTGTAAATTGCAAGACATGTGCCATTATGAGCGGTTTTGGAGGCGCAGGGGCGTTTTCCGATGGTAAATATAATATTACCAACAATTTCGGCGGCACGCTTTACGAATATATTGGAAAAGAAACCGCTATTGATCTTATGAAATATGTGGATGAGATCAATGTGGCATATGGCGGCGCCGGAACGAAGATGTATTCCACGTCCGGTACGAAATTCCGCAAGCTCTGCATGCAGAACAAGCTGAACCTGCTGGATGCATCCGTCCGTCATCTGGGTACGGATAAAAACTATGTGGTGCTGGAAAATCTGTATGCGAAATTAAAAGATAAAGTAGAATTTTATTTTAACTGTCAGGTTCAGAATCTGGAGAAGCTAGAAGAGGGCTATCAGATCGATACCGCAGAGGAAAGTTATACCTGTAAAGAATGTATTGTGTCTGTAGGCAGAAGCGGCAGCAAATGGATGCAGTCTGTCTGTGAAAAGCTGGATATCCCAACTAAGTCCAACCGTGTGGATCTGGGTGTGCGCGTGGAGCTTCCGGCGGTTATTTTTTCCCATCTGACGGATGAGCTGTATGAGAGCAAGATTGTCTACCGCACGGAGAAATTTGAGGATAAAGTCAGAACGTTCTGTATGAATCCAAATGGCATCGTTGTAAATGAAAATACCAATGGCATCGTGACGGTAAATGGACACAGCTACGAAGATCCGGAGAAACAGACAGAGAACACCAACTTTGCCCTTCTGGTAGAAAAACATTTCTCTGAGCCTTTTAAGAACAGCAATGAATATGGTGAGAGCATCGCACGGTTGTCCAACATGCTGGGCGGCGGTGTTTTAGTACAGCGTTTCGGAGACCTGATCCGTGGACGGAGAAGTACGCCGGAACGTATCGCAGAGAACTTTATGACTCCGACTCTGACGGCAGAACCGGGGGATCTGAGCCTTGTGCTTCCAAAACGTATTTTGGATGGTATCATCGAGATGATCTATGCACTGGACAAGATCGCTCCTGGTACGGCAAATGATGATACGCTGTTGTATGGCGTGGAAGTTAAGTTCTACAATATGGAAGTCAGTCTGGATGAGCATCTGGAAACAAAATACAAAGGGCTGTATGTCATCGGCGATGGAAGCGGTGTGACCCATTCGCTGTCCCATGCATCGGCAAGCGGTGTGTATGTGGCGCGGCAGATCGCTGCTCACTAAGTGCCGGGCGCATCACACGGTCACTTATGGAGTCCTGTCCGATGTCCCGACCATATATTTTTTTCTGTAAGTGATTTTTGATTTCTTATATTTCTTAGTAGTGTTTCAATACAGCTAAAAAAATATATATCGGCTTATTCAAAAAGAAACGGGTCAGATTTATATAGATCTGACTCGTTTCTTTTTTTGCAGGCTGATCCATGAAATCTGCCTGAATCATAATATAGTTAGAGATTAAAGAGAACCATTTTTATAATAACTGATGCAGATGTTATCTGCAATCAGATGCAGTGCCGGTTCTGTCGGGAACTGCTTATTCAGCGGATTCCTGAAAATTTTTGTTCTGGCACATGGTGCGAAGTTTGCCCCATACAGCGTTTCTGGAAAGAATCGCATATACGACACCGCCAAGTACGATACCGCAGATGGTCTGACCTGTCAGAAGCGGAACTTCAGCGAAAGCGCCCGGTGCTCCGTAAAGCGGAATTTTTACAAGTGTGTAAAGGATAATCTGTGCGATACCACCAACGATAGCGCCTGCCAGCCAGCCAAAACGGAATTTCTTCAGCAGATGGTACATGAAAAGTCCCATGAGAAGCGCCCATACGCCTTTGATGACTGCGGTAGGAAGTACCCATACCACATATCCGCCGAAAAGGTCGGATAATCCGGCACCGATGGCTCCGGCGATAGCGCCTCTGTAAGTACCCAGAAGGCAGACAGCAAGGATGATCATGCAGTCCCCCAGATGTGCATATCCGCCGAACGGGGACGGGATCTTAAAAAAGAAAGTTCCTACGAATACCAGCGCTGCCATCAGAGCAGTGGTGGTAATGGTTTTTGTGTTTGCGTTTTTCATAAATCAATTCCTCCGATATGTATATGTTATAGTTAGCTAAAATTTAAAAGATATAAATGTATATAGAACGTTGTCGGGAATGCAAATCCTTTTTTAAAAAAGAAAAAGTGACATCGTTTTTATTTCAACTTCATTAATCTGGCTGCATTGTTATAAAAGACATCTTCTAACTGTGTATCATTCAGCCCACAGGAGAGGATACGCTGGATCTCTACGGTAGGATGGTGGAACGGGGAGTCGATACCGAACATGACGCGCTCGGAACCTACGTTCTCGTATGCGTTTTTGACCTGACAGCCCATCGGCATTCCGGAAGTCTCCAGAAACAGGTTGTCAAATTTCTGTGCCATTTTGATCGCTCCGTCGATATATACGCCGTGTCCGTGTCCCATGTGTAGCATAACCATCGGCACATGTGGATGCCGTTCTGCTAAAAGAGCAATCTGCCATGGAAGTGAATATGGCGGATGTCCGCAGTGGATAAACATTGGAACGTCATATTGTTCGCAGATTTCTGCCACCGGGTCTACACAGGTATCGTCTACGGTGTAGGCATCAAACAGGGACTGCAGCTTTGCACCCTGGAAATGTTCGTCTCTCAGATAATGCTCCAACATGTCATAGGCTTTCTGACCTTCTCTTGCGTTGGTCCAGGCTACCGGAATGATCTGATCCGGATGTTGTCTGTAGACAACAGCTGTCTCTTCATTCAAATCGCCGCCTGCGCTGCAGAGAATTGTTTTGTCAATGTTGTACTGATGCATCTGCTCAATCAGACGGTCGCCGTCAAAGTCGATATTAAAAGGGCTTCCGAATTTACCGATATGTGTATGTGCATCAATTTTTTTAAATTTACTGAATTCGTCCATCATATATATTACCTTGATTAATATGTCCTTTCTGGTCCTGTATAAGCAGGACACCTTTGTCAGTTATGTATTCTACAGAAAAAATGTCATGAATGACATGGACAGTTTTGTAAAAGTTGAGCAAGCCAGTTTTGCTACGGATGTTAGATATTGCATGGAAAATATAATCTGTTGTTTCTGCCGGTCAAAGACAATGGAATGAGAGTGAACAAAAAAGACTCTGACATTACCTGTCAGAGTCTTTCCTCTATGTTATATACTCGCCTCATTCAATAATTAAGCATTATGTGCTGCAAATTTTTGAGCTTCATTCTGTTTTGAAAGCTCTTTGTTTGCCATTTTTTCGTAAGTAATAACTTTTAATTTTGTAACACCAATTGCAAGAGCAACACAAGCGATAGAAATAACAACAACCATTTTACAAGCCTCCATTCATTCTTTACTAAATATCCTTTATTTTCAGCCTTTTAAAAGAAATTCTGAAGATAAATTCTCTCAACACTGTTTATTATACGCAAATCGTGTAAAATGTAAAATAAAACATTCTTTGAGTTCCATAAGTTTTTGTTATTACTGCATATGGTCAACAATAAAATGACCAGAAATGAGTTCTCGCATATCTGAAATTTCATACAAATGCACATTCTGTTGCAGCTGTTTGGCGGTATAAATAGCCATGAAAATATATTTTTCACACTGAACCGAGAGCAGCAGATGCTCCTGATCAGATCAGATGTGTGCTTTCCAGTTTTTCATTTATTTTTTCATTCAGCTTGATGATCGGTTTTCTTAAGACCAGTCCAAGGAACAGGGACGCGATCAGGAAAATGCACAGGTAACCAAGTTCTGTCCAGTAGGTGGAACCATACAGACCGCCGATGGTCTCACGCAGCGCTGCCATACTGTGGGCGAACGGCATGAGCGGATAGACGGACTGGAAGATTTTCGGCGCAACTTCGATCGGGAAGGTGCCGCCGGAGCCTGCTACCTGAATGACCATGAGAATAACGGCGATGGCTTTTCCTACATCTCCAAAGGAAACGGTCAGGGTATAGATCACGTTTACATATACCAGACTTGTGATCCAGCATGCCAGCATGAACAGGAATGGCGCTTCACACTGAATCCGCAGATACAGCAGATCTCCGAGACCGATCAGCGTACTCTGTGCCAGACCGATCAGCAGAAAGACGATATAACGGCCAAAGTATACCTGATAATCCCGGACTTTTTTCATCCCCTTTAAGGAAGATTCGGAAATGCTGACTTTCAACATAGCTACGAGGATCGTTCCACCTACCCACATGGCAAGGGTAGAATAAAATGGAGCCATGGAAGAACCATAGTTTTCTACCGGATACAGTTTGTTAGTGTTCAGTTCTACCGGGGAAGCCAGGAAAGAAGAAATACTTTCATGATTTCCGCTGAGCAGATCCTGCATCTGGGAGTAATCGCCGCTTTCCTGGATCTCATCCAGCTTCTGTAAGGTGTCACTGATCTTATCCGAAGACTTTTGCAGCAATGTGCAGGAATTTTCCAGAGCCGTTTTGATCTGAGAAAGGTCAGAAGAAGCAGAACCGGACAGTGTATAGACGCCGGATGCGCTCTGATCAATCTGTGAGAGCAGGCTGGAAACTGTGGAATCCGTAGATTTCATGGAGTTCAGAAGCTGATTCAGCTGATCTTTCACGGAAGATTCATAATCAGACTGCACATTTTTCAAATCCTGGGAACTGCTTTGGATGAGCTGATTAATCTCTGCCTTTGCACTGGCGGCATCTGTAGAAGAACTGCGCAGGGCATCTGCAGCGGAGTTTAGCTTATCTCGCAGGGCATTTTGGCTGGCAATGGATTCATTGAGTTTTCCAACCAGTGTGCCAGTGGCATCTGATACAGCAGGGTACTGATTGCCGATCTCTACACAGAGATCCCGGAGTGTGATATAAGGCTGTGTCAGCGTGTCTACTTCTTTTGCCAGTGTATTTAAAGTATTTGCCATGGCAGCGTTATCTTTTTCCTGAGACTGTAATGTGCTATCCAGCGTTTTCGAGATCTGTGTATAGAAATCGGTGCTGCTGGTCAAGGCATCATTGATGCTGTCAGTTGTTCCGGAGATCGCATCCTGGACCGTGTTGAACGATTTTTGCGTATCTTTCAGGGAATTCAGACTGTTGCCGGATGTTTCCAGAGACTGTTTTAAAAATGCGGATGTGGTATCCAGCATCATCTGGGCAGCCTCTGTCATATGGGCATAAGACTGTAATGTTCCTGTAACGGTGGTCAGACTGTTGTTAATGCGTTCCAGATTCGTGGTCAGGTTGGATACGATGGCGTCAGCACCGCTTTCATCTGCGGTATTAGATACTGTCTGTAATGCATCCAGAACCGTATTTGCGATGGTTTTAATAAACACTTCGTTGACCTGAGTCTGCACGGCGCTAGCGCCTTTGTCCGTTACTTTCGGGGCAATGGCATTTTCCTTAGCATTGTAGTAATAAGTGATTTTCGGAGACTGGATATCCTCAGAAAATACGCTCATCATATCATTACTGAATGTTTCAGGAATGACGATGGCAGCATAATATTTTCCGGATTCCACACCATTAAGGGCTTTCTTTTTACTGGTAAAGATCCAGTCCATCTGTGTATTTTCACGCAGGGAGGACAGAACGGTATCTCCGATATTGATGTTCAGAGAGATCAGTTCCCCTTCGTAGCCTTCATCTACGCTGGCTACAGCAATCTTAATCTTTCCTGTATTTCCATAGGGATCCCAGCAGGCTGCGATATTAAACCATGCATAAAGGCAGGGAACAATGGTAAGTCCTAAAATGACGATCAGGGCGATCACGTTGTGAGAAATTCGTCTGACATCTCTGCGAAAGATTTCAAATATATTTTTCATCAGTTTTTTCCCTCCTTCATCATTTTCATCAGGTCTTCTTCAGAAAGTCCGTCCAGAGACATACGTTTCAGCATGTGGCTGTGGATGAATTCCAGACAGATCAGATACAGCGCCAGCGCGATCAGGGATAGGATCCACAGGATCAGGAAGACCAGTTTGACGTTTGCGGTCACGCTGAATGCCAGTACCAGAAATACCAGAGGGATGATCAGCATTAGCAAGAAACCGGTGCGGATGCGTTTGTGGAATTTCGCTTCAAATTTTGCTGCATGTTCCAGAATTTCTTCTCGGAGCTCTTTTTCCCCCATGAGGGCATCTATGATCATTTCGATATGCGGCGATCTTCGTTCCGGACTGTTTTCCTCACAGATTATAAGGTCTGTTTCTTCCAGACGTTTATCAAACATATGGTTTAAGTTCAGCATAAATGCCCGCAGGCACAGACCGACAAAAAATGCGATCGGAATAAAGATGCACAGTTTCAGCAGGTTGACACCGAGGTTCATATGGTAAAAGCCTGCGATGGATTCACGCATGGCATTGATGCCGTAGGTAAATGGCAGCAACGGATGCAACCGTTGGAAGAACATCGGCATCATTTCAATCGGATATGTACCGGAGGATCCCGGAATCTGTAAAATTACCAGAAGTACGCACAGTGCCTTTCCGATATGTTTGAATGTAATGGAAAGGGCGTAGATCAGGTTGACATATACAAAAGCGCAGAGCAGACCTGTCAGGACGAATACCACGGGGTGGTGGCATTGTACGCCCAGCAGGATGATATCGCCTGCACATACGATAAATGCCTGGATCAGACCGAGGAAGATATACAGCAGCCAGCGTCCAAAGTAGCCATGGATCGTGCGGAATCTCGGAACGGTCTTGTCTTTGTCTACTTCAAGCTTGATGATGTTTACCAGAATGATGCCGCCGACCCAGATTGCCAGGTTGGTATAAAACGGAGTCATGGAGGAACCGTAGTTTTTCACATTGTAAATCGCTTCCGTGTTCATGGTAACCGGAGATGACATAAAGGATGCAATCTGTTTTTCATCAATTCCTTCCAATGACTGGAAATCTTTATAAGCTTCTGAACTTTGCAGCGCACGCAGGTCAGAAGAAATCCGTCCCAGCTGTTCGTCGATACGGGAAAGGGCATCTCCGGTATCAGAGAGGGCAGCAGTGCTGTCCTGCAGGCTCTGATCCAGTTGTTCAAGGAGGTTTTTCAGCTGATCTACAGACGGAGTGACGCCGGACAGGGTGGCAGAAAGATTACCGCTTAAGATTGCCACACGATCCAGAGACTGGTTCAGCTCCGGCAGAAGACCTGTGTTGAAATTGTTGCGATAGTTTTGCAGAGACTCTCTGCTCTGTCCGATATAGGTTTCCAGTGAGGACTGGGTATGTTTTGCAGTGCTGATGGTATTCTGGATGCTGTCATTTCCGGATTTCAGGGAAGCCAGCAAAGCTTGCAGCTGTGCATTCTGCGCCTGCATATTGGAAATCTGCTGATTGACCTTGTCAGCAAGCGCTCCGTCTGGAAGGTTCTGGCTGAGTTTCTGCAACGTCTGTATGATCTCATCATTTTTATCTGCCAGATTTTTTACATTGTCGATGCTATCTCCCACAGATGAACTAGCAGAATTAGCCTGGTCTGCCAGATTTCCCAGTTTGGAAGAAGCAAGGTTGTAAATATTGTTGACCATCGTTTCACTGTTTGAAAGGGCAGTGGAAAACTGTCCGGAGAAAGCGCCGATCGCATATCGGCTGTCTTCCAGCAGGGCAGTGGCATTGTTCAGTGTGCCTGCGCTTGAAGCAGCTGCTTTGTTTGCCTGATCCAGTGTGTTGGATGTCTGTTGGATCAGACCGGTAGAACTGTCTGCGGTAGACTGAAAGTTGGACAGCAGCGTCTGATATTCTGCCAGATTGTCTCTTGTCTGGGAAAGGGTATCCAGCACTTCTGCGTTCAATGTATCCATATGGTCTGTGATTTCGCCTGCAGAAGACTGGATGAGACCGGAGATGGATTCTGCTGCCACGCTGGAAAAGGTGTCATTGATCTCTTGCTGGATTGTTGTGGCTCCAGTGTTTGTGATCTTTGGAGCAATGGCATTTTTCTTTTCATTTATATAATAATCCAGCTGCGGTGTCTGCAGATCTCCGGAAAGGATGCTGAGCAGAGAACTGCTGAAATCTTCGGGAATGACGATGGCAGCGTAATATTTTCCGGATTTTACACCGCTGATTGCCTTGTCTTCATCGACAAAAGTCCACCCAAGAGCGTCATTTTTCTTTAGGTTATCAATGATGCTGTCGCCGGCATTCAGGGTAAGCAGTTCATTTTCATCGCCCTCATCGCAGTTTGCAATAGCCACTTTAATCCCCTGCGTATTGCTGTAGGGATCCATATTTGCATAAATGTTAAACCATGCATAGAGGGATGGCAGGGCGCAGACGCCTGCTGTTACTACAAGCGCAATTCGATTCGTCAGCAGACGCTTCAGATCGCGGAAAAAAATGCGAAATGATTTCTTCATTTCAGAAAACCTCCTGTAAAATAGATATGCACTTTCGGAATTTTCTCAAAATTAATTATTTCAGAAATATTCATTTAGGAGATTCTGAGAGTACATAATGGATAAGTGTTCCCGGAAGCTTTATAAAGGAAGATACCGGAATGTTATGTATATATCGTCATAAAGGACAGCCACCGAAACAGTACAGGAACATTGCGGGTATCGGAAATGACCGCAGCACTGTTTTAACAGGAGCTGTCTCATATAAAAGAGGCTGGAAAATCGTATTCCTACTATATAATACATGATTTTTCAGACTGTAAATAGCGTTAATGTGAAAAAGTTTAGCATCTGCAAAATTTTATGTCAAGGAAATCAGGGGAAACTGTGATTGTCAGTTTTTCAGAGGTGTAAAAAATTTGTTTCGGTTATGAAATGTTGTCTCAGATTTATTGTATAAGACTCTGAAGGCATTTGATTATGATGGAATGAGAGTAGAGGATTTTTTCTGCAGAATAGATTTTGCTGTACTTGACAGGACTCCGGGCCAGTATAACTTTAACGAGTTTAATAGAAATTTCGGGCATTTTTACCGTGATGAGGATTGTGCGGAAAATAGAAAATGATAGATAAGTCAGATGTTCTGTGCTACAATAATCCGGTATGAGAATGGCAGGACAAATTAGCATGCAAATATATTAAAAATATTTTACCGACAGGGAGCGTTAATTGTACAGCTCCTGTCAGAATCTCTCATAAAACAACATTTTATAGAATCATACTCTGGAAAGCGAAACGATACACATGAAAGACAAATTATCCAGTGGACATCTGTTGGCGGCTTTTACCGTCGCTGTATGGGGAACCACTTATATATCTACCAAAGTTTTATTGCGGGATTTCCTTCCAACGGAAATCCTTTTTATTCGTTTCCTTATGGGAATCAGTTTTCTGTTTTTACTGTATCCAAAACGGCTGCGGGTGCATGACCGGAAACGGGAGCTTACATTTATGGCGGCAGGATTGTGCGGCATCTGTCTGTATTATTTACTGGAAAATATTGCTCTGGTGTATACGTATGCGTCAAATGTTGGCGTGATCATTGCCATTGCCCCGTGTCTGACTGCGATCGTGAATCATTTCATCGGACAGGAGAAAGGACAGATGCATGCGGCATTTTTTGCAGGATTTGTTATCGCCATCATTGGCGTGTTCCTGATCAGTTTTAATGGCGCTACCGAATTTCATCTGAATCCGAAAGGGGATATACTTGCAGCGCTGGCGGCGCTTGTGTGGGCTTTTTATTCCGTACTGACCCGCAAAATAGGAAGCTATGGCTATCATCCGGTGGCTTCCACAAGAAGGATCTTTTTGTATGGAACACTGTTTATCCTGCCGGCACTGGCAATCTTTGGATTTCATCCGAATTTCAGTAAATTCCGGGAACCGGTCAATCTGCTGAATATTTTATTCCTTGGATTCATCGCATCAGCGATATGTTTTGTCACATGGAATACAGCGATAAAAAAGATCGGCGCCGTAAAGACCAGTGTGTATATTTACCTGAATCCGGTCGTAACGGTCGTGACCTCTATCTTGATTTTAAAAGAACAGATCACATGGATGTCAGGACTTGGCATGGTACTTACCCTTGGCGGACTGGTGTTGTCTGAACGCCCTTGGAAACAGCATGGAGTATAAGCATGGAAATTTATTTTGCCCCGATGGAGGGGATTACCGGTTATCTGTACCGAAATGTGCATAACAAATATTATAACGGAATCGCGGCATACTATGCGCCGTTTATCACTACGACAAAAAATGGCGTCAAAAAAACGAAGGAGATTCGTGATATCCTGCCGGAAAACAATCAGGAGATATTGCTGGTGCCACAGCTTCTGACGAATCAGGCAGAGCAGTATCTGGAATATGAAAAGGTCATCGCAGATCTTGGCTATCAGGAGATCAATCTGAACTTCGGCTGCCCGTCAAAAACCGTTGTGACAAAAGGGCGCGGTGCCGGATTTTTACAGGATCTTTGGGAAATGGAGCAATTTTTTGATCAGGTCTTTGAAAAAAATCAGCTTGCCATATCCGTAAAGACAAGAATCGGCACGGACAGCCCGGAAGAATTTGCAGATCTGATGGATGTGTATCGCAGATATCCGCTGAAGAATCTGATCATCCATCCGAGAACCCAGTCCGATTATTATAAGAATCATCCGAATCTGGATGCCTTTCGTATTGGTTTGGAGAAAAGCGCCTGTCCGGTGTGTTACAATGGAGATATTCGAACGGTGGAGGATCTGGAACATTTGCATCAGCAGTTTCCGCAGCTGGAACATGTGATGATCGGCCGGGGACTTCTGACAGATCCGGCGCTGGCAGAAAAGCTGGAGACAGCAAGTGCAGAAGGAAATATCAGTTCAGAACGTTTCCGGGAATTTCACGATGAACTTTACAGCGAATACCAGAGTGCATTTTCCGGAGAAAAACCAGTATTATTTAAAATGAAAGAACTGTGGGTGTACTGGGGCGAACAGTTTCCAGGAGAAGAGAAAGCATTAAAACAAATTCGCAAAGCCCAGCGGCTGGCAGACTATGAGAGTGCAGCCCGGTATCTGCTCTATTGATAGTAGAAAATAAAAACAGAAGGAATGTTGTAAGAGTTAGTAAGAGAAGCCCTGAGATAATATATTAATGATACGGTTGTGCGTATTGAGTGAGAGTTAAATATAAGTTTTGAGAGAGATGCAGGGAAGAAATACAGAAAAATGAGCAGAAGGAGGACAGATCATAATGAGCGAAGTAAAAGAACGTGTGCAGGCGCTGCGGAAAAAGATGAAAGAACAGAACATTTCCGTATATATCGTGCCCACAGCGGATTATCATGAATCCGAATACGTCAGCGATTATTTTAAAGCGAGAAAATATATTACCGGATTTACCGGTTCTGCGGGAACTGCAGTTATTACAGGGGACAGTGCCGGTCTTTGGACTGATGGACGTTATTTTATTCAGGCAGAACGTCAGCTGGAGGGAAGCGGCATTGAGCTGTTCCGGGCAGGTATGGAAGGTGTTGCTACCATTAGGGAGTATGTAAAGGAACATCTGAAAGCTGGAACCTGTCTGGGATTTGACGGACGGACGATGAATGCGGCAGCAGGGGAAGACTATCAGAAGCTGGCAGAAAGCTGCCATGCATCTTTGGTTACGGACGAAGATCTGGTGGGCGACATCTGGGAAGAACGTCCGGAGTTTCCGGTACACGGCGCATTTGTCCTGGAAGAGAAATATGCAGGCGAGAGCGCTTTCCACAAGCTTGCCCGTGTCCGGGAAAAGATGCAGGAATACGGCGCACGATGGCATGTGCTGTCCTCTCTGTGTGATATCGCATGGCTGCTGAATATCCGTGGCGGCGACATCCCCCATGTGCCGGTGGTCATGTCCTATCTCCTGATGAATGAGACAACCTGCCTGTGGTATGTCAAACCGGAAGTTTTTTCTGTGACGGAGCTTGTCTATGGAAAAGAAAAGACACAGAAGATCTTTGAAAATCTGCGGGAAGCAGGCGTATCCATCCGGGATTATGCTGACTTTTACTGGGAGCTTGAGGCGATACCGAAAGGAGACACGGTGCTGCTGGAAAAAGCAAAGGTCAATCTGCAGATTTTACAGAGCATTCCCAAAGGCGCTGTGATCGTCGATAAAAGTAATCCGGAAGAACTTATGAAAGCCATTAAAAATGAAACGGAGCTTGAAAATATCCGAAAAGCCCATGTAAAAGACGGCGTGGCAATGACAAAATTCTGTTATTGGCTGAAGAACAATGTAGGTAAAGAGAAGATTACGGAATGGTCAGCATCCGAATATCTGGAGGGACTGCGCCGGGAACAGGGCTGTCTGGATATCAGCTTTGATACAATCAGCGCCTGGGGGCCGAATGCGGCGATGATGCATTACGCACCGTCGGAAGAAAACGAAGTCGTACTTCCAAAGGAAGGGTTCCTTCTGGTGGATTCTGGCGGACATTATCTGGAAGGTTCTACGGATGTTACCAGAAATATTGTCCTTGGAACATTGACGCAGGAAGAAAAAGAAATGTTTACGGCAGTGACCCGTGCAAATCTGAACCTTGCCAATGCCAGATTTTTATATGGATGCTGCGGACAGAATCTTGATATCCTTGCAAGAGGGCCATTGTGGCAGCTGGGACTGGATTACCGCTGTGGTACCGGTCATGGAAACGGTTATATGCTGAATGTACACGAGGGACCAAATGGGTTCCGCTGGAAGATCGTGCCGGAGCGCACAGACAATGGAAAACTGGAAGAAGGCATGGTCACAACAGATGAGCCGGGCGTTTATGTGGAAGGAAAATACGGCATCCGTATCGAAAGTGAGCTGATCTGTAAGAAGTGGCAGAAGAACGAATACGGACAGTTCATGGAATTTGAAAATATTACTTATGTACCGATCGATCTGGATGCGATCCTGCCGGAAGAGATGACCGGCACAGAGCGGAAATATCTCAACGAATATCATCATATGGTATATGACACGGTAGAGCCGTATCTGACCGATACAGAGCGGGAATGGCTGAAAGATGCTACCCGGGAAATATAGAAATCGTGAACTTACAGCAATTTTTGCCCCTGGCAGAAATTGCTGTAAAAATTTGCACAATTACAGAAAAAAGACAAAAAAATCCGACAAAAACACCGATTTTAGAAAATAATTCCGCATATCATAGTAAAAAACTAGGAAATATAAAAAAGAATGGCTGCTGTATAGTAGAAATACGCTTGTTTACTGGAAAAAATGGCTTTCGGGCTCCTGTAAAAAAACTGGAAAAATGGAAAAAATTCTTGACAAACCAATTATAAAATGCAATACTACCAATATCATATAGAAATACTATGAAATGAAAGAAGGAGTACAGGATATGAATTCAGTTATTTATATGGATAATGCAGCAACTACAAAAATGGATATTCAGGCATTTGAAGCAATGAAGCCATACTTTGTAGAAAAGTTTGCAAATCCATCCAGTATATACAGTATCGCACAGGAAAATCATCAGGCAGTAGAGGATGCCAGAAAACAGATTGCAGACGTTCTCGGTGCAGAGCCGGCAGAGATTTATTTCACAGCAGGCGGAAGCGAGTCTGACAACTGGGCGATCAAAGGCATTGCAGACAAGGCAAAAGCAAAAGGTCTTGGAAACCACATCATTACATCAAAGATCGAGCATCACGCAGTACTTCATACCTGTGAGTATCTTGAGAAAAACGGATATGAAGTAACTTATCTGGATGTAGATGAGAATGGTGTCGTAGATCTGGAACAGTTAAAAGCAGCGATCCGTCCGGAGACAATCCTGATCACGATTATGTTTGCAAATAACGAGATCGGAACCATTCAGCCGATCGCAGAGATTGGTAAGATCGCAAAAGAGCACAAGATTTATTTCCACACTGATGCAGTACAGGCTTTCGCGCATGTGCCGATCAATGTCAATGATATGAACATCGACATGCTTTCTGCCAGCGGTCACAAATTCGGCGGACCAAAAGGCGTAGGCTTCCTTTATATCAGAAAGAAAACATTACTTCCATCTTTCGTACACGGTGGTTCCCAGGAGCACGGCAGAAGAGCAGGTACAACTAACGTATCCGGTGTCGTAGGAATGGGTAAAGCAGCTGAGGTTGCCAATGCACAGATGGAAGAGCGCATCAAAAAAGAGACAGAGATTCGTGATTATCTGATCAATACGATTGAAAAAGAGATTCCATTCGTGAAAGTAAACGGACACAGAACTAATCGTCTTCCGAATAACGTAAACGTATGTTTCAGATTTGTAGAGGGAGAATCCCTGCTTCTGATGCTGGATCAGAAAGGCATCTGCGCTTCCAGTGGTTCTGCATGTACATCCGGTTCGCTGGATCCGTCCCATGTACTGCTGGCTATCGGACTGCCGCATGAGATCGCACACGGTTCTCTGCGTCTGACACTTTCCCATGAGAATACCATGGAAGAGGCAGCATTTGTTGTAGAAGAGCTGAAACGCATCGTAGACAGACTGCGCAGCATGTCTCCGCTGTATGAAGATTATATTGCAAAACATAAAGAGGCATAAGAAAAAGAGAAAAGACAAGGAGAATATCTGTTATGTATAGTGAAAAAGTAATTGACCATTTCAGTAACCCGAGAAATGTGGGTGAGATTGAAAATGCAAGTGGTGTAGGTACCGTTGGAAATGCAAAATGTGGCGATATCATGAGAATGTATCTTGATATTGATGAAGATACCAAGATTATCAAAGACTGTAAATTCAAAACGTTCGGTTGTGGTGCAGCTGTTGCTACCAGCAGTATGGCTACAGAGCTTGTAAAAGGCAAAACTATTTACGAAGCTCTGGAGATCACAAACAAAGCTGTTATGGAAGCATTGGACGGACTTCCACCAGTAAAAGTACACTGTTCCCTGCTTGCAGAGGAAGCAATCCATGCAGCACTCTGGGATTATGCGAAAAAACACAATATTAAGATTGAAGGTCTTGAAGAGCCGAAATCAGACATCAGCGAAGGTCTGGAAGAGGACGAGTACTAAAAGATGTTATTAAAGAAGGCGGTTGAGAAAAAACAGGAAGTGCCGGAAACCAATCCTTACGAGTGGCCGGAAAGCTATTATATGGAAACGGATGCCCATCAGCGAAAAGCATTGCTGGAGGCGCAGATCTCGTCAGGAGATGCCGGGGCGGACAACCGACTTCGGAAAGAACTCTGGGAGCTGCGGTATCAGACTCAGAAAAAAGGCGACGTGAAAGACAACTTTTTATACTGGCTCATGGAGCTGATACTGATGTGTCCGCAGACCACCAGCCGTTTTGGAAAGCGGAGTCTGAAGAAACGGGCACAGACTGCACTGGGAGCATTTGGACTGAACCGGGCAGATTATTTTGGCAGGGAGCTACTGGCAGCAGAGCTGAAACATCTGTTCCTTACCTATGGAATGATCTGTATGGAAGATAAGACATACGCTTCCGTGATCCTCGGCTTTGGAAAAATGAAACAATCCACGCTGGAAAATAAATTATCCGCAGAATTTCAGGCGGTAAGCAAGAAATTGCCGGAATATCTGGAAATGAAAGAAGATTTTGCCATGCTGCGGGAAGCGTCTTTGGCGGCAGCAGAACATCTGGGTTTGCCAATGGATGCGGAATGATTTTTCTAAGATAATGGATCGCTTTATTTATGACACTGGTAAAACTGGTGGAAAAGTATCATTATAAAAAGCTATTATCAGTTGCTATAATGATGTATGTAATAATAGAAATATAAAAATTGAAGCATACCGTCTGTTGATCAGACGGTATGTTTTTTATACAAAGCGTACATGATCGGTTGGAGCTTTTAAAAAACAAGAAAACCGTGTGATGCCACAAGCAGAAGCGGTTTTTCGGTTCTGGGAAAGATTCAGCCGTGCATCAATCGCTTTCATATAGAACGACTGAAAGAAACATTTTCTAATGAATGTATATTAATAAAGAAAAAACAGTTGATTTCCCGCATGTTTCTTATTATAATCAGCGGTAAGTAATGTTGAATGAGGAGATGAAACAGTGAAAAAAGTAGTTAAATTTGGTGGCAGTTCTCTTGCAAGTGCCGAGCAGTTCAAAAAAGTAGGTAACATCATCCGGTCAGACAAAGACAGAAAGTTTGTTGTACCGTCAGCTCCGGGAAAACGTTACGACGGAGATATCAAAGTAACAGATATGTTATATGATTGTTATGAGACTGCAGAAGCAGGAAAAGATTTTACAAAAAAACTGGATGCGATCAAGGCAAGATACAATGAGATCATTGAAGGTCTTGGCATTGATTTTTCTCTGGAAGAGGATTTCAAGATTGTAGCAGAAAATTTTGCTGCAAAAGCAGGAAAAGATTATGCGGCATCCAGGGGCGAATATTTAAACGGCAAGATTATGGCCGCATACCTTGGTTATGAATTTATCGATTCTGCAACAGTGATCCGTTTTGATGAGGATGGAAATTTTGATGCAGATATTACAAATAAAATGATGTCAGAGCGTCTGGCTTCCTGTGAGCATGCAGTTATTCCGGGATTTTACGGTGCATACGCAGACGGAAAGGTTAAGACCTTCTCCAGAGGCGGTTCCGATATCACAGGTTCTATCGTTGCCCGCGCATTAAAAGCAGATCTTTACGAAAACTGGACAGATGTATCCGGATTCCTTGTAACAGATCCGCGTATTATCAAAAATCCGGAAGTCGTAGATATGATCACATACCGCGAGCTTCGCGAGCTGTCTTACATGGGCGCATCCGTACTTCATGAAGATGCGATCTTTCCGGTAAGAAAAGCAGGCATTCCGATCAATATCAGAAATACGAACCATCCGGAAGACAAAGGAACAATGATCGTTGCTACTACAAGCCAGAAATCTAAATATACCATTACCGGTATTGCAGGTAAAAAAGGCTTCGTGGCTGTTACGGTAGATAAAGATATGATGAACTCTGAGATCGGGTTCTGCCGGAAAGTGCTTCAGGTATTTGAGGAAAATGATATTTCTATCGAGCATATGCCGTCCGGAATCGACACCATGTGTATCTTCGTACATCAGGATGAGTTCCAGGAGCATGAGCAGGTCGTTCTCTCCGGCATTCAGCGTGCAGTAGAGCCGGATACCGTAGATGTAGAGGCTGATCTGGCACTGATCGCAGTTGTTGGTCGTGGCATGAAAGAGGCAAGAGGCACAGCAGGACGTATCTTCTCTGCACTGGCTCATGCAAATATCAACTGTAAGATGATTGATCAGGGTTCCAGTGAGCTGAATATCATTATCGGCGTAAGAAACGCAGATTTCGAAGCAGCGATTCAGGCAATCTACGATATCTTTATCGTGACACAGCTGTAAGGTCAGGTAGAATATTGAACAAAAAAGGGATATCCAGAGGCTGGAGTTGTCAGTGTCCGGATATCCTTTTTTTAAAAGCATATAGAAGTATGGAAAATTTTGAGGATGATCATAGACATAGGATTTTGCGATTATGAGCAAGTCGTTATGTGAGGAAAGCCAGGGTAGGTTGTTGCAAGCAGATGGATTCTGACAGGCAGAAAATTCAAGATGAGGGAAAGGATCAACGGTTACAGAGAAAATGAACGAAGTTATCACGCAGTTAAAAAAACGATTTGCAGAACTGGCAGAACGCAGTTATCAGAAAAATGTATATGTATTTACCGATTTCCTAAATCTCAGCGAGCAGGCAGTCTTTTTTGAACAGGAGCGGGAAGTGTCCTATGCCGGATATACATTGTGGGGTGGGGCAGAGAGCAGTGAGCGGAGGATGCTGCGGTTTGGAACGGAAGAACTGCTGGGATATGAAGAGCCTTTCCCGATCACATGCATCCGTATCCGACCGGCGGCGAAAAAATTTGCAGAAGATCTGAACCACAGAGATTTTCTGGGAGCGTTAATGCATCTTGGAATCGAGAGGAGTGTGCTTGGAGACATCTGTCTGCGGGAACAGGAAGCCTATCTGATCTGTAAGGAAGAGATGGCAGATTATATTGTGAATCATCTGGATAAAGTGCGTCATACCGTGGTAAAATGTGAACAGATGAATGAAATGCCGACGGAGATCCAGCCTGAGCTGAAGGAAGAAGAACTGATTGTCAGTTCCCTGCGGGCGGATGCCATCGTGGCAAAAGTCTGGCAGCTTTCCAGAAATCAGAGTCTGGAACTGTTCCGTGGGAAAAAAGTATTTGTCAACGGACGGCAGTTTGAGAATAACAGTGGCATCTGGCAGGAGGGCGACATTGTCTCTGTCCGTGGCTATGGCAGATTCCGTTACGACGGCATGCTACAGGAGACAAAAAAGGGCAGGATACGGTTTTTGATCCAGAAGTATATATAGAAAAGAGTAATCATGGCAGAAAAAAAGAAACGGGTAAAAAAAAGACAGGAAGAACGCAGCCGGGAGATCCGATGGGATCACCTGGACAATACGGCGCACCTGTTTCCGGTGATTGCAGGTGCGGGGATGAGCAATGTATACCGGGTCTGCGCAGTTTTAAAAGAAGACATACAGGAAGATAAATTGCAGCAGGCACTGGATAAAGTGCTTCCGAAGTTCCCTGTTTTTAACGTGCGTCTGCGTCAGGGCGTGTTCTGGTATTATTTTGAGGAAAACGGAAAACAGTCCCCGAAGGTTGTGCAGGAAGATTCCTGGCCCTGTCAGTATGTGGAAGCTGCCATCAATCAGAACTATCTGTTCCGGGTCAGCTATTATAAGCGCAAGATCAGTCTGGAAGTGTTTCATGTGCTGACGGATGGAAATGGCGCATTTGTCTTTTTAAAAGAGATTATATATCAGTATCTGCGGGATACGAAGCCGGAACTGGCTGGATTGCCGGATCATCTGGCGGCAGATACATCCACGGACTATACTGATGGATTTTTACAGCATTACCGGAAGCCATCCGGTGGCAAGACTGCATATAAAAAAGAGCGGGCATATCATATTCCCGGAAGAATGTTTGAGACGGGTAAGATGTCGCTGATGCATGGATTTATGCCGGTCTCACAGCTGAAAGAAAAAGCGAAGGCATATGGAGCGAGCATCAATGAATATCTGGTGGCGGCCTTTATCTGGAGCATTTATCAGTCCAAAGGAGAGCGTAAGATCAAAGAACCGGTCACGGTCGGTGTGCCGGTAAACTTACGTCCTCATTTTTCTTCTGTTACTACAAAAAACTTTTTTGTCATGGTAACGGCGGTATGGCAGGCAAAACAGACGGAAGCGGATTTTGGAGAAGTGCTGGAGGCGGTAAAGAACAGTCTGCGTCCACAGCTGGAAAAGGAACATCTGGAAGAAGTGTTTTCTTATAATGTGTCCAATGAGAAAAAGATGATTCTCCGCGCAGTACCGTTATGGCTGAAAAAACCGGCGATGCGGTATGTGTACCGGTCGGCGGCAAAGGCGAATACTACTACCGTTTCCAATCTGGGCGTGGTGCATACACCACCGGAATACGATCCGTATATCGAACAGTTTTATTCCTGTCTTTCCCGCTCTTTGGGGCAGAATATGAAAGGCTGTGTGTGCTCTTACAAAGATACGCTGGTGTTTACCATTTCTTCCGTTTACCGGGATACGGAAGTTCAGAAAGCATTCTTCTGTTTTATGGCAGATGAGGGTATCTCTGTGCGTATAGAAAGCAATGGTGTGTATTATGAGTAAATGTGTCAAATGTCGTGTGGAGTTTCAGGATCCGGCAGAGATCTGCCCGTTTTGTGGCAATGCCCTGTCAGAGCATACCGGGGATGAGACATTTTTATATCCGAAATTAAAAGAACAGAATCGGGGCATGCATCTGGCGATGCGCACTTATCTGTTTGCGGCAGTGGTGGGGTTTGTGTTCCTACTGTGTCTGAACCATCATTTGCGAGCACGGATTCGATGGGACCTTCTGGCGGGGATTGGGATGCTGTATGCATGGATGACATGGAAAGTGTCTTTTTTTCAGCATGAGGGATATCTGAAAAAAGCGCTGATCCAGACCTTTTCCGGAATCCTTGCAGTCATCGCAGTAGATGGAGTGTTAGGATTTCATGGCTGGTCATTAAATTATGTCATGCCGGGTGTATTTGTCCTGATGGATGTCGCCATGATCGTCCTGATGATCGTAAACAGCCGCAACTGGCAGAGCTATCTTCCGGTACAGATCATTATGATCCTGTGCAGCCTGATCCCAGTGGTCCTGTATCATATGAAAGTGGATCACGCCTGGTATCCGGCGGTAGGTGCGCTTGGCATTACCGTGCTGGTGTTCCTTGGAACCCTTGCGATCGGTGGGCGGCGTGCGGTAGAAGAACTGCGGCGGCGGTTTCATGTGTAAATCATGCAGGCATCAGATGAAAGATTGTCCTGAAAGTAGATTCTGTGAAAATTACAGGGCATGGAGTTCTGCTTAAAAAAGAGTGTGCTAAATTGTAAAAAACTGTTGCTGCAGGATAGAAAAAACACACAAAATAGCATATAATCTTCATATGTATTTAATATTGATGTACATATGCAGACTATAAGAAACATCCCTATCGGGTGTAAGAGTCTCCATGTTGGTTGAGTATTAGACATGGATGTTCAGAAATCTGGTCGGAGATTATTCAGAACAGATTCCGAGAATATTTAGATAAGAACAGGAGGAGATTATCGTGACAGAACAGGAAACCAGTGTACAGGGTAAAATTTTACGGGATCTGATCGCCCGGGTAACCTCCGATAACCTGATCGGAAGAAAATTAAAAAATGGAGAGATTCGCAAAAAGTTAGTGGAACCGGCATGGAAATGTCCGGAGCATTATACGCTTTCGGAAATCCCATTACATAACTGTAAGGCGGAACTACTGACGGCAGACGAAGGAAATGACCGTTATATTCTCTTACAGCTTCACGGCGGCGGTTATATCGGTGCTATGCGGAACGTGTACCGCAGTTTTGCAGGATTATACAGCGAACTTGGAAATGGAATGCCGGTATTTACGGTAGATTATCGTGTGGCACCGGAGAATCCATATCCGGCGGCTCTGGAAGATGCGGTAACTGCATATAACTGGCTGTTGGATTATGGCTGGCAGGCGCACGAGATCATCGTGGCAGGAGACTCCGCAGGTGGCGGTCTTGCCATGGCGTTGTGCATGTATCTGAAAAATCAGAACCGCCCATTACCGGCTGGGATTATTGCCATGTCTCCATGGACAGATCTGACCTCATCCGGTCCTTCTTATGTGGAAAATTATGAACGTGATCCGTTGTTTGGTAATACGAGGGACAGCCTTATCTATAACAAGGATTACATACAGGACGAAGATCCTACGAATCCATATATTTCCCCATTGTTTGGGGATTTCAGGGGATTTCCGCCGATGCTTATTCAGGTAGGAAGTTACGAGATGCTTCTGAGCGATTCTATTGCGGCAGCAGAAAAAGCAAAAGGAGCCAGAGTAAAAGTTCGTTTGAGTGTATATGAAGGCATGTTCCATGTGTTCCAGATGGCGTTGTTACTTTTACCGGAATCCAAACGCGCCTGGGCGGAAGTCGGACGTTTCCTTGACATTATTATGGAGATGGAAGAGAAGGAAAACAGTGAGAAGGAAACAGATAGATAAACAGACTCTATTGAAAGATGGATTCGCATGTACACATAGGATATTCCGGTAAGTAAAAAGAAAGTATCCTTGAGAAAATTTTGAGAACATAAAAGGATAAAATAAACAGGTGGCGGAACAAAATAACTTTAGAGAGAACAGAATAATTTCATGTAAGAAGGAATTATTAAGAAATTGCAAGCTGTGTCCCAGAAACTGCGGCACAGACCGCTTGGCAGGAGAACGTGGTTATTGTGGACAGACCGCAGAATTGACGGCAGCCAGAGCCGCTCTCCATATGTGGGAAGAACCGTGTATTTCTGGTAATTGTGGATCGGGAACTGTATTTTTTACCGGCTGTGCCCTGCATTGCGTGTTTTGCCAAAATGGGAAAATTGCCAATGGAAAGCTTGGAAAGTCGCTTTCTGTGGAGCGATTGGCAGAGATTTTTCTGGAGTTACAGGAACAGGGCGCGGCAAATATCAATCTGGTAACGGCAGGGCATTTTGTACTTCAGGTCATAGCGGCACTGGATCGGGCAAAAGCGAAGGGGCTGCATCTGCCGGTGGTATATAACACCAGCGGTTATGAAAAAGTGGAAAACCTGCGTTTACTAGAAGGATATGTGGATATCTACTTGCCGGATTTTAAATACTGGGAGCCGGAGACGGCGCAGAACTATTCCCATGCACCGGATTACCCGATGTATGCGAAAGCTGCCATTGCTGAAATGGTGCGACAGACTGGAGCACCGGTTTTTGAGGGCGATATGCTCAAACGAGGCACAATGGTACGGCATTTGCTGCTTCCCGGTCATGTCAGGGAAGCAAAACAGATCATTTCTTATCTTCACGAAACCTATGGGAATCAGATCTACATCAGCATCATGAACCAGTACACACCCATGGCAGGGATAGAGACTGCCGGTTATCCGGAGCTAGCTCGTAAAGTAACTTCACGGGAGTATGAAAAAGTACTGGATCATGCCATCAATATTGGTGTGGAAAATGGATTCATGCAGGAAGGCGGAACGGCATCTGAGAGTTTTATCCCGGATTTTGAGTGTCAGGGGATATAGGAGAAAATATAGAAACTTAAACGCATTTTTAGATACAGAAAAAGGGTACGAAAAGAAAACAGACGGTTATCCACAGATTGACATTGAAGGGGATACCACCTATAATTGTAAAAAATGAAAAGAAAGGATGCGTGGGAGAGAGCTGTGGAAACTCCTGCGCCGGATAGATATGAAAAAAATGTATTTAAGGAAAAGGGTGCTGACCTGTATGACGGCAGCGATCCTGGCTGCATCAGCGGGGTTTGCGGGAAGCGGTCTGTCTGCACAGGCTGCATCTTATATCAAAAGCGATAATACGATTATCCGTGATGCGGCAAATGGAAACATGATCGGCGGGATCAATCAGGGAACAGAAGTAGAGATTGTAGAATCTAAGACGGGAACAGATGGGATGACCTGGCATCATGTGCGGTATGCAGCAAATGGAACTACCGCAGAAGGATGGGTGCGTTCGGATCTGATCGCAGATAATGGAACAACTGCAGAGGAAACAGACGGTAATGACGGAACAGATGCAGCTGGTGCGGATCAGAGTGCAGATGTAACCGGCATTTCCGGAGATGGATATCAGACATCTTCTGAGAATACGTTTGATGTTCAGGGAAAGACGATGACCATTGCCGGCAGAATTGATTCAGGGAAGATTCCGGCTCATTTTAGTGCTAAGACTATTACATATAACGGAAACGATATCCGTGCATATAAGTATGATGCCGGCGAAGTGTACCTGGTTTATCTGACGGATGAAGCCGGTAAAGGCGATTTTTATGTGCTGGATATGCAGAAAAATATCGTAACATCTTATATCAGCGTCGGAACAGAAGAGAATCCGTTGGTTCTTCTGCTGCCGCCGGATAATGCGAATGTTTCGGATTCTTATGGAAAAACTGTTTTTGCGGTAAGTGAAACTGCAGGAATTACTGCATATCAGTATAATCAGCCGGAAGACACTCTTCGGTCAGATGCGATCCTGGGTGAATATTATTATGTTTATGGAATGACGCTGGATGGAGTTGCCAGATGGTATCTGTATGATAATGGCGGAAATACATTTGTACGTTCTGTCACTGATCTCAGTGTGGACCTGAACGCAGAAGATGCGTCGGATGATGCAGCGACTGTAAAGGATAACAGCCTGGATAAAATGATCATTGTCGGATTGGGAGTTCTTTGTGTTATTTTCTTTGTCCTGATGATTGTCTTTGCCGGTAAGAGCAGAAGTGCCCGTAAATATCTCCCGGAAGAAACTTTCGATGAAGATGATGAAGAAGAGATCATGACTCGTGCGGAAAGACGCAGAGAAGATCGCAAATACCGTCATTTTATGGATGATCTTCCGGAAAATGATGAAGAGGAAGCAGCTGCTGAAAAAACGGAGCCGGTATTTAAAGAAATTGCAGATGACGGAGAAGTATATCTTGATGAAGATGAGAATGGTCCGGCACCAGCGGACGTGACTGATTTCAGAGAGGAATCCCCTTCAGGAGAAACAGAAGATCTGTCTGCCACAAAACCTATGCCACTGGTAAAACGGTTCTGTGAGACAGATACCGAGACGGAGATTTCTCAAAAAGAAACAGGTATGGAGCAGATTCTGGGTAAGGAGATTCCATCCGATGAAGAGGATATGGCGTCGTCTGATAAAGAAGAATTGGAAGATCTTGAGAGAATGCTGATGGCAGGTCTTCAGGATGCGTTGAAGGAACAGGAAGAAGAGGGTTCGGACGAGGACTTGCAGGAAATGGTTCAGGATGCTGTACAGGAAGAAGACGATGCGCAGAAGAAGCAGGCAGGTAAAGAAAAAACAGCCGCTTCACATCATGAGAAAAAACATGGAAAAAATCAGCATGGAAAGAAAAACGGAAAAGATGCCTGGGATGACGAACTGGAATTTTTAGATCTCTGATGTACCTGGTTTTTCGGTAATTTGACTAGAATATTGAAAATAAAAAAGCTTTGTTGCAAAATGATGAAATTGCAGCAGGGCTTTTTTTGTTTTTCGGTAAAAAGTTTCACTGATATGCAGGAAGAAATCTATAGAAATGAGTATAAATGCTTAGCTTATGATAAGATGCCTTGTAAAACTACAAATAAAACAGCCGGTTCTGTTCTTGACAAGTAATTGCAACTGTTATATCATCGATATAACACACATGAAAAAGGGTGAGAAAATGTACATAGAAATTGATTTTAACAGTGATGAAGCGCTCTATATGCAGTTACGGAATCAGATCATTCTCGGAATTGCCACACATCAGTATGTGGAGGGAGATTCGTTGCCGTCTGTTCGCCAGCTGGCAGAAGAGATCGGTATCAATATGCATACTGTAAACAAAGCATATGGCGTCTTAAAGCAGGAGGGGTTGATCAGACTGGATCGCAGACGCGGTGCGGTAATCTCTCTTGATCTGGATAAAATTAAGGCGATGACAGAGCTGAGTGAAGATCTGCGCATGGTCATTGCAAAAGCCTGCTGTAAAAATGTCAGCAGAGATGAGATCCATGCCCTGATCGATGAGATTTATGATGAATATAGAAATGGCTGACGCAGTAACAGGAGGATTTTATAATGCGACCATATACAAAACAGGCACAGGCGGTTCTTGATTTTGGAGCAGCAGTGGCGGGAATGATGGATCAGTGCTCTATTGGCACGGAACATGTTCTGGCAGGGCTGTGTAGGGAACCGGAAGGAATCGCAGGACGGATTCTGGAAGACCTGGAAGTGACAGAAAAAAAGGTTCTGGATCTGATCGATGAGGTTACGATCCCAGGCAGGAAGGTTCTGTTGAGAGATCCTAAAGAATTTACCCCGGAAACGATGCGTATGCTGGAACGCGCAGAACAGACAGCAGAGCGCTTTCGCAGTGATACCATTGGCACGGAACATCTTCTTTTTGCGATGATTCAGGAAAAGGAGTGTTCTGCTTCCAGAATTCTGATTGCCATGGGAATCAATCCGGCGAAGATTTATGCGGATATTTTAGTGGCGATCGGAAGAGAAGATGCGTTTTCCAAAGAGGAGAGCAAGGCATTACGTTCCGGGAATGTTCAGAGTGTTTCTGAGACACCGATGCTTGACAAATATGCAAGGGATATGACAAAACAGGCTGCGGAACATAAATTGGATCCGTTGATCGGAAGAGAACAGCAGTTGCAGCGGATAATTCGCATCCTCAGCAGAAGAACAAAGAATAATCCCTGCCTGATCGGAGAACCGGGTGTGGGAAAGACAGCAATCGCAGAAGGTCTGGCCCAGCGTATCGCAGATGGACTTGTGCCGGATATTTTGAAAAAGAAACGCCTGATGTCTCTGGACCTGTCTGCAATGGTAGCCGGTTCCAAATACAGGGGCGAATTTGAAGAACGTATCAAAGGTGTTGTTCAGGAAGTGGAGAATGCCGGGAATGTGATCTTGTTTGTGGATGAAATTCATACAATGATCGGTGCTGGTGGTGCAGAAGGTGCGATCGATGCATCAAATATTATGAAACCGGCACTTTCCCGTGGAATTCTACAGATGATCGGCGCAACGACAATACAGGAATATCGAAAATATATCGAGAAGGATGCTGCCCTGGAACGACGTTTTCAGCCGGTAACTGTTCCGGAGCCGACAAAACAGGAGGCTGTGGAGATACTGGATGGACTAAAAGAACAGTATGAGAAGCATCATCATGTGCAGATTACCCCGGAAGGGATTCAGGCAGCAGTTGAACTGTCAGAACGTTATATCAATGACCGTTTTCTTCCGGATAAAGCATTGGATCTTCTGGATGAAGCTGCATCAAAAGTGCATCTTGGTGGCTTTAAGGTCCCGGAGAATTTAGAAAAACAGAAAAATCAGATGCTGGATGCACAGGAAGCACTGGATGCAGCCCTTCAGGAAAACCGTTTTGAGGAACTTGGAACTTTACGGAAACAGAAAGCCGCTGTTGAAAAAAAATATGAGCGGACGTTTGAGCGTTTTCAAAAGGAACAGCAGAAAAAGGTGCTGTCTGTAGGCGAAAATGAGATTGCAGATGTGGTTGCCGACTGGACTGGAATCCCTGTTCAAAAACTGACAGAAAAAGAATCAGAGCGTCTGAAAAATATGGAGAAGATCCTTCATAAGCGCGTTATTGCTCAGGAAGAAGCGGTCGATGCGGTTTCCAAAGCAGTACGCAGAGGCCGTATCGGACTGAAAGATCCGGGAAGACCAATCGGTTCTTTTCTGTTCCTTGGTCCTACAGGTGTAGGAAAGACAGAGATTTCCAAAGCACTGGCAGAAGCGGTGTTCGGAAGTGAAGATGCCATGATCCGGGTGGATATGTCCGAGTATATGGAGAAGCACAGCGTATCGAAAATGATCGGTTCTCCGCCAGGATATGTAGGATATGACGAGGGTGGACAGCTCAGCGAAAAGGTACGGAGAAACCCATATTCCGTCATTTTGTTTGATGAGATCGAGAAAGCACATCCGGATGTATTTAATATTCTGTTACAGGTACTGGATGATGGTCATATCACAGATGCACAGGGACGTGTTGTAGATTTTAAAAACACGATCATCATTATGACATCCAATGCCGGAGCGAAGACGATCATTGAACCGAAAAAACTGGGATTTGGCGTGCAGGAAGATGCAAAGGCAGATCATGCCCGTATGAAATCCAACGTTATGGAAGAAGTGCGCCGTATTTTTAAACCGGAGTTCTTAAACCGTATTGATGAGATTATTGTATTCCATGCGCTTACGAAAGAGCATATGAAGAAGATTGTGACGTTGATGACTCGTTCTCTGGAAAAACGTTGTCAGACACAGCTTGATATTCATCTTCATATCCGGGATTCTGTGAAAAAATATATTGTCGATGAATCCTTTGATCCGAAATACGGTGCAAGACCGCTGCGACGCATGATCCAGACCAGTCTGGAGGATGCGCTGGCAGAAGAGATCCTTGCCGGAAATGTCCAGACCGGGGATGAAGTAGATGTAGGTGTGCGGAATAAAAAAGTTAATTTTATCGTAAAAAGTAAAAATTAAGAAAGAGCATAGGGTAAATGGCAAAAGGGAAAACAACGGTATTTTTCTGCCAGTCTTGTGGATACGAATCCTCCAAATGGATGGGGCAGTGTCCGGGATGCAGGGAATGGAATACATTTGTGGAAGAGACTGTAGATAAAAAAGCAGAAAAGATATTATCTTCCGATCATGGTAAGACACACAAACCGGTGTCTCTTAATTCTGTAGTGATGGAACAGGAAGAACGGATTCAGACAGGAATGCAGGAATTTGATCGTGTGCTGGGTGGCGGTATCGTCCCTGGCTCCCTTGTGCTGGTTGGCGGTGATCCCGGTATCGGTAAATCCACGCTGTTATTGCAGATCTGCCAGATTCTTTCTCAGATGAAACGATCCACACTGTATATATCAGGCGAGGAATCCTTACAGCAGATTAAGATCCGTGCGGACAGGATCGGACAGTTTACAGATAGTCTGCATCTGCTCTGCGAGACGAACCTGAACACGATCCGTGCGATGATTGAACGGGAAAAACCGCAGATTGTGATTATCGATTCCATTCAGACGATGTACAGTGAAGATATTACATCTGCTCCGGGAAGTGTATCTCAGGTTCGGGAAGCGACTTCTGCATTTATGCAGATTGCAAAAGGCGTGGGGATTACCATATTTATTGTAGGACATGTGACCAAGGAAGGTGTTGTAGCCGGTCCGCGTGTGCTGGAACATATGGTAGATACGGTTTTGTATTTTGAAGGTGACCGTCATGCGGCATATCGCATTCTGCGGAGTGTGAAAAATCGATTTGGCTCTACAAACGAGATCGGTGTATTTGAAATGGGCAGCAACGGATTAAAACAGGTGTTAAATCCATCAGAATATATGTTAAGTGGCAAACCGGAAGGTGCATCTGGCTCTATCGTAACCTGTTCTTTGGAGGGAACCCGTCCGATCCTGTTGGAAGTGCAGGCATTAGTATGCCGCAGTAACTTTGGAATTCCCCGGCGTACAGCAGCTGGTGCAGATATGAACAGACTGAACCTGCTTATGGCTGTACTGGAAAAAAGAAATGGCATGCCTATGGGAAACTGTGATGCCTATGTAAATATTGCCGGAGGCATCCGCATGACAGAACCGGCACTGGATCTGGGAATCGTACTTGCACTGGTATCCAGTTTTAAAGATATTTCCATATCAGAAAAGACCATCTGCTTTGGCGAAGTAGGACTGAGCGGCGAAGTCCGTGCAGTCAATATGGCTCAGCAGAGAGTGCAGGAAGCGAAAAAGCTTGGTTTTGAAACCTGTATCCTCCCAAAAGTCTGCCTGAAAAATATGGGAAAGACAGAAGGAATCCAGCTCATTGGTGTCTCAGATGTAAGAGAAGCCATACAGGCGATCCTTGCTAATGGGAAAAAGGTTTAACATTTTTATTACTTTTAAATTTAATATCAGATATGAGAATGTAAGAATAATATAAGAGAAATTGTAAAAATATGTAAATATCTAGTTGACAATTCGGTTAGAAAATGCTAATATAATCGAGCTGACTGCGAAACGGATAACCGATTCAAAAGACAGCAAAAAGAAAATAAAAAAGTTGTTGACAAAGACATCACAACATGATATTATTTTCAAGCTGACTCGCGAGACAGAGATGTTCCTCAAAGGACAGCAAAAAATAATCTTAAAAAGCTGTTGACAAAGCGCTTTGCTTCTGGTAAGATATAAAAGTTGCTGAACGGCAGCGAAAAAAGAAAAATAAAAAAGTTGTTGACAAGCACTTGGTTCTGTGATAAGATATAAAAGTTGCTGAACAACAGCAAAACAAAGAACATTGATAACTGAACAGTGAAATATCCTTGAAAGATTCATTGAGAAATTTTTTAAGAACAGCTAAGACAAAAGTCAAAGCAACCTAAAACAGTAAAGTTTTGGAACGATGGTAAATAGCCAGAACGTTCTGGACAGAACAAACACTTTTATTTGAGAGTTTGATCCTGGCTCAGGATGAACGCTGGCGGCGTGCTTAACACATGCAA
>CAJJOP010000003.1:0-168528 GCA_905193415.1 uncultured Roseburia sp.
GAGTCCCCAGCATACGGTAATAATACTGAGAAGAAATGTTCCTCTGCAAAGTACGAACACTCCAAGTCTGTTCTGCGGCTTCTTTCTCATACCAGTCACGAGCTGACTTATCTTCTACCTGAATCAAAATACGATAATGAGTCCACGAAAGTATTGCTCCAGATTGTTGCCTCAGTGAGGCAACAATCTCTGGAAACATCTTGTAAAACTTCAAGCAACGATAAAGAGTACCTTTGTCATATCCCTTGCCATAACGATTTGTCAATTCTTTTGACAATTTCTTTATAATCTGAAGTCCATATTCAGAACGTTCCTGACCACCGAGTTCTTCTTCTGCAATTCGGTATCCTAAAAGCCAGTTCCTTTGAACAAGTGCAATGTTGACCGCCTGATATGCAGCTTTTTGCGAGGATTCAATAATCCCACACATATCATTTAAAATGTCATCGGTTTTAACAAAATTATCCATAAAACTATTTTGACCGGTTTTTTCTAATTTATTCTCCATAGCTACCGCTCCTTTGGATTTCATTTTCAAATTATTCGCTTTCCTGCATATCCTCATCGGCTTTTGCAATCATCTGTCTGTACTGTTCTTTCACACTCTCCGGTGCAAGTATCTGTACCTTGCCATTAAATCCAAACACCCAACCGAAAAAAGTAGGACTGGCTGATACTTCGGTCTGTACTCTAAAAGAAGTCATATCATACGCAAGGGTTGTCAAAATATGAAGGAATATCAAAACTCAAAAGTAGTGTTATCAGATATAAGTTTGTCTGGCACGAAGAAGAACTCAAAATGAGAAAACACTTTGCAAATAATATCTAGCTTAATAAATTATAATTTTCTTTTATAATTTTCCAGCTGATAAAAAACACCAACTACATTTACCACATTTTTTCTGACGTCAAATACAATCACATAATTCATTTGTGACACAACAGCCTCCCGATATCCTTTCTTCGCCAGATAAGGATTTCTGCTTTCAGGAAACTGAAGCGGATTATCTTCAAGTCTGTTATAAATATCATCAATACTATCAAGCAGATGTTTTGCGGCCTGTTTATTTTTCAAACGATAAATCAAATAGTACATCAGTTCATCCAACAATTCATCTGCATGTTCTGTTATGTTTAATTTATAATCCATACTTTTTCCTGGTTTCTCCAAGTGCTGCTCTTGCATCTTTTACCTGACCCAATTCTATCTGTCTCTCCGAAATTTCAATATCTTTATATAACGTAAGTTGCTTTATTGTAGATTCATAACTTTCCATACTCATAATAACCATATCACCGTAACCATTTTTAGTTACATAAATAGGTTCGTCTGTCTTATGACACATATCTGAGATTTCAGATGTATTCTTTAAATCTTTAATCGGGATAATTTGTGGCATAATATGCACCTCCTCGTACAATTAAATATTTCTCCGTTTATTTATTATGGTATAATAATATCATAATTATATCCTTTTTCAACTTCTTTATTATAATTTCAAGTAAAACAACTTGCTCTATCCTATCATTTAAATGTTTCAGAACACATACTAGACTTAACAGATTTTCCAAAAGCATTTTGGAAACAAAAGCCTCAACATTTTATGCCCATAAATTGTTTCATTAATAAATAGCTTACTTCATGCATCTGGATCCGCCTTATTAAATCCTACAGCAACTACCTTCTGTCCTCATGTCGCATCTCTCCCTTCAAGGAAGATAGACTTCTCTTAAATTCCTATTAAAGAAAACATCAGCAAATTTCTCCCGCTATATAACTTTTATAAATATTTTTTACAGAGGTCTAAGCCTTGACAAAGTATGATACAATAAACAATATATATTGTCACAAGAGAGAAGGTGCTTGCCATACAGTATGAACACATAAGAACAGTTCAACACAATATAGGTAATGGTATTACAGAACCGAAGTTTGCAACGACTGATGACAATACACCTGTCATTGTAAAAACATTCAATGGACCAGAAGGATTATTAGTGTTATTTAATGAATATTTTTGCTATAGATTAGCAATACTTCTTAACATTCCAATGCCAACTTCTGGTGTCTGTTTAATTGATAAAAACACTGATATTTTTAATAATTGTGTCAACGATAATCAACTGGGATTAGGTTTTTACTCAACCTATCTACATAAATCTGTTACATTGGTTAATTCCATCATAAGATTGATGAAAAACAAAGAGGATTTCTTTAAAATTCTTCTTTTTGATCATATTATTTTTAATACAGATAGAAATCCTGGTAATCTTTTAGTTCAATATTATAAAAATGATATAACTTTAAAAGTAATAGATCATTCTCACGTTTTTATTAATCAAGCTATCTGGGATGCAAATTGTTTGATACGAGCCATTAACGATAGAGATTATTTTAGTACACGAATTCTTGAAGATAATTCACATCTTTATAGCATGTTCTTTCAAAATATGTTTGTTACTAATGAAGATTTAAAGAAAAATGCACTTATTTTTCATGATATAATAACAGAATATAACCTCAAGAATATTCTGTTAGATATTCCGCAAGAATGGTTACCTTCTCAAAGAGATTTAGACGCACTTGTCAAATATATTTTATATCGTGTAGATCATCTCGAAGAAATTTGTTCTACAATAATAAATTTTTTGAAGAAATGAAAGGAGGTATATTATGCAACAAATTTCATATGCAGCATTAAAATATTACAACAATGTAATTTCAGAAGAATGCTTATATATTGGCATGCTTTTTCATAATCTAACTACTGGGAAGCGCGAATTCAAGTATATCTCCAACTTTAAACGCTTTCAAGCTTTTGATGATGAGGCCGACATTGAATTTGTCAAATTATATTTAGCGGGAATCAAAGAGCAAGTAGAAGAAAATATTTTTAATTATAATTCACATTTTTCGATTTCTGATTTCCAAAAAATTTATGTCAATGAATTTCGCTTTTCAGAAATTACCACAATAGAAATCGAAGACAATGAAAATTACGTTGAAGATTTAACAAAATTGTATTTAAAATTTGATTTCAGTAAAGAAAAACGATTAAACTCTCACAGTGAGAAAAAATATATTCGTAAAATACTCTCTTCGTCGAATGTGACTTTTTCCCCTTCTAAAATATTGGGTTCTTTTAATGAAAAAGTAAATTTTGATTACATTATTGGTAATGTTGCAGTCAAACTATTTTCTTTCAAAGAAAAAGATGTTGCAAAAATCATTCCATCGGCCAAACAATGGGCCTTTACTGCTCAAGAATTAAAAAAACAATATCAAATAGTATTTCTGTATGATGACGATTTTGAGTCTCCCCATTTTAATATTGTAATACAAATTTTAAAAAAATACGCCAAAGTATTTCTATTACAAGATGGGCTTGATTACATTTTGAAAACAGTATCATAAACACACACAGGTTAAGGTGGCACCACAATGGTAACTTCCCTAACCTGTGTATACTATTCTTTTTACACAATAATCTTTAAAACTTCAACTACAGTCAGAAAGTATTTTAAGTTCTTTTATTTCATTCTTAAACTCTTCATATTTTTCAAAAAAATCTTTTAATAACTGGTTATAATCTTCCATTTCTAAATCTGTATTCTTATGATAAGAAACTCTACTTACCAAAATTCCTTGCGAATTTTCATTTGTTAACTCAATCTGTGTTTTAGGAATAGTAGTATAATCCAATGCATGATTATGTATAAATTTTCGTGCAACACCAAGCATATTATTTAATACATCATCCAATTTCCAATTGATAAATACATGCTTCTGCTGATTAACATAATAAAATATTGGTTCAATATAATCTGAAAAAATATCAGTTTCTAAATAATCAAAATCAAATTGTCCACTATATTTTTTCATAGTCTCAATAGACCTAATTATATCTATTGCGCGTTGATAATCAGCATTATATGAAATCAGACGAACTGTAGAATATGGCAATTTTTTCTGAGAAATCTGTTTTAAAATTATTTCTTCTGCTATAATAAAACTCGTTTCTTTAATCCTTTTTAACAAATCTTTATCCGTCTTAAAATAATAATAAGAAACTTGATCCGTTAACAATTCATTTACAAGTTTATTACGTGATGAATTCCCATTCTTCAAATAAACATGAATAGGAATTTTATTTTCTTTAGCAATCTTATATTCTTCATGCGTTCCAGATATTCCCCAATCTGTTTTTGTTCCATAATTATCTTTTAATATTAAGATTACAAAATCTGCCTCTAATATATCTTTTCTATATGTCATACTTTCTGTGGATGGAGTTAAATTACTTTCGTATAAAAGTGGTTCTGCGCCTAATTCAATAAAATGTTTTTTTATACTTTCTCTTACCTTTTGATTATCGCTAAAAGTAGAACTTATAAATATACGTGGTTTAAATGCCATATCAATTTCCCCCTTCTAAATATTTTATAAAAACTCTAAGCATCTTTGGCTATTTTATAAGCTGGTCACAATATAGTAGCAGTTCCTCAACCTTCGCAATGATACGCTTCTGCTCCGCAAGTGGCGGAAGTGGCACTAAATAACTTTTCAACTCATCAAATGGTGGAATATTTTTAATAGCGGAACCTTTACTACTTTTTCTTGCTGTCTGTTTCAAGATAAAATCAAAGTATATTAAAAAATATTCCACATAAACTGAGGGCATTAATTTCATTCTCATCAATGCTTGATTTATTATACCCTGTTCAATTCCTTCTGGCATAATATAGGTCTCACCAATCGTACCAGCACAACTGACGATTATATCTCCTGGGAAAAGTTCAAACCCCTTCATCTTGCTTTCAAAATAATCTCTGGTAATATAATAATCGCCTAATGAAGCATCCTTCTGAATTGCATTTTTTTGCTCGTAAACTTTTATTGTATTATCTGCTTTAGGTACAAATATTGCCTTAGTCAATGCACTACCAAAAGGTCCTTTTTTATAACTTCCAAACTCTCCAAATCTCACCCATTTCCAACTGCTAGGAATCTCAAAAGGAATTTCATCCTCTGCAATCTCAGGCAATGGCTTTTCTTTCTTAATCTTGCCATCCTTGATAAACTGAGCTTTCTCAGCAACAATTTGCTCATAAAGTTCATCAGCAGTTCCTTCTTCTGGTCGTTGTTCCACTAGCTTACCCTGCATAGCCATTTGCAGAATACTCTTCTTCATATCTTCTGGGAATTTTTTATTATATGTTTCCAGTTTCGTATAAGCCTTGTCATACTGGTCGATATATGGAAGAATTTCCTCTATCTTGGCAACGATGCGGTGCTGCTCTTCAAGTGGTGGAAGTGGCACTATATAACTCTGAATAGTTGCTAAAGCCAATTCCTTTTGCTTTGTACTACCCGAAGTTTGGTCTTCAATAACCAACTGTACACTAGGATTTCGCCAATAATGAAAGAAATACTCTGGTAAAATTGCAGTGCTATTTAATCTAACTACTGTTACATGGCTATCAGCTACCGCAATTCCATATGGATTTTTACTTGCAGGATATATTTGATTTCTTCCTACTGTACCTAATCCAGTAGAATTAATAAGAATATCTTTATCTTGTAACAACCTCTCATCCGCATATTTCTCAAGTGTATCTGGGTCTATAAATTGTGCTTTTTCTAATTGAAACCCTTCCCACTGATTACATTTTTGTGCAATTACAGGTATCTTCTTTATATCTGAATACTTTGGAGATTTTCCCCTCTGTAAATATACACAAACATCACTTAATCTCACCCACTCCCAAGACTCAGGAATTTCAAAAGGTATCTCATCCTCAGTAATCTCTGGCATTGGCTTTGACTTCTTTATCTTTTTATCCTTTATGAGCTGATCCTTTTCCAGCTTTATCTGTTCAAACAACTCTCTCGCAGTTCCTTCTTCGGCTCTTTGCTCGACGAGCTTGCCTTGAACAGCAAGCTGTAGGATACTGTTCTTTAAATCCTGTGCATTCAAATTAGTTACCTCCCAACATAGAAGTAATCTTCTCTAATACATGGTCAATCTCAGCATTAAGGGATGCTCTCTTTTCCTGATACTGATTAATTAAATCCATCGGGTCAAGGATTTCCTCTTCTTCGTGTGGAAATCCGCAGAGGTCAATATTATATCCGTTGTCTGCGATTTCATCTACAGTATATTTCTTAGCCTTAGGAAATCCATCTACTTCAATCTCCTCACGATTATCCCACCACTCAAGGGCTGGTACAAAATGCTCCAGCTTCATAGGCTTTGTCTTTGAGAAATTCTTATACCCCTCCGGCATGTCCAAACGATAGAACCATGTCTCCTCTGTTGGGTGTGTACTGTCAAAGAACAAAATGTTTGTCGTAATAGAAGTATACGGAGCAAACACACTATGTGGCATTCTTATGACTGTATGAAGATTAAACTCCTCAAGCAGTTTCTTCTTGATATTTACCTTTGCATTATCAGTACCAAAGAGGAAACCATCAGGAAGAATAATTCCACATCTACCATTTTTCTTTAAGCGGAACATAATAATATCAACGAATAAATCCGCAGTCTCTGAACTACGCAGTTCCATAGGGAAGTTTGCTTTTACAGAATCCTTTTCATTACCCCCATATGGTGGGTTCATAAGGACAAGATCAAACTTTTCCATCTTTCTGTACTCTTTGTAATCAGTCTCAAGAGTATTGCCATGAATTATCTCAGGGTTATCAATATCATGCAGGAGCATATTTGTAACACAGAGAATATGTGGCAGAGCTTTCTTCTCCACACCATAAACTGTATTATTATAAATTTCCTTGTTCTCGTTGGATTTAAGGCTCTCATCATATAATTCATTAAGAGCAGACACAAGGAATCCGCCAGTACCACAGGCAAAGTCAGCTATCCTCTCGCCTAGTCTTGGCTTAGTAACTTTTACCATGAAGTCAGTTACAGCTCTCGGTGTGTAGTACTCGCCTGAATTACCAGCACTCTGCAAATCCTTTAGGAATGACTCATAAATTGAGCCAAATGCGTGTCTTTCCTCATACTCTGTAAAATCAATTTCATCAATGATATTGATGACCTGTCTAAGCAAGATACCATCTTTCATATAGTTGTTGGCATCCTCAAAGGCATAACGCACCATCATCTGGTTCATTGGAGTATCCTCTGATACCTCAAGATTTTTAAGTGTAGGGAACAGTTTATTATTAACAAAATCAAGAAGTGCATCTCCAGTAAGAGCCTGACCATCTTTATTATCAACCGCCCAGTTTCTCCACTTGTACTCATCTGGAATGATAGAAACATAATCATCATTGATAAGCTCCCATTCTTCCTCTTTAGCATCATATATCTTTAAAAACAGAGTCCATACAATCTGCTCAATACGCTGAGCATCTCCATTTACCCCTGCATCATTACGCATTACATCTTGTATTCTCTTAACGAAATTAGTTATAGCCATTGGTAAAAAACCTACTTTCAAATTTTATTTGTTAAATACTACGCAGAGAAGATTTCATCTTCCAGTTCTTTCACAGCCTGTTCATATGCTGCTTTACCTCCAAAGGCTTTGACAATCTTCATAGGACTACCAAACTGCTGGAATTCGCGTAACTGTAAAACCTTTGTCTCCTCTATCTCTTTCAAACCTTCACTTGCATACTTATCCATAAATGCTCTCAGAACCTTCTGTGCGAGTTCTGAATACTTATAGAGATATCCTCTCTTCTGAACATTTTTAATACGCTCTATACGGGTAAGTGGTGCTTTATCATATGCAAGATGCAGGATTAAATCAAAATCGTCTATATCAGTCTGACCTGTCTCTTCACGAACAGCATCCAGCAATACCCCATCCTCACGAAGTTCTTCTACAATAGCCTGTTTCTTCTTTGCTTCATTCCACTTCTTGAGGAATACATCTAACCTTGCATACTGTCCTAAGATATTCTTTCTTGTGTAATCGATAAGACTTTCTGTTATAAGTTTTCCATCCTTATCAATATACTGTATTCTCTCCGACAGGACTTTAACTTCTACATCCTTGACATAATACTTCTTAGGCTTTTCAGAGCCATCACCATTACCCCAATCATCGCCAGAATCACCCGTATTTCCTGTGTTTCCAGTACCTGAATTACTGCCAGTATCATCTCCTGTATTTTCAGTATCATCTTCATTGCCTGTTACTGGATCTACCGGGTCATCGCCAGTAATGTCGATTACTACCTCAGGGTTACCATCAAAATCTTTATCGGCAAATAATCTTGATGCGTTACGGAAGTCCATAATTGTAAAATATGTTTTTCCATAATCCTCAAGCAGACGAGTACCTCGACCAATAATCTGCTTGAATTCTGTCATGGAATTTATATTGTTATCCAACACAATGAGCTTGCACATTTTAGCATCAACACCAGTAGTCATCAGCTTACTTGTGACTGCTATAACAGGATATGTACTGTCCTCATCAATGAAATTATCCAGTTGGGCTTTACCTTCAGCATTATCTCCAGTTATACGCATAATGTACTTGTGGTTCTCAGTCCACAGGTCTTTATTCTCGGCAATGAGAGCCTGACGCATACGCTCCGCATGCTCCACATCTACGCAGAACACAATGGTCTTGCTGAACCTGTCAGTTTTCTTCAAAAATTCTGTAACTTTCTTTGCAATGACTTTGGTTCTCTCATCAAGTACAAGAGTCCTGTCAAAGTCTTTAATATTGTACTCTCTGTCCTCGATTTCATAGCCATTATCATCATGTTTCCCAGCTTCTGGACGATAACCAACAAGGTCTTTATCAAGTCCTATACGAATGACCTTATATGGAGCAAGGAATCCATCATTAATACCCTGTTTCAGAGAATACTCATAAATAGCTTCTCCAAAATATGTCTGCGATGATGCTTCTTTTGTTTCAATTGGTGTAGCTGTCATGCCTATCTGAGTTGCACCAGAGAAATATTCTAATATTTTTCTCCAAGCAGACTCTTCCTTAGCGGAGCCTCTATGACACTCATCAATGAGTATGAGGTCAAAGAACTCAGGCTTAAACTGCTTGAATGGCTCTACCCCCTCGTCACCAGCTAACTGCTGATATAAAGCAAGATAGATTTCATAAGAACTGTCGAGCTGTTTATTCTCGACTTTAGTCATTTTACCCCCGAATGGCTTGAAATCACCTGATATTGTCTGGTCTACAAGAACATTCCTATCCGCAAGGAACAATATCTTCTTTTTAATGCCAGCTTTCCATAGTCTGTAGATAATCTGAAAAGCCATAAATGTTTTACCAGTTCCAGTTGCACAGACTAATAGTACTCTGTCCCTGCCACTTGCTACAGCATTTACAGTTCTGTCAATGGCAATTCTCTGATAGTAACGAGGTGTCTTATAATCTGGCACCCAGTAATATGGCTCTAGCAGAGCTTTCTTACCAGTTTCAGAGAAATTCATCTCATTTACATATCTGTGATACAGCTCATCTGGCGATGGAAACTCATTTAATGAAAGGTTACGAATATCACCAGTTATTAAATCCTGCTCTACAAAGCCATCTCCATTGGATGCATATACAAACTTCACATCCAGAGCTTCTGCATATTCTATAGCCTGTTGCAGTCCTGCTCCTACTGGATGATTGTTATCCTTAGCTTCTATGATTGCTAATGGAAGATTAGGCTTATAAAACAGCAGATAATCTGCACGTTTCTGCTTGCCTCGTGAAGTTATATTACCCCTTAGGATAATGCGTCCTGCTGTGAATGCATACTCATAGCGAATCTGTTTCTTATCCCAGCCTGATTGCTCTACTGCTGGAGTTATATATCTTGCCTTTATATCCTCTTCCGAAAGATCTCGTTTCCCCATTTGCATAGCTCCTTCCCTTTTTATGTATCCCCTATATAAAGTCCTATAACTTAGTACTTTCTATTTTTCAAAAGAATTTATCTGATGTTAATTGTACCACATATTACTAATCCTTTCATCCCTATTTACCTATTAGTAATATTTCCTAAATATAACTTTTCCATATTATTACAACGCTCCCTGTTTAAACACATTACTTATAGAAAATTATTCCAATCAGACTTATAATGTAAAGTGTGGTTCAACTTTACATATACATAATAAAAAAGGGTATCCCAAGCCAGTAAATCTAACTTTGAATACCCAAATATATTATGTGACACACCTGTATTTATAGTCTTATCACATCATGTTCTTTACGAATTCTCTACCTTCGCCAGTTTCGCTGCCTGGTCTGCTGCGATCAGACTGTCGATGATCTCCTGAATGTCGCCGTTCATGATTGCATCCAGTTTATACAGAGTCAGTTTGATACGGTGATCAGTCACACGACCCTGCGGGAAGTTGTAGGTACGGATCTTCTCTGATCTGTCTCCGGTACCGATCTGGCTTCTTCTTGCCTCTGCTTCTGCATCATGAGCTTTCTGACACTCCAGATCATACAGTTTTGCACGAAGTACTTTCAGTGCTTTATCTTTGTTCTTTAACTGGGATTTTTCATCCTGACAGGAGATAACGATACCCGTCGGGATATGGGTCAGTCGTACCGCAGAATCCGTCGTATTTACACACTGACCACCGTTTCCGGATGCACGGAATACATCGAATTTACAGTCGTTCATATCAATCTGAACGTCTACATCTTCTGCCTCTGGCATGATAGCAACGGTAATGGTGGATGTATGGATACGTCCGCCGGACTCTGTTTCCGGAACACGCTGTACACGATGTACACCACTCTCGTATTTCAGCAGAGAATATGCGCCCTGACCAGTGATCATGAAGCTGACATATTTCATACCGCCGATACCGATCTCCTCAACGTCCATCGTCTCGACTTTCCAGCGTTTGGACTCGGCGTAATGTACATACATACGATAGATCTCTGCTGCGAACAGAGCAGCTTCGTCTCCACCTGCGCCTGCGCGGATCTCAACGATAACGTTTTTATCATCGTTCGGATCTTTCGGAAGCAGAAGGATCTTCATCTCTTTTTCCAGTTCCTCAATACGGTCTTTGGAATCATTCAGCTCTTCCTTTAACATCTCGCGCATCTCTTCATCATTTTCTTCCTGAAGCATGGCAAGGCTGTCTTCCACATTCTGTTTACATTTTTTATATTCCGTAAACGCTTCTACTAAAGGTGCCAGGTTGCCCTGCTCTTTCATCAGTTCCTGAAAACGTTTTGGGTCATTTGCAACATCCGGTTCGCTGAGCAGACTCATAAGCTCCTCATAACGAATCAGAATATTTTCCAGTTTATCAAACATTCTACTCTCTCCTTCCGATCACTACACGGTCCAGTCCGGCCAGATCTTTGACCACACGGACCTCTGTATATCCCTGTTCCTTCATCATATCCGATACAGCCACACCCTGATCAAAACCGATCTCAAATGCCAGGATACCGCCTTTTACCAGATGTTCCACGCTGTTTTCCACGATCTTCCGGTAAAAAAATAAGCCATCCTCTTTTCCATCCAGTGCAAGCACCGGTTCATGGTCTCTGACCTCCGGCATCAGCCCCGGAATCTCGCCAGACGCTATGTACGGCGGATTGGATATGATCATATCATAAGTTTCATTTATATGTTCAAACAGATCTGTCTTCACAAATGTGATCTGCTGTTTGTTTTCCTCCGCATTTTTTTCAGCTACTGCAAGGGCTTTTTCCGAAATGTCCGCTGCGGTTACAGAAAGCTGTGGCAGAAAAGCTTTCAGGCTTATGGCAATACAGCCAGAGCCGGTACACATGTCCAGCACTTTCAGACTATGCTCTGTTTGATCCGTTATACAATCAGATTTTTCATCCTGTACAGAAATATCTATCTGCGGCTTAACCTCTTTTTTATTCGCCGCATCGAAATGACATTCTTCTTTACAGCCCTTATCAGATAGAACCACAGACTTTTTCTCTAATAACAATTTTAATTGTTCCAACGCCAGCTCCACCAGCACTTCCGTATCCTGTCGTGGAATCAGCACATCTGGTGTGACCATAAATGGCAGTCCCATAAACTCCTGTTCTCCGGTCAGATGCTGCAACGGAATTCTTTTGCATCTGGCAGCCACCCATTCCTGAAAGCGTGCTTCCTTTTCCGGCGGCATCACTTCATTTCCATGCAGATAATAAAAATTCCGACTGATCTCACAGGATGCTTCCATGAGAAACCAGCTTTCTGCAGATGCATTTTCTATATCTGCCTCCGTCAGCTGTCCCACAGCCTGACGGCAGCATTCCTGCCAGGTCATGAGGTCGCTCCTTCCGCAAATGCATCCGGTTCTTCTGCACGGATCTCATCCTGATATTTTTTCCAGTCAAACACTGCTTCTACCGATGCAATGCCAACTTCGATCATCTCATCATCCGGCTCTTTTGTCGTCAGATGCTGCATCCACATACCTGGTTTGCTGAGCACATTTACAATCACATTGTCGCTTCTACCCGCCAGTCGAAGGATCTCATAAGAAATCCCTGCAATGACCGGAATCAGAAGCACACGGATCAGCAGGCGCAGTGCATGAGAATCCACACGGATAAACAGGAACAGAATGATACTGATAATCACAACAAACATCAGGAAACTCGTTCCACAACGTTTATGCTCCTTAGAACTTTTTCTGACATTCTCTACATTCAGTTCCAGACCATGTTCAATACAATTGATACACTTGTGTTCCGCACCGTGATACATAAATACCCGTTGGATATCCTTCATCTGAGAGATCAGCAGGATATATACGATAAAAATTGCCAGACGGATTGCGCCCTCTAATATGGAAATAATAGTCTGTGAGTCTGTGATCTTGCTGAAAATCGTTGACAAATAATACGGCAGGATCATAAAGATCAGCACCGCCATGACAATCGAAATCACGACTACACCGGTCATCATCGCTTTTTCCTGCTTTTCCTGTTTCTGAATCTCAGCTTCTGCAGACTTATCCTTTTTTGTTTTTCCCTGTTTTTTATCTGCCGCTTCCTCTTCTTCCTCATCCTCAAAAAAGGATGCAGAATACATCAGAGTAGACATACCGAGCACCAGAGAATCTATAAAATTGACCACGCCACGCACCAACGGAAGCTTCTTCCACACAGAACTATTTGACGGGCCCTTATAATCTTTCACATCAACTTCGATCTCGTGGTCCGGCTTGCGCACAGCAACTGCATATTTGTCGCCATTTCGCATCATAACGCCTTCCATGACCGCCTGACCGCCGATTCCGGAATATCGCATTTCATTCCTCCCAAACAGCCTTATGTATGATCGGAGTTTTCCAGACAGAAAATTTTTCCGAATACATATTCCAAGGCCGTATATAATTTAAGGTTGAGATTTTACAACCTCAACCTTATGTTTTGCATTCACTATTATTTTAAGCCGTATTTCTTATTGAACTTATCAATACGTCCACGAGCCTGAGCAGCTTTCTGCTGTCCTGTATAGAACGGATGGCATTTAGAGCAGATCTCAACGTGAATATTTTCTTTTGTAGAACCTGTTACAAATGTGTTACCACAGTTGCAGGTTACAGTTGCCTGATAATAATCCGGATGGATTCCTTCTCTCATTTATTTCACCTCGCATACCAAATTTCTTTGTTTTCTTACTTACGTCTGCCAAAAACAATAAACTTGTTAATAAAATCGGATCACTCCGATAAACAGCTTTCTAATTGTATCATGCTGTTTTTCAGAATGCAATAGTTTTTCTTGATTTTCTTTACAAATTTTCTTCAAAAATACGTTATCCTGATTCTCCTACCGAAGATCCCGCGTATCTCGATGAAGCAATTCCCTGGCACGGTCGTCCAGCTGCTGCTCATATTTCTGACGTTCTTCTTTAAACAGGTCTTCTCTCTGCTGCCACAACACAGGGTCTGTATACTCCTGAAAGACTTTGTTCATCATCAGTGTATGGAAGAAAGACAGGATTGCCGGCAATACTACGATTGCAAATGGAAAATTCCGCATAACCATAACAAACAGTACAAACAGACCGAACATGGCAAAAGTCCGTCCCGGATGTGTTATCATCATAATATAAGAATTCTTCAGCAACGTTCCTTTATCATCAGCATCAAAAAAGGATGCACATGCAAACAGATAAACTGCATGTACTGCATCAAATAAAAGAATCACGCCCCATATACCGATCATAATCATTACCAGCCGTAAAGACCGGTCAGAATGATTGATCAGATAAATATTGCTGACACATAAAGCAGCAATGATCAGAAACGGAATGCTGATCACAATGGTCTTACCAAACTGCTTTCTGAACTCTTTAAAAAATTCCTTGACCGGATACCCAAGATCATGACCTATGACCCAATCCACCGTATGAAACAGTGCTCGCGTAGACGGTCCGATGGTAAACACCGGAATGCAGAATATCAGCCATAAAACACTTAAAATAATTGCACCTGTGATTTTCTGAATAACAGTGACCAGTTTTCCATTGTACTCATATTTCAGCTTCAAATCCGTTTCCTCCATGAAAAGGACAGTGGGAGGTCTGCCATGCAAATCTCCCACTCCTCTTATTTTAATCGTACGATACTCATATGAATATCTGTTGACTTGTATTAGTAAGCTACAATGCCGTTCAAAAATCAGAGATTTTTTCACTGTATGGGCTTTCGCTCCTATTTTACAAGTGCAACGGTATCTCTTGCGATTGCAAGTTCTTCGTTTGTCGGGATTACGCAAACTTTAACTTTGGAATCCGGAGTAGAGATCACAAGATCTTTACCACGCTGTCCGTTTGCTTCTGCATCCAGTTTGATTCCAAGATATCCGAAGTACTCCATAACTTTCTCACGAACCAGCGGAGCATTCTCGCCGATACCAGCTGTAAATGCGATAGCATCTACGCCATTGAGAGCTGCTACATAGGAACCGATGTATTTTGCTACGCGGTAGCTGAATACTTCCAGTGCTGCTGCACACAGTTTGTCTCCTTTTTCCATACCGTCTTCCAGATCACGGAAATCGCTGGATACTTTGGAGATACCCTGTACACCGGATTTTTTGTTCAGTACGTTCATAACGCCTGCGATGTCAAGGTTCTCTTTTTTAGCGATGAACTCCATGATAGCCGGATCGATATCTCCGGAACGTGTTCCCATTACAAGACCTTCCAGTGGAGTAAGACCCATAGAAGTATCTACACATTTGCCATCTTTTACAGCACTGATAGAAGCGCCGTTTCCAAGATGAGCAACGATGATCTTGGAGTTGTTGATATCAAGACCAAGGAATTCAGCCGTATGTTTGGATACGAAGCTGTGGCTTGTTCCGTGGAAGCCGTATCTTCTTACTTTGTATTTCTCATAATACTCATATGGAAGTCCGTAGAGATAAGCTTTCTCCGGCATTGTCTGATGGAAAGCGGTATCAAATACGCCTACCATCGGTACGCCTGGCATCAGCTCTTTACAAGCATTGATACCGATCAGGTTTGCCGGGTTATGTAATGGTGCAAGGTCATTGCACTCTTCTACTGCTTTGAGCATCTCATCTGTAATAATTGCTGAAGAAGCGAATTTCTCGCCGCCGTGTACGATTCTATGTCCAACAGCTTCTACTTCGTCCAGGGATTTGATAGCGCCTGTTTTATCATTTACAAGTGCATCCAGAACCATTTTGATAGCTTCTTTATGTGTCGGCATCGGAGCTTCTGTGATCTCCTTGTCAAGACCAGCTTTCTGATAGGTAAGTCTTCCGTCAATACCGATTCTCTCGCAAAGACCTTTTGCAAGTACATTTTCTGTTTCAGAGTCGATCAGCTGATATTTCAGTGATGAGCTTCCGCAGTTGATTACTAATACATTCATTATAATTTACTCCCTTCGATTCGTTTCCATCTTATTTTAATTTTTAACGAAATAAATGACATGTCAAAAACACATCAATTTAATTATAGTACAATCAAAAAAATTCGCAAGCATATTTTTATTTATTTTTCGCTGACAGTAAAAGTTCATTTCCGCATCAACAAAGGAACCGTAAATTATACGTCATAATCCATATCTTTTAAGATATCGAAGCAGTCAAATGTTGCAAAGTAATCCTTCGGTGTCTCTGCGCGGCGGATCAGCTGTGCGCTTCCATCCTCTTTTAACAGTACTTCCGCACTTCTCAGACGTCCGTTGTAGTTGTAACCCATAGAAAATCCATGTGCACCTGCATCGTGGATGATCAACAGATCTCCCATATCAATTTTCGGAAGCATGCGGTCGATGGCAAATTTATCACAGTTCTCACACAGGGAACCTACGACATCATATTTGTGATCGCATGGCTCATTCTCTTTACCGGATACCGTAATATGATGATATGCACCGTAGATTGCCGGACGCATCAGGTTTGCTGCGCACGCATCTACACCAATATATTCTTTATACGTATGTTTCTCATGAATTGCCTTTGTAACCAGGCAACCATACGGTCCCATCATGAAACGTCCCATCTCTGTATAAATAGACACATCCCCAAGACCAGCAGGAACCAGTACTTCTTCAAATACTTTTTTAACACCTGCACCGATGACGCGTATATCGTTCGGTGTCTGATCCGGTTTGTAAGGAATGCCAACACCACCGGAAAGATTTACAAAGCTGATGCTGATGCCAAGTTTCTCTTTGATCTCAACGATCAGTTCAAACAATGTTCTTGCCAGTGTCGGATAATAATCATTTGTTACCGTGTTACTTACCAGGAAGGCATGCAGGCCAAATCTCTCCACGCCTTTGTCACGAAGAATGCCATATGCCTCAAATAACTGCTCTTTTGTCAGACCGTATTTGGAATCTCCAGGGTTGTCCATGATACCGTTGCTCAGCTGATATACTCCGCCCGGATTGTAACGGAGACTCATTGTCTTCGGGAACTCTCCGATGATCTTCTCTAAAAACGGAATATGGGTAATATCATCCAGATTGATGGTAGCTCCCAGTTTGTTTGCATATGCAAACTCTTCTGCCGGTGTATCATTGGAAGAAAACATGATATGGTCGCCGGACATGCCCAGCGCCTGCGAAAGCATCAGCTCCGTCAGGGAAGAGCAGTCAGTTCCGCAATCATATTCTCTCAGAATATTGATCAGGAACGGATTTGGAGTAGCTTTTACTGCAAAATATTCGCGAAATCCCGGATTCCATGCAAATGCTTCCTTTACTGCTTTTGCATTCTCCCGGATGCCTTTTTCATCATATAAATGAAACGGGGTAGGAAATTCTTTGGTAATTTCCTGTAACTGTTCGTATGTTACAAAAGGTTTCTTACTCATTGTGTACCTCCAGAATTCTTGTGTATCAAAATTACTATAGTTTTTTTCAAATTAAAAGTCAAGCAATCCACTATGTTTTTCGGGAAATGCCGTTAAAAAATGCTGTTTTTCTGTGTAAATATACAAGTCTATATTTTCAGGCAACGTCTGTATACAATCATTTTCCAACGCTAACCCCTACTGTTCATTCAGGTCCACCCACTCTACATCATCCTTGATCTTTTCCTTTTCCGGCAGATCATGAAACGGGATCAACAGATGATGCTGTTTTGCCAGATCATCCCTCTCCGGTGCAAAGCAATACCCTTCTGCCCGCATATATGCATTCCAGCCGGCGTGTTCCACTTCCTGTATCCCCGCTTTTTCTTCCTCAGAACGCTGTTCCGCAGGCTTTTCTGTTCCCGGAATATGCATCAGATACCGCATCCGGCTGCGAATCGTACTGGCCTGAGATGATTTCCAGCAATATTCATACTGATAAAACTGCAGTGTATCTCTTTCTATATTTTCTACATCTGACCAGTGCAGATGCCGTCTTCTTGCCTGCACTTCCAGTTCCGATTCCACTACCCGGTCATAAGTATACTGCCTGCGGATACCGCCAAACGTCTTTATCTCATAATCCTGCTCTTTAAAATTACACAGACTTTCCATTTCCAGTATTCCCGATTTTCTCATATTGGAAAGCATTGTAAAAATCTGTGCTTCAAATGTTTTTTGCCGCCTCAACAACATCCGCATCTGCGTCGCCATACGGATATTTTTTTCATCCTCGCCCAGCATGACATATACATGGGTAATATTCTGGATCTGCTGTAATATCCGTACAAAAGCTCCCGACTCCACATCCACACCATTCTGACCATAATCATCATGAAACCAGATATCATAATGACATTCACCTGAAATGGTATTATGATTCAGTTTTAATAACTCCGGGCACTGTACTTCCAGCTTCTCACGGGCACACACATCCCTGTCAAATACATGAATCTCCAATCGAAACCCCGGCATTTGTCCATACCAGCACAATGCACGCAGCAACTCCGTACCGTAAGTGCCAAGCCCCAACAGTACAATCTTCAGAACTCTGCTTCCGTCGGCAGATACATACGCCTGTTCAAACAGATTTGTTTCATACAGGTAATTATATACCGCAGATTGAACCTCACAGATACGCCGTACTTTTGGACCAGGTGTATGCCGCATGGAAGAACTGATCATCAATTCCGCCTCACAGGAATCCATAAATGAATAGATTCCCACATTTTTTTCTTCCCTGTACTGTTCCATCAGTCCCAGTGTATGATCCAGGTTCTCCGTATCATTCTGTCCCAATACAAAAAAACACATCTCACATTTTTTCTTTTTCAGCTTTCTGTGTAATGACAGGATATCATCTTTAAAAACAATCGCGCCGAGTTGCTTTGCCTGCTCCATCTGTTCAAACGATTCTTCTGCATTTTCATCAAATACATCCGTAAATACAAGCAGACATTTTTTCCTTTCTGCAAGATCATGTTCCTGACAGCTCCGTGCCAGCATCAGCGATCTGTCATTTAATTCTGAAAAAATATAAAGTTTCCTGTTCCGAACCAGATACAGTTCCAGATATCCGAACAGATTTTTAAAAAAGGAGATCACAACTCCGACCAGAAGTATCGGTGCCAGTATGTACAAACATCCGGCAAACACCTGATAAATCGTCCGAAATCTATCCGGACAGATTTCCGTTCCTTCCAGAAAAGAAGAAAACTCACCGTTCAGGCTGAACACTAGCATTGTACTCTGTATGGAATTTTGCAGATTTCGCAGCCAGCCTTCTGTTTCCTGTACGCTTACCGGAATCATTAGAATAATCAGGGACAGAAAAGTTAGCGCCAACACTACTGGTACCATGGACAGAAGCTTCTGTCTTTTTCTCTTTCGTTTAAATATTCCATATCCTGCCAGATTGCCCAGGACAAACACCAGGATTGCCAGGATCAGGCATACGCTCCACATCACAGTTTCTCAGACTGGCGCTGCACCTGTTCCCACCAGTTTCCTTTTTCTTCAAAAATCTCTATAAGATTTCCTGTATTATCATGGATGAACACACCATAGGTTTCATCCACTTCCGCCACCATGACAATCTCAACGCCAAGAGCCTCCAGCTCTTTTTTTGCCTTTGGTCCATCAGGCACTCCAAAAGAAATATGCTTATTTCCATTGGTCATGAGATCACGATTCGGCACTTTCCGCTCTTCCGGCAACGGAGCAGCGCCTGAAGGTTCAAAGACTTCCAAAATAAATCCTTTCCCTGTCATATGTGCGACTTTGATCCCAGCTCCAGGAATCTCCGAACGGTCAAATACCTGAAAACCAAATACTTTCTCATACCATGCTAATGTTTCCTCCATATCCGGAACACTGATTGCAAAATGATTGACGCCATTTATCTGTATTGCCATATTCTTTCCCTCATTTCTCCACAGGGAGCAGTATCTGTTTGTACTATAACCCCTGTGGTTTTCTTTTCTGTACATTGATAAAACGTGATTTTATTATACATAATCTGATTGGATTCTTCTATATCTATTTTAATCTCCATTCCGCAGCTTTTCCAGTGGCGCAAATAGTCATGAAAAAAGTATTTTTCACAATAATGGCATGAATTCTTTACTGATTATTATCGATGCACTTTTTGTTCTTTCACAGCAGAATACTATTGCCATACTTTAAAAGAAAAAACATCAATGCAATGATAACGAAGATACCATTTTACTCTAGTTCTGATTTTTTACCAGAAGTATCCTGTCATTACATTGATGTCTTTAAATATTCAATTACCGTTTCACTTCTTTCAGTATTCGGTTATTTTATTTAAATATTGGATCATTTTCGTTACAGATTTTCATCTTGAAACATTCGGTCATTTTCGTTACAGATTTTCATCTTGAATTCGATCATTTCCATCACAGATTCTCATTTTTCAACACTTCTACCGGATTGTCCTGTCTCATTTTTTTCATAGCATACAACATTGTAACAAATACCACTACGAAAACACATATGATCGATAAAAGATATGCGATAACCGGCATACGGAAACCTCCACGGTAAATACTGCTTGTGATCCTTGCAATGCATACATTCGTGAGGAATCCAATTGGCAATCCATACATTAACGCCCTGCTTCCATAGATCAGGCATTCGTAATTTAACATCCGATGCATGCCTTTTTCGGTCATTCCCATACTTTTGAGCATCGCAAAATCCCTTCTGCGCAGGAGCAGATTGGTAGATATGGTATGGAACGCATTTGCAATAGCGATCAGGGAAATCAGAACGATAAAACCATAGGTAAATACGTTGATGACTAAAACGGTATTTCTGTTTTTCTGTTCTATCTCATACGGGTCTGAAATGCTGTATTCTCCCACATGGAACCCTTTTTCTGTCATCAGATTTTTGATGCCATCCAACATTACATCATGATCATTGGTGTTAAAATAACAGGATGGACTGTCTGATATATCAGACGGCAGCATATGATACGGATAGATCAGCACAAGTCCCGTATGATCGGCTTCAATGCCTAATGGCAGACTGTCAATCCGATCGCCCAGTTCGATAGTCTGTGTCTGTGCCGGAACCAGATATCCGTTTTTCAGTTTTCCGGTATCCGAATCAATATCTGCTTCTGTTCCTTCCGGGACATAACTGTAATACAGCTGTGGTGTACCGTTATCATCCTTCATTTCCGTTCCGTAATATTCATAACCATCCATATCCGGGACGTTTGCCGGCACTCCCTGCAAAGAAGTTACCCCTTTTTTAAGGAAATCCACTTTCCAGTTATAACTTTCTGACATGATCTGCTGTTCCATCGTTCCTTTATTATATACCAAAGGAAGTACGTTGCCATCCGTCAGATATTTCTCATGGTTAAGCCCCTGATCTTTTACCAGTTTTTCATAGCTTTCCTCATCCAGATAATAGACAGCCACACTCCAGTCATAGACACCATTTACAGAATCCGGTAATGCATAATACATGCCTAACATCTCCGGATCAATTCCACTTTCGACAGCCGCTTCTGCTTTCTGATGAACTTCCCGGTCATATTTCAAATAGCTCTCTGCAATATCGTTCCCCGGAACGATCGCCATCCAAGCATCACAACAACTGTATGCTGCTTCCTTTACGCCCTGCACTGCTTTCAACTCATCTAACGGAATCTCTTTCCCCGCATCTTCCACATCTGTCCAGAATACTACATCATAATTGCTCACTGTTATGGCATTGCCCACCAGACTCTCTTTCAGATACTGGGTATAACTGCTGGCAGCAATAAAAAGGATGACACTGAATGCAAGCGAAACGATCGTCGCACGATATTTCTTCCTGCTGCGCTGGAAATATTTCTTTCCCAGCATGCCTTCCAGGCCGAAAAGTTTCATAGACAGTCTTCCCGTTCGGACTTCTTTTCCTGTAAGTTTTACATCTTTACTCTGACGAATTGCCTCCATGGCTGTCACTTTCATGGCCCGCCGAGACGGAACCCAGGCTGAGATCAGTACCGTAGCAAGGGCGATCAGCGCTGCCAGAAAAAGCATGCTCCACTGTACATGCAGGGTCATTGGAATCTTCGTTGATGACAGCAGACCATTAAACTTATCACCCACAAAATGCAACGTAATTCCGATACCTACGATTCCTGTCACGATACCAAGCGGAATACCAATAGCAGAAACCAAAAATGCTTCCTGCCACACCATCTTACGAATCTGTTTTTTCGTAGCTCCCAGTGAAGACAGCAGACCAAACTGCTGTGTACGCTCGCTGACAGAGATGGAAAATGCATTATAGATCAGCGCCACGGAACCTGCAAAGATCAGCACACAGAAAAAGATAACAATCCCGGTAAAAAATCCTCCATAGTTGTTGTACTGAAAACTTCCGGACAGCATCAGCACGCTGTTATTCTGCATCCATTCATAGTCTGTTAAGTCATGATCCAATATATAGGAAGACAGGTTTTTAGATGGCTGGCTGATACGAATGTAGGCATCTGCAACAAATGCCGCTTCTTTTTGATCAGAAGCATCACTCTTTGTCAGCGCTGTATAACCCGGTGCCGAGTAGGGTTCAAACGACGGCCGTTCGTAAAAACCAACGACCGTATACTCATGTGTGCCGGTCTGTGTCCAGGTCTCCCCCGTTCCCTGCCATGGTCTAGACTGATCCAGAGTCTGCTGCGTGTTTTCGTCAGATGACATATCTTCATCCGACTGCATTACATCCGCCGTATCGGTGTTCTGCTTCATATCTATATCTAAAGCCGTATCTGACTCCGCCCCATCCGATGCCATATCGGTACTTGATTGCACATCGGTATCTGTTTCGCCCATATCCATCTGATCTTTACTATCTAATGTACTGCTCCGTTTTCCCAGTTCCAACGTCATCTGGTCTCCAATGGAATAGTATACTTTTCCGTTATCTGCCAGATGGGTCGGCAGCAGGATCTCATCCCCATTTTCCGGCAGTCTTCCTGATGTGAGATGCACCGGCATCTGTGAAAAAAAGTCATCATTCACAGCTGATACATACAAATACGGTTTGTCTTCATTTTGACTTCCAATCGGTGCATAACCTAAATTTTCTGCTGCCAGAAGTGCTTCTGTCCGTTTATCCTTTTCACATTTTTCCAGAAAACTGTCGTCCACAGATCTTACCCGAATATGATAGTTGCCCAAATCGTATATATAATTTTCCTTCAAAAAATGAAACAAACTTCCGGTAAATACCGTTACTGCTGTAAAAAGTGTTGCAGACAGCAATACACCAATAATCGTTACAATACTGCGGGAACGGTTTCTTTTCATCGTCTCCCATGTTATTTTTCGCAGGATATTCATGGACGCATCACCTCATCTCTAGTGATCCGACCATCTTCTATAGCAATAATGCGGTCTGCCTGCAGAGCAATATTTTCATCATGTGTAATCATAAGCATCGTCTGCTGATAGATCTTATTGGACATACGAAGCAGTTCTACAATCTCCTGGCTGTTTCTGGAGTCAAGGTTTCCTGTCGGCTCATCCGCAAGAACGACAGACGGTGCATTCATAAGCGCTCTTCCAATGGATACCCTCTGCTGCTGTCCACCAGAAAGCTGATTTGGCAAATGTTTTTCTCTCCCCTCCAATTTTAATATATGAAGAAATTCCTCCAGCCGCTGTTGATTAATCTCCCGCCCGTCCATCAATACTGGCAATGTCATGTTTTCCACTACGTTCAGCACTGGGATCAGGTTATAAAACTGATAGATCAAACCTACTTCTCTGCGACGAAAAATCGCCAGTTCTTCGTCATTTCTCTCATATACATTCTGCCCATTCATATAAACGGAACCTGAAGTAGGCTTATCAACACCACCCAAAATATGCAGCAATGTAGATTTTCCGGAACCGGACGGTCCGATGATGGAGATAAATTCTCCTTTCTGTACAGTAAAGGAAACGTGATCCAGTGCCACCACTTCATTATCCCCGGAACCGTATACTTTTGTCAGATCTTCTACTCTTAATATTTCCATACACTCTCCTCTTTCCAATCTTTTGTAGTTTCTGAACTTAGTATAACAATCCAAGATGACACTGCTGTGACTCACAAGTGACAATTCTGTCACTTTGATTCATACAAATCCTCATTCTATCATTTGAGGCAGATGACTCCCATCGTCATGAAAATATATTTTTATATGAATACCCATTCCGTCAGTTTTCTGTCAACGCAAATCGTCATGAAATACTTTTTTATACAACACTCTTATAAAACCGTATCGTAAACACAGCGCCTCCTTCTGGATGATTTCCTGCCTGAATCCGTCCGCCCTGATGACAGATGATGTTTTTTGCCAGGGCAAGTCCGATCCCAACACTCTGCTTATCTGATTTTTTTCCTTTGAAAAAGCGTTCAAACAGATGGGGCAGATCTTCCGGTGCAATGCCGGTTCCGTTATCACGGATTTCCAGTTCTGTATAGAGCGGATTTTCCACAGCTGTGATCCAGATGGTTCCTTCTGCAGGTGTATGCTCCATGCAGTTTTTCAGTATATTTCCTACCGCTTCCGCCGTCCACGAAAAATCTCCGTTAAAACTGCCCTGTATATCATAATGTATTGTCTGCTCTTTGAGTTCTATGGGAATCGCCAGTGGCTGTATCGCTTTTTTTATCAGATGTTCCCATGCGACTGTCTCCTGTTTCATTACCACAGTTCCTGCATCCAGCCGGGCAAGTTTTAATAATGCTTCGATCAGCCACTCCACCCGTGACAGCAGACGGGTCAGTTCTTTTAACTGTTCTTTTTGACGACATCTGTCATCTGTTCCTTTATCACATTCACTCTGTCCGCTTTTCAACAGCTTTGCATTCTCCATTTTGTCAGAATCGCTATTATTTAACGTTTCCTGCCGTCTCATAGAAGTAAGAATCAAATTCGCTGCCGTCAATGGAGTACGGATCTGATGGGAAATGTCTGCAATAAAATCTGCCAGCTTTACCTTGTCATCCTGCAGTTGTACTGCCTGTTCCTGCAAACGCTGCAGCATTTTTGACAACTCATTTTCCAGCAGTGCCAGTTCTCCTTCTTTGTAAGAAGAAAAATCGGACACTTTTTCTCCATGTAGTGTCCGGTCAATATCCATTGTCAGCCGGGCCATTTTATCAAATCGTTTTTTTGCACTGATTCCATATATTCCCCAAAACAGCAAACACAATATCAATATAAAACTCCCTGTTTCCGCTCCGAACAGCAACCAGCCAACTGCGGTAGCTATTGCTGTTATAACTCCATATAAGGCAAAAATTTTCTTCACTTCTTCATTACGAAATAGTTTCATGTTTTGTTTCCCTGTTTATACCCTAAATCATTTTTCAAATTCAAATCAAATGCATATGATACTTAATGCGTGATTCCGGTCAGTGCAAGCTGACATATTCTTCCCAGAATCACTGCATATTCTTATACTTCAAATCGATAACCGGTGCCTCGAACGGTTTTTATATATTCCGGTTCCTGGGGATTATCTTCAATCTTTTCCCGTAAACGTTTGATATAGACCGTCAACGTATTGTCATTCACAAAATCTCCTGCCACATCCCAGATTTCTTCCAGCAGCCGGTTTCTCGTAAGGACTGCGCCTTTATTACTGATAAATACAAGCATCAAACGATATTCCAGTGCCGACAGGTTCAATTCCTGCTGGTCTTTCCACACGCATCCTTTTTCCATATCTACACGGAGTTCCCCAATCTGAACCAGTGATTGCATTTTTCCATATCTGCGGAGCACGCTTTTGATCCTGGAGATCAGTTCCCGCGGTCGGAACGGTTTTGCAATATAATCATCTGCTCCCAGATCCAGTCCGGTAACTACGCTGAACTCATCTCCTGATGCCGTCAGAAATATGACCGGCAGGTTCTGGTTCTGCTGTTTGATTGCCGAGCAGACAGAAAAACCATTTCCGTCTGCCAGAGACACATCCAACAGCACCAGATCTACACTCTGTTCCGTAAGAAGTTCCAATGCCGCCTTTTGCCCATTTGCCGTCAAAGTCTCATATCCTTCACTTTTCAAAAACTCTGACAGGGAATCCACGATTGCCCTGTCATCTTCTATCATTAATATTCGCTGCATATGTTCGCATTTCCTCCTGGCATATCATATTTGCACTCATTATATCATGAACAAAAACCGCAACCCTGATTAAAGGTTGCGATTTTTGTAAATGGTTATATGATATTTAAAATTGCATGTTCATTCATTTTTAGTGATGGAACAGACGAATGCCTGTAAAGCACATTGCTATTCCATATTTATTGCATGTATCAATAACATGGTCATCACGAATTGATCCGCCTGGTTCTGCAACGTATTTTACACCACTCTTATGAGCGCGCTCAATGTTGTCGCCAAACGGGAAGAACGCATCAGAGCCAAGGGCTACATCTGTATTTTTCTCCAGCCATGCTTTCTTCTCTTCCGCAGTAAATACCGGAGGTTTTACTTTGAAAATATTCTCCCATGTACCGTCTGCCAGCACATCCATGTATTCATCCCCGATATAGAGATCGATGGCATTGTCACGGTCTGCACGTTTGATGCCGTCTACAAACTGAAGGTTCAGTACCTGCGGTGCCTGACGAAGGAACCAGTTGTCTGCTTTCTGTCCAGCCAGACGGGTACAGTGGATACGGGACTGCTGTCCTGCTCCAATACCGATCGCCTGTCCGCCTTTTGCGTAGCATACGGAATTGGACTGTGTATATTTCAATGTGATCAGAGAAATGATCAGATCAATCTTTGCAGAATCCGGAATCTCTTTATTCTCTGTCACGATATTTCCAAGGAAATCACGATCAATCTTCAGTTCATTTCTTCCCTGCTCAAAGGTAACTCCAAATACCTGTTTGTGTTCTACCGGTGCAGGTACATACTCAGGATCGATCTCGATGATATTGTATTTTCCACCTTTTTTACCTTTGAGGATCTCCAGTGCTTCCGGCTCATATCCCGGAGCGATTACGCCATCAGAGACCTCACGTTTGATCAGTTTTGCGGTATCTACGTCACATACGTCAGAAAGAGAAATAAAATCTCCGAAAGAAGACATACGGTCTGCGCCTCTTGCACGGGCATATGCGCTTGCCAGTGGAGAAAGGTCTCCCTGATCATCTACCCAGTAAATCTTGCGTTCAATATCACTCAACGGCAGTCCCACTGCTGCACCTGCAGGAGATACATGTTTGAAAGAAGTTGCTGCCGGAAGTCCGGTGGCCTGTTTCAGCTCTTTTACAAGCTGCCAGCCGTTAAATGCATCCAGGAAGTTGATATATCCCGGTTTGCCACATAATACTTTAATCGGCAGTTCGCCCTCTTCCATATAAATTCTGGACGGTTTCTGATTTGGATTACATCCATATTTTAATTCTAATTCCTTCATGTGTTCCTCCATTATAATACCGGTGTACTCTTACCATGCTCTCAAAATTTTATTGCTAATAAATTACTGTCATTGCCACATTCTGTAATAAACATCTTTCCAGCATCATATTTTTACAGTTCCAGAGAGTACATCCTATTGTCATTATTGTTTTGCCATATATGTTCATAAATCAAAATCTCATTTTCATCTTTTTGTAAAAAGAACTTATTTAAGAAAACTTACTGATTTTTATTTACAATACGTGTCTCATATTTGCCAGTCGCAATGTCAATGTAACGAACAAATAAAGATACTTTATTATCTGTGTTCAGGCTGTTCCAGAGAAGATCTGTATATGCATCGATATCATCCAGCACATCTACCAGTTCCGGCTCTCCCTCAAAACTTGGAAGTGGATTGCCATCATTCATATAGGTATGGATGAAGCGGGCCTCGCCTGCTGCAGGTGTCTCATAAGCAAATGTATAACGGTTGCATCCGGATGGATCTCCGTTATTACTTTTCAGAATAGACATAGCGTAGCTGTATCTTCCATCCTCTACATGCATAATACCTGAAATTCTTGGTGTATAATTCGGACCATCCGGTTCAAACTCTCTTCCACGGAGAGACTGTTCGAATGTCATCTGACGATCCATATTTTCATAAATAGTATCTGTCTGATCCCCATTTGTAACAATGGTCTTATTACCAAGCACACGAACCGGTGCGTAAATAATCAGGCTCGGATCTTCCAGTTTGGACGGATCAAATGCCTGTGTACGGATGCCCTCACCATCTTCTACGAATACGCGGTTGCGGCTGTTAGAACTTCTGCCCATGATAAAATATGCTGTGATCGCTTTTTTACCATCAGCACTTCTACCAATAATAATACCACGGCCCGGATATGCATTTTCTTTCAAAACCTGTTCAATTGACATCTTCTTCATGCGGAAGGTCCTCCTTATCATACCAATATACTCTCAATCATTGTTCTGCATCATCGTTTTTTGTTTTATCAAAATCTCTTCTGTCAGATTTTTGATTCGCAATAAGACAAAAAATGATGTGGAATGCGTTTACACATTCCACATTAAGTTTACCATGACAATTTCTATTTTACAATGAAGTGCTGTTATAATCAGCATTAAATTATTTACTCGCTTTTATAAGTTGTACTTATTATTTTGTACCGGATCAATGACAAAAACCTTTTCCATATCTTGCATTTATTTTTCGGCTACCGCATTGTTCCAAGAATGATCATCATAATAACGATAACCAACGTTCCCACAAATGGAATGGCAATCAACATTTTATAAGCATGTTTTTTAACCGTTATCACAACACCAAGCATTAGTGCAATAGCCAGAATGATCAGAAAAATAATCACTCCTAACATAGTCCACGCTCCTTATCTTTTTACATTTGTCTCATTTATTTCTGTTTCCGGATTCTCTGTCTGTACCAGTGAAATCTTTTGATAAAAAACAGCGGAGTGCCTCCCATACAGAAGACACCCCCATGTTATTTTCTATTCAGCTGACAAATATGTTTCACATTTCTGTTTACTTCCAGAGAATTGTATATTTTCTTAGTTCTTAAAGCTGTGTACCGGTGCCGGAATCCGTCCGCCACGATTAATAAATGCTTCGCAGGAATAGTTGTTGACCGGCATGATAGGCGCATGACCAAGAAGTCCGCCAAACTCTGCGTTGTCGCCAACAGTCTTTCCGATAACCGGGATCAGACGTACAGCTGTGGTTTTCTGGTTGACCATACCGATAGCCATCTCATCTGCAATAATACCGGACAGCGTTGCCGGTGTGGTATCGCCCGGAATAGCAATCATATCCAGACCTACAGAGCAGACACAGGTCATTGCTTCCAGTTTTTCGATCGTAAGAGCATTGGCATTTACTGCATCGATCATACCCTGATCTTCACTGACAGGAATAAATGCGCCACTTAATCCGCCAACATAAGAGGATGCCATGATGCCGCCTTTTTTAACCTGATCGTTCAGCATAGCCAGAGCTGCTGTCGTTCCAGGAGCACCTGCATATTCCAGACCGATTTCTTCTAAGATCTCCGCTACAGAATCTCCCACTGCCGGTGTCGGAGCCAGTGAAAGGTCAATGATGCCAAACGGGATTCCCAGCTTCTCAGATGCCTCTTTTGCTACCAGCTGACCAACACGGGTAATCTTGAATGCTGTTTTCTTAATGGTCTCGCAGAGAACTTCAAAATTCTCTCCACGAACTTTTTCCAATGCAGTCTTTACAACACCCGGACCAGATACACCCACATTGATGATCGCATCTGCTTCAGTAACACCATGGAATGCGCCTGCCATAAATGGGTTATCATCCGGAGCATTACAGAATACGACCAGCTTCGTACATCCGCAGGAATCGTTGTCTTTTGTATAGACGGCAGCTTCATGGATGATCTCGCCCATCAGTTTTACTGCGTCCATATTGATACCGGTCTTGGTGGAACCAAGGTTGATGGAACTGCATACACGCTCTGTTACTGCCAGTGCCTCCGGAATGGAGCGGATTAAAAGCTCATCACTTGCAGTCATTCCCTTGGAAACAAGTGCGGAATATCCGCCAATAAAGTTAACGCCTACTTCGTGGGCAGCTTTGTCCAGCGTCTTAGCCAATGTCACATAATCTTCCGGCTTTTTACAGGCAGCTGCTCCCACCAGCGCGATAGGGGTAATGGAAATTCGTTTATTAACAATCGGAATACAATAATCTGTTTCAATCTCTTTTCCTACTTTTACCAGGTCTTTTGCAACAGTTGTAATCTTGTTGTAAATATTTTCATTCAGTCGATTGAGATCTGCATCGATACAGTCCATCAGGCTGATTCCAAGTGTGATGGTACGCACATCCAGATTTTCCTGCTCGATCATCTTGTTCGTCTCGTTGACTTCAAACATGTTAATCATAGGTATTTCCCTTTCATTTCTCAGTAATGGTTTATCTGTACCTTTTTACATGTACAGTGCTGTTACTTATTCTCTCAACATTTTTACAATTTCTGCTTTTATATTTTTATAATATCATCTGCAAAACTGTTTTTATTAAAAATCTATAACCGCTTTTCTCACAAAAGCAGCCATTTTTATCTTATAAACGATGCATCATATCAAAGATTTCTTCTCTCTGGCATTTGATGGATACACCAATCTCTTCGCCCAGTTTTTCCAGATCTGCCGCACAGTCTGCAAATGGTTTTTCAGATGTATTCATATCTACAATCATCATCATGTTAAAGTATCCCTGTACGATAGTCTGTGAGATATCAAGTACATTGATATGATTTTCAGCCAGGTAAGTACATACTTTTGCAATAATACCTACAGTATCTTTACCTACTACGGTTATAATGGTCTTATTTGTTGTCTTTTCCATTGTTTTCCCTCCGCACGTTTTCATGCTCTTTCTTTTCTGTATTTATACGCAAACCAGTTCTGATACACAATCACGTCTGGCTACCTGAATCGGAAAGTCATTTCCCTGATAGGGATTGTCTCCCATACTGATTTCCAACCGGACAGTCTCGTAAGCCAGCTCTGGATAATTATTTTCTTTGCTCAGATGTCCCAAGATCACACTCTTGAAATTATCATGAAGCAAACGTCCCAGAAGCTGTCCGGAAAGTTCATTGGAGAGGTGTCCACGTTCTCCAAGAATCCTTTTTTTCAAATAATAGGGATATCCACCCACTTCCAACATATGTATATCGTGATTTGCTTCTAACAATAATACATCCAAACCATGCAGTTTGTCTACCAGATAATCATCATATTTTCCAAGATCCGTTAAAACTGCCATGGTCTTCTTACCCTGTTTCATCATATATGCTACTGGATCTGTAGCATCGTGAGAGGTATGCAGCGGTGTGATTTCCATATCTCCGATAAAAAACTCTTCCTCCGGTCTGACGATATGAAGCAGGCTCTCATCCACTTTTCCGATTGCCTGATGTTCCTGTATCCATCTCCAGGTACCTTCTGTAGCATACATGGGAATACCATATCTTCTTGCCAATACCCCCAGACCTTTGATATGGTCTGAATGCTCATGGGTTACCAGGATTCCATGAATCTCTTCTGTTTTCAATCCGATCTCATTTAACCCGCTCTCGATCTTTTTTCCGCTGATCCCGGCGTCGATCAAAATGTGGCTGTTGTCAGATCCTGCATAAATACAGTTTCCGCTGCTGCCACTGGCTATACTGCATAATTCCATCTTGTACTTCCTTTATATATTCAAAATTTTATTATGATATCTCATTCCTGCATTACGTCAAATTATGACTGCTTCTTCTTGCCTTCAATTTGTCTGTACAAAAATTCAAACACCAGATGTCTACCATCTGCATCATAAAAAATTGCATAGATAACAAAAGTTATGCCGTCTTGATCAAGTCTATATTACCTGACGCAAATCCTATTTACTGACAGGAACGATTTTCTTACCCGCTAACGCTTCCCGCATCTGTGTAAAAGCATCCTCCGGTGCTGCATTGTTATCTACCACAACCCGGCAGGCTTTCCGATACGCTTCCTCCGGGAGCTGACTTTCAAAAATGTTCTGTATCTTTTCATCGGAATATCCGCGAGAAGCTTTCAGACGTGCCCGACGGTTATCCTCCGTTGTATAAATATACCACAGTTCATCGCAGATCTCATCATAATGTTCTTCAATGAGCAATGCCGCTTCTACCACGAGCAGATCCAGATCTTCCTGCTGGCGATGCTGTTCCATCTGTTCCTTTACATACTGCTTTACTGCAGGATGTACAATATCATTTAATGCCTGGCGCTTTGCTTCATTGGAAAAGATCACGGCAGCCAGTGCCGGTCGGTCAAATCCCCCTTCCGGAAGAAATACTGCATCATCCGCAAACAGTTCCTGCAGTTTCTTATAACAATCTGTCCCCGGCTCCATCAAATCATGGGCGATCTCGTCCGTCAACATAACTTTTGCATTATAATTTTTTTCAAGGAAAGACAAGATTTCTGATTTTCCGGCTCCTACACCGCCGGTAATTCCTATAAATAACATTCGCTTTTTATTTACTCCCTGTGTTATCTTAACATTTTTTCTATGCTACTGCTTCTCTATTGACAAATATTCCGCCAGTCACAGTTATCTATCTTTTTAGTGTGCCTCGTACCAGTTACTGCCCGCATTGGTATCTGTCTCCAGTTTTACTTCTAAATGTGCAGCATTCTGCATTTCTTCATTCAGGATTGTCCTTACCTGTTCCACTTCTTCTTCTGCAGTCTCTACCAGAAGCTCATCATGCACCTGCAGGATCAGGCGGGACTTGAGCCCTTCCGCTGCCAGTCTGCGACGGACACGGTTCATGGCAATCTTAATAATATCCGCCGCGGTTCCCTGAATCGGGGAATTCATTGCGATACGCTCGCCAAAGGAACGCTGCATAAAATTGCTAGAAGACAGCTCTGGAATCGGACGTCTGCGTCCAAACATGGTCGTCGCATAACCGGTCTCTTTTGCCTCGCTGACCAGATTGTCCAAAAATGTCTTGATACCCGGATATGTTTCAAAGTACCGCTCAATATATTCCTGTGCTTCTTTTCTCGTAATACTCAGTCCCTGACTTAAACCAAAGGAACTGATTCCGTATACGATACCAAAGTTGACTGCTTTAGCATTTCGTCGTTGCTGATCCGTTACTTCTTCCAACGGTGTATGGAATACCTGGGATGCTGTCATACGATGGATATCTTCCGCATGACGGTATGCATCGATCAGATTTCGGTCGCCGGACATATGAGCCAGCACACGCAGTTCAATCTGCGAATAATCTGCATCCAGAAATACATATCCATCTTTCGGAAGAAATACTTTTCGGATCATCCGCCCAAGTTCCATACGGATTGGAATATTCTGCAGGTTCGGTTCGGTACTGCTGATACGTCCCGTAGCAGTAATCGTCTGATTAAAGGTTCCGTGAATCCGTCCATCTTCTGAAATATAGGTAACCAGTCCATCTGCGTAAGTAGATTTTAACTTTGCCAGCTGACGATATTCCAAAATATCTGAAACGATCGGATAATCCGGTGCCAGTTTTTCCAGTACGCTCGCCGCCGTAGAATATCCGGTCTTCGTCTTTTTGCCATTTGGCATCTGTAATTTTTCAAACAGAATCACTCCAAGCTGCTTTGGAGAATTGATGTTAAATTCTTCTCCTGCCTGCTCATAAATCTTCTGCTCCAGTTCTGTGATACGACTCCCCAGCTGTTCACTATAGTTTTGTAAAGCTTTTGCATCGGTGCGGATACCCTCTTCTTCCATTTGTGCCAGTGTAAATACCAGCGGCATCTCCACGTCACAAAACAGATTCCACATACCACTCTCTTTCAGTTTTTCCTGAAGGATCGGTTTTACCGACCATGCTATATAACTCTCGTAACAAGCCAGCTCTGCCAGTTTTTCCGGCGCATCTTTTTCTGCTGCGGCAATCTTTTGTTTCCCGAGAAGATCAGCCTGTGACGGAACGGTAAGCAAACCCATATAATTTTTTGCCAGATCGTCATACGGATATTCGCTTTTCAATGGATCTAATAAATATGCGGCCACCGTTGTATCAAAGCAATTCGTCTCATCGGTCAGTGGAATGTATTTCAGAATCGCTTTCAGATCCGGTGTCACGATTTCGCCTGCCTCCTGAAGCAGCTGAGCCGTCTTATCTTTCAGATACTCTTCTGTCAAAAATCCTTCTGTTTTCACAAATACTGTCTGCTGTGTAGATACGCAGAAAGAAAATCCGAAAAACTGCGTGCCGTCCTGAATAACTGCAACTGCCAATTGATGCATTTCCCCAGCAGCTTCTCTCTCAGATTGCTGAAGCAGTTCCAGCGTTTCTCTGAAAAAATCCTCCGCTTCATCCAACATGGTTATCGTCTTAAAATGCTGCTCTGCCGGATCTGACGGTGTCTCCACTTCAAAGCGGGACAGCAGATTTTTAAATTCCAATCGTTTGAAATAAGTATATGCCTCCGGCGTGAACAGGTTCTGCAACGCAGCATCTTTCCGCTCATAGGTAATCTCTGCATTGGTATCAATGGTTGCAAGCACCTTGCTCATCTGTGCCATGTCGTAATGCTCCCGCAGCGCATTCTGCGCTCTCGGCGGTTTGATCTCATCCACATGGGCATAGGCATTCTCAATGGTCTGATATGCCACGATAAGATTGGTTGCTGTTTTCTCTCCAATCCCCGGCACACCCGGTATATTATCGGACGAATCTCCCATCAGTGCTTTCACATCAATAAATTCTTCCGGTGTTACCTGATACCGTTCTTTCACATCTGCGGCATAATAGTTTTCAATCTCCGTGCCACCCCGTTTTGTCTTCGGTATACGGATTTCAATATGTTCCGTAGCAAGCTGCAGCAGATCTCGGTCTCCGGATACGATCACGACTTCCAGTCCTTCGGCTTCACAACGTTTTCCGATAGTTCCCAGCAGATCATCAGCTTCGTAACCTGCCTTTTCCACTGTCACGATACCCATGGCATGAAGAACCTCTTTCATCAGTGGCACCTGCTCCCGCAGCTCCGGAGCCATCGGCTTTCTCGTACCTTTATAAGCGTCAAACATTTTGTGGCGGAACGTCGGTGCATGAACGTCAAATGCAACAGTAAGATAATCTGGTTTTTCTTCTTCCAGTATTTTCAGCATGATATTCAGAAAACCATACACTGCATTTGTATGGAGGCCCTCAGAATTGGTCAGATCCGGAATGCCAAAAAATGCCCTGCTCAAAATACTGTGTCCATCTATCAATACGATCTTTTCGCTCATACGCTTCGTCCCTCCTGCTTGTCTGTCTGATTTGCAGACAACCTTATTTTTTGTTTCTGCTTGTTGTCTGCATTTTCAGATAACAATCTTTTTTCACGTCAATCCGGACATATCATCCGGTACGGAATCTTCCTTTATTATTTTGAAATGCAGGTATGTGACATAACACATACCTGCTCTTCACATATGTTTCCACATATTAATTTTTTGTCTGACTGACAACATTCTTCCAAAATAAAATCCCGTTTTGTTCAGACTGTTTTTCATTTAAATCTACTGATTTTTACACTTCCTCTGCAAGGGAAAGCATCAGATCCATTGCTTTGCTTCCGGAAATATCCTGACGAACCAGTTCCAGACCATGCTCGCCGATTGCTTCTTTCAGTTTGTCTACTTCCATCTGATAGTTCATTGCCATCTGGCTGAGCTCTTTTTCCAGTTCTTCATCTGTAACTACAATATTTTCTTTTTTTGCAATCTCTGCAAGCACGCTCTGACCTTTGATCATCATCGTTGCCTGATCAACAGCACTCTGATCAAACTGCTCCTGTGTCATCTGTGCAGACTGTAAATATGCTTCAAGATTCTGACCTGCCTGCATCAGCTGCATTTTGAAGTTCTGTTTCAGATTGTCTGCTGCCACCTGAATATCTTTTTCCGGTACTTCTACTGTACTTGTCTCCATAATTTTGGATACGATCATATCTTCTCTCTGGGAAGCAAGCTGCTGAGATTTATATTTTTTGATCTCATTTCTTACATACTCTTTGAACTCTTCCAGTGTTTTGCACGGAGATACTCTCTGTGCCATCTCATCGCCGATCTCCGGAAGTTTTGCAGAACGTACTTCTTTTACATCTACCTGGAAAACAGCTTCTGCGCCAGCCAGATCTTCTGCATGATAATTTTCCGGGAATGTAACTTTTACTTCTACATGATCGCCTTTTTTACTTCCTACCAACTGCTCCTCAAATCCCGGGATGAAAGAACCAGAACCAAGAACCAGCGGATAATCGCTTCCATCTCCGCCTGGAAATGCTACGCCATCCTTGTATCCTACAAAATCAATCACGGTTTCATCGCCAGTCTCCGCAGCGTCTTCTTTTGGCTCTTTGGTAGCTGCCATCTGCTGGGCGCGTTTTAATTCTTCCTGTAATTCTTCCTCTGTAACAGTAACCTCCATCTTTGGAAGTCTGATTCCTTTATACTCTCCCAATACTACGGTAATCTTTTCGATTGCTTCGCTCATAATTTGCCTCCTAATTTTTACTCTATCTGATTAAGTATACTGTATCTTCCATATAATTGCCAGAACTTTTCCCTTTTATTTTTCTATATAAATATGACGATCCGCAGCGGCTAACTGCGGATCGTCATCTGAGTGTTATTACACACTGATAGGGATATTATGGTATGCCGCAGGAACCATTAGGGGAAACCCGCAGCAACAAGGGTTTTATCTGAAATTAAGCTTCTTTTCGTTTGTCGATCATATCGACAGCAACTACTGCGATCAGTACTGCACCGATTACGATATTCTGTACGGAAGAATTTACGCCCATGATGTTCAGTCCTGTACTGATAACACAGAGAACGAATGCTCCAACGACTGTTTTTGCAAGTTTACCTTCACCACCAGAAAGACTGGTTCCACCGATAGCTGCCGCTGCGATTGCAAGGATATTGTAACCGCCATCTGCTACGTTCGGACTACCAGTTCCCATACGGGATGCAAGTACGATACCTGCGATTGCTGCTGCCAGACCGTTCAGGGTAAAGATCAGAATATTGTATTTATCTACGTTTACACCAGAAAGTCTTGCTGTTTTCTCATTACTACCGATGGCATATGTATAACGACCCATCTTTGTATTTTTAATAATGTAGAGACAGATTACAAAGAAGATAATCGCAATGATAAACTGTGACGGTATGATGCCAATGGTTTTTCCACCCCAAAAAGAAAATGGAATTTTTACATTTTCCGGATGGATACCAATGGATGTCTCATGTGTAATAACAAGCGCGATACCGGATGCGGCATACATCATACCTGCCGTCATGATGAAGAACGGTACTTTCAGCTTTGCGATGAAAAATCCGTTTATAAATCCACAGGCTGTACCAATCAGGATTGCGATGATGGATGCCGGAAGGGTTCCCATGCCACCTTTGATCAGAAGTGCTGCCACACAGCCTACCAGTGCCGCAATAGATGGTACAGACAGATCGATCTTACCACTGATCATAACGAATGTCATACCACAGCCAAACAGAATATATACAGCACCGGTTCTTAACAGGTTTGTAAGGTTACCGATGGAGAAGAATCCACCTGCGGTAACGGAGAAGAAAATGATCAGCGCTACCAGTATAATATAAGTACCGAATCTGTTATAAAACAATTTTCCTTTTGATACTTTCATAATTTCCTCCTAACAATGCTGCTTAAATATTCAGCATTAATTTCAACATTTTCTCTTTCAGATTCTCTTCTGAATCCTGGAACTCGCCAACCTTGTGTCCTTCCCGCATAACTACGATACGGTTGCACAGTCCGATCAGTTCATCTTCCTCAGAAGAAATAACGATTACACCGATGTTGCGTTTTACCAGTTTCTGAATGATCTGATAAAATTCTGCTCTCGCGCCCACATCTACGCCTCGGGTCGGCTCATCCAGAATCAGCAGCTTCGGCTCTGACATGATCCATTTACCGAAACATACTTTCTGCTGGTTACCACCACTCAGGTTCATGATACGCTGTTCCATACCTGTACATTTGATACGGAGACGGTCGATCATATCCTGTACTTCCTTCTGTTCCTGCATCCGCTGGATGTGGAAGTGTTTGCCGAGACGATGCATGTTTGCAACGCCCATGTTCTCTCTGATAGAACGTACCGCAAGGATTCCCTCTGCCTTACGGTCCTCGCTTACATATCCGATTCCCTGCTCTACGGCATCTACCGGATTTTTAATATGCAGCGGTTTTCCTTTATATAAAAACTCTCCTTTATCAAGATGGTAACAGCCGAAGATCGTTTTGGCGATCTCTGTTCTTCCGGCTCCTGCCAGTCCTGCAAATCCGAGTATCTCTCCCTCTTTTAATTCAAAGCTGACGTCTTCGTATTTTCCGGCACATGTGACATTTTTTGCCTCAAAGATCACATCTCCTGTCTCATGCATTTTTTCAGGGAACTGATTGGTATTTTCAGATCCGACGATTCCTGCCAGCAATCTGTGATTATCTACATTTTTGATCTCATCTGTAAATACATTTTTTCCATCTCTCAACAATGTGATCCTGTCACAGATCTGATATACTTCAGACATACGATGTGTGATGTATACCATTCCAACACCTTTTTTCTTCAGTCTGCCGATCAGTTCAAACAGGCTCTCTGTCTCTGTCATAGACAGGGAAGATGTCGGCTCATCAAAAATAATGATATCCGAATTCAGATTCAAAGCTCTGGTAATCTCGATCATCTGCTGGGTCGCTACCGGAAGATTACCGGCTCTCGTATCCAGGTTCAGGTCGATACCTACCTCCCCCATAACCTCTTTCGCACGCTTGCGCATTGCTTTCCAGTCATAGATTCCGTTTTTTGTTATTTCATTTGCAATAAAGATATTTTCCAGTACACTTAAATGCGGTAAAATGTTCAGTTCCTGGAAAACCATGGCCACACCATCCTTCTGGGCATCTGCGACACAGGCTTTAATAGGAACTGCCCTTCCATGATGTGTGATTTTTCCGGAATCCGGCATATATACACCCGCAAGAACTTTCATCAATGTGGATTTTCCAGCACCGTTAGCTCCCATGAGGGCGTGAACTTCACCGGCTCTTAAGTCAAAAGACACATCATCCAGTGCTTTTGCGCCGCCAAAGGATTTGCTGATATGCTCCATGCGTAAAATTTCTTTTTCCATAGAACTCGCCTTTCTTTCTGTAAGATGCCCGGGCCTTACGGCCCGGAACACCTGAATGTTTCAATTTTTAAACCTTATTTGGTTCCCATGTCGATTCCCTTCTGCAGGAAGTTTGTCATGTAATCAGATACGCTATTTAATGCAGAACCCATTTTCCACTGTGAAAGCTCTTCGCCGTGTGGCAGGTAATCTGCTACGTTTTCAGAAGTGATGATAGTATCCGGTGTCATTGTTGTTTCCGGTACTTCCTTACCATTGATCAGGTCTACTGCCTGCTGTACTGCGTAGTATCCCTGAAGGATAGACCAGTCATAAGCTGTTGCATACATTTCGCCTTTGTTGATGGACTGCAGTGCGATTACGTTACCATCAATACCTGCTACTTTAACGCCATCAGCGCCTACTGTCATGTTGTTCTCTTTCAGAGCTGTTACAGCGCCTACTGCCATCAGATCGTTGCAGCAGAGAACAACGTCTACATCTTTGTGTGCCTGAAGGATATCTGCCATTGTTGTAGTAGCTGTATCCTGATCGTAACTAGCACTCTGGGATTCTACTAATTTGATTCCCTTGCTCTCGTACTCTTTAATAGCTTTCTCAAAACCAGCGGTTCTTTCCTGAGAAGAACTTGCTGCGTCTACACCACGAAGAATTACTACGTTTCCTTTTCCTCCGATGGATTCGAAGATCTGGCTTGCCATGTCATAAGCCATCTGTGTATGATCTACACCAATGTAGTTCGGCATATATTCTTTTACATCATCACCCCAGTCGTTTGTAATTGTTGTGTCAACAGTTACGAATGGGATCTTTGCATCATGTGCTGCATTTACTGCTGCGCTCATGCCAGTGGAATCATTTGCTGTAAGGATCAGGGCATCTACACCGGAAGAGATCATGTTCTCACATTTTGTAATCTGTCCGTCGATATCTGACTCAGTAGCAGTATTATCAACTTTTACATTTACCCCAAGATCTTTTCCTGCCAGCATTGCGCCGTATGCGATATCCTGAAAATGTGCGTTTGTAGCAGTTTTAACAACGATACCTACGGTTGTATCACTGCTTGCTTTTTTCTCGCCAGTGCTGGAACCGTTGTCCTTTGTATCTCCGCTTCCGCAGGCTGTCATTCCTAGTGCCATTACACCTACCATTGATGCAGCAAGAATCTTTGTAGCTAATTTTTTCTTCATCCTTAATTCCTCCTTAAAATAAGTACAGTAATGTTCATTTTCCTATTTTTTAAATATCCCCTTGAACCCTTTTACTGTTTTTCTTTGCTGTAACTATACTATACCATTTTTTGTAATCCCAAATTATTCCGATAAACCATTTATCAATCCACTTTTGAAATGAGCGTATCCAGTTGGGTTTATCAAAATGATACCTCAAAAATACTCATGGTATACCAATGTTTTTTCTATTACCTCATTGAATTTTAAATCTGATTATTATATGATAGTTTTAACAAAAATGTACTCTTAGAAGTTTCATCTAAAAAATTTCAGGAGTATATAAAAAAAGCATAAGGAGAAAATATATGAGACATTTAATGAGTCCATTGGACTTTTCGACAGAAGAACTGGACAGGCTTCTGTGTCTGGCAAATGACATTGAGGCAAATCCTCAAAAATATGCACATGCCTGCGAAGGGAAAAAGCTTGCAACCCTTTTCTATGAGCCAAGTACCCGCACCCGCCTGAGCTTTGAAGCTGCCATGCTCAACCTTGGCGGACAGATTTTAGGATTTTCCAGTGCCAACAGTTCCTCTGCGGCAAAAGGAGAAAGCGTTGCAGATACGATCCGTGTGATCTCCTGTTATGCAGATATCTGTGCCATGCGCCATCCAAAAGAAGGCGCTCCGCTGGTTGCTTCCTTACATTCTTCGATTCCGGTCATCAATGCCGGCGATGGCGGTCATCAGCATCCAACTCAGACTCTTACAGATCTTCTTACCATTCATAGTCTGAAAGGGCATTTTGACAATCTGACCATTGGGCTCTGCGGTGATCTGAAATTTGGTCGTACTGTACATTCCCTGATCAAAGCTCTCGTACGCTATGAGAATGTACGTTTTATTCTGATTTCTCCGGAAGAATTAAAACTTCCAAGTTATATCCGTGAAGATGTACTTGATAAAAATAATATTCAGTATGAAGAAGTTGTCCGCATGGAGGATGCGCTCCCACAGCTTGACATTTTGTACATGACCCGTGTCCAGAAAGAACGCTTCTTTAATGAAGAAGATTACATCCGCATGAAAGATTTCTATATTTTAAATAAAGAGAAAATGAAACTTGCCCCGGAAGATATGCTGGTACTGCATCCGCTGCCAAGGGTAAATGAAATCTCTACAGAAATCGATGACGACCCGAGAGCTGTTTACTTTAAACAGGTGCAGTACGGTGTCTATGTGCGTATGGCTCTGATTCTTACTTTACTGGAGGTGGAAGTATAATGTTAAATGTAGGTGCTATTAAAGAAGGTTTTGTTCTGGATCATATCAAAGCTGGCATGAGCCTTTCTATCTATCATGATCTGAAACTGGATGAGCTGGACTGCTGCGTAGCCATCATTCGTAATGCAAAAAGTAATAAAATGGGAAAAAAAGATATTCTGAAAGTGGAATGCAATATTGATGCTTTGGATCTGGATATTCTGGGCTTTATTGATCACAATATTACCGTTAATATCATCAAAGATGAAAAAATCGTTGAAAAACGTGCCCTTCAGCTGCCAAAAGAAATTCACAATGTCATTTCCTGCTCCAATCCTCGATGTATCACTTCTATTGAACAGGAGTTAGAGCAGATTTTCTACCTGACAGATCCGGACAAGGAAATCTATCGCTGCAAATACTGCGAAGAGAAATATTCCCGGAAATAATTCCAGTCATTTTTTGAATTTATTCACATAGAAAAACCCCGTGATTCTCGGAATCCAGAATTCCGAAAACACGGGGTATACTTTTAGTTAGAACTGCGTACAGTTGTCTTATTTTGCGTAATCAACCACACGGGACTCACGGATCACATTGATCTTAATCTGTCCAGGATATTCCAGTTCAGATTCGATCTGTTTGGAAATATCGCGTGCCATTAATACCATGTCCGCATCAGATACCTGATCCGGTACAACCATAATACGAATCTCTCTACCTGCTTGAATTGCAAAAGATTTTTCTACACCTTTGAAACTGTTCGTGATGTCTTCCAGCTGTTTTAATCTGTTGGAATATGTTTCCAGTGTCTCTCTACGTGCACCCGGACGAGCTGCAGAAATCGTATCTGCCGCCTGAACGATACATGCAATAAGAGTTTCCGGTTCCACATCTCCATGATGGGCTTCTACTGCATTGATAACAGTAGCGGATTCTTTGTATTTTCTACAAAGATCTACACCGATCTGAATGTGGGAGCCTTCCATCTCATGATCCACAGATTTTCCGATATCGTGTAACAGACCTGCACGTTTTGCAACTCTGACATCAACACCGACTTCTGCTGCCAGAAGTCCGGAAATCTGTGCCACTTCGATAGAATGTTTTAATGCATTCTGACCATAGCTGGTTCTGAATTTCATCCGACCCAACAGACGGACTAATTCCGGATGAATGCCATGAACTCCAACTTCCAGAGTAGCTGCCTCGCCCTCTTCACGAATCATGGATTCTACTTCTTTCTGTGCTTTCTCTACCATCTCTTCGATTCTGGCCGGATGGATACGTCCATCTACAATCAGTTTTTCAAGAGCGATCCGGGCAACTTCACGACGGATCGGGTCAAAGCCGGACAGAATAACGGCTTCCGGTGTATCATCAATAATGAGATCCACACCTGTCATGGTCTCCAGTGTACGGATGTTTCGACCCTCTCGACCAATGATACGGCCTTTCATTTCATCATTTGGAAGCTGTACAACAGAGATTGTTGTCTCAGCCACATGATCTGCAGCACATTTCTGAATCGCAGTAACCACATATTCTTTGGCTTTCTTTCCTGCTTCTTCTTTTGCCTTTGCTTCCATCTCTTTGATGAGTTTTGCTGTATCAAGTTTGACATCTTCTTCAACAGTTTTTAAAAGGTATTCTTTTGCCTGTTCGGAGGTAAGTCCTGAGATTCTTTCCAGTTCCTGTACTCTTTCTTCATTAAGCTTGGAAACCTCAGCTTTCTGCCGTCTGATCTCTTCTTCTTTTGCTGCAAAGCCTGCCTCTTTTTTCTCGATAGCCTCCAGCTTTTTGTCCAGATTTTCTTCTTTCTGGACGATACGGCGTTCATTACGCTGAATCTCTGCTCTGCGGTCTTTGATTTCCCGGTCGAGTTCATTTTTTGTCTTAATGGACTCTTCTTTGACCTCAAGCAATGCTTCGCGTTTCTTTGCCTCAGCTGCTTTTACGGCATCATCGATAATTGTTCTGGCACGCTCCTCCGCACTTCCGATCTTCTCATCTGATACTTTCTGGATATGAGATTTCGTAACCAAGTGCGTTACTACTGCAACAATGACAGCAACGACAACAGCTGTGATTATCACTGCAACGATTGTTGGCACAGGAGCACCTCCTTATTTAATTTTCATTGTACATATAACAAATAAATCTTATTGTATGTCATAACTACAACATATAAATTTTATACTTTTTTCCAGTCTCTGTCAAGCATTTCACTATCTATCAAGTGAAGAATTTCATCCCCAGAAATAATTTTCTGATGGGCATTGTTTCAAACAACAATCAGGAATTCTTCTCGCATTTTTATTAATACCCGATATTTTTAAATGTCTCATTTATTTTATTCTGAAAAAGAGATTTCCTGGCAGGAAATCTCTTTTTCAGAACATATACGCTATGATATCTTTAAACGATTCTGAAAGCACATAATAAAGTCACATTTGATTCATGCAATGCAGTATCTCACTGCTGCGAAATCCTCTGCGGGCGAGATACTGATAGACTCTCCTGCGTTCCCCTTCATCTGCTGTCTCGGCATTGTATCGTTTTTTTTCCAGCAGCCGGCAAATCAGCTGTTCAGCGTCTGTCTCCAGACATTCTTCCAATGCATGATCTATCACTTCCCGTTCTACGCCTTTCTGCGTCAGCGCGATCTTTATCTGCATCTTACTTTTTGTATCCTGGTGGCAACGAACATAGTTTTCTGCATATCTGACATCATCGATATAATGATAGAATCGCACATAAGCAATCGCATCCTCTACGATTTCTTCCGGATATTCACTCTGCACAAGTTTTTCCCGAAGCTGCTTTTCTGTGCGATCCATTTTCTGCAACAGATACATAGCACGTTTTCTTGCCCGTTTCTGTAAGATTGTTTTACATATCTCATCCCAGGCTGTGACTTCCAGTTCTGAACCTTCAGAGATATTAAAAACTGCTGCCTCTTTCCGATATAATGGAAATATAGTTCCATTTTCCAGACGAATACGAATTCGACCACGACTCATTTCTGTTATTTCCACTATCTGCATGATATTTCATTCTCCAACAATATTCTATTTTCATTCATCATGAAACTTCCGGTAAAGTTCTGTTTTTCTACCATTATTAAATGCTTATTTAAAGCCGCACTTTCTTTAAAGAGCTATATGACTATTCGCCCGGACATGGGAGTCCGGATTGCTGTAGCCCTTTACCTGTTCTTTCATTAATGAAATATCATCTTACAGATTTTCTGATGTATCTGTGCTTTTTTCAGTATCTGCTTGCGTATTGTTTTCTGTCATACAGTCTTCAGAACCGTCCAGCTTATAGAAATCCCTGACTTTCTGCTCAATCTCATCCCGCATTTCCGGATGTTCTTTCAGGAATGTCTTCGCGTTCTCACGACCCTGACCGATCTTATCTCCTTCGTATGCATACCATGCTCCGGATTTGTTTACCACATTAATATTCGCCGCCAGATCCAGAATATCGCCTTCTCTTGAAATTCCCTGACCGAACATAATATCAAATTCTGCCTCTTTAAATGGCGGTGCAATCTTATTTTTTACAACTTTTACTCTGGTACGGTTTCCAACAAATTCACCGCTCTGTTTCAGTGTCTCGATTCTGCGCACGTCCATACGGATAGAGGAATAGAATTTCAGCGCACGACCACCGGTCGTCGTTTCCGGGCTGCCAAACATAACGCCAACTTTTTCACGCAGCTGGTTGATAAAGATGACGATACAGTTAGAACGGCTGATGGCAGCTGTAAGTTTACGCAGTGCCTGTGACATCAGTCGTGCCTGCAGACCTACATGTGAATCTCCCATATCACCGTCAATCTCTGCTTTCGGAACAAGCGCAGCAACAGAGTCCACAATTACAATATCCACTGCCCCAGAACGTACCATTGTCTCTGTGATCTCCAGCGCCTGCTCGCCGTTATCTGGCTGTGAAATATACAGATCATCAATATTTACACCGATATTTTTCGCATATACAGGATCTAATGCATGCTCTGCATCGATAAATCCTGCGATACCGCCTGCTTTCTGCACTTCTGCTACCATATGAAGCGCTACGGTCGTCTTACCACTGGACTCCGGTCCATAGACCTCAATGATCCTTCCTTTCGGTACACCGCCAAGTCCCAGTGCAATATCAAGACTCAGACAACCTGTCGGAACCGTCTCAACATTCATATTTGCTCCGGAATCCCCCAGTTTCATGATCGCGCCTTTTCCATACTGTTTCTCAATCTGTGAGATCGCTGCATCCAACGCTTTTAATTTATCTTCTTTTCTATTATCTTCTTTCGCCATTCTTTTCTCCTTATGCGAACTTATGTTCGTTCTTTGTTCTCATATTAATATACAAACGGTAAAAAGTCAACCAGATTATTTTGAAAATTATTCCTGACATCACAGGAACCGAATATTTTTCTATAGACAAGATGAAAGAAACCGGAGTATTCCCAGTTAGATAATAACAGTATTATTTTAGCATATTTCATCGTTTTCACACAATACATTCTGTAATTATTTCTATAAATCAAAAATCCCTGTACGAAAAATTTGTATTTCCATACAGGGATGTCATATTCTGTATTTTTTTGAAAAATTCTGCTATTTCAGCAGCTGCTCTACGGATGCTTCATCCTGAAGACCTACTGCTTTCTGCACAATCTCGCCGTTTTTAAAAATGATAAGGGTCGGAATGCTCATCACGCCAAACTGCTGTGCCAGTGCAATCTCCTCGTCCACGTTTACTTTTCCAAATACAACGTCCTGTCTTTTTTCTGCAAGGGCATCAATAATCGGACCCTGCATCTGACACGGGCCACACCAGGTTGCCCAAAAATCCAGCAGCACGGTCTCATTGTTTTTAACGATTTCTTCAAAATTTGCGGTTGTTACGGTCTGTACCATATCTGTTCCTCTCTTTCATCTTTCTGTTATTCTTAATTCCGCCCGAACTCAGACAGCACCAGTCCTTCGTTTCTGTCAAGCGTCATGCCCACACTCCAGCTGTTGACAAACAGAAGCAGCGGATTACCTTTCAGGTCTTTAATCTTCTTCATATCAGAAGTTCCTTTTAACGCATCCAGATCGAGCTCTTTGTTTTCAATCCAGCGGATGTGCTCATACGGAAGCTTTTCCAGACGGATATCTACATTATATTCGTTTTCCAAACGGAATTTCAATACATCAAACTGCAGGACACCAACAACGCCGACAATGATTTCTTCCATACCGGTATTGTACTCCTGAAAAATCTGGATCGCACCTTCCTGTGCAATCTGTGTGATACCTTTGACGAACTGTTTTCGTTTCATCGTATCCATCTGTGTGACTCTGGCAAAATGCTCCGGTGCGAACGTCGGGATTCCTTCAAATGCAAACTTTTCCGAAGATGTTGTGATCGTATCTCCAATGGAAAAGATTCCCGGGTCAAATACACCAATAATATCTCCTGCATAGGCCTCTTCTACAATCTTACGCTCCTGTGCCATCATCTGCTGTGGCTGGGAAAGCTTCATTTTTCTGCCCCCCTGCACATGTGTCACTTCCATGCCCGCATTGAACTTACCAGAGCAGATACGCATAAATGCGATCCTGTCACGATGAGCTTTATTCATATTAGCCTGGATTTTAAATACAAATGCACTGAAATCCTCTGAAAACGGATCGATCACACCCACATCTGCCGTTCTCGGCAACGGAGAGGTAGTCATCTGCAGGAAATGTTTCAGGAATGTCTCCACACCAAAATTTGTCAATGCAGAGCCGAAAAATACCGGGGAAAGTTCCCCCTTTGATACCAGTTCCTGATCAAACGCTGCACTTGCTCCGTCCAGAAGCTCAATTTCTTCCATGAGCTGACTGTAATTTTCCTCGCCAATCACAGACTGAATATCCGGATCATCAATCTCGTACTCTGTCTCCGTACCTTCTTTTGTTCCTTTCAGCGTATCAGAAAAAATCATAACTTTTCTCGTATTTCTGTCATATACGCCTTTGAAATTTTTACCAGAACCGATAGGCCAGTTAACCGGACATGTAGCGATTCCAAGCTCTTTTTCAATCTCATCTATCAGATCAAAGGTATCATTTGCATCACGATCCATTTTATTGATAAATGTAAAAATCGGGATATGACGCATAACACAGACTTTGAACAGTTTTCTTGTCTGTGCTTCCACACCTTTTGAACCATCAATTACCATAACTGCTGAATCCGCAGCCATCAGCGTACGATACGTATCTTCTGAGAAATCCTGATGTCCCGGTGTATCAAGAATATTAATACAGTATCCATCATAATTAAACTGCAATACGGAAGAAGTTACAGAAATACCTCTCTGTTTTTCAATCTCCATCCAGTCTGATACAGCATGTCTCGCTGTTGCTTTTCCTTTTACCGATCCTGCCAGATTGATTGCGCCTCCATAAAGAAGAAATTTCTCTGTCAGTGTAGTCTTTCCCGCATCCGGGTGGGAAATGATCGCAAAGGTTCTTCGTTTCTCTATCTCTTTTCTAAAATCAGCCAAAGTGCTTCCTCCAATGTTTTTTATGTGCTGTTTTTCCTTTTGACACAGAATACACCTCCACTGCTCACGGTATTCTGAGCGCGGCTATTGCTGCGCCTGTTCTGAAAAACAGGGATTTCTTTCACTAATGGGTTTTTACCCTAACTAAAACATTGTAAAGGAGCTGTCATTTCTTGTCAAGAATACTCTTACCATGGATTTTTGCTGTGATGTCAAAATAGTCCAGAATCGTAGCGCCAATATCAGCAAAAGTATTTCTGGTTCCGTAATTATTCCCCATGGGAAGGTTCTGACTGTAAATAATCCATGGCGTATATTCCCTGGAATGATCTGTTGACGGCGTAGACGGATCGCAGCCATGATCTGCTGTGATCATCAGCACATCTTCCGGAAGAAGCTTGGTCAGAAGTTCCGGAAGACGCTCATCAAAATACGTCAGCGCTTTTGCATACCCTTCCACATCATTCCGGTGACCATAAAGCATATCATAGTCCACCAGATTCGTAAAACAAAGACCCTCAAAGTCTCTCTCCATCCAGTTCAGTGTCTTGTCTATGCCATCTGCATTATTTTTTGTACGGACAAATTCCGTAATGCCTTTTCCGGCAAAAATATCGCAGATTTTGCCTATAGCAAGCACTTCCCGACCGGAATCTTTCAACTGATCCAACATGGTAACAGCCGGTGGCTGCAGAGAATAATCATGACGGTTAGAGGTGCGTGTAAAATTCCCCGGCTCTCCGATAAACGGTCTTGCGATCACTCTTCCAACATTATGCTCTCCCTGTAGCATATCCCGTGCGATCTGACAATATTCATACAGCTGTGAAACCGGAACAATCGCTTCATGTGCCGCAATCTGAAATACAGAATCCGCAGAAGTGTACACAATCAGATCTCCGGTCTCCATATGCTGTTTTCCATAATCTTTGATGACTTCCGTACCGGAATACGGTTTGTTGCATAAGACGCCTCTACCCGTCTTTCGGGAAAATTCTGCAATTACTTCTTCCGGGAAACCATTTGGATAAACCGGCAACGGTTTATCAGAGATCACGCCGGAGATCTCCCAGTGACCAATCGTGGTATCTTTCCCCTTAGACGCTTCCGTCATTCTTGCATAAGACGCCTTGGGATGCTCTACCGGTGTTCCCACTTCCACTCCATCAATATTAAACAGTCCAAGCTCCCCCATATGTTCCATATGAAAATACGGGCTGGAAGCTGCCGCCTTTAATGTATTGCTGCCCTCATCATGATAATCTGCGGCATCCGGCATTTCTCCGATGCCCACACTGTCAAGGACGATCAAAAACACTCGTTTCATCTGTAACACCTCGTTTTCTCTATCATTTGGTTTCATATCTGACGATACTCGGTAATATCTGTCAAAAATTCAGATAGTTCTTTTTTCTCGTCATATAATGATCAATAGATACCTTTTTCCTATAAATCCATTCCACCTGCGAATGCAAAATACTTTGCCTGCTATGTGTCTATAGTATACCACATTTTCTTATCTGATAGATGTATTCTCCCTAAAATAACGGTTTTTATCTGATAATTATACTATTTCGTAATCGGTGTGATCACAATCTTATCAGCAGAAACTCCTGTTTTTCGTTTCACGATGTCTTCTACCTGCGCCCGTTTGGCTTCCGTCACATCCCCCATATCAAGCACAACGTCTGCTTCTCCATCTACAACACTTACTACCACATCGGAAAATCCCTTTGCTTTCAGCAGCATCTCTGCCGCATTTTCTTTTTCTGCCACATCCGTCATCTCGATCATTTTGCTGATAGCTTCTTTTTTCTGTGCTTCTGTCACTGCATTGTTATTTACTACTTCCAGAAGTGTTTCCTTGTTTTTGGAACGGGTCTGTTCCCGGGCAAGTTTCATTTCTGAAGCTTTGTCTACGGTTCCGTTATCGCTGTTCGCAAGCACCGTCTCTCCCGGATTTTGCTCTGTCTGGTCGTCCTGTTCGTTCTGCGTGGCATCCGCTGTAGTCTGCGCCGATGCATCTGCACCGTCCTGACTGTTATCTTCTGTATCAGTAAATACATCTTCCGACAGATTACCCTCTCCGATATCGCCCGTCTGTGCTTCGCTGGCAGAAGCTGCATCCGTCTTTTCTTTGCTTCCCACAGACTGGGTATAGCTTACATAACCGGCAACCGCAATCATCAGTGCAAGTGCTGTTATGATAATCTGATTCTTTTTAAAAACCCGTTTCATTATGTACCCTCCTGCATGCTCATTTTTACTATTTTTATTTTATGTACTTCCACATCAAATAATGCCAGAACCGCGTCAGAAATATTTTCTGCTACGGAAGCATTTCCACCGCCCTGGGCGACCACAAGCACGCCTTCCACCTCGGGACGCAGCTCTTTTGATACCACCGGGGCGCCAGTTTCATTTCCCTGTTCATAAACAGTAGATTCTTCTCTCTGGGTTTCGTTAATCGTTCTGCTGCCTCCGGCATCATCACTTTCACTGGTCTGGTTTTCCGTGGACTGAACATCTTTTTCCAGAACCGTCTGTCCGCTGTCCTTTAATGTAATCATGACTTTTACTTTTCCTACGCCCGCCACCTGTTCCAGGATTGCTGTCAGACGTTGCTCCAGCTCCGCTTCGTATACAGACTGCGCATCCTGTCCGTTCTGTGCGCTCCCACCAGACTGTCCGAAGGCATTCTCCTGCTGCCCGCTGGTCTTCGTGTTACTGTCCGCTGACTCGGATTGTTTTTTTGAATTTCCCGTAGGCAGAGCAATCACAAGTAACAGTACGCCCACGAGAAATACGATCAGCCATTGTTCTTTTTTCCATTTTCTCCACTTCTTTTCTTTCCATATCTGTTTCAGATCCATCTGTTCTGCCTCGTTTTCCGTTACTTCTGCCGATTGTTTTTATTTTCTATTATTCACACATTCCATTTCTTTTTTACGCACTTTCCAGAAATCATTGGAAACTATTTTTACTGACATTGATGCAATCTACTCCCCACTAATTCTGATAATCTGCACCTGTCCATCTGACAGCTGAAACGTCTGTTCCAGCTCCTGTCGCAACGTATCTGTCTTTTTATCTCTATTCTTTTTTTGTGTATCTGAATTATCTGGCTGTTCTTCTCCCTGCATACTTGCAGAAACGTCTTTCTGCATTTTTTCTTCCGTACTTGCTGTTTGTTTTTTCCTCTGTTCTCTTTGACTTTGAATCTGTATCTGAATCCGTTCTACTGCGGTCTGTGTCTTTATGCTGTTGCTGTCAGACGACATTACACCCTTTCCATTATCTGCTCCCTCTCCGTATGTCTGACCGTTTTTCGTCTCTGTCACTTCCAGATATAACGATGTCAGTTTTGACTGTTCACGATTCCATGTCGGTTCACAATGCTCTAACTGAAAACCTGCCGCTGCCGTCTTTTCCTCTACCACGGTCGTAACCGCTTCGCTTACCTGTTTCTGCCATGCCTGCGCCTGATACTGACGCAGTTGTGCTTCATCCAACTCGGCTTCTGTACGGGTCTCTTCCTGATACTGCGACAATATCTGCACAATTCCATTGACCGGATTTTCCAGATGAAACAGCTGCAGCACCGGCTGCATGACTACAAGTATCCAGATGAGTCCTGCAAAAAAACGTACATATTTTACATACTGTTTTCCCGGAAGCAGCTGCAAAAATACGCTCAGAAAAATAGAAAACAACAAAATGCTGCATATCCATGTTTTTACTGCCATATATATGTCTTACCTTTTCTAAATGCTGGCTTTTTCCCGAAATAGATCATCTCCATCTCCATTCACTTCATTTCCTATATATTATCATTTCTACTCTGTAGTTCTGTTTAATTTCCCCCTGCACACATGATATATCTGTTCTCCCGGCCATGATTCTCATTTACCGAATCTATTTCTGCTTAGAATCTGTTTTTACCTGACCGCTGCAGTAACGATGGCTATCGTTACCATAAACATCATAAGAACGGACACCAGTATTTTCAAAAGCAATCCTGCACCTTCGCCCACACTTTCGATACAGCCACACACCCGTGCATCAGTAATCGGCTGTATTACAGCGCCGGTCAACCGGTAACAGAGGGACAACAGCAGCATTTTTACAACTGGTCCAATACAGATCAGCAGCAAAAAGATCAGTGCCGCTGTTCCAATCCCATTTTTGATCACGACCGCCGACCCAAGAAACATTCCGGCAACACCATTGGCTGCCGCTCCAAGTCCCGGGATCATATTCAGCATTTTTGTGATTGCGGTATTTTTTACCCCGTCCAGAGCAGGTGCGATAAGACTCTGGATCAGACTGATCCCCGCCACTGCCGCCACGATCATACGCATTACCCATAAAATGCATTTTTTCAGAAGTTTTGTCAGACCGGAGATCATCTTCTTCCCACTCATATGATCGATCATCTTTAACACCACAAATACATGTACCGCAGGCACGAGAATATCTGCGGCCAGCCGTTCCACCAGATAGATTGCCGTGATCACGATCTGATAAAATCCTGCCGCCGTCGTAATCGCTGAAGAAAACGTAAGCGCCAGACAAAAGGATGGCAGCAATGCCTGCATAAATCCGGACAATTCTTCCATAACTCCTTTCAACAGTTGGTGCATGATCAGATAAGATTTCATCAAAAGCATGATCAGTGCCAGATAAAACAGTGAAAAACATACTGTATGAATCTGACTGTTCTGAAAAGTGCCTGCAAAATTATGAAGAATTCCAAACGCCAGACACAGCAACAGGATCTGCACAAAAATCTGCCTGTTTTCTTTCAGTTCGCACGCAGACATGTCCACGATCTGACCGAAAAACCATTTTTTATCCACCTGCCCGCCGGACTGGATCAGTTCTTTTAAAAAGGTTGAGAAATCCGATCCCTCCGTGGATATTTCCTGCTTCTGCAAAAAAGCATCCAGATCTGAAAAATCAAATTCTGTCAGGATGTCGGTATCCCATAATTCATCTGCCCCACTGGTTTTTCCATATGGGTATGTATCTTCCGTCGTGTTTATCATCCCTGTGTCAGTACTTGCTACAGTATTTATTGTGTAAGTTCCCATTTCTTTTACTGCTGTTATATTACGATTTTCTGTTTCTGACACTACAGGCAAGGTGCCATTTTCTACTCCTGATGCTGTATATACAACATTATTTTCTTCAGCCAGCACCGTTATTGTCTTTTGCATGCACAGACAGCTTAACCAGATAAAAAAGAACACCAGTAATCTCCCTATGCATTTCTTTTTTAAACACCCCCGTTCCTTTTCTTTAGACATATCTTTTTCATTGGTAAACAATATTTTCCCATCTGTCTTTTGCAGATGCCTCCACTTTTTCATTGTAAAATCCTTCTATTGTTCCAATCTGCAGTCGTCCTCTATTAATTAAAAATCCATTTTCATTGCAAAAATCCTTCTATCGTTTCAATCAGTGCCAACAGGATCGGCATGCTGAGCGCCATAATGGAAAATTTCGCAAACATCTCAATCTGCGTGCTGACATTTGCATACCCTGCATCTTTGCAGATCCCTGCAGCAAATTCTGCCACATAAGTAATGCCAAGCATTTTCAGAAGAAGCCGCACAAAGCTGCCATCGATTTGGATGTACTTCCCCAAGCGCCCCACAGTCTCCACTACGATTCCAAGACGATTGACAGCCAACAGCAGGATGCAGACAGCCACACCAAGACTGATATACAGCGCATATTCATTTTTCTGCTGTTTCAGCAATACAGCCAAAAGGACGCCGCTCACACCGATCATTGCAACCTTTATCATACAAACTCCTCATTCCTGCCAGATATCCGATGCCGATATTTTTTCCGCAAACCATTGTATACAAAGTTCCTTTTCTTCGTTTTCAGATTGCCCTATACAACGTTTTTCAAAGCGAAAACAGATCTCTGATATTTGCAAACAGATCATATATGTATGGCACAATCCAGAAAAGCACAATCAGCAATCCGGCAAGACTTACAAGAAACGCATGTTCTTCCCGTCCGCTGTGCTTTAATACCTGACTGATGACCGTGACCAATATTCCCACCGCCGCAATCTTAAAAATCACATTCACATCCATGTATTCTCACTCCATGTGCCTGATCCACCTTTACTTTTTCCTGATATTTCACAGATTCATCCTTTCTTTTACTGCCTTCATGTTAATTTCTGCTTTATATATCTTACCCATATTTATCTATCTTCATATCAGTAACAATATCGCCATGACTCCCACCATCAGACTGACGCTACGATAGATCTTTTTCTTCTGCCGTATCTGCTGATCCATCTGTTCCAGAAAACGTTCCATCTGCTCCCGGTAAGACTGCAAATGCCGCAGCTGCAGCCCTGCATCCAGATATCCCAGATTGCTGCCGATGCCATAGATTGTCTCCATCTCCAACTCTGTGTATCCCAGTTCCTTTTGCCTGCACTGAAATCCTTCTTTCCAGACTTCCGGCAAACTGACATATCCTTCTGTCTCCAGTTTTACAGCCAGATTATGTAAGATTTCTGCAAAGGGCTCAGGAAGCCGCCGGGCGATCAGGGAAAATGCCTCCCGCAAAGGGGTTCTGCCATATTGGATTTCTGCAGCCAGCAGGTCGATCATCTCCGCACAGAAAAACAGATTGTCCCGATGCCGCTGTACCTGTGAGATCAGACTAGAACCATAGCCAAAGGAAGCCAGAAAAATAACGATCACTCCCACAACCTTCAGCATAGCCGTACCAGCTGTTCATCAAACACCTGAAAACTGCGCTGTCCATCCAGCTGCTGCAGCAATATATAACGGGAAAAGACCGATCGATAATGTTCTATTTTCCATATCTGTTTTTCCCGTAATTCCGCAAGATCGGTACAATGCATGGTCGCCAGCACTGCGCATCCACAGTTGGAGGCATATTCCACAGCTTCCAGATCTTCTCTGCTTCCAATCTCATCCACGGCAAGCACCTGCGGCGACATAGAGCGTACCAGCATCATCATTCCCTGTACTTTTGGGCAGCCATCCATTACATCCGTCCGAAGGCCGATTTCATTTTGCGGTACGCCGTTTCTGCAACCTGCGATCTCGGATCGTTCGTCCACCAGACCAACTTTTAATCCCACCTGTCCGTTTTCTCCATTGGAAAGCATCCTGACCAGATCCCGGAGCATCGTCGTCTTTCCTGTCCCCGGCGGCGACAGGATCAGTGTATTGCACACCCTGTCCATATTTCTGATCCATGGCAGCATACCCATTGCGCATCCATAGATCTGGTGTGCAATCCGAAAATTCAGATATGTGATTGGGCGTATTGTCCGTATCCTGTTTTCTTCCAGAATGACCTGACCGGCCAGCCCCACACGATGTCCACCCTCCAGCGTCAGATATCCTTTTTGTATCTCTTCTTCAAAGGCATAGATCGAATACCGGGAAATATACGATACGATCTGCTCCATGTCCTGTAATGTGACCCGGTAGTATTCCAAACCCGGCATTGCACCCTCTCCCCCGGCAAAGACTATCCACACAGGCTGTCCTACCCGAAACCGTATCTCTTCCAGTTGTATTTGCTTTATTTCTTCCAGACTCAGTCTGCTTCTCAGATGCTCCGGAAATACCGTTATCCAAGTATCTGTCATAATCTGCTCCAACTCCCTTCCGGTCTCTTCGAGGCCTTAATCCAATATATGAAGCAATTGACGTAACATTCCTGTTTTTCTTTTATTTCAATCTTTTTCTAAAATCTCTATCCTGTTTCAACACTCAGACATTCCCCCGAACCATAATATCTATTTTACGCAGACATATTCTTTTCAGAATTACTGAAAATATCTCTGTATACAATAACAGGACAGCTTAAAATACTGCCCTGATCCGTCACATGAATCTGTCAAACAAAAAAGAAAAGAGACAGACAAGTCCATTTCTGAACTTATCTGTCTCTCTCTTAAATGTTGCACATTTTCATCCACAACTAACATTCATATTAGTTATATTTACGTTTTCTAGCTGCTTCAGATTTCTTTTTACGTTTTACGCTTGGTTTCTCGTAATGTTCTCTTTTACGAATCTCCTGCTGAATACCAGCTTTTGCACAATTTCTTTTGAATCTGCGTAAAGCGCTATCTAAAGTTTCGTTTTCTTTTACGATTACATTTGACATAGAATCACACCTAACCTCCCTCCAGTTGCGTATTGTGCATATTCAACTGTTTGGGTTTATTTTTTGCACTGCTTGTAATTATACCAGATTTACAACGTTAGTCAAGACTTTTTTCCATTTTTGTAAAATATGGTAGGATGCACAATTTCTTTCAATTTTTGACAAAATCTTTTATCTGATTTGCTACTTAATCTGACCTGCCAGAGCTTCTTTTGCAGCTTCCAATGCTTCTGGAATGCCTGCCGGATTCTTGCCGCCGGCCTGCGCCATATTCGGACGTCCGCCGCCGCCACCGCCTACTTTTGCAGCTACCGCTTTGATCAGATTACCTGCATGAGCGCCCTTTTTCATCGCTTCATCCGTCGCCATAGCAACAAGACTTACTTTTCCTTCATGAGCAGATGCAAGAAGTACCACACCTTCTCCGATCTTACCTTTCAACTGATCGCCAAGGTCACGCAATCCGTTCATATCTACGTCATCTACAGAAACAGCCAGCAGAGTTACGCCATTTACCTCTACAGCCTGATCCATAACATTGCCCATTGCTTCCTGTGCAGCTTTGCTCTTAAGAGATTCGTTTTCGCTGGCAAGGGCTTTTACTTCTGCCTGCAGATGTTCGATCTTCTCAAGTACATTTGCCGGAGTTGTCTTCAGTGCTTTTGCTGCTGCCTGAAGCATCTCCTCCAGCTGGTCATAGTAATTAAATACAGCCTGTGAAGTAAGTGCTTCGATACGTCTTACGCCTGCTGCTACACCTGTCTCAGATACAATCTTGAACGCTCCGATAGCGCCGGTATTTGCCACATGAGTACCGCCACAAAGTTCTGTAGAAAAATCTCCCATTTTAACAACACGGACTTCTTCGCTGTATTTCTCGCCAAAGAGCGCCATTGCGCCTGTCTTTTTCGCTTCATCCAGAGACATGATAGAAGTTACGACTTCCAGATTTTCAGCGATTTTCTGATTTACGATTGCTTCTGTCTGTGCCAGTTCTTCCGGTGTCATTGCAGAAAAATGGCTGAAGTCAAAACGAAGTCTGTCCGGATTGACATCAGAACCTTTCTGCTCTACATGACTGCCCAGAACTTCGCGAAGGGCTTTCTGAAGCAGATGTGTCGCACTGTGGTTCTTTGCAATTGCCTGACGTCTGTCTGTATCAATAGAAAGCTCTGCCTGATCGCCGACTTTGATCATGCCTTTTGTTACGCGGCCAATATGACCGATCTTGCCGCCCGGAAGATGAATGGTGTCTTCTACTTTAAATTCGCCCTCTGCGGTACGGATCACACCGGTATCGGCATTCTGACCACCCATAGTCGCATAGAACGGTGTCTCTTTTACAAATACGGTTCCGATCTCGCCATCGGTAAGTGCTTCTGTCAGTTCTGTCTCTGTAGTCAGAACAGTTACCTCAGAAGTGCATGTATTATTTTTATAGCCTACAAACTCAGAAGTAACAGCCGGATCAATAGAATCGTATACAGTCTCATCTGCACCCATATAGTTTGTTACTTTTCTTGCTTTTCTTGCCATGTTACGCTGTACTTCCATGGCAGCCCGGAATCCATCATGGTCAATGGAAAATCCCTTCTCTTCCAGAATCTCTTCTGTCAGATCTACCGGGAATCCGTAGGTATCATATAATTTAAATGCATCCTCGCCGGAAAGGACTTTCTCGCCCTTCTCTTCCATTGTTTTCTGCATATCAGCCAAAATTGCCAGACCCTGATCAATGGTCTTATTAAATTTTTCTTCTTCCTGTGTCAGTACTTTGAAGATGAAATCTTTCTTCTCGTCCAGTTCCGGATAACCATCTTTGGATTCGTTGATAACGGTCTCGCTTAATTTTGCGAGGAATAATCCGTCAATGCCAAGCATTCTTCCATGTCTTGCTGTGCGGCGGATCAGACGGCGGAGTACGTAGCCACGACCTTCATTGGTCGGCATGATACCGTCAGATACCATAAATGTTGAAGAACGGATGTGGTCTGTGATCAGACGGATGGATACATCATCCAACGCATCTGTCTCATAGGTCTTTCCTGACAGTTCACATACTTTGTCACGGATTGCTTTCATCGTATCAACATCAAATACAGAATCTACATCCTGCATAACGACAGCCAGACGTTCCAGACCCATACCCGTATCGATATTCTTATTTTCAAGCTCGGTATAATTTCCATGACCATCGCCGTCAAACTGTGTAAATACGTTGTTCCATACTTCCATAAAACGGTCACAGTCACAGCCTACTTTACAGTCCGGGCTGCCGCATCCGTATTTTTCTCCACGGTCATAATAAATCTCAGAACATGGTCCGCAAGGACCTGCGCCATGCTCCCAGAAGTTATCACATTCTCCGTTCTCATCACGGTAAAAACGTGTGATCCTCTCTGCAGGAACACCGATCTCTTTTGTCCAGATATCAAATGCCTCATCATCCTCTCCATAAATGGATGGATACAGACGATCCTCCTCCAGTCCTAGAACTTTTGTTAAAAATTCCCAGGACCATGCGATAGCTTCATGTTTGAAATAATCACCAAAGGAGAAGTTTCCGAGCATCTCAAAGAAGGTCAGATGACGGGCTGTTTTTCCTACATTTTCAATATCGCCGGTACGAATACATTTCTGACAGGTTGTCACTCTGCGTCTCGGCGGTATCTCCTGTCCGGTAAAATATGGTTTTAACGGCGCCATTCCGGCATTGATCAGCAAAAGACTCTTATCATTATGCGGAATAAGAGAAAAGCTGTTCATTACAAGATGACCTTTACTCTCGAAGAAATCGAGGTACATTTTTCTAAGTTCATTCACTCCATATGCTTTCTTCACAATAAATCCTCCAAAGTATATTGTTATTGTTTATTATTTTTCATCGGCAGCTTCTTCTGATATACAAAGTGCGTGATGTTATATAAAAATCCTTTATTGTCTACATTCAGGCGCAGTGCTTTCGGTAATGGGATACATCCGCCGATAAATGCCGCTGCCAGCATCCATCCGATGTTTTCTATCGGGAAAAAGATGATGGACAGCACCAGTGCGCCAAGGGGCTGCTGTAATACAGTACCCAGCATAGCTGTAGACACCACTATGACACATAATACCTGATTTGAGCGAAAAAGTACAGACAATCCACATCCTATACTGAGTCCGCTGAAGATCAGAGGGAAGAAATGTCCGCCACGCCAGCCGGATTCGATACATACGTTAGTCAAAAACAGCTTGACCACGCCAATAACAATCAGAAGTACCGGCGTCATTTTCAAATATTCATACTGCATTGCCTGCATGGCATTTCCGCCGGAAAACATGGTCATTGGCAGGAATGTTCCCACTATTCCAAGAATTACCCCTCCACAGACTGCATTTAAGATATAGAATCCTTTTTTTGAAAAAAAACCAAAGATTATGGATGCCAGTTTCTTAAAGATCAGATACAGATATCCCGCAGCCACACCGCCAACAATCAGTGCAACCAGTATCAGTATATCAATCTTGCGCACGATACCGCCGGACAGCTGTGGAATCGTGATACAACGACCCAGAATAGCATTGAGCAGTTCGAATATGATCAGACCACTGATTCCTGCCACAACTCCGGCAGACACCTGTTCGGAACGTTTCCATTCATGAAGCTTCTGACAGTCCGCTTTTTTCGGATTATGGAACAGACCGGCTACCATCACTCTAAACACCTCTCCACGATGAACTTCCGGATTCTGAAAGATCATCTGTTCCATACGATTGATCGCCACGCCAAACTGATCCATCGCCCAGAAACAAAATCCCAGCAGCAAGCCTACCAGACCCGCCTCCGGTCCTACCGCTCCGCCGAAAAACAGAGACAGCAGGGAACCAATTATAATGATCGGTATCTTATCATAGGGATATGTACCTTCATTTTTTGCATGTTTTACTGCATCGGCCATGGATTCCGGATAATTTCCACAATATTTCCGGTAGATGCCTACAATCACACCGCCGACAACACACATGCCTATCGTGTACAGTCTGGTGGTTACGACCTTCGGAATCCATTCCCAGATAACGGTAATCCCGACATTTGCCACTTTCAGGAACAGCCAAATATATACAGCGATCAGTGACCCCGTCAATGCAGCAAACATCAGAAACAAACTACCGTTTGTTACATGTTTTCTCATACGTCTAAATTGTCCTCCAGCAAGCCGCTTCCGTCTGCGGCTGTTGTTGCCAGCTGGTCACAGCGTTCATTTTCCGGATGTCCGTCATGCCCTTTTACCCAGTGAAACGTTACCTGATGGGATTCCATAGCTTTCAAAAGACGCTGCCATAATTTGATATTTTTGACAGGTTTTTTATCAGATTTGACCCATCCACGCTTCTTCCAGCCATCAATCCAGTGCTTGTTAAATGCATCCGTCAGATATTTTGAATCCGAATAAAGCTCCACTTCACAGGGACGGTTTAATGCTTCCAGCCCAACAATAGCTGCCATAAGCTCCATCCGGTTATTTGTCGTCTTTTTATATCCGGCGCTCAGTTCCCTCTCATGAAGGTTTCCTTTTGTATCACGGTACTGCAATACGGTTCCATATCCGCCCGGTCCATCTGGATTGCCCCTTGCGGCGCCATCTGTATAAATCGTTACTTTCATGTTTTCGCTCACTCCTGTTAATCCATGGAACGGATGATCTGGTTTGCTTCCCGGTAGATCTCTTCTGGATCAAATCCGATGGAGAATTTCTGGTTCTCATACAGAATCTTCCCATCAACCATTGTCAGGATCACATTCTGTTTACTGCCACTGTATACAATATTCTTCACAATATTATTCTCAGGCTGCATATTGGGCTGATGCAGATCCAGCATGATAAGATCGGCTTTCTTGCCTTGGGCAAGGCGGTCACAATCTTCCAGCCCAAGTGCTTTTGCGCCACCGGTAGTCGCCATATACAGGATCTTATCTGCGCTGACACATTCTGCATCCATCTCGCGGACTTTCGCCAGTGCAGAAGTCAGAAACATCTCGCGGAACATATCCAGACAGTTGTTGCTGGCCGGTCCGTCGGTACCGATAGCCACATTGATTCCCTCATCTACAAACCGTTTTACCGGAGCGATGCCGCTGGCAAGTTTCAGATTGGAGGCCGGACAGGTCACTGCGGTCAGATTCCTTTTTTTGAAAATCTCATAATCTCTGTCATCAAAATATACACAGTGGAATCCACCACCTCCATACTGATACATACCCAACTCATCTGTCAGCTGTGTCGGTGTCTTTCCATAGCGTTCCAGACATTCTTTTACTTCATTCTGTGTCTCAGAATTGTGCAGGAACACCGGAGATTTGTATTTTTCAGCCAGTTTTGCAATTTCTTCCATCAGTTCCATTTTAGTCGTATATTCCGCATGGAAACCGATCATGAAAGAAGTCAGATCACTGGTTTCATTAACCTTCAGATAATTTTCTTCCACGACAGCTGCACTTCCGCCAAAGCTGTTGACACCTGATACCTGTACCGCACGAAATCCGCACTGTGCTGCTACCTGTGCATACACCGGTGGAAAATAACACATATCAAAACTGGTCGTAATGCCGCTGGTCAGATATTCCATAATACCAAGAACTTCCAACGGGCGGATATTTTCCGTGGTCAGCTTGTCCTCTTTTGGGAAACACATCTGATACAGCCATTCCTGCAACGGAAGGTCGTCTGCATAGGAACGTAAAAATGTCATATAAGTATGCGCATGGGCATTTTTAAATCCCGGAAGAAGAAGATTGCCTTTTACATCAATCTCCCGCTCCCAGGCAGAAATCTCTTCCTTTTTCATTGTTTCTGCCATATCGCTTCCATTACCGATATAACAGATAGTATTTCCTTTAACCCAAAGTTCTCCCTCAACGACCTGAAATGTTTCCAGTGCCGTCAGGGTAAGAATCTTTGCATTATAAAAACGTATATTCATTTTAATTCTCCTTGTATTTATCAGAGCTTTTTATCTTTTTCGCTACTCATTTTCTTCCATACACAGCTGCTTTTAACAGATTCTATCATCTTCCCTTTTACAGCACACGATGGATAGAACAAATAGATTCCGTAATCAGTTTTTTAAAGTCCGGCGCTACCCGATCAGCGGTCTCCTGAATCTCTGCATGCGTCAGTGGATTTTTTGAAATGCCTGCTGCCAAATTGGAAATGCAGGATACCCCACAGATCTCCATGCCCATATGACGGGCCGCGATCGCTTCCACTGCCGTACTCATTCCGACTGCATCTGCGCCAAGCATCCGATACATCTGAATCTCCTGCGGTGTCTCATAGTTCGGCCCCGTCGTCTGGACATAGACGCCTTCTTTTAACGGAAGATTGAGATATTTCGCAGTCTCTTTTATCGTTTTCTGAAGCTTCTTACTGTATACTTCACTCATATCCGGAAAACGGACGCCAAGTTCCTCTATATTCGATCCAATCAACGGCGATGGTACAAAGCTGGAAATATGCCCGTTGATCAACATAAAATCTCCTGCCTGCATCCCATCCTGAATGCCTCCGGCAGCATTGGTCAGAAACAATACTTTCGCTCCCAGCAGCCCCATCAGACGGGTTGGTAGAACCACATCTTCCATTGGATATCCTTCATAATAATGCACACGTCCCTGCATGATCACAACAGGAACATCTTTCACATATCCAAACACAAACCGACCTTTATGCCCCAGTACAGTAGACACCGGAAATCCTTCGATCTCATGATAATCCAGTGTCGCTTCCACCCGGATCTGCTCTGCATAATCTCCAAGGCCGGAACCAAGGATCAAAGCAATCTCCGGTTTAAACTCTATTTTCTGTTTTACGCTCTCATAGCAGCGCATTAATTTTTCATATACAGGATTCATACTAATGTCCATTCCGCCGCCTTTAACCTGCGGCTCAACCGGTAGTTTTATCTCAATGGTATATTATAGCCAAAATCATAGGGTTTGTAAATACCTGCCCTATTCCACACTGCTCTTTGATTTTCTTACTGTAATTCCACCCTGTTTCAGATTTTTGGCAAATACTACCACTCCGTCTGAAAAAGAGTCCTTACAAAAACTGCTTCCGAAATCTTTTTGAAAATTCCGGAAGCAGTTTTCAAAACAGCAAAAATATCTCCAAAAATTGCAGTAACATAAGAATACATGCACGATTTAAATAATGATGCACACCAGCCCGCCATTGCTGTCATTAACGATTTTCTGCATAGTATCCTGCAGTTTCAGCTGACTCTGATCATCCATAAGAGCAATCTTTCGGCTAATCCCATCTTCTACCAGTTCGCCAATAGATTTTCCAAATACATTGGTCTTCCAAATCCCCTCTTCTGTATCCTGATTTTGCTGAATATAATTGATCAGATCCTGCGCCTGCTCTTCGCTTCCGATGATTGGAGCAATCTCTGTCTCTACATTTGCACGGATCATATGAATAGAGGGCGATGCAGCTTTCAGCTTTACCCCATATTTATTGCCATGCCGGATTAGCTGTGGCTCCTCTATCTGAATCTCCGACATGGAGGGAAGGACTACACCATATCCTTTCTGCTGCACATTCTCCATAGCCTCCGCTACTTTTTCATACTGTTTTTTTGCAGACGCAAGTTCTTTTACCATAGAGATAAGTTCATATTCTCCCCGGATTGGCATGCCTGCCAGCTCACTCATATTTTCATAATACAGTGCTTCGTCCACATCCATATGTATACTGACCGTTCCATCCGAAAATCCGATCTGATCTACGCGAATCTTTTTTATCACATCCCCTGACGCTTCTGCGGAATATGCCACTGCATCCTTCATCTTTTTCATGTGCTCCAGAATGTTCCGGGCATTACTGATCAGCGCTTCCTTTACTTTATGAGACAGCGAAAGCATCTCCACCCACCGCGGTATATAATAAGAAATCTTTTTGACCGGAAATTCATACAGCACCTGTTTTAAGATCTTGTGAATATCCTCTTTTTTCAGCTGCTCACAGTTGACCGGCAAGACCTGTACCTGATATTTTTCCGACAGTTCCTCTGCCAGTCGTGTACTTTCTTCCTGGTACGGTTTCGGTGTGTTCAATAACACAACAAACGGTTTCCCTATTTTCCTGAGTTCCTCAATGCTACGCTCCTCCGCCGGAACATAATTTTCCCGTGGAATCTCGGTAAAGGAACCATCCGTCGTGACAACGATGCCGATCGTTGCATGTTCCCGGATCACTTTTTCCGTTCCCAGCTGCGCCGCCTGGGCAAAAGGCATTTCCTTTTCCTTCCAGGGTGTTTTGACCATACGCTGTTTTCCATCTTCCAGATGACCGTTGACGCCATCGATCAGAAATCCCACACAGTCGATCAGCCGCAGCTTTACCGGCAGATCCTCCGCCAGAGAGATCTCTGCCGCATTTTTCGGAATAAACTTTGGCTCCGTCGTCATGATCGTCTTTCCTTGGGCAGACTGAGGCAGCTCATCAATGGTACGTTCTCTGTCTGATACATCTTTCATACAAGGCAATACCATCAGATCCATAAAACGTTTGATAAATGTAGATTTTCCGGAACGCACCGGACCTACCACGCCCAGATAGATCTCCCCGCCCGTCCGTTCTCTGATATCCCTGTACAGGTCATAGGTTACGCCATTTATTTTGTCCATAAAAAATCCTCCCGTCTATACGATGCATGCCCAAGATCTTCTTTTCATAAATCTTTTTAGCCTTAATTGACTGTAAAATTTTTAGCAAAAAATTTCCGGCATCCATTCCTGTTCTATGTATATGCTGGAGGAATAGCTGTCATGCTTTCATCCTTATTTATTTTTTATCATCCGCCATTCGTCATCCACAAACCAAAACACGCTGCATGTCAGTTTCAGAAACAGTTTCTTTTCCAAACTGACATACAGCGCTATAAAAATCAGATTTTCTACCCAACATTTCCTTCCAGGAAATCCATAAACATAATAGCTGCCTCGTTTCTGGAATCCTGTTTCTGCAATGCACAATACTGCTGCGGTTTCTTCTGCGGATGTGGCAGAATGATCAGTGATGGATCCTGGATCTCACGGACAAATGCCGGCACAATCGCCACGCCATGTCCGGTCCTCGCCATAAGAAGCTGTGCGCCCAAACTGTTTGTCTGCACAATCTTATCCGGTATAAAACCAAAATCCCGTTCCAGAAGGGCTTTCAACATTTTCAGGGAACTCGGTCCCGCATCCTCGCAGTTAGTTACCAGATACTCCTTCCGGAGAATAGATTCTACTGTACAATCCGCATAGTGTTTATTTTTCTTTTCCCGGTTCATCACAAGAACATTTTCACTGGTAAACAGGTTTACACAGCGCAGTTCATCTTCACGAAATTCTTCTTTGCACATATCCAGCGAAATGATCACATCCAACTCATTCGTACGGAACTGTTCCGTCAGTGTACTGTAAGGGAACTGGAATATGTCGATTTTTATATCCGAATACAACTCCAGAAATTCCGAGAAAAAGTTTTCTGTATTGCTGTACTCATAAATGCCGATTCCAACCTTTACATGTCCTTTATAATCATTTCCCGCTGCCCGAGTTCGTTCCATCAATGTATCGTATTCCTTCAGCATTTTTTCCATGCCTTCTGCAAATACTCTGCCCGCTTCTGTCAAAGCAACCTTTCGGGAACTCCGTTCAAACAGACGTACTCCCACCTGTTCTTCCAGGGAAGCAATATATCTGCTCATGGCAGTCTGCGTAATATGATGTTTATTAGCTGCCTGAGTAAAACTCAGGCAATGCGCCATTGTAATAAAATATCGAATACTTTTAAAATTCATGCCATCTCCAATCTGCCATTTTCCATCCGAAGTGTGTATACTGTTTTATACTGTCTTTTAAAGTATTATTTCATTCCATTCTCTGCGATCTGTTGCCGAAAGATTCTTCTGATTAAAAATAACCGCTCTGCGATTCCTTCTCTCAGTGTTCTTCTGGCATCAGCTTGTCTGAAAAAAAGCGTTCTCCCAACATACGTACAGCATCCTCAATACATCCGTCACAGCTGCGCAGCACCTTTTTCGTATCCACACCTTTGATCTCACGACACATGATAGAACCATTTTTCTCTAAAAAGGCTTCCTGCATCTCTTTTACCACTTTCATTGTCTCTGGCTTTGACTTGCAATTTTTCAGATCCCCGGTGCTTTTCAGCAGCCCGACTGCCATCAACATTCCTGTAACTGCGCCACATGTATCCATCCGTCCCATGCCAAGGCCAAAACCTTCGGACATGCGGAAAAGGATCTCTTCATCCACTCCGAGAAGATCACTGTATGCGCATACAACTGACTGTGCGCAGTTGTATCCTCTCTTATGATTATCATATGCTCTCTGAATTCGTTCTTTCATGATGTTTCATCTCCGTTTTTATATTTTAAAACTCCCTTATCTGTACCAATGAGTTTTATGGCATTATCTTGCAAAACTTCCTTATATTTCATCCTGTTTCCATGAAAAGATTTGTATATTTCATTGCATTCTCGTGGACTGCCCTTACTTTTATACAAATATACAATCATTTTATGCATATGTTACATATCTTTTTTCAGACTTATCTACAAAAAAAGATTATTCTGGGCAATACTACATATGAATCTTCTTAATTATAATACCACAATGTGTATTTTTTCACAATCATTCGTTTGCCACTTGAAATATTTCAGTGGTATGATAGAATAAAATAAAGTTACCACTTTGATACTCAATAACTTTTTGCAGTCTTTTATAACAGCTGCAAAATCAATACACAGTGTACTCCCGAAATCTTCTCAACGAGTATCATAAATTAAAACTTTTTTAAAATATATTTTTAAAGAAGATATCCGGCGTACATAAATACACCAGGAGGTTTTTATGGACTACGTAAACCCATATCATTTTGTCACAAACTGCATTTCCGGCAAATGGAAAATGACGATCCTGCATCACATTCACCATTATGGAAAAATCCGTTTTAATGAAACAAAAAAAACTCTGGGTGTCAGTGAAAAAGTGCTTAGCCAGCAGCTCAAAGAACTCACACATGATGGACTGATTGAAAGAATTCAGTACAATACCATCCCCTTAAAAGTGGAATATATTCTGACACCCCTGGGAGAAGACCTGATCCCGGCACTTGATATCCTGTATATCTGGAGCGTCAGACGCCTTGCCAGTCTGAATCTTCCTATTGATCCGGATGCATTCAAAGTACATACGGAAATGAAATACGAAGATCAGCTAATGGATATTATGGATACTTACAAACACAAGCAACACCCAGAGGCTGATGCAAACGAAAACGTTTCCCACCAATAATATTTGTTTTTTAATACCCTTAAATGTTTTGCCAGTTACAGCATTTAAGGGTATTTTTTAATTTACAGATTTCTCCAAAAACGGCAGAACAGGTCTTTCTCCCTGCTCTGCCGTTTTTACACTCGTATATATTATTTTCTTATTTTGAAAAAACATGAGATGCTGATATCTCACTATGGATCTTTTTCTCCCACAAGTACTTTTACTGCGCACCTCATTTTGTCACATACTCGTAGATTGCTTTTGCAGCCTGTTTTCCTGCACCCATAGCAAGGATTACAGTTGCTGCTCCCGTAACGGCATCTCCTCCGGCATATACGCCCTCTTTGGTCGTCTTACCGTTATCTTCATCTGCTACAATACATTTCCATTTGTTTACTTCCAATCCTTCTGTAGTGGCAGAGATCAGTGGATTTGGAGATGTTCCCAGAGACATAATGACTGTGTCCACATCCATGACAAAATTAGAACCCTCGATCGTCTTTGGACGTCTTCTTCCAGATTCATCCGGCTCTCCCAGTTCCATGCGCACGCACTCCAGACCTTTTACCCAGCCTTTTTCATCTGCAATAACTTTTACCGGATTGGTCAGAAGGTCAAATATAATGCCTTCTTCTTTTGCATGATGCACCTCTTCCACTCTGGCCAGGAGTTCTTCCTCACTGCGTCGGTATACGATATGAACTTCTGCACCCAGACGTAATGCCGTTCTTGCCGCATCCATGGCAACATTTCCACCACCGACAACAGCCACTTTATGCCCACCAAGAATCGGTGTATCGTAAGAATTGCGGAACGCCTGCATCAGATTGTTTCTGGTAAGATACTCATTGGCAGAAAATACACCGTTGGCATTTTCTCCTGGGATACCCATAAATTTCGGAAGTCCTGCGCCAGAACCGATAAATACAGCTTCGAAGCCTTCGTTGTCCATCAGTTCATCAATGGTAACGGATTTTCCAATGATAACATTTGTCTCAATCTTAACGCCAAGTTCTCTTACTTTGTCGATTTCACGATCTACAACGGCACTCTTTGGAAGACGGAATTCCGGGATTCCATACATCAGCACGCCGCCTGCCTTGTGCAGTGCTTCAAAGATCGTGACATCGCAGCCCATCTTTGCCAGTTCTCCCGCACAGGTAAGACCTGCCGGACCAGAACCTACGACTGCCACTTTATGACCATTTTTTCCTGCTGGTTTTGGCAGTGGATAACCTTCTTTTGCCGCTTTATCGGAAAGAAAACGCTCCAGCTTTCCAATAGAAACCGGTTCTCCCTTAATACCACGGATACATTTTCCTTCACACTGGCTTTCCTGCGGACATACACGACCACAGACACCAGGAAGCGCTGTATATTTGGAAATATCCTGATATGCCGCTTCAAATTCTCCTTCTTTGATCTTGCTGATAAAGGACGGAATATCGATTGACACCGGACATCCCTGAATACATCGTGCATTTTTGCAGTTAATGCATCTCTGTGCCTCTTCTACCGCTTCTTCATCATTATATCCATAACATACTTCTTCAAAATTTTTTGCTCTTACTTCCGGTTTCTGTTCCCGTACCGGCACTTTTTTCAGTACATCCATTAGTCATTCCCTCCGCAATTTCCACAGCCGCCATGATGTGTTGCACCTTCTTTTAATTTCAGCATTGCCCGACCTTCCAATGTACGGTATAAGGTCTGACGTTCCATTGCCTGGTCAAAATCAACCAGATGTCCGTCAAATTCCGGTCCGTCTACACAGGCAAATTTGATCTCATCTCCTACCTGCAGACGACATGCGCCACACATTCCGGTACCATCTACCATGATCGGATTCATGGAAACAATTGTCGGGATTCCCAGATCTTTTGTAAGCAGACAGACAAATTTCATCATGATCATCGGTCCGATGGCGATGCAGACATCATACTGGTTGCCTTTCTGTACAAGTTCCTCGATAACTGTCGTTACCATACCTGGCGTACCATAACTTCCATCATCTGTACATACATATAATCTTCCTGCCACCGCTTTCATTTCTTCTTCCAAGATCAGCAGTTCTTCTGTCTTTGCGCCGATGACTACATCCGCATCAATGCCATGCTCATGCAGCCATTTTACCTGCGGATATACCGGAGCAGTTCCTACACCACCTGCCACAAAAAGCATTTTTTTCCTTTTTAAATCTTCTATATCTTCATCAATCCACTCTGAATAACATCCGAGAGGACCGACAACATCCTCAAACGCATCGTCATCATATAAATGAGACATCCGCTCTGTAGAGGCTCCTACAACCTGAAATACAATCGTGATCGTCTCAGCCTCTCTGTCATAATCGCAGATTGTCAGTGGAATACGTTCCCCCACCTCATCCAGTTTTACGATCACAAACTGACCCGGTTTACAGGATGCGGCCACACGAGGGGCTTCAATATCCATCAGATATATCTGATTTGCAAGCTTTTTTCGTTTCGTAATTTTGTACATCAGATTTCGTCCTCTCCTTTTTCGTTTTGTTTTACTTTTTGTCTTTGCCTTATATTTACAGTCAGAATTGCCGATTTTATCCACTTTACTGAACAGGCAAATTTTAGATTGTTAAATTTATAACTTATACTGCTATTGTATATTATACAAAATAAAAATCAATAGATTCCTTGTATCTATTCCCATACACAGAGATTTTATGCTGTATTTTTTTCTATACATATAAAAGAAGAAGAGCCCCATATCACTATGAGACTCTTCTTCAAAGGTATAATTTTGGAACAAAAAAATGAGAATTGCGTAATTTATTATTTGGGGCAGATCCCCTTCTAGTCCAATTCATTATACATGAAGCAGACTTTCTTGTCAAAATTTAATTTCTGTTGAAAATTTTTTCATTTTATAAACAAGCTTGCATTTCTGTAAATTCCGCTTATTAATAAAGGAAAAACTCCCAGCATTTCCTTTATGTCTGAAATTGTTTTACTTACCCTGCTGCTCTTTTACGGTTTCCAGATTTTTTACGATATATTTTCTTGCCCAGAGCTGATGACCTTCCAGTCCATCACACACACTGGCAAAGTCATCATTTTGAATTGCTTTATAAATGGTTTCAAAATAGCTGATACCCGTATGATAAAATTCACCGCTGCCACCCTTTTCTCTCGGCATGGAAAACAGAGAATGCAGCACCTGATCCAGACCATTCAGAGATTCCATAGAATCAATCAGCATCTCATTATCTGAGTTTTTATAAAAAACCGCCTTGATATTTCTGATACAACTGCAGCTCTCGATAACGCCTTGTGAGTTTTTATATTCTTCAATATACTGTCCGATCTCCCTGATCATGCCTTCACGGTCTCCGCGTTTCATTGCATAACGTGCAGCCGCCATCTCATATGCGAAAGATACTTCCTGAATTCGTCTGACATCATCTTCTGTAATATCGATAACACGGGCTCCCACATTATTTTCAAATTCAATCAACCCCTCATTCAGAAGACGATTCAGCGCTTCTCTGACCGGAGTGGAACTTACACCATATTCTTCCTGTAATTTGCTTACATTCAACTTACTTCCAAACGGAATCTTCAGCTGAACAATTTTATCTTTTAACTTTTCATATACCTGATCCACTAAAGACATTCGTTTAATAACTGCCATTTAATCTTCTCCAATCTGTTATGCTTAATCTGTATTGCGGCTATACAGATTTGACATTATGCATAATATTAAATATTGTTAAACATATTATGCCATATGATTTTCTGATTGTAAATATATAAAATCTAAAATTTTTGTTCTGCTTGTAATACACGTTCACTAATCGTAACGTTCTTTCGATAAAAAATCCAGACATCCCTATTCTAAAAGCAAACCAGTTTTCGGTATTTATGTATCGAGATACAAACCACTTTTCAGGAATCTTACCAAAACTTGTATGCTAATATCCAACTTCTGTATACTAAAAAAACCGATCTCCTTAAAACAGCTTTTCTCTGCTTCTGAAGATCGGTCTCTCTAGACTTTCATAATATCTGTTTTTATTGTTTCTACCTGTAAAAAATATATCTGTTTGATTATTCATTCAGCTATATAACGGAACATCGATAAAAACAGCCATACCGACAAGCCTTTTTATTACAGTTATTGTATTACTCTACTTCAAAATATTCTGCATCATCTAATGTTCTTGCGCCTTCTTTTTCGTAAACACCCATTACATGGCACTCCGGACAGAAACCAAATTCATCTCCAAACTCGGTCATAACGTCCAGCGCATACTCATATTTCATGCCGCATTTCGGGCAGTGATAATACATGTACAGTGCTCCCCATGTCATAATCTGTTTCCTCCTTTCTTTTTATACCAGAAAACACGCAAAGCAAATCTCTGCGTTGCGTGTTTTCCATATATGATATCTGTTCAGGACATCATTCTCAGATGTAATGCCATCTGAACTTATTTTGCTGTAAGACCAAGCATTTCACGTGCTTCTGCAGGTGTAGCAACTTCATTGCCATACTCTTTGATTACACGAACAGCTCTCTCTACGAACTGAACGTTGCTCTCTGCGAGCTGTCCTTTTGCGTACATTACGTTGTCTTCCATACCTACACGGATACCGCCGCCAAGTGCTACTGCACCGTACAGCATTTCCATTGCGCTGTGTCCAACACCGAAGCAGGACCATGTATAGTTTCCTTTACCTACTAACTCATCAGCTGTCTCTTTCATGAAGATCAGGTTTTTCATTGTACCAGCGATACCATTTGCACATCCCATGCAGAACTGGAAGTGTACAGGTGTTTTCAGAACGCCTTTTTTGATGTAGTAAGCAGCGTTTCCGATCATACCCGGATCAAATGCTTCGATTTCCGGTTTTGTATTTGTCTCCTGGAATAACAGACCACAATCTGTTAAGAATTTCGGGGAGTTGATGAAAAGACCGCTGTTTAACCAGTTCATAGAACCACAGTCATAAGAAGCCATTTCCGGTTTTAATTTTTTAACGTGAGCAACACGAAGCTCATCATCTGCGTGGATATCACCTGATGTAGTAAGGTTCAGGATGATGTCGCAATCCGGATATTTTGTATGGATCAGATTTACTGTCTCTTCGAATTTAGCAGTATCCATTGTTCCGTTACCTTCGTCATCTCTCATATGAAGATGAGCGATTGCAGCGCCTGCTTTCCAGCATGCATATACGTCATCAGCGATCTCCTGCGGAGTCATCGGTACGTTTGGATTGTTCTCTTTTTTCGGCCAAGCACCTGTTACAGCTGCTGTGATAATTGTTTTCTTTGCCATTTTTCATTCCCTCATTTCTTATTTATATGTATTTATCATACATGTTGAAGTGTATGCTATGTCCTGCGAATTGTCAAGTTACCGTTTTAAAACCTTCTGGTTCAAACCAGCTCCTGCCCAGACCAATTTCACAGAAAACAGTTTTTTTCAAACTTTTTCAAGCCTTGAATAAGCCCATTGCACGAATGCAATAGGCTTATTCTTATATTGTTCTTAATAATTCAACAAAAATTATTTGTTGCGGTTGAACAGTCTCTGAATGTAATCAAGGCAGCTAAGACCATACTCTTCAGCATCGCCGTAACCAGTTCCGCAGTATTTGTATTTTCTGTCTGGAACGGATTTGTCGATATTCTCTTCGTCAACATATGCAACCGGATGAGCCATAGAACCATCGCCCATGTACCATCTGATCGGGTAGCAATGGAATTCAAACCATTTACCTGGAACGATCTTGTCAAGGTCACCACCAAGGTTCTCAACACCTACGATACCATGACCGAGCATCTCTTTATGACATGGCTCCCATGTTCCCCATACACCGATGTTCTCTAACTCGCCGAATTTCTCATCATAAGCTTCCTGTCCGTGGATACGGATATACTCGAATTTATCGAACTCAGCGTAAGCTTCTTCACCAAACAGCTCTTTGTACTCTTCAACGATTGTTTTACCAGTAGCGCCAAGAAGGTTCATTCTTGTCATACCGTTGTTACCCATAGCTGTGTGAAGCGGATGATCCAGAGCCTGTCCGTCCATAGCTACACATTTAACGCCCTGTTTAACGAACCATTTACCAGCATCGATACCAGTACCTGCTGCATAATGATAGTAAGCTTTGGAATCATCGAAGTAACGATGCATTCCGGAATTGATGCAAAGGATTTTTCCTTTCAAATCGCCATCTTTAAGGCCATATTCTTTCATGCAGGCATCAAGATGTTTGTCTGTGATCAGTCCCCAAGGCTCGATATCGATTTTGAATACGATAGCCTGTCCAGCATAAGCATCAGCCGGCATCTCATGAGTATAACGAGCACGTCTTCCGTCGAACTCATACTCCATAACGTGACGCGGTGCATCACAGTGTGTACCAGTATGCATTGTACATGTGATTCTCTGAGTAAGAACGCCACCTTTTGCCATTGAATGTGCGCCTACGATTTCTGGTTTATCGAAATAAGGCCAACGCGGAATTTCTGCACTAAACGGATGTGCTAAATCTACAACAACTTTTCCCATTCTATTATCCTCCTAATTATAAAAAACAATGTTTTTTAGTTCATATATAAGTGAAATATACCGATTTATTTATTGTAAAGCATTTTAATCAGGTACTCATTTAAGCCACCATTGATCTGTGCAATTTCTTCGTCTGTATATTTCATGAAGCCTTCATGCACGCCATCAACTGCTTCTGCGCGGAATCCGTTTTTGCCTTCATCCAGCATCTCTTTCAGTAACGGTGATGCATCGTGTCTGTCTTCCAGATCTTTTAATACATAGCTGTGGATGTTGTATGTCAGCTGTGTACTTACCATATCAGAGTTTACCAGTGGCGGTAAGTATGGAAGTCTCAGACCAAAGCTGTATTTGCAAGCGTCATCAACAGTTTTTGCATCAGCGATTCCACGTTCAACGATTGAAATTGCTTCACGCCATAACGCATGCTGCATTCTGTTTGCGATAAATCCAGGTACATCTTTTTTGCAGAGAACCGGTTTCTTACCTGCAGCTGTAAGTACATCCATAACAGCCTGAGCAACCTCATCGGTAGTATCCGGAGTTTTAACAACCTCTACAAGCGGAATCAGGAAAGCCGGATTCCAGAAATGAGTACCGCAAAGTCTTTCTTTATGTTTACATTTAGAAGAGATCTCTGTCGGGCTCATAACCGAAGTATTGGTACAGAAAATAGTATCCTCTGCAACAACTTCTTCTAACTGAGCAAACAGGTTCTGTTTCATCTCCATGTCTTCCAGAACACACTCTACTACCATCTGCGCATTTTTCACGCCTTCACTCTGCATATCCTGTGTGAAGCTGATCTTGCCAACGATAGCATCTACATCTGCTTCGGTCATGATTCCTTTTTCAACAAGTAATTTTGTATTATTGCGAACTTTAGCCTCAACATCTACAGGGAATACATCATATACAGTAACCTCTGCTCCGTCAAGTCCTGCAAGAATCTGAGCGATTGCGCTACCCATCATTCCGCCGCCGCAAACCAAGAATTTTTTAATGTCTTTCATTATTTAAGCATCTCCACTATTTAAATTATCAGAACGTAGCTGTTTCCAGCCTGTCGGACAGATTGTCCGACAGGTCAGGATACAACATAAAAAGTCAACTATTAGCAGGTTAAGTAACCACCACTGCAGTCGCAGTTAGCGCCTGTGATATAGTTGGAAGCATCAGATGAAAGGAAGATAGCATAGCCAACGAAGTCTTCCGGCTCAGCCAGACGACCAATCGGCTCACGTTTCATAAAGTTCTGATATACTGCAGATTCCGGATCGAACATCCACTCTGTAAGCTCGCTGCGGAATACAGTCGGGCAGAGAGAGTTAACATTGATGCCATACTGTGCAGACAGATCACATGCCATACTAGAAACCATAAGATCTGCGCCACCTTTAGAAGTACAGTATCCTGTGTAACCAGCCATACCACGTTTAGAACGCTGAGATGTAACAACAACAATCTTTCCGCCTTTGCCCTGTGCAACCATCTGCTGTGCTACATATTTGCATACAACGTATACAGATTTGCAGTCAGCATCCATGATGTACTGCCAATCAGCTACAGACTGTTCAAGGATGTTCTGAGGTTTGTTGAATCCGTGGCAAACTGCAAGGATATTGATCTCGCCGTATTTAGCAACTGCTGCTTTTACGAGAGCATCTACATCTTCTTCTTTTGCCGGATCAGCAACAACATATGTACACTCAATGTTCTCTGCTTTGAACTCATCGTCAAGAGCTTTCAGTTTAGCATCGTTACGACCAGTCATAACAACTTTTGCTCCTGCATAACCATAAGCTTTTGCAAGAACTTTGCCAAGTGCTCCTGTAGCACCTGTAACCAGAGCAACTTTTCCTTCTACGGAAAACATGTTATCTACAAACTCTTTTTTCAAACTTACCATTTTAATAAGCCTCCTAATTTAATAATTGTGACAAATCGAGTGAATTAAACTCCCGGATATGTGATGATAACCAGAACCCAAACTGGTTTATCTGTCTCATTCTCGAAGTAACGCTCCTCGAAAGGTCCCATGGAGAAAGAATCACCTGGGTTCAGTTTCCATTCATTGCCTTCTCTGTCTTTAACAGTCATCTGTCCGTTCAGCATGAAGTAAACTTTCTCGCAACCGTTGTCTTTGTAACCCCAGCCAGCGCCACCGTGCGGCTCAAAATGAGAAAGACCTACCCAGAATTTCTCTGCGCCTGTCTCTTCTTTTCCGTGGAATCTTCTCAGTGTCACGTCATGATGACCTGGAGCCTCGTATACTGTTGCGTTTTCAAATGTGTTCTTTACCATAATTACTATCTCCTTTCAGTATCGGTACATTTGGAATTTCACTTAAAAGTGTTAGTAAAATTCTATGTACTTAGTATATGTCATATTTGTTTTTTATGCAATACATACAATATTGTTATCTAGGCACTCAGAGGTAACTTGCGTTTTTCCTAATTTTTACCTGCTCTTTTATCATTTTATACAATTTCAGATATGTGTTTTTTCTTTAACAGTCCTGTTTTTTGTATGTTTTTACTAATCCGTATAAAAAAGAATAAAAAAATATCAGAAAAGATTTTTTCTCTTTCCTGATATTTTTTTAACATTCTTTTTTTTAGCAAATACTGCTTACTTTTATCTCTTTCAACCCAAACATTTTTTGATACGTCATTTTTGATTTAAAAGGTTCTTCAGATTACATATAACAAATATTTGCAATCTTCTATTTTCTGGAAAGTAAGATCCTGTCGTTATCAAGGTTCTTTCCAACGCCCTCTTTGAACTGTTCCAGCATATCTTCCACAGTCATATTCTCACGCTCTTCCCCTTTGATATCCAGAACAATGTTTCCAGAATCCATCATGATCGTACGGTTTCCAAGATCCAGTGCGGACTGCATGTTGTGCGTAATCATCAGACAGGTAATGTTATGTTCTTTTACGATCCGTTTTGTCAGATTGAGCACTTTTTCTGCTGTCGCCGGATCCAATGCAGCGGTATGCTCATCCAGAAGCAGGATCTTCGGTGTAACCAGTGTCGCCATAAGAAGGGTCAGCGCCTGTCTCTGTCCACCGGAAAGAAGTCCTACCGGATTTTTCATTCGGTCTTCCAATCCCATATTCAGAAGGGCAAGACGCTCTCGGAACATTTCTTTTTCCTTTTTCGTGATACGACTGAAAAATTTTCCCCGCTCTTTGGATGCGCGCAGATAAGCAAGGGCAAGATTTTCCTCAATGCTCATATTGGGAGCAGTTCCCTTCATCGGATCCTGAAACAAATGACCGATGTATTTGCTGCGGTGGTGTTCTTTTACATATGTAATATCTTCGCCATCCAGGATCACACCACCCTCATCTACGAAAAATGTTCCGCAGATAGCGTTGAACATGGTGGATTTACCAGCACCATTACTTCCAATGATAGTGGCAAAATCCCCATCCTCCAACGTAAGGCTCAGATGGTTCAATGCTTTTTTTTCGTTTACAGTGTTCGGATTAAATGTTTTTGAAATATCGATCAGCTGAAGCATTAATATCCACCTCCTGCTTTTCGTTTCTTAATGGCCTCTCTCTTCGTCTTGGCAAATGCTGCTTTTTGTTTCAGATACGGCAGTGAGATCGCTACCGCTACGATAATGGCAGATACCAGTTTCAGACATTCTGCCGGTACGTTAAAGCGAAGCGCAATGGCCACGATAAAACGGTACAGGCAGCTTCCGAGGATAACGCCGAGGACACGTTTCATAACAGATCCTTTTCCTACCAGCGTCTCTCCGATAATCAGACTGGCCAAAGCGATAGTAACCTGTCCGGTACCAATATTAATATCACAGGATTTCTGATACTGTGCCAGAAGTCCTCCGGAAAGTCCTGTCATGGCGTTTGCCACGCAAAGTCCTACCGTAATGGTAAACACCGGGCTGATGGAAGATGCTTTTACCATAAATTCATTATCGCCGGTAGCCCGAATGGAAAGTCCCAGTCTGGTACTCAAAAACCAGGTCAGGATAAATCCAATCACAAGGACGATAACAATGATTGTAATAAATTCATACCAGTTTCCACCAATGGCATTTTTCGCCATAGTAAATACAGTCTTATTTGCAAACAGATTCAGCTGAGAAGAAAATCCCATAACAGCAAGGTTTATGGTATACAATCCTGTATTAACGATAATTCCTGCCAGAATGGATTCCACGCCAAGACGGGTCTGTAAAAAGGCGGTAACATAACCGGAGATCACGCCTGCCCCCATAGCAGCCAGAAGCCCCAGGATGGGGTGTCCGGCAATGGTAACCATTGCACAGACCGCGCATCCCAGGGTAAAACATCCGTCTGTAGAAAGATCAGCAATATTCAAAATGGAAAAAGATACGAAAAGCGCCAGTGCAACTAACGCGTAGATGCATCCCAGTTCAATGGCACTCTGTGCCAGAGAGACTGTAAATATTGATGATAACATAGTTTATTTAAACTCCTTAGCTGTTGTAGTTTCTACGACTTTCTCGCACATATCAGCAAATTTGCTGTAATCAAGTCCGAGGATCTGTGCAGTATCTGTATTGATAGTTGCAATACCGTTGTTCATTGTCTGAACCGGTGTTGTTGCAGGATCTTTGCCATTTACAAGGATATCAACGACCATATCTGCTGTTGCTTTTCCAAGTTCTTCATAATTTACACCGTATCCGCAAAATGCTCCGTTCAGTGCGAAAGAATCAGCGCCGCAGTACTGTGGAATCTTTGCATCCTGGAATTTTTCAAAAATAGCAAGTTCTGCTGTCATAACAGTATTGTCGGTCGGTGTAAATACAGCATCACATTTTGCAGCAACCAGAGCATCTGCTCCAAGAGATATTTCATCGTTTGTTGTACCGGTTTTCTCAACTACCTCTATGTTTTTGCTCTGCAGATATGCTTTTGCATCCTGGATCGGCTGCTTTGAAGCATCCTGACTCTTGTCATACAGGAGACCTACTTTTTTGATATCCGGATTTGCTGCAAACATCAAATCCATGATAGCTTCTGTATCCAGCATATCAGAAGTTCCTGTCACATTGCTTCCAGGCGCATCCATACTTGCTACCAGACCGCTGCTTACCGGATCTGATACGGCTGAAAACACAACCGGAATCTGATTATCTTCTGTAGCAGCCTGCATAACCATAGCTACCGGTGTTGCGATCGGTACGATCACATCTACATTGTCATTGATCAGGTTACTTGCGATCTGATTCATAACGGTTGAATCTGCCTGACCATTATATGTATGGCCTTCGTAATCAAATGTTACGCCAAGCTCTTTTCCTTTTGCATCCAGCTCATCTTTTACGGCCTGTGCGATCTGATTTAAAGATGCATCATCTACATACTGTGCGATACCAACGGTATATGTTTTGCCGTCCGTGTTCTCTTTTGCTGCGGAACTGTCTTTTGCATCACTTCCTCCGGTGCTTCCACATCCTGCAAGGGCTGCGATAGCCAGTGCTCCTGTTAGTAAACAAGCCAATACTTTCTTTTTCATTTTTGTTTCCTCGCTTTCATAAATTCATTTTCATAGAATCAATCCCGCATGAATAGGACTTCCGCATTCTGATTCGTTCTCTTCCCAAAACAGATCTTTTTGTTTTACAATGTTGTTTTTCTGTAAAGCAAAAACCGCCTCAGGAAATTCCTGAGACGGTAATAAATTCTTATTATCGCGGTACCACTCAATTTGACATAACAGTCCACTCTCTTTCATGTACCTACATACATGCCGGTTGGATAACGGGTCCGGTTCCCGGCAGCTCCTACAGAGATTTCTTTCAGGCTGCCCTCAAAAGTCCATTCAGCAAAATCTTCCATACTGCAATCCCACCATCTGCAGCTCTCTGAAATTTCAGATCAAGCTTACTACTCTTTCTCAACGGTTTATTCTATATGCATTGAATCATAATACTTTTCTTTTCAGATGTCAAGACCTATTTCAATAAAATTGTCAAACAATTTACTGTTGCAATATCCTGACCGAAAATTCACATCGTTCTGCCAGACATTACTTTCGACTATCTTATGAGAAGTATACCAGTTCTTCTTCCGGTGCATCTACTTTCTTAACATCGATGGCATAAAGAACCGGTCCTTTACCACGATATTCCTTGGCAAATTCATAATGCAGCTCCGCGGTTATATCCACCCAGGATTTATGCGGAATTGTTGCCGCCTGATCGTATTTACACTTAAATCCGATAAACTGGATATCTTCTGCGCAACAGGTCATGGCAAAACGTCCCGGTACAAAGATCGGTTTTTTGCCCATTTTCTCCGGACGGTATACAAGACCAAGGAAACGGATCTTCTTGCCCTCATATTTTTTCGGATTGTCCTGTACATCCAGATAAAAAATGCCATAATCTTCATCTGTGATGTGAATGATATCCTGATTCAGATCATACGGAAGCTCTTCCATATCATTTTCGTCAATGGTGCCGTCTTCCCGCTCATATACGATCTGCGCTTTCCGGTTGACTGCCTTAATCGTACGACGGAACTTTCCTTTTGGCGTATCATCATTGCAGCGGTTAAAGATAACCACATCTGTATTAAACACCTGTTCCATCATCATCGGACGCATGTTGTTCAAATACATTTCGTAAGTAGATGCATCCACCGTGGTCAGCTGCTGTACGATCTGCCAGCCCTTCGGCAGATCCATTTCCATGATCAAAGCAGCTTCCCATGTACCATTATATTCAATAAAGACCTGATCTGGCTCAAATTCTGCATTACACTCATTCAGAAATTCTGCAGTGAATTTTTCTTCTGATTCAACGCCTACTACTATCGTATTGATCTTTGCAAGCTTTTCTTCATCATATTCTTCATCGCCATCTTCACAAGCAATAATCAGATTTTTGTTTCCTGTACCAAAATCATTTTCCAACAGCGTCTCAGTGATCATGCTGGTCTTGCCACTGTCCATGAATCCGGTAAATAAATATACTGGAATATCCATATCTGTACTCTCCATTCCGCTGCCTTTTTTCCTGTTCCGACAGCATTCTTTCAAATAGCAATTCTATAAATTTCTCTATGAATTTTATTGCACCGCCCAGATGAAGCGGTGCAATATACCATATTTTTCATTTTTGTCTCTAAACAAACTGTCATCCTAACAGAACTCATCTGCATCTAGTCTTAATCTGTGCAATTATGCGATATGGAACAGCTGCTCCAGACCTTTTTCGTCGATATCGGTTCCGATAACACAGAGACGTCCGGTATAATCCGGTTCTCCTGCACGGACTTCATACTCGCCCGGAACCATATCAAAGTAGATCCATGTACCGTCTTCTGCCGGAACCATGCCTTTTGCACGGAGGATCACACCATAATCTTCGGTATCACAAAGTGTCTTCAGGATGCTCTCCACATCTTCTCTGGTGTATTTATGCGGAGTCTCTCTGCCCCAGCTTGTAAATACTTCATCTGCATCATGGTGGTGGTCATGTCCACAGCCGCACTCATCATCATGATGGTGGTCATGTCCACAGCTGCACTCATCATCGTGATGGTGGTCATGTCCACAGCTGCACTCATCGTCATGGTCATGATGATGCTCATGATCATGGTCGTGATCATGGTCGTGATGATGCTCATGGTCATGGTCGTGATCATGGTCGTGATGATGCTCATGGTCATGGTCGTGATGATGCTCATGGTCATGCTCATGCATATGTTTTTTCGCCTCTTCCATCAGCTCAGCTGTCAGGGTATCCTGATCTTCCATTGCGCTTAAGATCTGCTGTCCGCTGATCTCATCCCACGGAGTGGTAATGATAACTGCTTTCGGGTTTACCGCCTGCAGGTCTTTGACACATTTCTCCAGTTTTTCCGGAGTCATGTTCTGTGTACGGCTCAGAACGATGGTCGCAGCATTTTCCACCTGATTGGTAAAAAACTCGCCAAATGCACGCATCTGTTTTGTTGCTTTTACAGCATTTGCAACGGTAACCAGCGCATTTACTTTTGCGTCATGGGTATCTTCGATCTTCTTTACAGAAGTAAGAACGTCAGAAAGTTTGCCTACGCCAGACGGCTCGATAAGGATGCGGTCCGGATGATAAGTATCAATAACTTCTGCAAGGCTTCTTGTAAAATCACCTACCAGTGAACAACAGATACAGCCGGAATTCAGCTCTTTGATCTCGATTCCGGAATCTTTTAAAAATCCTCCGTCGATACCGACTTCGCCATACTCATTTTCTACCAGTACGACTTTCTCATTCGCAAACACTTCTTCCAGCATTTTTTTAATAAAAGTTGTTTTACCGGCTCCAAGAAAACCGGATATAATATCTATTTTTGTCATAATAAAATACGCCTCCTGTATTTATAATTACAATTCATTCATCGTTTCTAATCATAGCCCGAGGACCCAAAAAAGTCAATGGGTCACGATTCCCTTTTCCATCAGGAACACCGGGCGGTAAGATTCTTTCGCTTTGCGCAGTCCATCTGATCCGGCATCATCTTCCCGGTTGACATAAAGATACTCTGGCGCTTCATGAAGCAGAAACTGCTGGTTGATCATCGGATATGCCCCCGGCACATCAGCAAACGCTTTTTCAATGTGTACCACAAACATGTCCGGATTCAGCTTTTCTCCCAAAGTAAAAGCCACCACTCTGCCCTCTGCCCGAAGCACTCCACCGGTCAGATGCAGTTCTTTGTACAGGCGGAGCGCATTTAAAGTCACACACATTTCCGCCCGCTTCTCCTCATCTTCTTCACAGCCGTTTTGAGTTCGCCATTTCAGAGCCATCTGGAAACAGTCTTCCACGTTTTCATCCGTCAATTTTTCATACGACCAGTCCGGATAGGTGTTTTTAAACTTATTCACATGATTTTTCTTTCCATGATATTTTTTCCCTGAAAGACTAATCAGTTTTTCTGTTTCATAGACATAATCTGCCACATCACGGACATATGTGATCTTATATTTGCCCGGATACCAGCATTCCAGTTTTTCAAAATCCGATGGAGTGACCAGATGCAGCCGGAAAGGATGTCCTTCCTCCTGCGCCTGCCGTTCCAGCAGTTCAATTGTTTCCTTCTGGTCTTCCTCTGCCCCATAAGGGAAAGAAAAGCTCCAGGGACTTTCCATATCCCGAAATACGAGACAGTTTCCTTTCATCTCAAACTCTGTGGGATACTGTCTGCTCCAGAGATAGATATTTGCAAATGTCATATCACAGCAACGGTCCTTTTTCATAGAAAGATACCGTTCCAGCAATGCCCGGTCTTCCAGGCTTACTTTTTTATAATCCATTTTTAGATTCCTCTTATTGTTCTTAGCATCATTGTTAGTGTCTGTTTATTTTGCTGATCCTAACAATGATATTTTCTGTATTCTTTATTCATGATGGCAACGTTCTTCTATCATATCATTCAGATAAGGATCGCTGTACCATATTTATCTTTTTTTCGCCAACAAAAACAGCATTACCCCCCAAACTGCATCGTATACAGATCATGATAGATACCACCCTTTTCAAGCAACTCTTCATGAGTACCTGATTCTTCAATGCCTTCCTCTGTCAGCACAAGAATCTTTTCTGCATTACGGATTGTTGACAGTCTGTGTGCGATAACAAATGTAGTACGGTTTTTCGCCAGTTTCTCCAGTGATTCCTGCACCACCCGTTCACTCTCATTATCCAGTGCAGATGTAGCCTCGTCAAAGATCAGCACCGGCGGATTTTTCAGAAATACTCTTGCGATAGAAAGACGCTGCTTTTGTCCACCGGACAGTTTCACGCCCCTCTGACCGATATCCGTATCATATCCATCCGGAAAACTCATGATAAAATCATGGGCATTGGCATTTTTTGCCGCCTGAATAACTTCTTTCCGGGATGCATCCGGCTTTCCATAACGGATATTTTCCAGGATCGTTCCCGCAAACAGATACACATCCTGCTGCACGATGCCGATATGATTCCGGAGACTTTTCAAAGTCAGATGGGAAATATCTTTGCCATCAATACAGATCCTGCCCTCTGTCGGCTCGTAAAATCTCGGGATCAGGCTGCACAGTGTCGTCTTTCCAGCTCCAGAAGGGCCTACAAGCGCCACATATTCTCCGGCAGGCACTTCCATGGAAACATGTTCCAGAACCATCTGGTCTGCATCCGCATAATGGAACGATACATCATCAAACGTGATCGTTCCTTTCACATCCGTAAGCTCCTGCGCGTCTTTTGCATCCTGAATATCCGGCTCGATCTCCAGTATCTCCACAAAACGTTCAAATCCGGAATATCCATTCTGGAACTGCTCTGTGAAATCGATCAGCGTCTTGATCGGATCTGTAAACACATTAATATACAGTAAAAATGCTACAAGATCTGTGATCTGACAGGTCTGCCGCGTGATCATAATGCCGCCTGCAATGATAACCACCGCTGTGATCGCCACGGTAAACGCAGTCAGTCCTGCATTATAACCGCCCATATATCGGTAGCTGTTCTTTTTCGCATCCAGAAATCCACAGTTCCCCACTTTGAACTTTTCACATTCAATGTCTTCGTTAGCAAAGGATTTTACCACACGGATTCCGGAAAGGTTATCCTCGATCTGTTCATTAATCCCGGCAATCTTAACACGGTTCTGACGGAATGCTTTTTTCATTTTCTTATTGAAAAAGTACGCATAGATCAGCATAAACGGCACCAGTATAAACGCTGCCAGCGTCAATCTCGGACTGATCCCGATCATGATCACAAATGCCCCCACCAGTTTGATCAGTGAGATCACGATATTTTCCGGTCCATGATGCAGCAACTCTGAAATATCAAACAGATCCGATGTGATCCTGGACATCAGCTGCCCCACTTTCTGGTCATCATAAAAGTTAAAGGATAACTTCTGATAATGCGAAAATATCTCTGCACGCATGTCATACTCAATCTTTGCACCCATAACATGTCCATAATTGGCAATAAAATAATTTCCATAAAACTGCACAACGATCAGCACCAGCATCACGATTCCAAGACGCATGATCGTATGCAGTGCCTCCTGTGCGCCAAAGTAAACGACCTGTGACGTAATATAACGCACGATCAGCGGAATCGCCAGGGATACAGCAGCTGCCACCAGTGCAAAAAACATATCTGCCCAGAAGATCCCACGGTAGGGCTTATAGTAGGAGAACATTCTCCGGAGATTCTTTTTCAAAATTTACTTCCCTCTTTCTACTACAGTACTTTTTTAATCCATCTTTCCATCATATTTTGCTTTTATTTTTTATAGAGTTCTTTATAGTTACGAATTTCCGTTGCTTTTGGATGTTTTATAATCATTATCCAAAGAATATAACGACATTTCATGAGTATAGCCAACGGCATTCCTCAGAAAGATAGATTTTTTTATCATACTACAGAAATCCGAGATTTGCAACGTTACCGTTCTTGTGCTACTATTATGCTATATCCCTAAATAATAAATAACATCTCAAAAGTAGATTGTTTTTAAAGGAGGAACAGATCTATGGATCCGAAAAAAGCTTATTATGAAGTCGTTTCCAAAACGATCATTAAAAATCTTGAAAAACGAAGAATGGAAGGTTATTACTGTGAGACTTCCACAGATGCTTTAAAGCTGGCGCTTTCTTTCGTAAAGCCCGGCATGAAAGTATCCAATGGCGGTTCTATGACACTGAATGAGTGCGGATTGATGGATGCGTTGCGTAAAAAATCTGACATCACATTCCTTGACCGTGCAACCGGAAAAACACCGGATGAAGTACAGGATATCCTGCATCAGGCATTGCTCTCTGACTGCTATTTCATGAGCACCAATGCCATTACGTTAGACGGCGAGTTGGTAAATATTGATGGCAGCGGTAACCGTGTGGCAGCCCTAATCTACGGTCCAAAGGAAGTCATCATCATCGCCGGCATCAATAAGATCGTATCCGATGTAACCAGCGGATATCAGCGGGTCAAAGACATCGCATCACCGCCAAACTGCCTGCGTCTGAACAAAAATACGCCATGTTCCCTGACTGGAAAATGCGGCAACTGCCTAGGCGATGACTGCATCTGCAGCCAGACCGTCATTACCAGACGAAGCGGCATCAAAGGCCGGATCAAAGTGATCCTTGTAGGGGAAGAACTGGGATATTAAATTTTCATGACAGGTAATCACAAAACAGGAGCAAGAAATTCAGCAGTGAGAATCTTTATTAATTCTACTGTCCGAACTTTTTGCTCCTGTCATTTTGTTATTTCATATTCTGTTATTTACTGTTTCTTTCCAGCTACAGCCAATAATTGCACAAAACTAACACGTCTGTCTCATATTACAATCATTTGACCCCGACAGCGCCTCTCTTATCATTTTATAAATTTTTACACATCTACCCAGAAATGAAATGCCCCTCTCATTCCCGGTAATTTATCCAACATATTTACATATATGTTTTCCCGGGTGCTGATCTGCATGATAACATCAAACAATTTTTTCAAATCTTCCTGACTGCTGCAAAAGCAGACCATTTCATCCTGTCCATCATCCTGGTTACATGGGAAAAGATAGGGCGGTTTTAGTTCTTTATCCGCAAACAGAATATAAGAAATCTCAGATTCCACCGCAGTATGACGTTTCAACCTTTTTTTATATGTTATCGTTTTACCAGTGGCCATATTCTGTTTCATTTCCTGTTTTGCCAGATCTACGATCTGCTCTGCAACCGGAGAAAATTCCGCATAACTCGTTCCCTTTAATTCATCTGAAAAACTCATTTCAATCTCCCTTCTGCTACTGCTTCTTCTTTTTTGATGCAATACCAAAGATCAGCACCAGCAATGCTACCGCAAAAATCATCCAGCCTACTAACGTCTTTGTTCCCATCTTTGCAAAGGTGTCATAATAGCCTTTCAGGTATACGATGACGATGATCGCCGGAAGTATGTAAGTCATGTAAAAACGCAATGCGCCGGAAAGTTTCATGCCTTTTCCGGTGTTGGCTTCTTTCAGGAAGTTATCCCATCCCCAGCCGTTTTTCTTCACACAGAACAGAACGAAAATCATACTGCCCAGTGGAAGCAGGTTGTAGGATACTAGGAAGTCCTCCAGATCCATGACGCTGGAACCTGCGCCGATCGGCTGGAATCCGGAAAGCAGATTGAAGCCAAGTACGGCAGGCATAGACAGCAGAATTACAAGGATAATATTAAATCCTACCGCTTTTTTTCTACTCCAGCCACCCATATCCATGTAAAAGGACACGATATTTTCAAATACTGCAATTACAGTTGACAGTGCCGCAAATGACATAAAGATAAAGAAGCAGGTTCCCCATATTCTTCCACCACTCATATGGTTAAATACGTTTGGCAGTGTGATAAACAGCAGGGATGGACCTGCATCCGGCTGTACATTGTAAGCAAAGCATGCAGGGATAATGATAAAACCTGCCATCAGAGCTACAAAAGTATCCAGGATCACGATATTTTTTGCTTCTCCTCCAATGGTCTGCTCTTTCTGCAGATAACTTCCAAAGATTTCCATGGCGCCGATACCAACGCTCAGCGTGAAGAACGCATGGGTCATAGCATCAAATACTACCGGGCCAAGTCCCCGTTCCCTGATTGCATCCAGATTAGGAACAAGATAAAACTTTACGCCAACCCCCGCATTTGGAAGCACAAGCGAATGCACGGCAAGTACAACGATCAAGATGATCAGAAGACTCATCATTACCTTCATGATCTTCTCAATACCATTCTGCAATCCAAGGGCGCATATGCCAAATGCGACTATGATCGCAACAATCGCCCAGCCTGCCATTGTTCCCGGAGAGCCAAGCATATCACTGAAAGCTCCGCCTACCTGTTCTGAACTCATATCAGCAAGTTTTCCAGTAGCTGAACGATAGACATAGAAAAACATCCAGCCTGTTACCATCGTATAAAACATCATCAGAAGATAATTTCCAAAAATAGAAAACCATTTAAAATGATGCCAGGATGTTCCCTCTGGTTCTAATACTTCATAAGCCCTGGAAGCACCTTTGCGACTTCCCCGACCAACGGAAAATTCGCAGACCATAATTGGGAATCCAAGGACGATGAGAAACAGCAGATAGATCAGAATAAAAGCCGCTCCTCCATTTTCTCCGCAGATATACGGAAATTTCCATACATTTCCAAGCCCCACTGCACAACCTGCGGACACAAGGATGAATCCAAGACGGGATCCAAAACTCTCTCTTTCTTTCATATCCTTCTCTTTAAACTTTCTAATTTATTTTTTTACATCCGGTCAGGTGCAGCAAATCCCAGTACATCGATACAGGTCTCAAGAACGTCTCTAGTAAGTTCCAGCAGACGAATGTAACCAGCCTGTACTGCTTCATCTTCTTCTGCCATGATCTTTGTCTCATGATAGAAATGGTTCAGTGCATTTGCCAGACCATAAATGTATGCACAGATTTTATGCGGAGCAAGCTCTTCTGCCGCATTTATCATAATCTCATTGAAACGAGCCAGCTCCAGCATCAGACCTTTTTCACTTGCAGAATGTGCAGCCTGGATCTTGTAATCTGCTGCGGATTTGCCACTCTGGGCATATTTTTTCAAAATGGATTTGATACGAACGATAGTGTACAGGATATATGGGCCTGTGTTTCCTTCAAAGGAAATAAACCGGTCAATATCAAAAATATAATCTTTGGAAGCCTGATTGGACAGATCGCCGTATTTGATAGCAGATAATGCTACCATTTTTGCAGTCTCTTTTGCTTCTTCCTCATCCATGGTATTGTTCTCGGAAATCTTCTGGAACATTTCGTTCTGGATGTCTCCTACCAGTTTCTCCAGACGCATAACGCCGCCCTCACGGGTCTTAAACGGTTTGCCGTCTTTTCCGTTCATCGTACCAAAACCGATGAATTTCAGTTCAGTATCATCAGAAACAAGTCCGGTTTTCTTCGCACAGCGGAATACCTGTACAAAATGCAACTCCTGACGTTTGTCAGCCAGATATACCATTTTGTCCGGATGATAATCCTGCATACGCCATACGATGGTTGCCAGATCGGTTGTTGTATACAGAGATGCGCCATCGGATTTCAGGATCATGCAAGGCGGGATCTCTTTTGCATCGGTCTCCTCGCTGACATCTACTACAAGCGCGCCTTCGCTCATATATGCAAATCCGTCTTCTTTCATCTTATCCGCCATCGGAGCAATATATGGATCTGCATCGGATTCACCCTTCCACAGATCAAAGGAAACGTTCAGACTGTCATAGTTTTTCTTCAGATCCTTGATGGATACTGCCAAAATGTGTTTCCACAGGGCAATATATCCTCTTCTGCCTTTCTGAAGTTCAAAGGTCGCCTGCATTGCCGCTTCTTTATAAGCCGGATCTTCTTTTGATTTTCCACTGGCTGTCGGATAGATCTCCTCCAGCTCAGAAATAGTAAACGGCGCTTCCTTCGGATACTCGCCTTCATAAGATGCGTCAAAATAAACCAGCTCCGGTTTCCGTTCTTTCAGCTCTGTGATGATCAGACCCATCTGAAGACCCCAGTCGCCCAGATGTACATCACCGATTACCTCATGTCCGATGTAACGGCTCATGCGTTTGACGCTCTCGCCGATAACAGCAGAACGCAGATGTCCTACATGTAGCGGTTTTGCCACATTTGCTCCGCCGTAATCCACAATGATCGTCTTCGGCTCTGCCACTTTTTCACATCCGTAACGTTCATCCTCCTGCATCTCCTGCAGATACTCAGCCAGATATGTTTCATCCAGCTTTAAATTCAGGAATCCCGGTTTTACAGAATCAACCATGGAAAACATGGCATTGTCCTGCAGCTGTTCTGCAACAGCATCTGCGATCATAAATGGCGCCTTATGATACTGCTTTGCTGCAGCCATAGCTCCGTTACACTGAAATTCGCACAGATCCGGACGGTTTGAGATCGTTACTTTACCATATTTCTCTTCATAACCTGCCTGCACAAAGGCTTTTGTTACTTCCTCTGTGATCAAATCAAGGATTTTCTTCATTTGCTATCCCTCTCTCATTATTTGTATCAATACACTCTTTTAACTGATTATTTCGCCTGTCTACAAACAGACAGTTTGCTATTAGTATAATGCTTTTTCACTGGTCATGCAAGCTTGGATTTTCTAAAAAATATCTAACTGCCAATGCATACTTTTTCAAAATTCCGTGCATTCTCTTAGTACATGAAACTTAACCGGAGGTATTTGTCTATGGCTGCTTATAAAGTAGAAATCTGCGGGGTAAATACATCTACCCTCCCTATACTGAAAGAGGAAGAAAAAGCATCGCTTTTTGAAAAGATCCGTCAGGGAGATCTCGCCGCCCGCGAAACTTACATTAAGGGAAACCTCCGGCTTGTACTGAGTATCATCCGGCGTTTTGCCGCAAGCAATGAAAATGTAGATGATCTGTTTCAGATCGGATGCATCGGCCTGATCAAATCCATTGATAACTTTGATCCCGATATGAATGTTAAATTTTCAACGTATGCCGTACCAATGATCATCGGTGAGATCCGTCGCTATCTCCGGGATAACAACAGTGTGCGCGTCAGCCGCTCCATGCGGGACACCGCCTACAAAGCGCTGCACACCCAGGAACTGATGACAAAGAAAAACAATCAGGATCCGACACTGTCAGAAGTGGCTGCCGAGATCGGCATTCCGGAAGAAGAGATCGTATTTGCCCTGGATGCTATCCAGAGTCCTGTAAGCCTCTACGATCCCATCTATACCGATGGAGGCGACACATTATATGTCATGGATCAGATCAGTGACAAAAAAAATAAAGAGGACCGCTGGGTAGAGACCCTCTCCCTCTCCGATGCCATGAAACGCTTAAACGACAGGGAATACCGCATCATCAAACTCCGCTTTTTTGAAGGAAAAACCCAGATGGAAGTGGCAAAAGAAATACACATTTCCCAGGCCCAGGTAAGCAGGCTTGAAAAATGTGCATTAAATACGATGAAGCAGTTTCTGACGCTTCGCTGATTGTTAAGTTTTAATTTTAATCTCTATTTCGCCGCCTTCGGATGGCGGCATAAATAGCTATGAAAAAGTATTTTTCACACTACAACAATCCCACTACCATTATGTTTTAGTCATACACAACTACCGGTGTACCAATAGATACGTTTTCATAGATTTTTTTTGCATTTGCCTTCGGTGTGTTGACACAGCCGTGAGATCCGTTGGTCTTATAAATATTTCCACCAAAGGAGTTTCTCCAGTCTGCATTGTGAATGCCGACATTTCCATTAAATGGCATCCAGTAATCTACATGGGAATTGTATCCTTCTCCCACCAGATTATAATTGGTCATCTTCGCATCAATCGCCCATACACCGTTGGATGGAGTTGCACGACCTTTGATGTTGATATTTCCGGTTACAACCGGCGTATCTACGATGCACTGTCCATCCACATAGCACCACATTCTCTGGTTGGAAATAGATACTTCGATATAAGTGCTTCCAATATCGTTGGTATCCCGACATTTGCCCTCATAACGGTATTCCGGCTGTATCGTTCCGGATTCTCCGGCTTTGATCTTCTCGATCAGGGCATCCGCAGATTTCTCTTTATTGATCAGCCAGCCATAATCACCACCCTTTAACTTGACAGTTGTTCCAAGACTGGTCTGGAAAGTCCGGCTGAGTCCAAAAGTATCATACTTATAACCAAGTTCTTTCATATAAGCGACTACTTTGCCCCGGTCAAGATCAAAGGAAAAGTCATCCCCGAATGTGATCCACTGGGAAATCTGATCTGCATCTACGGTTTCCTGACGGTCTGAAAAATCATACACGATTTTTACATTGATCAGATCATTTAACTTCTGCTGTTCTTCTTTCAATTCCTCTGACTCGGAATGCACATTGTGCTTGACATAACAGTCCGAAGACTCCAGATCCACTTCTGTCTTTCCTTCCGTAACAGCTTCTGTCATTACCTGATAGACACTGTCTTTATCCAACAGCGTACCTTCTTTTTGCTCCACGATCTGAAAAGAACCATCTTTATACTCCAGATGCGCATCCGCCGGTGCTTTCATAACGTCATCCTGCATAAAAGAAAATCCGTCTGCCTGCACTTTCAGTTTTTCTTCATCAAAGGTTACATCCACATTCACATCTTCTGCTTTAGAAAACAGACCACTTACCCAGAGCAGTGCATTCTGTTTCTTTTTCAGATTATCTACCGTCGCATCTGTATCTGCCTGCATATCGATTTCCTGCGCAGATACGATTTCTTCTCCCGTCTTGGAAACAACGGTCAGCTTATAATTTTCAGTTTCCTTCGCCAGTTTTTCCTTTAATCCGGAAACGCTCTGGTTTGTCACTTTCACACCATATATCGTATTTTTAAGATAAAAATGTCTGGAATAAAAAGCTGCTCCGATCACATAGACAGCCGCTGCTGCAATAATGACCAATAACAGGATTGCTCTTCCTTTTTCTATCTTTTTTTGACGGGCACGGAATCCCGTTCCCTGATTATCTTCTTTTGTCACGCTCAATTTCCTCATCCTTATATCACTTGAATTTTATGTACAGGTATTAATCTAATACGCTTTTAAAAATTCTTCAAGACTTTCATTAAAAAGTTAATGATATTGTAAAAACTTGTAATATTCCGCCATTTTCTGTCAGGTGTGTATACCTACGCTATTGCTCCTGTAGATTCTGATACCGTTATCAGCCTTTTCATATAAAACATATACTCCTATAAAATCCAATTTTCCATTATTCATACCGGTCAATTTCTTTTCTCAGCCGCTTCATGATCTTTTTCTCCAAGCGGGAAATATAAGACTGGGATATTCCCATAAGATCCGCAACTTCCTTTTGTGTCATTTCCTGTTCTTCCTTGTCTTTCAATCCATAACGCAGTTCTATGATTCTGCGTTCCCGCGGCGATAATTTTGCCACTGCTTTTTTTAGCAACTTTTTCTCTACTTCCAGTTCCATATCCCGATAAATGAGATCGTCGTCTGTCCCCAGGATATCTGACAGTAACAGTTCATTTCCATCCCAGTCCACATTCAGCGGCTCGTCTATGGAAACTTCCATTTTCATCTTGCTTGTGCGACGCAGATACATGAGGATCTCGTTTTCAATACATCTGGATGCATAAGTGGCAAGCTTAATATTTTTTGTTGGATTATAGGTATTTACGGATTTGATCAGACCGATCGTTCCAATGGAGATCAGATCCTCCACTCCAACTCCCGTATTGTCAAACTTTTTGGCAATATATACGACCAGACGAAGATTATGTTCGATCAGTTTCTGTTTTGCAGTCTGCCCTTCTTCTGTCTGTAACTGCTCAATACAGGCGCTTTCCTTTTCCGCATCCAGTGGCGGCGGCAGTATTTCTGCTCCTCCTATATAATGCAGTTCTTTCGTATTGTGAAACAAAAGATTTTGAATGGTTGGCATGATCCGGAACTGAAACCGTTCCGGCACTGAAATTCTTATATACATGACACTTTGTTCCCCATATCTTAGTGTAGTAGTTTTTCCTGACCCTCTCCAAGGTCCTGTCATCAAATGACTGCATCTTCTTATTCACTATGCATATGCACATTTCAAAGAAATTCCCGGTTTAATAAAATCTGTATCTGATCATTACAGAACACCTTATCCTCCGCCAGCCCAATGACTGGTCTGGTATATTCCCGTTTCTCTCCACTCTGATACACACACATCTTATCCGCTGTAAATACGCGCAACAGCTGTCCGCTCTGTCCCACAGTGTGATAGGGAATATAACGTATTTTCTCAACAGGAATCGCAGCGGCACGTTCCAGTACAATGGAAGGTACAACGCTCACGGGACTGCCCGTATAAGGATCCCTCAGACAGTTTCCCGTGTCCAGAAATCCCTGCAATTCTGTCCTGCATCCTCCATATTCCAGCTCCACCAGGAAAGAAAGATCCTGTTCTTTTTTCTTTCTCCATCCATATATGCATAGACACGCAGACAACATCCCCATACCGACATACCAGATCCAGCTTTCCTGCAGATGCGGAAATAATCCAAACCAGAAATTCAGCAATCCCCCACAGACCAACAGGATCACAGAAATAACCAGATAGCCTCTTACCCACAGACTCCACTTCTTTCCCCGAAGCAAACAGATGGTACTCACAGAATTTACAGCCAAAAGCATCAGTATACGATACAGCAGATAACGATGCATCATCCAAAACAATCCCGTTTCTACAAAAGCAGATACCGCTGCGATCAGCATACAGATGCCCGGCTGAAATCGTTTTTTCAGGATCAGCAAGGCAGTCAGATATGCCATCAGATCCAGCAGGAATACCCGTAGAAAAAAGATGTCCGGATACCATATATAATTTTTCACTTTTTATTTCTCCATACCTTTTTATTTCTGCATGTACCAGTATTCTTTTTCTCTAAGCACGGTAAAATAATCCTTCCTATCCTTTCGATAACCTGCTTTCACTTGTCTGATTCCAGATTATTATAAAAAAAGAACCGCGATTTTTTTGTCAAAATCACGGTTCTTAATCGTTTTTATTTTATTTCCCCCTGCTACATTATACTAACGTTTTGTATTCTTCAGGAAATCCGGAATCTTAATATCCTTCTGTTGTACGGTACTTACCGGCGGCTTCGGCATATGTATTCCATTTGTCATAGGATTTGGAGCTGCCTGGCTTACCTGTGGCTGAGTACCTGCCGTACGGTTCAGGCCAAGACCACCCTGCTGTGCTGTTCCTGTATAATTTAATCCTGAAAGAATCTTTGGTGTCTGAGCAGCTGTTGCCGGATTTTCCAGACCTGTTGCGATTACAGTAATCTTTGCAGAATCCTGACAGGATTCATCAAATTTTGCACCAAAGATAATATTTGCATCATCTCCAGCGAGATCCTGTACATAACTTGCTGCATCATTTGCATCCATAAGAGAGATATCTCCGGAAATATTAATAATAACATGAGATGCACCTGTAATGCTTGTCTCAAGCAACGGACTTGCAACAGCAATCTTAACTGCCTCGATTGCTTTATCATCGCCAGTGGCTTCACCAATACCGATATGAGCCATTCCTTTATCTTTCATAACAGTCTGTACATCTGCAAAATCAAGGTTGATCAGAGCCGGTACATTGATCAAATCTGTAATACCCTGTACTGCCTGCTGAAGAACTTCATCTGCTTTCTTGAGAGCATCCGGCATCGTTGTACGTCTGTCTACAATTTCAAGAAGTTTGTCGTTCGGGATTACAATCAGTGTATCTACGCTGTCACGCAGCTTTTCAATTCCTGCAAGCGCATTTACCATTCTTGTTTTAGCTTCAAAACGAAACGGTTTTGTAACAACACCAACAGTAAGAATTCCTTTTTCCTTTGCCAGTTTGGCAACGATTGGAGCAGCTCCGGTTCCGGTTCCGCCACCCATTCCGCAGGTAACAAATACCATATCAGCACCTTCAATTGCCGCTGCTAATTCCTCCGCGCTCTCTTCTGCTGCTTTTTCGCCGATCTCCGGCTGTGCTCCGGCTCCCAGTCCTTTGGTAAGTTTTTCGCCGATCTGAATCAGAGTAGGAGCTTTGCAAAGAGTCAATGCCTGTTTATCTGTATTGACACCGATAAACTCAACTCCTCCAATCTGTTCATCTATCATTCTATTCACAGCGTTATTTCCAGCGCCACCTACACCAATGACAATAATCTTTGCGCTGGATTCAGCTTCTGTTGACATAATCTCGAGCACGACAGTTCCTCCTTTTATCCCTCATATAGAAACTTCTATTTTAAATTTCTACGTTTTTCTTTTTTACAATATATCTATAATAATATAATTTTTTCAAAAAATAATCAACCTATATTTTATTAAAATACTATGATTATTGTTCCTGCGCAGTTCCATCTCCTGCTGCTGGATCTGTCTGCGTTCCGTCCTCTGCCGTCGGGTCTGTCTGTGCGTCATCTCCCGTTGCCGGATCTGTCTGCGTTCCATCCTCTGCCGTCGAATCTGTCTGTGTCCCATCTCCCTGTGCTGGATCTGTCTGTGATTCTTCATCAGAAGCAGGTACCGTCTGAACATCATTCGGTATTTCTGTTAATTCATCTTTATCAAAATAGATATCTGTATTAATCTCACTCCAGTTTTCCATATGCAGTGTACCGGTCATACCATCAAGTTTCGGTTTGATTTCCCGCAGACGGACAATTTTTTCGTTTAGATAGATATTTCCACCAACATTTACCTGAATGGAACCATAATTAAGAAGTACCTGCGAATCCGCTGTCACATAGATACTTTCCGGCACAAGTTCATACTTTTTCAAAAGCTGAGTTACATTTAATAACGTTTTCAGGACGGACGTATCTTCTAATGGAAGTTTTTCATATAAAGTTGCGGTCGGTACAGATAAGCCAATGATTTTCGTTGTTCCCTGAATAATTTCATTGGATAACTCCACAACAAATCCATCTTTGTCAATATAAGCATTTTTTCCAAGGGATGGAATATACAGATACCCCAACACTCTTTTTTCATACACCTGAACCTGAAGATTATGCGGAGATTTCAATGATATCTTCATGGAATCCACAAAAGGTACCTCTTTGGTAGATGTAAATTTATATTTAAAAAATACATACAATGAATTCCAGGAATATTTATCATTCAACACCCAGTCCTGTATCTTCTCATCGGAATAAATGCTGTTGCCTTTTACCGTCACATTCTGAACCGTAAACACTTTGAAAACGATCAGTGCTGCAAGTGCTAATGCAATAATAACCGTCAGTATCAGTTTTAATAAAAATTTCTGAACTCTCCGTTTTTTTCGACGTTTTTTAACATTCTGGTTTTTCTGCTGTTTTTTATTCATCTGGTGTCTCCTCCAAACGGATACCACGGGATACACTCAACGCTATTCCCATCTCTACCAGCAATATCATCAACGACGTTCCACCAAAACTGATAAACGGCAATGTTACACCGGTATTAGGAATCGTATTTGTAACAACGGCAATATTTAACAACACCTGAAGTGAGATATGTGCCATAATTCCCACCACAAGTAATGAGCCAAACAGATCTGGCGCATTATTTGCGATCACAAGAAATCTCCATATCATCAATACAAACAGCAAGATCATGCAGATCGCGCCAAACAGTCCCAGTTCTTCGCAGATGATTGAAAAGATCATATCATTCTCTGCCTCCGGTACAAAACCGAGTTTTTGCATACTTGCACCCAGCCCTTTTCCAAAAAGTCCGCCAGAACCAATAGCATATAATCCCTGTAATGTCTGAAATGTATCATCAGGATACTGTTCCGGATGGATCCATGCCAGAAAACGTACAGCACGATATCCACTTCCCAGTGACAGATACAATAAGATTGCGATAACTGCCGCTGCGATCAGAATCAGAAATGGAGAATATTTAGGGCTTACCACCAAAACCATGATAAACACGATTCCAACAATGATCAATGCAGTACTCAGGTTATTGTATGCAATCGGTACAATGATCGGCAATGCCACCAAACATACCCTGATAACTTTCCAGATTTCCATAATCTGTTGTTTTACCGTCTTTTCCAATTTCGACCGGTAATGTCTTGGCATTTCTTTCTTTGCCAGTTTTTTTGCAGCTCCACATAAAACAGTTGCCATCGTAACAATGATCGCCACTTTTGCAAACTCAGACGGCTGTACTGAGATTCCTGCAATAGAAAACCATCGTTTCTGCCCACCATATTCATTTCCAACAAATATAACTGCAACGCAGGCAAGAAAGACCAGCAGATACAGAGGAAATGCAAGTTTCTTCCATTTATGATAATCAATACGCGAACAGATCAGCATGAAAATAAAACCAATGGCAGCCGCCCTGCCCTGATTTTTCAGATAATAAAAAGAATTTCCGAAAGAACTCTGAGCTTCATAAGAGCTGACACTGTAAAGCATGATCAGACCGAACGCCAGCAATATGATAATGACAAATAACAATGTATAATCAAAATACTGCGCTTTTGGTGCCTGTTTTCTGTTTTTTTTCAGGATTCCCCTACTGCTTCCCTGTCTTGCAGCCATTCCAATTACTCCTTCAGGTTATGAACCATTTCTTTGAACATTTTTCCACGAACTTCGTAGTTCGGGAACATTCCCCAGCTCGCACAAGCAGGCGAAAGCAGTACTGCATCTCCGCTCTCGGCATTCGCATAACAGATATCTACAGCCTCCTGCAGACTTTCAGCAAATACATAATCATGGAATCCATGTTTTTCAGCTGTCTGCGCAATCTTTTCTCTTGTCTGTCCTATGAGTACCAGCTTCTTCACTTTTCCATTAAAACTGTCTATCCACTCATCGTACTCGGATTCTTTATCGTATCCGCCACCGATCAGACAGGTCGGACGATCCATAGCCTGAATGCCTTTGATCGCGGCATCCGGATTCGTTCCTTTGGAATCATTATAAAAACGAACGCCTCTTTTTTCTGTTACATATTCTATTCGGTGCTCTACAGCCTGAAACTGACGTAATACCGTACGTATCACGCCCAGATCTACTCCGTAGCTTAAAGCCATTGCTGATGCTGCCATTGCATTTTCATAATTGTGCATACCGAGAATATTCAGCTCATCTACACAAATGACTTTTTCCACATTTGTACCATCTGCATACATGATATCACGACCATCCAGATACAATCCCTTTTCCAGTTTTCTTGCGCTGCTGAAATAAAGCACGGAAACCTTTGCAATTTCTCCAAATTTACGAAGTTCTTCATCTTCATAATTCAATACACAGGTATCCTCCATCGTCTGATTTTTGGTAATGCTTAATTTCGCTGCAATATAATTTTCCATGGTATGATGGCGGTTCAGATGATCCGGTGTAATATTCAGCACAGCAGATACTTTCGGACAAAATGTATCGATCGTCTCCAGCTGAAAACTACTGATTTCAGCCACTGTTACCGTATCTTCTGTAGAACCTTCTACCATTTCCGTATATGGAACACCAATATTTCCGACAACACGGACATCCTCATATGCAGCCCCCATGATCTCTCCCAGAAGACTGGTTGTTGTCGTCTTTCCATTGGTTCCTGTGATTGCAAGTACATTTCCTCTGCCACATCGATATGCAAGCTCAATCTCTCCCCAGATCTTAACACCCGCGTTCTTCATTGCTTCCACGATCGGAAGATCGACCGGAACACCCGGACTTAAAACGGCAAGATCCAAAGTTTCCAATTCTTCTTTTTCCAGGTTCCCCAGTTTTATGCGGATGCTTCCCGCGATCTCGCCAAGTGCTTCTTTCACACGGCTTACATCCAGTTCAATATTCCCGTCAAACAGTACAATATCTGCTTTCTGATGATACAGAAGTTTCACTGCTGCGATACCACTTTTTCCGCTTCCAAATACAAGTACTTTTTTTCCTTTTAAATCCATTGTTTTCCCCTCTTTTTGCTATTGTGCGGACTACATTCCGATAAAAGCTACCAGACAAAGTAATGCTGTTACAATAGAGAACACTGCAACAACTCTTGTTTCAGACCATCCGCCCAGTTCAAAATGATGATGTATCGGTGCCATACGAAAGAATCGTTTTCCACCTGTCTTTTTAAAATATGTGACCTGGATCATAACAGAAATAATCTCGATCCAGTAGATTAGTCCAACAATCAGGATAAAGATCGGCATCTGCAGCATATATGCCGTGGATGCGACAAATCCACCAAGTGCCAGTGAACCGGTATCTCCCATAAATACACTGGCCGGATATACATTAAACAGAAGGAATCCCAGCAAAGCCCCTACTACCGCACAGGTAATCGGCGCAATTCCGGCAGAAGTTCCGATTGCCACTACGGTAAAAAATGTAGCTACCAGAACGGTAACGCTGGATGCCAGACCATCTAATCCATCTGTAAAGTTTACACCATTGACAGTTCCGATCACAGCCAGGAAAAGAACCGGGATCGCGATCCATCCAATATTCAGATATTTCCCGCCTGAAAAAGGGATCAACATTGTCAAAGGAATTTCTGTTCTGACCAGGTATACAGCAAAAATCGCTGTTACCACGATCTGGCAGAGCATCTTCTGCCATGCAAGCAGACCATCGGATCTGCGAAGTACAACCTTCAGATAGTCATCCAGAAAGCCAATAATTCCGAAGCCTACTGTTACAAACAGAATCGGAATAATCTTTGGATAATCCTTTGCAAAGATTAAGGATGTAACGATCACAGCGATCAGTATCATGATACCGCCCATTGTTGGAGTACCGTTTTTCTTCTGGTGGGACTCCAGTTCCTCCCTCTCTGTATTACCGATCTTGAGTTTTCTCAAAAAAGGAATCAACACCGGACCAAGAATAGCAGTAATCGCAAATGCGATCAGTACGGGAATAATTACCTCAAATGTCATTTTCACACCTCTTCGATTGTCAGCCAGTCTCATCAAGCATACAGACCGCTGCATTTTTGTATTTTGATAGTTTTTATCTCAACTTATGTAGTATACGTCTTTTTTTTTCAGTTCGCAACCGCTTCGTCTTCATTTTTTACGGACTTTTTCTCGATTCCCAGATACGGAAGGACATTTTCAAAAATCTCTTTCATAACGGGAGCCGCTATCGTACCTCCATAATAAATTCCTTTCGGATCATGAATGACTACAAGCCCGATTACCTGTGGGGATTCTGCCGGGGCAAATCCGAGAAAAGACGATATATAGCGATGCTCACTCCTTGGAAGTGTCTGGGATGTCGCTGTCTTTCCTCCGATAGAAAAGCCTTCAATATACGCTTTTTTTCCAGTTCCTTCAGAGACCACTTTCTCCAACAGACCTCGCAATGTTTCTGATGTTCCTTCACTTACGATACGTGCTCCTGCTTCTGTTGAAAACTCCTGTAAAACATTTCCTGATTCATCCTGCACAGATAATGCCAAATGAGGAGTTACCCGTTTTCCACCATTGATCAGTGATGCCGCTGTAGTGATCAGCTGAAGTGGTGTGATCTGAAAGGACTGACCAAATGAAACCGTGGCCAGCTCTACCTGCCCCATATTCTTCGGATCATGCATGATCGTACCTGCTTCGCCCGGAAGATCTACTCCAGTTTTATCCAATAGACCAAACGTCTGGAAATATTCGTAAAAGCGTTCCACGCCAAGTCGAAGTCCCAGTTCTATAAATACCGGATTGCAGGAATTCATAATTCCCTGTGTAAAGGTCTCTGCACCATGACCGGTTGTCTTATGACATCGGATCCTTCTGTCCTCGACAACTTTATATCCCGGACAGTAAAAGGAATCTTCCGGAGTCACAACAGCCTCTTCCAGTGCCGCTGCGGTTGTGATGATCTTAAATGTAGATCCCGGTTCATACGTATCATTGATACTTCCATTTCTCCACATCTGATTCAAAAGATCCTGCCTGTTTTCTACGCTATTGTTCTCTTCACTTTGTTGTACTTCTGCAGTCTGATCGAGCGATTCCATTTCATTTACTTGAAGCGTAAAAGGATCATTGAGATCAAATTCAGGAACATTTACCATTGCAAAGATTTCCCCGTTATCCGGTTTCATAAGAATTACGCTGACAGCATCTGCCTGTTTTTCTTCCATCACTTTTTCTGCTGCCTGCTGACAATATGCCTGTATATTTGCATCTATACTGATTACCAGATCATTGCCTGCCTCCGGTTCCGTTCTCCGCTCGCCTCCGGTATCAAGCTCCACACCTCTGACATCTGTTTCTGTCAAAATCTTTCCATTGGTTCCCTGCAGATATTCATTATATTTTACCTCAAGCCCGATAATTCCCTGATTATCACTCCCGGTAAATCCCAGAACCTTTGATGCCAGTTCTCCTTTTGGATAGTAACGTTTATAATCAGCATCTACTTTTACTCCATCCAGCCCCTGCTCAAGGATTGCATCTCCGACTTCCTTAGACACATTTGAACGGATTCGTTCAATGGAACTGACCTTTTCCACACGTTTGCGGATCTCCTGTTCAGACATCCCCAGTTTATCTGACAATACTTCTATGACCTTTTCCGGATCTGTAATCTGATTATGAATCACTGAGATCGTACATACAGACTGATTTGCCGCCAGTTCCACTCCGTTTCTGTCCAGAATTTTTCCTCGGGCTGCCTTAATTTCCCGCTCTCTTTCATGCAGATTTTGAGCTTTTTCCTCATAATATTCGGAACGGAATACCATAATATATACAAGCCTGCCCATTGTAAGTCCCAGCCCTGCCAGAATTACCAAAACATAAAGAAAAAGCTTTTGTTTCTGAAACTTTAATAACCTCTGCATACAGCAAAACCTCATAAAAGCATTTTATTATAATCTATGTGCTTTATATGAGGTTATGCTGCTAATTTTCAAAGATATCTCCGGTATAGTTTTCTGCATCTGCTCCACTGTCCGGAATTGCTGTATTTCCGGTCTGATCGCCAGATTCTTCTCCTTTGATATTCAGATTTGCATTTGTTCCTTTTTTCTCTTCATCCGAATAAATGTTCATATATGGAAGTGCTTCTTCCATAATCTCTCTTGCAATATTCTGTGCATAAGTACTATGTGGCTGGCTTTCCACATTCGGTTCATCTACAACAACATAGATGACAGCCTGCGGATCATTTGCCGGTGCAAATCCGATAAAAGACAGAAGGTATTTTCCTTTTGCTCTCTGTCCGGTCTCTGAATCAAATTTCTGAGCTGTACCGGTCTTTCCACCCATAGAATATCCATCTACCTTCGCGGTCTTGGCTGTACCCTGAGATACCGTCGCTTCCAGATATCCCCTGATCTTATCACTGGTCTCCTTAGACACGGTCTGTTTTAATAATGTCGGTTCTATCTCTTTTACCGTATTTCCATTTTCATCCGTAATCTTCTTTACAACATGTGGCTGATAATAAGAACCGCCATTTACAAGTGAGCAGAATGCGCTGGACATCTGGATCATAGTAACATTAAAGTTCTGACCAAATGAGTTTGTCGCCAGTGAAGTTGCACTCATCTTATCCAGAGAATATACCAGGCTGTCTGTTCTTGCTTCTCCCGGAAGATCAATATTGGTTTTTAATCCAAAATTAAAAATCTGCTGATACCGACAGAAATTTTCCGCTCCAATCTTATATGACATCTGCATCAGAGAGTCATTACAGGAATTCATCAACGCCTGCTGAACCGTCTGCATACCATGACCACTTCGTTTTACACAATGGATCGTATGACCGCCCACCTGTTCAAAACCATCACAGTAAAAACTCTCATCTCCGGTCAATGTACCGGTATCCAATCCGGTAGCAACCGTAAAAGGTTTCGCTGTAGAACCCGGTTCATAAGTATAACTTACACAGAAATTATTCCAAACCGTATTCAGGGCATCCAATGTCTGATTTTCATCCATACTGTCGATTTCATCCTGAGAATAATAAGCCGACAGATCCCACGCATTGTTGCAGTCATAATTCGGATAATTTGCCATAGCCATGATCTCGCCGTTATTAGGATTCTGAACAATAACACCTATATGAAGAGCTCCATTTCCCTGGGTATAATTATTGGTATAAGCATCATTAAATTCCTTTATTTTTTCTTCTACGATAGACTGGATATTGGCATCGATCGTGGATACAACATTTTCGCCATTTACCGCGGCTTTTACTGTCTGTTCAAAATTCGCATCATCATTCAAATATCCGTAGGATCGTCCATCCGTTCCATTCAGAATATCATTATATTTATCTTCAATACCGCCGATTCCAACATTTCCGGATGTTGTAAATCCCAAAAGCGAACTGGCCATCGTACTGTAAGGATAATTGCGAATATACTCTTTTTCAAACCAGACACCTTTGATATAAGGCTTATCTGTTTCCTTGCTTTTTGCGGCATTCTTATTTGTTTCTTCTTCCAGCGTCTCAAAAGCAGACACTTCATCATAGGAGATTTTTTTCTTCAGAATAATATATTTACCGTTTGGATTATCTTTGATCTTCTGTCGGATATCCGCCTCATCAAGGCCAAAACACTGCACCAGTGCTGATACTGTAGGATCAACATATGATTTTTTTGCCGTTAATACACTACAGTCCAAAACAACATTATAAACATCCGAACTGGTAGCCAGTACCGTTCCCTTGCAATCCAGGATATCTCCCCGACGGAACGGAATCGTTTGATTGTTGTAGCTTTGCTGTGACAAAACGATCTTCTCATATTTATCTCCGCTTACCAGCTGAATCTTAATCATTCTTCCTATTAATACTACAACAAAAGCAAGGATGCAGAAAAAAAGAAGAAACATCTTTTTTCTCATCCCGTTTGATAGCTTTATTGTTTTTTTACGTTTTTTCTTCATATTTTACCTGTCCAAAATACTAATTTTCAGGTACGCTTCCATACTGATTCATATAATCAGAAGACTGTACAGAATATGTAACGACCTGATCTGCGGCCGGATATTTCATTCCAAGATCATTGATCGCTTTTTGTTTAATCTGCTCCAGATCCACTGATGTTTCGATATTTTTCTCCAGAGCATCATTTCTTGCCTTCAGGTCAGACACCTGTGTCTGAAGCTCTGCTACAGACTTCATATTCGTGTTGATACTGGTCTGCAATGAAATAAAAATACCGCATGCTACAGCACAGACAATCGCAGCTGCTGACAGAAACATCACATAGCCCAAATTCATGCTCTTTACTTTCTGGCAATTTCTTCTGGATGCGATCTGACGCTGTCTTTTTGCATGCTCTTCCTCCGGAGTAAGCACCCTCTCCGGTTTTTTCGGCTGATAAGCTGGCTCTGCATTCAGATATCTGACAGTATTTCCACGCACATATCTTTCATTTCTTCCATCCTGTCTGTGGGTATCTGTCTTTTTTCCTGTTCTGTTTGTAGATCCTGAATATCTCTGATTCATAATTCCAACTGTATCCTTTCCTGATGATTTATTTATAGTTCAGAACTCATCAGTGGGTTCTGGCAGAAGGATCATTCCTCCTGTTTTCTATATACTACAGACCATCCTTCAACTGTCTGTTCTGTGTATTCTCTCACTTAAATTATTCTGCACGCTGAAACACTCGTAATTTTGCGCTCTTTGAACGGCTGTTTACTTCCAGTTCTTCTTCTGATGGAAGTATAGGTTTTCTTGTAATAACCTTTCCTTTTGAAACATTTCCGCAGACACATACCGGGAAATTGCTTGGGCAGGTGCACGGATTTTCATTTTTCTTAAAGTTATTTTTAACAATCCGGTCTTCCAGTGACTGGAAAGTAATAATGCAAAGCCTTCCTCCCGGATTTAATAACTCAATCATTTCATCCAGAGAATCCTGCAACACATCCAGTTCATGGTTCAGTTCAATTCGCAGTGCCTGATAAGTTCTTTTTGCCGGATGTCCACCGGTAGCCCTTACTTTTGCCGGAATCGCTGCACGGATGATCTCATTTAACTCTCCGGTCGTCTCAATCGGTTTCTTTTCTCTTGCCTGCACAATATGCTTTGCAATATTTTTCGCGAAACGATCCTCTCCATAATCCCGGATCATACGAAACAGTTCCTGTTCACTGTAATTCTGCAAAATATCTTTTGCTGTCATATCCTGACGCTGATCCATACGCATATCCAGACAGGCATTTTCATCCCGATAGGTAAATCCTCTCTCCGGTGTATCCAACTGATAAGAAGAGACACCCAGATCTAACATGATGCCATCTACTTTATCAATGCCAACCGAAGCAAGCTGGTTTTTGATATCTCTGTAGTTACTGCGTAGGATCGTTACCCTGTCTTTGTAAAGTTCCAGACGTTTTGTTGCTGCCGCAATGGCATCTGCATCCTGATCGATTCCGATCAGACGTCCGCCCCCGGTCAGTCGGCTGCAAATCTCAAAACTGTGACCGCCGCCACCTAGCGTACCATCTACATAAATGCCGTCTGTTTTTGTTATGAGATTGTCTACCGTCTCCTGAAGCAAAACGGACACATGTTTAAACTCCATGTTTTTTGCTGCCTTTCTATATAGTATCGTTCATCATGAACATTTCTTTTGCCAGATCTTTTTATATGTATCAGATCTCGATGCCAAAATCGCCCATGTGTTCTGCGATATCTTCCATATCGTTGTCATTCTGGCTCTCATCCCAGCGTTCTTTATCCCAGATTTCTACTTTATTATACACACCTGCAAGTACGACATCTTTTTTCAGGCCCGCATATTCTCGGAGTACGGCCGGAATCAGGATTCTTCCCTGCTTGTCCAACTCACAGGTTGCAGCTCCTGCAAAGAAAAACCTTGAAAACTTACGTACATCTTTGGCAGTCAGCGGTGTATTACGAAATTTCTCCTCGATATTCTTCCATTCACTGTTGGAATAAACAAATAAACAACCATCCAGCCCTTTTGTGACGACAAATTCCTCTCCTAACTCCTCCCGGAACTTTGCCGGAACGATCAGACGACCTTTTGTGTCAACGGTATGATTGTATTCGCCTATGAACATCGAGATTCACCTCCTTTTCCTTTCGGCAAGGAAGTTTGTCCCCACTTCTGGGAAAAATTTCCCACTTTATTACACTTCCCACCACTTTCTACCACTTAACATCCATTCTAATGCATCTTTATACAAAAATCAATAGATATAAAGAAAGACGCCCCTGAAATTTTTTTAATTTTACTGTTCATATCTTGCGATGTGACCAGTAACTTTAAAATTTCAGAAGCGTCTTTTCTTCATTATTATTTTTCTTTTGTATTTCCTGCTACTATGGATATTTCAGTTCCATATCAGGTTCCTGTTGTACGAACGCAACAGTCAGAACGCGATGTGCTTTCTTCCAAAATCCGATAATATTCTTCCAACAACCGATCCAGTTTATGACTCTGGACGCAACACTGTGTAATATTATCCGCATTCAGGAGCTGCTGGTGCAGGCATGCACGTTCCGCTTCAATCTGTGCTTTGATTTCTGACAGGCATTTCATCTTAGACCTCTTTTCCTTGGTTATCCCCTCCATGTTTTTATTTTACTCTTTCGTTGCGGGAAAATCAAACAGACAGGCCTATTTTTCATCGACAGCATTCGACATTTCAACACATTTTCCGGATGTTATCGACAGACAAAGCTGGTGCATTCCGTTTCCTGACACTTACATGCCTGACCTCCGGCGATTCCGATATGACCGGCGTGACAGCTGCAGTTTTCATTATATTTACATTTTTCTGCTTCGCAATCCACATTTACAGTTGCGCTCGGATGACCGTTGGAATTTGATGCGCCGTCTTTCCTCTCCTGAAAACTTTCACAGCAGGTATCTCCCGGATGAGATGCATTTTTGCCACTGATGGTAATATCTCCTTTGCTGCAATAGTTATCTTTGCAGTACATACAGCTGGATACGGTACAGTCTAACTGTGTCATAATAAAATCCTCCTTTTCTGTTCTGTATACTCAAACCCTTTGTAAAAATTCTGAGCATACATTTTTAACACGATTAGTATGTGATTTCGGAGAAATTTTATACACTTGAAAATATAATTTTTTAAGTTGTGCAAAAATCATACGGTCGTTCATCCGACTAACTTTCCATCGGCATAAATAATCATGCAAATATATTTTAGATTCTGTTAACCATTACTAAAAATACACAATTCTTTATTACCCAAAGCAAAAAATACCATATTACCACAGCCCTATTCCCCGGTCATTACCTTCCGTAAGGGATTTTCTCAGCTATGATAATATGGTATTTATTCTTCGTTAAATTTTACGTTTTATTACGTTTTATTTTTTCTCCGGTTCTTCTACTTCAATCTTGCGGATTTCTTTGGTACGAATCTCTTTGCAGATTGCATCGATGAACTCTTCCAGAGGTTGCTGTCCTTCATCGCCAGCATAACGGCTTCTTACAGATACAGTTCCCTCTTCTTCTTCTTTCTGTCCTACGACAAGCATGTACGGAACCTTGTCCAGTCTTGCTTCACGAATCTTATAACCGATCTTTTCGGAACGGTTATCACAGGTTACGTCAATATCATTGCGAGCCAGCTCTTTGCGAATCTTCTCTGCGTAGTCTGCATATTTTTCGGAAATCGGAAGTACACGTACCTGTTCCGGGCAAAGCCATGTCGGGAACAGTCCAGCATATTTTTCAATCAGCCATGCAAGCGTACGTTCATAGCATCCAAGGGATGTTCTGTGAATGATATATGGACGAATCTTTTCGCCATTCTGATCAATATAGTACATATCGAACTGTGCTGCCAGAAGCGCATCCCACTGGATTGTAATCATGGTGTCTTCTTTTCCATATACATTTTTGGCATTGATATCAACTTTCGGACCATAGAAAGCTGCTTCGCCAACATCCTCTACAAACGGAATGTCCAGTTCAGTCAGTACACGACGGATATGATCCTGTGTCTCTTCCCATGTTTCTTCATCCCCAATATATTTCTCACGGTTGTCCGGATCCCATTTGGACAAATGATAGGTTACATCTTCCTGCAGACCAAGTGTAGTCAGTACATATTTTGCCAGAGCAAGACACCCTTTGAACTCTTCTACCATCTGATCCGGTCTTACGATCAGATGCCCTTCGGAGATTGTAAACTGACGTACACGGGTCAGACCGTGCATCTCGCCGGAGTCTTCATTCCTGAACAATGTAGAAGTCTCGCCGTAACGCAGCGGAAGATCTCTGTAGGAACGCTGTTTGCTCTTGTATACATAATACTGGAATGGGCAGGTCATCGGGCGAAGGGCAAATACTTCTTTATCTGTCTCTTCATCGCCAAGAACGAACATGCCGTCTTTGTAATGATCCCAGTGTCCGGAAATCTTGTACAGATCACTTTTTGCCATCAGCGGAGTCTTTGTACGGACATAGCCCCACTCTTTATCTTCCAGATCCTCGATCCAACGCTGAAGCTTCATTACCATCTTGGTTCCCTTCGGCTGAAGAAGCGGAAGTCCCTGTCCGATAACATCTACCGTTGTGAACAGTTCCATCTCACGGCCAAGCTTGTTATGGTCTCTTCTCTTGATGTCTTCCAGATGCTCAAGATATGCTTTCAACTCATCTTTTTTGCCAAATGCAGTTGCGTAGATACGCTGTAACTGCTGTCTGTGCTCATCGCCTCTCCAGTATGCCATGGAGGAAGAAATCAGTTTGTAAGCCTTGATGCCTTTTGTATTCATCAGGTGCGGACCTGCACACAGATCTGTAAAATCGCCCTGTTCAAAGAAAGAGATCTCTGCATCTTCCGGAAGATCCTGGATCAGCTCTACTTTGAACGGCTCGTCTTTTTCTTCCATGAATTTGATTGCTTCTGCTCTCGGAAGGGTAAATCTGTTTAGTGCATGTCCTTCTTTGATGATCTTCTTCATCTCTTTTTCGATGTTATCAAGATCTTCTCTTGAGAAAGGATCTGCTTCAAAATCATAATAAAAACCATTATCGATTGCCGGTCCGATGGCAAGTTTTGCATTCGGGAACAGACGTTTTACAGCTTCTGCCATGACATGGGATGCAGTATGTCTCAGAACGCGAAGACCTTCTTCGTCATTAGCAGTGAGGATGTTTAAGGTGCAGTCTTTGTCCAGCGTAGTTCGCAGATCTACGACTTCGCCATCCACCTCTCCGGCACATGCCATACGGGCAAGTCCCTCACTGATGTCAGCGGCAACTTCAATGACTGATTTTGCGCTGTCATATTCTTTCCATGATCCGTCTTTTAATGTAATCTTCATGTTGCTAAAACATCTCCTTTTTATTCTTATCTGCCACAGCAGTGTTTGTATTTTTTACCGCTTCCGCAAGGACACGGATCATTACGTCCGACTTTTTTGCCTTTACGAATCGTTCCGGAATTTTTCTGCTCTTTATACAGTGCTTTCAGTTTGTCCTCAGAGAAAATTTCTTTCCACTGTGGAAGCTCATACAGCCAGTCAGCTTTTGCATCTACCATATTTTTGTAAAGTTTTTCTTTATCAAATGCAAGGCTTACATGAGTATCTTCTTCCATTGTATCGATCGGGTTCGGAGTAATCAGACTGTCATTGATACCATCCAAAAATCCTGTCATTGCCATAATATCCAGATTGTATTTGTCTGCCAGCTCTTTTACAGTTCCTTCTACTACTTCATCAGGGTTGGTAAGCAGCTGCTCATATACACCTTTCTCCAGATTGAAATAAGTTGCCCAGAAGTTCTGGAGCTGTCCGCGGTCTGCGTTTTCATTATAGGCAATTGCATGCCACTGTTCTAATAATGCCATTATCTATACCACCTTTGTTTTTATTTTCTTCTTAAATGCTCTGATACTTAGACCAATTTTAAGCATATTTAGAAGTATAACGCACTTTATAGGATTTTTCAACGGCGAGTTAACGAAAACTTATCCTGAAAAACCGTTTTCAGAATACATCTGTTTCCAATTACTGTTTTTCCATAAGCAATAGCCATCGTTATTGTTTTCTTATATCCATTTCTGTTTTTTTGTTCCTGACCTTATAATTGTCGTATATTTTTTCCAGAACCGGCTATACTAACATCAGGATTCAGACGGACCAAACCCCACCCGGCTGAATCCCTGCCGAAAAACCGGCACCAAAAACAAGTTTTTTTAACTTTATCCTCCCCTCAAACCCTGTCAGGAACGAATGCAATACATTCCGGCAGGGTTTTCTCCGTCTTTTTTATTTTGCTTTTTCTTGACAGATTTTCATTTCTGATTCAGAATATATCTGTTACAAAATACATCGTATCACAAATATCAAAAAGGAGTTATACACAGAAATTTCATAGTCATGAGGATGTTCTTTTTCTCTGTTTCATAAAGAAATGTCTCATCTTATGAAATCTACTGTATTTATCAGAAATCATGAAAAAAGTAAAACAGATTCTGGCAATCATCGGCGTTATCTTTCTGTTGGCAATGTACGTCTTTACCCTGATCGTCGCCTTGGTGGGCGGTCACTCTGAACAGACGCAACGGCTGCTGGTGGCATCTGTCGTATGTACGTTTATCGTTCCCGTATTACTGTGGGCATATTCCATGGTATACCGCTGGGTAAAACGTTCCAACGAACATCATAAAAATGTCTTTATCGATCAGGTAGCAAAAGGAAATACCGCAGATGATCCTGAGCATAGTACAGAAAAAGAATAAAACAAAATAAAAAGACGCCCGGATGAGCGCAATGTTATCATGTCAATAACATTGCGTATCAACCGGGCGTCTACACTTTTGCAGCATAGTCATTTACACTGTCAGTTCTCTCATCACTTCTGCCACCGTTGTAATCGTATGGATCTCTCCGGTACGGCTGCCACAAAAGATCAGTCCGTGATCCAGATCGCCTTTTACCGCATTAATCAGTGCCTGAGTGATACAATAAGGAGCCGTAGACGGATTGCATGCTTTCAGACAGTTAAAACAGTGTGTGATTTTTTCTTCTCCTTCTGAAACAGATGTCACAAAAGCATTTTTTACAGCCCTTCCAGGCATTCCAACCGGACTGTTGATAATTACGATATCTTCCTCTTTTGCATTGATATAAGCCTGTTTGTAGGCATCACAGGCATCACATTCCTCTGTAGCCACAAAGCGGCTGGCCGTCTGAATGCCATCTGCCCCAAGCTCCAGCACATGGCGGCTGTCTTCTGCCGTAAAGATCCCGCCTGCTACAAATACCGGGATCTGTGTCTCATATTTTTCTTCAAATTTCTGTTTGCAGGCAATGATCTTCCGAATCTCTTCTGCATAATCCAGTTGTTCCATATGATCCAGAGTTTCTCTGGAAAATCCCAGATGCCCGCCGGCTTTCGGACCCTCGATGACAAGAAAATCTGCCGTCCGTCCATATTTGCGATCCCACTGCCGTAAGATCACGCGGGCTGATTTTTCACTGGAAACGATAGGGGCGATGGCTACATCATATCCGGCTGCATATTCCGGAAGTTCTATAGGCAGTCCCGCCCCGGAGATAATGGCATCCACACCTGCTTCGCATACGGTCTTCACATACTCTTCGTAAAGTTGTGTGACGGTCATAATGTTTACTGCCACCAGACCTTTTCCTCCTGCGGTCTCCTTTGCCTTCCGGATCTGTACCGGAAGTGCCCGCAGGTTCGCACCCTCCGGATCTTTCCAAAAATCTGGTTCATCATAGCCCACCTGAGCGGTAGAGATGACGCCCATTCCTCCTTCTTTTGCCACTGCGCCAGCCAGACGGCAACGGCTGACACCGATGCCCATTCCTCCCTGAATGATCGGGAGGTTCAATATCTTATCTTTTATTTTTACCGGTTTCATTAACATATGCATTCATCCTTTCCCGGGAACTGTATCTGCCATTCAGATACTATTTTCCCACAATCTTTTTACTTGTTGTTTTTGCTTGTCCATTCATATCACCATGCCCAAAGCATCATTTACAGAAATGCATTCCCTTATTCTTTCTTATAAAATCTCTGTAATCCATTTCATTTTTATTTGGCAATCAAATATTTCGTCTATCAAATTATATACATATAGTATTCCGTATGTCGAAAAGTGTCAAGCGAAATAATCCAAAAAACCACTGTATATAGTTCTCAAAACTACATACACTGACTTTCTCTTAAAAAAAATGATATTTCCTGATATATCTGTGTTTCTTATGATATATGACATTTCCTGAAATCACTGTTTTTCGAATGCGGCTATTCACAAAATCATAAATACTATTAAAAGGTTACAATTTAAAAAGAAGCTCTGCCAACAATATCTCATACTGTTTGCAAAGCTTCTTTTGCCATATGCATTTTTTTACATATAATATTTGTAATAGTTCCGCTTACTGTCTGGTCTGTTCTCCAGACACCCGACATTTCCGCAAAAACAATTCGTAATTAACGATAAATGATATCGTTCCTTCCTGGTCCGTTGGAAACCATTGTAATCGGATAGCCGATCTGTTCTTCGATGAACTCTACATATTTTCTGCAGTTTTCCGGAAGATCTTCGTATTTTTTGATTCCACGGATATCGCATTTCCAGCCCGGAAGTGTTTTCAGTACCGGTTTTGCTTTCTCAAGCTTGGTGGTTACAGGGAAGTCTGTTGTGACTTCGCCATCGATCTCGTATCCTACGCATACCGGGATCTCATCCAGATATCCAAGAACATCCAGGACGGTAAATGCTACATCTGTAGCTCCCTGCAGACGGCATCCGTATTTACTTGCCACACAGTCAAACCATCCCATACGTCTCGGTCTTCCTGTCGTAGCGCCGTACTCGCCGCCATCTCCACCTCTGCGTCTTAACTCATCTGCTTCTTCGCCAAAGATCTCACTTACAAATGCGCCTGCTCCGACTGCACTGGAGTATGCTTTGCAGACTACGATGATCTTCTCGATATCGTATGGAGCGATACCTGCGCCAATTGCACCATATGCTGCGAGTGTAGAAGAAGATGTAACCATCGGATAGATTCCGTGATCCGGATCTTTCAATGTTCCAAGCTGACCTTCGAGAAGGATCTCTTTGCCATCTTTGATCGCCTGCTCCAGATAAGAAGCAACATCACATACATACGGAGCTACCATATCTCTGTACTCATGCAGTGTCTCCAGAAGTTCATCCGGGTTCAGCAGCGGTTTATGATACAGATGCTCTAACAGTACATTCTTTGTCTCACATACACTCTGCAGTTTCTCTTTCAGAAAATCATCATCAAATAACTCATTTACCTGAATACCGATCTTTGCATATTTATCGGAATAGAACGGAGCGATACCGGATTTGGTGGAACCAAAGGATTTTCCTCCAAGACGCTCCTCCTCATACTGATCAAATAAAATATGATATGGCATAACGACCTGAGCACGATCAGATACAAGGATCTTCGGCATCGGCACGCCTTTGCTTACGATATCCTGGATCTCGTCGAAAAGAATCGGAATGTTCAGTGCTACACCATTTCCGATCACGCTGGTGGTATGGTCATAAAAACAACCAGACGGAAGGGTATGCAATGCAAATTTACCATAATCGTTTACGATCGTATGACCTGCATTTGCACCGCCCTGAAAACGGACGATGATATCTGCTTCTTTTGCAAGCATATCTGTGATCTTACCTTTACCTTCGTCGCCCCAGTTGGCGCCAACTACTGCTTTTACCATGATAAGCTCCTCCTATGTCTCATCTGTATATATTTGAACTAGTTTTCATCCGGAGTTCCAAATGGAAATGGAATCTTATCCCGGAGATAATAGTACGTCATTGTTGCACAGGCAATGTCTTTTCCGTTTTCATTCCGGATCATTACCTCTATAACCGCAAGGGTCTTTCCTATCTTCACAGGTTTTGCCTCGCCAATCAGCTTTTTACAGTTCATGGCCGCATTCAGATAATTGATGTTGCCGTTGACTGTGGTACAATAAGAACCTGCCGTGGTAGCTGCCACACCACCTACCGTGTCTGCCATGCTGAAGATCACGCCACCGTGAATGGAGCCAATGGGGTTTGCATGCATCTCTCCCAGGTCTATCTCACCTTTTGCATACAATTTTCCGATCTCGGTTACTTTAAAACCGATCCGGTTGATAAAACCGTTCTGCATATTTCGCTCCTGAGCGATCTTTTCATAATCTATCATCTTCTGTCGCTCCCTTTCTTATTTTTTACTCTTTCGTAAAACCCGCCCGCGAATACTTACTTCTGAACCGGACGATACCGAAGCTGACAGTCCCCATTGTACAGCCCTATTTACCTTAAGTGCCGGTCAATGTTCTCTTTTACGCACCAAAAACTGCTGCAAAAAGCAGCAGTCTTCTTATATTTCAATTGCTTTTGTCGCTGTAACAGCAAGCGCACCCGGTCCGATATGGCATGCTACGCTTAAGGAAAGCGGATTCAGCACGATCTCATTATCCGGAAAAGCTTCCTGAACTTCTTTTTTGAATTCTTCCGCTGGTCCAAGATCTTTTGTATATGCCATAGAGATATGGATCTTGCTCAGATCTTTGCCAAAACGGTTCTCACAATCATCTTTGATCTGACGGATCATAATGCTCTTTGCCTGTTTTACCGTACGGGCTTTTGCAAATGCATCCAGTTTCTCCCCCTGGATCTGAAGCACCGGTTTTAATTTTAATAAAGTACCAAGCGCTGCGGCTGCCGGTGTGATACGACCGCCTTTTTTCAGATAAGAAAGAGTATCCAACATGATATAGATACTGGATTCCATCTTATTTTCCATCAGTGCATCATAGATCTCCTGTGCAGATTTTCCTGCATCAGCAAGCATCTTTGCATCTACAGCAGACTGTCTCTGGGTAACAGAGATCCGCTGATTATCTACGACAAAAACTTTTCCGTCATAATCATTTGAAAGCATGATCGTTGTCTGACAAGTACTGGACAGTCCGCTGGACATCGGAATATGAACGATCTCATCATACTCTTTCAGCAGCTCATCCCAAAGTTCCGTCGTTGCAGCAAGTGTCGGGGATGAAGTATGGATATCTGCTCCCTCTTCCAGACGCTCATAAAACTGTTCCTGTGTCAATGTGATGTCCTCTAAAAACATCTCATCATTGATATAAAAAGGCATCGGGAGTACGTAGATTCCCAGTTCTTTTGACTCTGCCTGCGTAATCCCACTGTTACTGTCGGTAACAATCGCAACTTTACTCATATCATCTCTCCTGTGTTTTAATCGGGCACATCTGCCCATACGTGATTGAGTTTATCATATTTTCGTATATCATGCAAGAGTTGCTTGATCGTGTAGTCAAGTCTTTTTCCTTTTTCCCGGATAGTGAACCGGTTCCGACAGAACGGATTCCCCAAGTAGCATTCTGCAGGGATTGACTGACAGCAGACGCTGCGCCGTCTCCTCAGAATACCATTTTTTCAGCAGATAACGGATATCTGAAAAATACGGTGTCCGCACATAGGAATGATGGGCATCACTGGCCACACAGGTCGCCAGGCCGCAGGAGGTCAGCAGATGGGATGTCTTCTCCGCAGCATCCCCGAATCTTCCAAGCAGGCTTCCACGGTTGATCTGCGTATATACGCCTTCCTGTATCCAGTGATACAAAAGCTCCGGCTCATCCTGAATGCAAAAATACCGTTCTGGATGGGCAATGACCGGTCTTCCACCACTTTTTATGATCTGTTTCCATCCATGATATATCTCTTCCGGTGCCATATCAAAAGGAAACTCGATCAGATAATACCCACTGTGGTTCAGAGAGTGAATAGCTCCATCCCTTATCCAACCTGCAATATCACCACATCCGTAGATCTCCATTCCTGGAACGATCTGCAGCGAAATTCCTGCTGCATACACCGTTTCGTTTAACTGTTCCAGTATCCACTGCCGTTTCTGCATCCTGTCCGGAAAACGCTCCTTTTGCGAAAGCTGCCAATGCGGTGTCGCCGCCATACAGGAAATGCCGCTGACAGCAGCCATTTCTGCCATTGCCAGCGCCTCTTCCATACTTCCTGCTCCGTCATCCATCCATGGTAAAATATGTGCATGAATGTCGATCATATACAGCTAACGTACCTTCCGCTGTCTGAGTCCAAGCGCCACCGTGCCTGCACCCAAAAGTGTTATGGCTGCCACTCCTACCTGTGTCATTGCTAAATCGCCTGTTTTCGGTGAAGTCTGGGAGACTTCTGTTGTCTGTCTTGCCGTTGGCTTTACCTGCTCCGGACTGGGATCCGCAGCCGCAAATGCCGCTCCCGGCACAGTAAGCAACACGCCCGCACTGACCAGAAATGTCATGATCTTTTTCTTCCACATGATTCTCTTACTCCTTATTTTTAATGTAGTAGTTTTTACGGACCCTCTCCAAGGTCCCGTCTTTCACGGCTTTATATCTCTTTACACAGTTGTCTTATATACGATCCTTTTTCTTCTCATCACTTTTTCAATCGTTACCGGGTGCAATGAAATCATCTTTATTTTCCCTATTTTTCTGTATAGAACACATCCAACAGAATCTCATACAGCCGTTCCCGGTCAACATAAACTTCCGTGTACTCCCCTTTCTGCACTGTTCCCGGAAGACTGACCACAGAAATCTCATTTCCATGATCCGCCAGAAGCGTAGACAGATATAACGTTTCCGAAGGTGTGATATCTGTTACCATATATTCTTTCAGAAGCTGATAGCAGGTCAGGGGCAACCCCGGTTCTTTTCGGATCTGCTGGAAAAACTGCTTTGCAAATGCCTGCAAAAACTGTTCCTGCCTCTGCATCCTTGGCGCATTATTGTCGGTCTCAAGTTTCTCTCCCTCTGAGATCCGGTATCGGACAAATCGCAACGCCTGTTCTCCGCTGAGCGTCAGTGTATTGCCCTGAAAAAATGCCGGATCAGCGTCCGTCAGGTCTTCACTGATATCCAACGTCACTCCACCCACTGCATCATTCAGCGGCGCTATCCCCGACATATCCAATGCTGCATAACCAGAAATGGGGATACCATACAGGAAACGGGACACCGCTTTTGCAGTATTCTCGCAGCTTTCTTTCCCACCATCCCCGTAGGCATAGGCATAAGCCAGCTGCATCTCTTCCTGCCCACCATAACTGCCATCGTTCTGATAAGTGTCCAACATTCCCATGGTATATCTCGAAATCGGCAGTAATACACCATTGCCTTCTTTCGTGTCTACCGCAATTAAAAACAACGTATCTGCAAATCCTCCATTTTGGTAGCTTCCCTGGCTTCTGTTTTTCTGCCGTTCTGTCTGCTCATCTGATATTTGGTTACTTCCTATATATTCTTGTAACGTCTGTTCATCTGACGTCTGACTTTCAGCAGGAAACTGTTCTGTGTCCACTCCAATACAGAGGATTGCCACCATATTTTCGTTATAGACCCATTGTTTTCCCAGATAGTTCACGGTCTTACCATCATTTTCTGTCTCCGCCTGTTCCGGCGCCGTGATTTCTCCTGTCATAGAGGCAGCACGCTTTAATTGTCTGCCGCCTCCTGTCCGAAAGAAAAACAGGAATACGATAACTGCTGCCAGACAGCACAACAGTATCAGGGCTATCCGCAATAAGATCTGTCGTCGAATCCATTTTGTTTTTCCGTTTAGATACTTACTTTTTCTTTGACATTTTTTCCGTTCCGAATCCATCTTATCTTCCATCAGATACTGTTTCATTCGACTCATTTCCTTCTGTATCTCCTGTCTTTATTCCCTGTACCAGATACCTGCGCCCGGGCTGGCCGCCTACACAGGTAGACAACGTGATCATTTTCACATCGGCTGTCACTTCTACATCATCTCTCCATACAGCATCCATGGAACGGTTCTGCTCCAGATTTTTCACATAAGATGCATAGCTTTCAGCATTCTGAAAATCAAATGCCGCATTCAGATTCGTATCATCTGCAGTGTATGCTGCAAATATCTCATAACGATAACAATGCCCCGGAAGATAGATATAAATATACGGATGTTGTTGTAAAAACGTTCTGTCCTCATACTTGTGCAATGCCGCAAACATGGAACCGTTTTTCATATTATGACCATATAACACCGTATTGTAATCACTGAAATCCCCGGCATTCACACACTCCATATAAATGCATCCGGAAAAAGCAGTCTCGCCATACATGTTATGGTGCAGATAATAACTCTGATCCGTTCCTTCATGACGCGCCACCGGATAGTCGATCACGGTATCCGGTATCCGGATCCAGGCGATCAGCTCCGGGTTCGTGTTTTGAAGCTGTGCAAAATCAATCTCCTGAGACTCCTTTGTTACCCCCTCCAACGCAACCGGCGCATCGCCTTCCCGCAGGGTATATTCTGCCTGTTCTGTCTCTTCCAGCGTTACACGCTGTTGCAGGTCTGCATACGCTTCCTGCTGTCGGTTCTGCACATTTTTATGAAAAAGAAGGATTCCAACAAAAACTGCCACTGCCACAATCCATAGGATCAGAATCCACCGAATTTTTAACATGGCTCTTTTCCCCCATAATGCCGGTATCTTTTTCCGGCATATCTTCCATAATAAGAACTTCCCCGTCCTGGCGTGCCATTGAGCACACATCCTGCCAGCGGTGCCTTACTCTGCGCCAGCAATTCAGCTCCATACAGAATTTTTTCCCTGGATCCATAGTCTTGCCGAATTACGAATAAAACCGCATCCATGTCATCCGTCATCTGAACAGTATCACTTAATATGCCACAGGGTGGTCCGTCTATGATCACATAATCTGCCATCTGACGAAGTTCTGCGAGCAGTTCCCCCAGTTCCTGTGGTGTGTACTGATCTGACGGTTCCAAAACAGGCATTCTGCCAGGTAAAACATGTAATCCATTCCCCTCCATCGTCACAATCGCTTCAGCAAGCAGTTCCCTCTGATGCAGCACATCACAGAATCCTGTTTTCCCTTCTTTCAGATGCAATGCAGATGCCACGGATGGGTGTCTTAAATCCCCATCTACCAGCAAAACCTCATACCCTTTCCGGGCAAGGGTCAGTGCCAGATTACAGGCTGTCGTAGTCTTTCCTTCCCCAGCCAGCGTACTGGTTACCATAAACAGCTTCCACTGTTTTTTCCCCAGAATCTGCAACAGACGTATCTGTAAAGTGTCCATAGCTTCTCTGTAGGAAATCGGCCAGTCTTCCAGCCTGTGTGGAGACTCTTGCATTTGCCGCCCTCCCCAGCGGAACAGACGCACCTGTGGCAGTTCTGCCAGACAGGGAGTCTGTAAAAAAGATTTTAGCTCTCCGGCTGTTTTGATCGTCTTGCATGCCGCAGTGCGAAACAATACAAGCAGAGCAGCTACCATACTCGCAATAACTGCTCCCTGCAGCATACGAAGCTCATATTGTGGCAGATTCAGCGGTTCAGAGGAAATGCCTCCGTCATCCAACAGCTGCAACCGGGTATCCCCGACCACATATTTTGCCACTTCCGGATAATTCTTTATCACAGACTGCAATACCTCATAAGCGGTCTGCGCATCCCCTGCAACTGTCCGGATCTGAAAGATATTTGTATCCCCAACCACAGAGGCAGAAATCTGAGCCGGAACGACAGCGACCCCAAGATCTTCCTCAACCACCTGCTGTAATGCACCGCTGGTCAGAAGATAGGGAAACGTAGCATTTAGCTGCCGGATGGATACCCGGTTATAATAGCCTGTAGACCAGGAATTTGCCTGTCCTTCCACAGATACACAAAAGGATGCCATAGCCTCATATTGTGGCGTATAATGAGATTTTTCCCAGAAATATCCACCAAAGATCCCCGCTGCCAGGAGCAAGAGCAGTATCCACCAGATCTCCCTGGTCCGTTTGCCGACATCTCTCCAGAAAGCCAGCAGATCGATTCTGTTTTCCGCATCCAACCAGGATGTATATCTGCTGTCTCTCATTTCAAACCGCCTCCTTCCTGACGGGGTTCCTTTCCATACCCATAATGTCCGTACCGGTACTTACCGTACATTCCATAGATTCCGTATTTTCCATATTTTCCGTATCCATATCCATAGCTGCTTCCTGCCAGAGTTTCTCCCCTGTCCTGATTCAGCACGCACCCCAACAGTTTTCCCCGGACAGTTTCCAAAAGTTGTGCCGCTTCCCGGATATCCGCAGTTGGCGTCCAGTCTTCCCGAATGACTAATATACTTCTGTCTGCCAGCTCTGTCAGTGCTTCCGTCTCTGCTACAAGAGACAAGGGGGAAGCATCCAGTAAAATATAATCATATTCCTTACGCAATTCTGCCAGAACCTCCCGCAGATACAGCAGTGTCCTCCGATCCAGCACCTGCCGTCCGGGACTGGTATTACAGACTACCGGAAGTTCTCCTTTGCTGCCCATACGCTTCATCCGCAAAGCCTCCTGACGATGTAATGTCCCGATCAGGTCAAAACGCTCATAAGCTTCCTGCTCCAGATGAAAGATCTGATGCTGCGCCGGTTTTGCAAAATCCAGATCCATCAGAAGGACGGAACATCCATCCTGCAAAAGAGCGAGGGCGAGATTTGCCGCCACCGTAGATTTCCCTTCATTTTCAGACACACTTGTAACCAGAAATATCTGATCTCCGGTGTGTGCGGTACGGCGCCGGATCTGCCCGGCAAGCATCCGAAATGCTTCTACATAGGAAAAGCTCAGACCCGGATAATCAATACGCAGAGAACAGGGCATCTGCTTTACCCAGCTGCGTAATGTTTTGTATTTCCGCTCTCTGCATACGATTCCAAGCAGTGGCGTATCCGTTACGTCTGCCAGATCTGTACTGTTTTTTACCGTATCTTTCCAATAAGAATAAAAAACGACAAGAAACAGCGCCATCATAATACCTGCTCCTCCGCCTTTCTCCATAATATTTCTGACCCGTAGAGGATTTGATACATGCAGCGGAATCTGTGGTTTCTGTATAACCCGTATCGCAGCATCCTGCATCAGGCTTCCGGCAAGTTCACTGACAACATCCAGCGAAGCATTACAGATTTCCCACGCATTCCTTGAACTGTCTGCCGTTACAGTTACTGTCATCAGATTAGATGCTTCGACTCCATCTATTTCAATAGTCCCTGAAATCCGGTCTGCGCCAAGTGCCTCACACACCCGATGTTCCAGAAGACTGCTTTTTGCCAACTCTTTCAGACTTTCGGTAAGGCTGTCTGCTACAGATAGATTTTCGGATACCGCACTGTCTGACCATCCGTTTTTTCCAATGGTAAATGTAGCTGTCGCCTGATACTGTGGCTGATAAGTGAGCTTTCCTGCGATTCCCGCAAGCAATGCTACAGAGATACCGATCAATACGATAATCTGCCATTGCTTCACGATATCTCTTATCACAGATCCTGCATCCGGCAAGATCCGATCGTTCCTGTGTATATCGGTTCTGTTTTCCTGCATCTTGTTTCTCCTTTTACTCCTCCACCACAACTACCAGGCGGACATTTCCGATATACCCGTTGCTGTCAAGACTGTATTCCGTTTCATATACGCCAGGGGTATCCGTATCTGCCGGATCATGGATCTGTATACTGTTTTTATCGATTTCAGGACTGTCTTCACTGTTCCAGTCCTGCTCCTTTCCATTCCGTATCAGCCCTTTCAGATATTGTTTCCAGTCCGGCTGTTCTCCTTTTTTCACATAGATCAGATAATCACTGAGCAGGAGCCGGGCATTCCCCTGTCGGGCGTCGTAATCATAGAAAGTCACGCTGACAGGAATATCTGTCGTATCCCCCGCACTATTTGTGACCTGCAAATGCACTCTGTATGACCCACTGTCTGGCCGTATCCCATCCTCCGATACGATCCTGATCTCATCGGACAGATCTCCGTCCAGACAATCCTTCGCCTGCAAAAATTCCCGAAGCTGGGTCATATCTGTCGTCTTCAATTCCAGCGGAGCTTTCAGATAAATACGTGGAGATGTATAATCACGATATGTAATCTTCCTTACCACCCGCGATACATTCCCATCAGAATCAAATGCTGCTATCATCGCTTCCCTGCTCCTGTCCGGGAAAAAACTGCTGACAGACTCAATAGTCAGAGATTCTGTCACATCGCCGTCTTCTGCATCCTGAGCCGTCACTCCGGACAAAATCCCTGTCTCTCCATCAGAAACATTCAGACAAATACTGCTCTCTTCCATGGAAATGACCGGTCCCCGACCGAAACTGCGTGCATCCACGTTTGCTGTGGTTACTCCATACCCGACCGCTGAAGCGCCGCAAAGGATCAGACAAAACAGACGCAGACCTTTCCCCCTATGCATCCGTATCCTCCAGACAACCGATGGTTTTCATTTTTTTAAGAAACTGTTCCAGATCCCTGCGCACAATTTCTTCTGACACTTCATATTCCTCCCGCATCTGCCCTGCCAGTTCTTCCAGCGTACATTCCTCCTGCAGACAATCCCACAGAAATGCCCCAGATGCGTTCAGCAGGATCAGTCCATTGCAGTTTCCGGCTTTTTCTCCGGTGGGAACCACCATATACTCCCCTGCAATCTTCCGCAGAATAAACCGCTCATCAATCCGCATATCATACCTCCTTTGCTTTCCTGTACCCTCCCGGAATCTTCTGAAAAATATTTCTGTTATAAACTTTCGCATTCTTAAATTCAGGAAATTCATTCGTTCTTAACATTAGCAGAGATATACCGAAAAAAATGTCAGATTTTCTCTGTTACTTCTGGAAAATGGATGCTACCTGTTTCTGTATGGTTCTCTGTTAGGAGACCATACTGTTTCAGCAGCAGTATCCGCTCTTTCCCCGTTTGCAATGTTTCTACAGCATTTTTCCATGGGACAGTCCTTTCTCTGATTGTTTCCTTTCGGTAATGCAGGAACCGAATAACCCATACCCCCGGAAGCATCCATGGGAAACGAAGCAATATCGCATATCTGTTTTTCAGTTCTTTATATGATGGAAAGAGCAAATGTCGCCATTCCCGCCACACTCCCCTCTCATAATTTCCCGACCGTGTAAATGCCCCGAGTGTCATTGCACTGCTATGTATGCGCTCCGGATCTGTGTTTCCATAGATTCCCGCACTCAGGATATCCTTTAATAAAGGCTCCGGATCTGTTTCTTTTTCCAGAAACACTTCTGGCAGACAGGATTTTTTCCTGTCCAGATACAAATATTCCTCCGCAATCAGAAATACTGCTCTGACAAATGAAAGGGCATAAACCTGCTCACATTGCTGATACACCTTCTCCCAGCAGATTTCTTCTCCGTAAGTTTCTGCAAAAAGCATAAGATCACAGACCTGACGGATGCCAAATCCGCTGTGTAGAAAATGTTTCAACATATGGCAGATCAGATAAAACAAATGATCTGTCGCTCCCATCGTCCGCACATTAAAATTACCGGCAGTCACGGTCTGATCCTGCTCCCACACCTGTAAAAAGCAGGTATTCCACCCCTGAAATGGCTCATTTTTTATCGGAAACAATGCCGTATGCAGTTCGACCCGCAGAGAACTATGGTTACTCACATAAGAAAATTCCTCCGACAGGATATCTTTTTTATGTTTTTCCCCGATATGCGCTGCATGCATGCCGTAGGAAAGCAGCACTCTGTGATATCGCTCCCTCTCCTGCGGCAGGATCAGCATATCCTCATCCGCAGAAGTACGCAGCTCCGGCTGCGGATACAACCGTCTGCACACGATTCCCTTTACTGTCAGCGGATGCAGTCCTTCCTTTTTCAGAAACTCTAGCAGATTACCGTATTCCTGTGTACGGATCGTCTGCATCAACACCTGCATGGCAGCCTGTTTCTGATATAGTTTTCTCTCCTGCTGGCTCAGGGAATGAAATGCCGTACAGTGATATACCGCTTCCAGTACCATAGGAAGCAGCTTGTGCTGTCCCGCCAGTACAAACAGTTCCTGCCATTCTCCCGCAGCCACACCTCCCTGCCAGGATACTTCCCGATCACGGACAGCTGCCGCCACAGCTTGTAAAAACAAGCGTTCTGTCTTTGTCAGCATAGACTTCTCCTCTTTTCTCTGTCATTTTTTTCATACTTCCTTTTCGCTAATCGCCTTACCCGCGACAGGCAGTCGCGACATGCAGCACTTTTCCGGTAAACCAAAAACAGAAAAACGTTCGACAATAACAGACAGCACACGCCTTTTAACAGAAGACCACCGATGCCATTGACTACGATCAGACCACATATCAGCAGACAGATACCCGCTATTGCAGTCAGAACGATGGTATAGCCCGTCAGTTTGCGCACATAACTGCCTGCCTTTCGTCGAAACAGCACCCGAAACAAAATATGAAGCAGCCAGGGAATCTGTATGATCAGATTCGCCACTACTGTTGACCCCAACACCGCCGCCGTACCATACCGTGAGACCAGCAGCAGGTTCAGACACAGATTGACTGCTGCTGCCACTAATGGACGGAAACGATCCTCATGCCAGATTCCCGCTGCATCCTTATATGTGGAAAACAACCCGCAGAGGATAGACAGATAAAAACAGCTGCCAAACAGTAAGACCACAGGAAATGACAATAGATTTTCTCTGCCTGCCCACAGTTCCATAAACGGCTGGCAAAGGGTAACATACCCACTGATACATACGGTAGAAATCCATACCGTCAAAAATGTCAGTGTTTCAAAATTTCGGTAATTTTTCTCCATCGTCTCTGTCACAAGACTGTGTCCAATCCCCGCCGTACAGGAACTGAACAGCAAAAAGACAAACAGGATGCAGGCATGCATGATATAGTAATAATTCTGATAAATTGCCAGCGCTGTCAGTCCCAGAAACGAAGAGATTACCAGGGAATCTGCCGAGCTGATAACAGTGTTTCCTGATTTTGAGATAAACAGGTCTCTTACCCTGTAATTAAGTGCCCGAACTTCTTCTTTTTTCAGCGTTCCAATGGGCTCATACTCCGGGAAAAGCCTGGCAGCGATCCGGCTATTGATCAGATTTTTTGCAATCTGTGCCAATGGCAGAAACAGAAAATACAGATAATAATTTCGAAACAGCAACAATGTAACAATCTGCACGGTCTGTTGGATCAGAATCACGAAAGCAGACGTTTTATCGATACAGTCATTTCTCTGGTGGGCGTACAGCAGACTGTTGCGATACGCAAACAACCAGTAAGAAAGAACCGTTCCTCCCAGATTCATACCATATAATACATACAGGTTCAGATCCGGTGGCAGATCCTTTTTAATAAAAAGCGGAAGCGCCGGAGCTGCCAGAAGCCCTGCTGCCAGAATAACCAGCCCGATCATCCTGTAATATTTACGATACAATGCCATCAGGGCACAGACTTTTTCCTTCTCCCCCATGGCAATGGGACGGTACATACTGAAGATCATGGCGCTCCCTACCCCCAGTTCTGCCAGATTCAGTACCTGCAGAACAGAAGAAAACAGGCTTCCCAGTCCCAGGTATTCTGTTCCAAGTGTATGGATTATCACTGTTCTGGTCACAAAAGGCATTCCAAGATTAACGATTTTCTGTAATATCCCATATAGCAGATTTCTCATTGCATTTTCTGTCTTATCATTCTGCATGCCGTTTCTCCGTTACTCTCTTTTCTGTCTTATTTTTGTTTCTCTTTCATTCGCAGACACATTTATTTTTCCCAGTCTGTGTTTTCCCGGATGATATGTGCCGGATATCCCCCTATCAGGAGATGATTTCCAAACCTGCCTCCTGTGATCGTGCTTCCATAGGCAACGATGGAATGGCTGCCTATCTCCGTACTCCGAAGAATTGTTACATCTGCCCCGATCCAGACATGCGTTCCGATCCGAATCACACAGCTGCGTAATTTTTCCCGTCCGTTATAAAAAACATGATGTGCCGCCATATCCATGATCCGTACATTCCACCCAAACATACAGTCCGATCCCACAGTAAGCTGTGAATCAATGTACAGAAGGAAATTACGATTCGCTGAAAAACCATCTCCAAACACCACATCAGCCTTGTCTCCCAGAAACAACCGGCTTCCTTTATGAAACTGTGCCGTCCCCTGAAACTCAATCTTTGCGCCCGGTGCAAAAGATACGGCTCCCCTGTCTCTCACTGGAATCCCTTCGGAACCGCCGCGGCCAATGGAGATCATATATTTTGATACTATATCCGCCGAAAGCATGATATTCCCTCTGTGCAGTTCCCGGAGAGATACGCCATATCCGATAAAAAAAGGAAGTCTGACAGCCTGAGAAACAGGCAACATACGGAAATTAAAATACAGATTTACCGGAAACCGGAAAAGCCGGTAGATTCCTTCTGTGATTCTGTTTCTGAGACTTTTGAACAATCGTTTTATCATTTACTCTGTCCTGGCAGACTGACTCTGTTTCTATTGACGGCTTTATCTGTTATATACTTCATCTGCCGCATCCGTTTTTTTCTGACAGCCCCTGCTCTCCTGCGTCTGCCGATCCGAAACAGCCGGACTCTTGCGCCATTGAATTTTCCGGTCACATAGCCTCCTGATCGTTTTATAAGATGTTGGATACGGATCCGGAAAGGATATTGGATGCATACTCCTTTATCCTGAGGAAAATAAAGATTGATATACAGATCCTTCGTCTTCGTATACCGATATCCTCTTTCTGTCATAAACGTCCGCAAGGCATCCTCCCATAGATACAGGATCTGTTCCCGCTTTTGTTTTTCTGTATACGCTGGAGTTTTTACTCTGTCCAGCCACAGTATCGGACCATTCATCCTTTTTAACCGCTGAAAATATTCTTCGGAAAGCGCTTCTTTCTGATACAGTCCGTGATATAACAGGGAATAAAAGTAATCATCTTCATCCATACGGAAAAACCCCCGTTCATCATAGACTCTGTTCTCCAACATCGCTTTCTGCCAGCGCCGGTCATAATAGCCATCCCCCACACAGCGAATGTCCAGATCCAGCTCTTTTCCCTGACAGAAAAAACGGTAATGTATGCCATTGTCCCGTGAAAGCCTTGGAACTGCCCCTAAAACACTTACCATTTTTCTCCGGTCTTTGGAGCTTTTGCACAGCACATCGATATCATTATGTCCATCTAAAAGAAGCTCTTCATAAAAATTTTCAAAATTTCGCAAAACCAGATACGTACAATGATCATTGCATGCCGCAAATGCTTTTGAAGCGCTTTTCCAGTTTTTCCGTTTATGTACAGCCCCCCGTTCTCGCTGATATTTCTTTCTGTGTTTTCCCATACCTCTCCTTTTTACTTGCTGAATAATAACTGCCGTCCTGCATCTACCGCTTCCGCCTTAGTATCCGTCATATGAATGGAATGGTTCCCGATGCCAAATACCTGTCGTATCTCCTTTTTTAAGGCAGTCATCTCTTCCAGTGTTCCTCCGGTCAGAATATAAATGCCAGTAGAACCTCCTCTGAAATAACAGGCTTTTGCTTTCTTTGTCAGACCGGGATACCCCTCCTCCCGGCTCCCGACCCACGCCTGACCGCCATATAACCCAAGCATCCATTGGAAAAATTTCTGATAGGAGACCCGTTTGCGCTCCTGATACACGATCCCGCTCTGCCTGTGCAGCAGCTGCTCACAAAGCTTTCTTTTCCCCCGTTCCCTGGCTTTCGGCCATAGACATGCTACATAGCTGTGCCGGTCGTAGATCAGATACAGATATGCCATATACCGCAATGCGTCTGCCTGAATGCCTCTTCCCTGAAAAAAAACATAATCATACACTTTTCGGATCTGTGGCAGACGCACTATCGGTACTTTCTGGTGATAATACATAGCAATCGCCACACGATGGGAACCATCCAGGATACCGTTGCCTTCCCCTACCGGGATCACGGACTTTCCGGCATCCACGCCATGCTCCCTGATATCATCTATCAACGCATCAAAACATTCCAGATACCGGTAAATAGAATCTTTGCTCTCCGTACCCGGTTCTGTAAAAGTCCCTTGTGTAAAAGCCCGGATATGTTCCGTATATAATTTCTTCGCCAGTTTCTGCCTCTGCCCTTTTTCCCTGCATTCGATATAAAATAGTTTGCATGCAAGATCCAGCCGTTCCGGTTTCAGAAACTGTTCTGCATCCACGTACTCTACTGGCAGACACTGGTTTGGATCCAGATGCCACCCATTCATAAAAAAACGGGAAAAATAATCTCCAATCCGGATCTCTGTAATCTTTTTCTCTGTCTGAATCCTCATTTTTATCACCTCACTCCTGTTTATTATTTCGGTATATCCCTAGTTTTCACTTTTATGTATTTCTACAACTTTATGCAAATACTGCTCCCTATCTGTTATTTTGGAAAAATATTCTTTACAGATGCAGTGTGACACTAAGGCTTTTTTCCATTGTTGTACCGTCCGGGAAAATGTTTTACCTTTACTGTCAAAAAACAGAGATTCAATATTCCAAGCCGCATCCGAAGCCTGTTTTTTCTCCCTGAAACCTCCTGTATACATACCTCTGCACATCTGCGGTAAAGTTTTTGCAGGCGGTGTCGGAACTGTTGATAGTTTTCAACATCCCACGTTTTCAGTGATGCATAATCTACCAGCACAGTGTACAGCCGTTTTCCTGTCAACTCTGCCAGTGCATCCTGCTTCCTCCGTCTGTAGAACCGGTATCTGTCATATAAAATCTCCACATAATCCAGACGACGGATATTCATTTTCCTGCCCATAATCCCAGTTGGATTCTGATAATACCAGTACAAAGCACAGGGTAATACGGCAATACGCGCTGCCTTTGCATACAGGCGATACGATAGTGCTTCGTCCTCATGAAGTTTTCCTTCCGGAAATAAGATATCTTTAAAAAGATCTCTGTGGTACAGTTTGTTCCAGGACACGGTGCTTTCCAGATAGATCTGTCTGTCGCTGCTGTAAATACGCCATTGCATCTCTTCACCTGAAAATACGCAACAGCTTCCATCCCAAACAGTACTTTCCGGCAGTTGTTTATCAAACTGCTCAAAACCACACTGTGAAATGTCACAGTGTTTCATTACCGCAGCCTGATACAGCGTTTCCAGATAACTTGGAGCCACCGCATCATCTGCATCCACAAATGCGACCCATTCTCCATTTGCCTTCCTGATTCCTGCATTGCGTGCCGCCGAAAGTCCTCTGTTTTCCTGATGTATAACCCGGATGCGCGCATCCTGCTGTGCATAGGTGTCACACAGTGCGCCTCCAGCATCCAGAGAACCATCATCCACCAGAATGACTTCATACGTCTGCCATGTCTGCAACCGGATGCTTTCCATACAACGGGGCAGATATGATTCTGCCTGATACACAGGCACGATCACACTGATACAGCATGACTGATCATGCGACACCTGTTCCTTTCTTTTTTCTGATCTATTTGTATTCATTTCAGATTCTTCTGCTATAATATCCATTCAAAATATTCCACAATATCATAAAACACTTCTGTACATGGGCTTTAGCCACTGCCTCCGCCGGTGCCACCAGAGAGCAAAAATACGACGTTTACAGAGGAAATATTCCAGCAACCGGAAATCTCCCCTTCGGATACACCATGCCGCCGGACTGATCAGCCGTTTCCATGGAAATAGTGTAAGGCTTGCGCCTGTAACCGGATCTGCTGCCAGCTTTCGGGCAGTTATTTTCCAATCTTTGCCCAGCACATATTCTCCATTTCTGCATATATTCTTTTTCGTTCCATTTTTCCCTGTATCCTTGTTTATATTCTCTTTCCTTTCTTCTTTTTCTGCATCCCTTCTGATCTTCTCCTGCACATCCCGTTCCGACAGCACTATACATACCACGCAGGTACGGATCAGCCATCGGAATTTCTGTTCATACGTTCTGCACGGACGCACCTCCAGAATCCATTTCCGGGTGGCAAGCTGCACATTAAGCTGCTGACGATAGTCGATCTCTCTGCGTGACAGACTGCCGGAAACAAGCATCCGATACGTCATGGAAACCAACGGTACCGTACAGATACTGATATCCTGCTGATACAGTTCTGTGAGAAATTGCAGATCTTCTGCCAGCGTCAGATCTTCCTGAAACACAATCCCAGTATGCAGTAAGGTCTCCCGACGAAATAATTTATTCCACAGATATCCCCAAAATCCGTTTTCATACTGTTCCCTCATAAAAACTTCCGGAAACGTCTGCCGTGTAAAAATATCATATCGGTCTGTTTCAACGGTCTGGATCTTCCCATCGGGATACCGGCGTCTGAAATTTGCAGCGATCAGATCGATGCCTTTCTGCTCTTTCCCGGAAAAAACTTTCGTAAGGAAGTCCTTTGCAGGAAGATCATCCCCATCCACAAACCAGATCCAGTCTCCCGCTGCCAATGCCAGTCCTTTATTTCTGGCAGCTGAAACGCCGGCATTTTTCTGATGAATTACCCGCATCCGGCATTCTTTTATTGCAAACTGGTTCAGTATATCACCGCTGCCATCGGAAGAACCATCATCTACTGCGATCAGTTCCCAGTCAGAAAAACTCTGCTCAAAAATCTGTTCCAGCGTTTCTTCCAGATATTCTGCTTTGTTATACACAGGCAGGACGACAGATACTTTTGGATGTTCTGACATTTTCTCCTCCTTAAGACATTCTCCCCTGAAATCCTCTTTCTACAAATCATACTGGTTATGTTTCTGACATACTCTGTTCAATTTCCTATCTTACACACTGTAAGAATGTCGCTCTATGTTATATCTTTCTCGAAAATTCTTCTTATGGGAGTACATAAGAAGAAGCAGCACACAGGATTGATGCTTCATCAGCCAAAGCTGCACACGCAGCTTCCATGATATGTCCAACTGTGTCTGCTGAAATACTTCAAGCAACCGTTTATCCGATAAAATGTTCCCGATTTGTTCATGCGCCTCTCTCCTCGTTTTGGCGCAGGCGCACTCCATACCGATCACATTGCAGGCATAATACAGCAGATGCCAGTTCAGCTGCTGCGTAAAATCAAAGTCTTCTGTTTCCTGAAACTCTTGTCTCAGACATTGGTTCATCCGCTTATAAACGTTCCAGGCCCCCGGTCGGTATCCAGTGGTAATACTTCCCGGATTCTCATAATACTGATAGAAAAACTTCTCCTTAAGATACACAAACCGCCTCGCATGATATCCGGCCTGCGCATTGAACAGGTTATCCTCAGACCACCGGATCTCCGGTTCAAAACGCAACCCATACTGTTCCAGAAATGACCGTCGATACAGGCAGTTCCATACCTGCAACAGCGGGCCGTAGTTTAAATCTGCTCCCATCAACAGCGCGGGATACAGTGATTTTTTCAGTGCATCTCTGTCATATACGCCTGCTGCAAGAGATGTAGTAACTTCTCTGACATCCCCATTTTTCAACATCCGTTTATGATCGCACATGACCAGATCGGCATCATGACATTCTGCCGCCTCCACAAGTTCCATGTACATGGCAGGTTCCACCCGGTCGTCACTGTCCACAAATCCCACATAACGCCCGGCTGCTTCCCGCAATCCTGCATTCCGTGCACAGCTCAGCCCGCCATTTTCCTGATGAATGACGCGGATGCGTCCATCCTCCTGCCTCAGCTGTTCACAGATTTCCCCGCTGCCGTCCGTGCTTCCATCATCCACCAGCAGAATCTCCAGATTTTTCCATGTCTGCTTCAAAAGACTGTATACACAACGGCACAGATATGGCTTTGTCTGATACACCGGGACAATGATCGTAATCAGCGGTTCATATACTCCCGAAATTTCTCCAGTTTTTTTCTCGTCCAATCCATTTTCTCCTTTCCAAGCAATGGACCTGCCACCTGTTTGATCCCTTTTCGGATCTTCACATTTCCTGGCAGCCAGGATACGGCAAACAGATGCTCACAGATCGTGCGCTCCGTATTGTGGTGCAGGCAATTCGCATAATCATAGGGTGAAAAATATTCCTGGGGATATACCGTGATGCCATCCGAAAGTTCCTGATATTCATCCTTTCGCTGCAATCCTCGTTTTTCCAGCATCCGGGTCAGTTTCTCCACATTTGTCCCTGGTATCGGTTCCCCGTTTTCGTCATAAAATGCCAGATTCTCATACAGCAGCAGAAACTGCTTCATCAGCGGATGTTTCGGTTCGCATGCCATAAAACTGGTGGCTACATATAACTCCTCTTCAAATCCAATCACACAACGATGAGATAAGATACTGTCAAAGTTCTGATATACTTTTACATCCGTATCCAGATAGATCCCGCCGTAATGAAAAAGCGCATGCACCCTTGCCACATCACTGACAAATGCGTATTTTCCTGCCCGGTATGCAGCGGAAGTATAGGGAAGGCTGTAGACATCAAAATTCTGCTCATTCCATTCCCGGATTTCATAATCCGGCAGTAATTTTTTCCATGACTCTATCTGGCGTCTTATTTTTCCCGATTTATCACTGCCAAACCAGCAATAATGTATGATCTTCGGTATCATGACGTACTCCTTTCCCGTCAAAATAATGGTATTATCTATCTGTATCCATCCAATGATAGATTTTTTTAATCTCTTCCATACCGGCATAAGATTGCTTCCGGGTATTTGCGATCAGCATCTCCCGCAGGCGATCGTCCTGCAAAATCTCGGCCATTGCCTGACTGCACGCTTTCGTCTCCAGTGGGACGATCACTCCGTCATACCCATTTACAAGCTGACTTTCCGCCGTAGGATATTCCGTGATGATCACAGGCTTATGCAGTGCCTGCGCTTCCCGCACTGCTACAGATTTTCCCTCATATCGGGACGGCTGCACATACCAGTCACAGGCAGCCAGATACGGATACGGATTTACTTTTTTCCCAAACAGAATCACGGATTTTTCCACATGCTGTTCCCGGATTTTCTGACGGATCAACATTTCGTCGCTTCCATACCCGATGAGATACCAGATGATCTGTATGCCCTGTTCCTGTATGCGCCTGCACAGTTCCGGAATAGACTCAAAATTCTTTGCCTTGCAAAAACGTCCGATGGATAACAGTACCCATGTTTTTTCAGATTGTTCTGAAAGGTTTTGATTCAAAAAATCCATATACTCTGACGTATCAGCCGCCTGTTTATAGATCAGTTCCACAGGAAGAAGATTTTCCACACATTCCGTCTTTTTCTGTAACCGTGGAAACCGCTGTGCAAATGCCTTTTCACACTCCGGGGAAACGGCAGCGATCCGGTCATAGGCATCCCACATCGCTTCTTCCGCATCTTCTATCTGCACTGCCGAATAATCAGTATGTACCCAGGCCGCTTTCTGCTTTGCACGAACCTTATCAGCCACAAAATAATGGGGTGTCAGAAAACTGATGGCAAGATCATATTCTGTCTCCGATGAAATCAATGGCATCCATTTCCTTGTGTATCTGTGACTTTCATGCAATTTTACCTGACTGCAATCTCCGCCATGTTTTTTCTGGTAATGACGTGCCACAAGTTTTCCACGAACTCTTGCAACAGCCAACAGGAAATGCCCCTGACAAAGTACTTCTGTGACAGGACGCGCCAGCTGCGCATATGCTTTGAGTTCCGGCAAAAGCGTTACCTCTTTTGGAATCTGTGAAAGCAGTTCCCCCTCATGTCGAAATAGAAATAATGACACATCATACCGGCTGTGATCCATTCCGTATAACAGCCCCAACAGAGAACGTTCCACCCCTCCGGGATGCATAAAATGTGATACGATCAAAATTTTCTTTTTATACTTCTCCTGTTTTTCCATAAGATATACAACTCCTCCAGCATCCCCGGAATCGTACAGAGTAACGTCAATAGCCTCCTCGGCGATTCCTTTACATACTGTGGATCATGTGCCATCCGGCTGTTGGCGCAATAATGGATCGTATCCATCAAAAGCCGTTTTCTGCTGGTTGGAAAGGTCATGGCTGTTTTTCGGAGACAGGCAAATCCTCTGGGGTTCTCTGCGTATTGTTTCCACATGGAATGTGTCGATCCATCGGGCTGATAGTCCACTTCACAGAGCACATGATCCAGAACTGCCAGTTTATAATACTGATCCACAAGTATATATTTGTACGCCAGCCCCATATAATGTTCCCCCGGAAATACTGGATACGGTGGCACGCTTCGCATTACATCGGTACGGTAGACCAGCTTTTTATCCCCGGTCCCCCCGGCGGCATAATAACCGCCCAGTGTCGTCTCTGTCAGTCCCGGCGGGAAGCCTTTTCCAATAACTTTTCCAGTGTGCATCTCACAATCCAGACCGATCAGCCCTGCATACCCGTTTTCTTTTACTGTTTTCCATGCAATCCAAATCTGCTCCACTGCATCCGCGCACAACCGGTCATCGGAATCCAGACACAGGTTCAGTTCCGTCTTAATCGCCTCATAGGCAGTGTTGTGCGCTACATGCATCCCGCCATTTTCCTGATAGATATATCGGATTTCAAAGTCGGTTGTCGTTTTGATCCACTGTTTAACCAACGCCTTCGTGTTATCCGTGGAACCATCATCTACCACCAGCCATACAAATGCCTTACAACTCTGGGCATAAAGACTTTCATACACTCTCAGAAGCGTATGCGCCCGGTTATAGGTGGGGGTAAAAATCGTCAAAAACTGCTTCATTCTATTATTTTCCATTCCATACTAATATCCATTCTGTCAGTTCTCCCGGCAACACAAATATCTATGGAAATATATTTTCCATACCCTCTTTTGCCATATCATTACGCTTCTCAACATCAATTTCCAACGGCCAGTGTTTCTGATAAAACTGCTCCATTCTCTGCGCCGCTTCCTGAATCCCGTATCCGGCTGCTGCGATTTTCTGTGCATATGCTTCCCTGCCGTTCCCTGTTTCTTTTTCCTTTCCTTCTGTCCCTTCCCAATCCGGTCTCTTCTCTGGTTGTTCCAACGAACAATCCAAAACTTTCAAAATATGCTCCGCCCACTTTTCCGGCGATTCCTCCAGACTACAGACCTCCACCAGTTCCTCCTCCAGAATGCATTCCGGCGAAATGCGGTCAGACATCAGACATGGCAGACCTGTCGCCTGCGCTTCTACAATAGTTACCGGAAATCCTTCATAGAGAGACGGAAATACCATAAGATCCATGCCCTGAAGCAAACGATACACATCCGGCCGGTTTCCGGTAAAGACTACTTCGTTTTCCAGACCGGCTTTCCAAACGTTACGGACGATTTTCTCCCGCCCCTCTCCATCTCCCACAAGCAGAAGTCTGGCATTTGGTTCCCTTTTTCTCACTTCTTCAAATACTTTTATGAGAAATCCATGATTTTTTGCCGGATGAAACCGCCCCACATGCCCCAACACTTTGCAGCCTTCCAAATGCAGTTCTTGCCGGATCTTCTGTGCCTCCGCTTTGCAATAATGAAACAATTCCAGATCAATGGCATTTGGCATTATCCCATATGCATGCCCGGAAAACATCCAGTCACCGGCAGCCGTTCCACAGGCAAGCAAATCTGTGGCATACTCCGGTATCCGTCGCTTACAATACAGGCGCAACAGATACTTCAGATCTTTCCGGGCGCCTGCACTGTGACTGTGGGCAATCCGAACCGGCACACCAGCATCTTTTGCGCATTTCAGTACAACAGCGCTGAAACAATCCAGATGCACATGAATTATCTGATACTCTGAATGTTCCCGAAAAAAACGTTTTAACTCCTGTCGGTAAGCAATGCTCCAGGGACACAGCCGGGAAACATGCCAGATACGGCCTCCCAGTTTCCGGATCTCCCTGTCATAGTTAGTTTCAAATGATCGATGCTCCAGAAAATCAAACTGCACCTTCTCCCTGTCCATGAAACGATCATAATTCATAAGCATTGTTTCCAGACCGCCCCGCCCCATATAAGTAACGATATGTAATATACGGATCATATCCTTTCTCCTGCTATAATATATTCATGGTTAATGACCTTGTAATCAGTAAAACATTACCCATCTTGCTTCTTATGCTGTCAGAAAATCTGAAGCAATTAAATTTCTGTTCCTCCAGATTTTCTTATCTGCCCTGTCACATAATCATGGGAGCAATCAATTACCAGCCGTCAGCATCCGAATACTATATGCATAAAATCCCAGATATCCAACGATCAGACACACATACAGCATCTTTGCCGACTTTTCTGAAAAAATATGTTCGATTTCCCAGGGCAGCAAAATATAGCTATACAGAGAAAAATACACTGGCAGCCTTCCGATAAAGATCCCACTGGTAAACATGGAGATCAGATAAAAACCGGTCGCTGCCACTGACATATTCGTACACAGGTTGATGACCGGATCATCCGCTTCCCGGATCTGGCGGATGCCAATAACTGACAGAACCGCAGGCATCGCATAGACTGCCACGCGCAGCGGGTTTGTCCCGTCATCCTCCAGCATCTTCCAGTCGCTGACCACATTTTTATAAGAAGTATCCTGCAGAAACACATCCAATATGCCCGTAAACTGCCCCGCAAAAACCACGAGTAACATGACCACCGCCATAAAAAAAATGGTCTTCCGGTTCCACGCCTTTCCCTGTGCCAGAAACAAAAATGGCAGTACCAAAAGCGCGCTTCCATGAAATGCTGCCGCAAGCAGCACCAACAAAATTACAACGATATATCTGCGTCTCAGCAAAAGTCCCATACATGCAAACGTGATCGCAACAGCGGTAAACTGCCGGATACCGTTAAACATCCATGAAATATAATCTGTAGATGCCAGAAATAAAAACATAGACAACACATACCGGGTGGAATATTTCCGATAGACCAGTGCAAGTATTCCCCCCTGCAAGATGGCAAGGATGCAAAAATAGATTTTTACATTCTGCGTGATCAGACTGTGGATCAGCGCAGAACAGAAATAAAATCCCCAGTCCTTAGATACACTGCTCATATAACTTCCAATGTCATGCAGCGTATTCGGCATGTCTTCAAACATCATGACATAGGAGCCGGTATCCCCCACCTCTCCCCGTACTGTCGTCATCCAGATCAGGGGAAGGACAGCTGCCAGCGCCCAGACCGGATGATAACGCAATGCATACCGGTCTGCCACCCGAACGGTTCTCTGCATGCCTTCCATTTTTACTGACAGACCCCCGAAAAACAGCATCCACACAAGAATGCCCCAATATGACAGTTTCATATGCCCAGTTCCTGCAGTGTCTCTCTGACGACCTTCGTTCTGGAAAATTCCCGTTTCATTTTTTCGTGTCCCGCCTTTCCCATGGCTGCACGTTTTTCCGGTGGAGTCTCCAACATCTGACGCATCTTCTGATACAGGCTTTCTGCATCCACTGCCCGCACCAGCAGACCGCTTACCTCCGACTCAACCGCTTCCCTGCATCCGGGAATATCACTGGTAATGACCGGTCTTCCCATGGCGGATGCCTCCAGCAGCACATTGCTCATCCCCTCATGGTAACTTGGCAGCAGCACACAGTCCGCATGCTGATAAAAAGGTCTTGGATCACTCTGAAATCCATGAAAGACCACAATCTGTTCTTTTTCCATTTCTTCCACCTGTTCCTCATATCCTTCCTCAAAAAATCCCACCAGATCCAGTACAAAAGAAGCATTCTCCGCTTTCAGCCGCCGAACTGCCGCAAACAATTCGTCAATGCCTTTTTCCTTCATGATCCTCCCCAGATACAAAAAATGCATCGTCTGATTCTGTGGATACGGCAGCAGCGGGTATTCCTCCAGATTGATTCCCGCACCGGACAATACCTTCTCCTTTTTCTCCGGGAGTACATGCCGTTTCTGAAATTCCAGCGCATTTTCCTGATTTTCAAAAAATACGGTACGCACTTTTCGAAACGCCCTTCGATATAGCAATGTTACAAGCAGTGCCATGCCCTTTTTCTGAAATGCTGTCCCAAGCCCCTGTACGTTGGCGCAAAACGGGATCTTTTTTCTGGTGCATAGCAATCCTCCATAAATATTTGGCTTGACAGAATAGGTAAGCACAAGATCCGGCTGTTCTGCTTCCAGTATCCTGCGATACAGCCCCAGAAGCCGCACTTCCTGCAAAGGATTTTTCCCCCGCCGTTCCATCTCCGTCTGCCAACACCGCAGCCCCATCCGCTGAAAATCTTTTTCATGACCGGTAAATGGCATGCACAGCACAACTTCATGCTTCCGGCAAAGCGCCTCGATCAGTTCCCTGTGAAACCGCCAGAGCATATAGGAATGATTCGTCATGATCATAATCTTATCCATGCATCGCTCCTGTTCCGCCTTCTGTCGCAGTTTTCTGTGAAAGGCTCCCGGTTCCGCCTTCTGCCACACCTTCCTGATGCAGGACACTTCCAAAGGTCTGCAGGAAGCATTTCAGATCCATGAAAAATCCCAGATGCTTCACATAATAGCCATCCAACGCCGCTTTCTCCGCAATCTCAAGCTCATCCCTGCCGTGAATCTGTGCCCATCCGGTCAGTCCCGGACGCACATCATTCGCCCCGTATCTGTCCCGCTCCTTAAGCAGGTCATACTGGTTCCAGAGAGCCGGTCTTGGACCGACCACTGTCATATCACCTCGCAAAATATTAATCAGCTGCGGCAGTTCATCCAGCGAAGTCTTTCGTAAAAACCTGCCTGTTTTTGTCAGAAACTGTTCCGGATCTGTCAACAAATGTGTCGGCACATCCGCCGGAGTATCTGTCCGCATCGTCCGGAATTTCATGATCTCAAAGTGCTTTTTATGTATTCCCACCCGTTTTTGCCGGAAAAAGACCGGCCCCGGAGAATCCATTTTTATCGCAAGTGCAATAAGAAGAAACAGCCAGGACAGCAGTGCAAGTCCGCACACAGACAGCACCACAGCCAGCAGTCTCTTTATTACACTACAATACATATGTTGGTATCGCCTCCTTTTATATCTGTATATCCCACATCTTCTTTTCTGAAATCTTTCCGGTTCTGTTTTTGATATATCGTTTCCTTTTTATATCAAACATCTGTTTCAGAAATCTTCCTTCCAAAGATTTTTATCATACAGTTCTCTTTTTTAGAAAATTTCTGTCACTTCCGGAAAAAACAGGGAACAACCGTTTGTATTTTCCCTGTTTTTTCAAAAAATGAAGAAAAAGAAAAGAGATTTCCCGTACAATGTACAGGAAATCCCTTACGAAATTTCTCTTAATTTGTCAGTAGTTAACGTTTTATGAAAGTTCAAAAGCACCAGTATACAACTGATAATATTTACCCTTCTGGGCGATCAGCTCATCATGACTGCCACGCTCTGTGATCACGCCCTGCTCCAGTACCATGATCGCCTTGGAGTTCTGTACCGTTGACAGACGATGCGCAATGACAAATACAGTTCTGCCTTCCATCAGCTGATCCATACCGCTCTGGATAATCGCCTCTGTTCTCGTATCGATACTGGAAGTCGCCTCATCCAGGATCAGTACCGGAGGATTGGCAATGGCTGCTCTCGCAATGGCCAGCAGCTGACGCTGTCCCTGAGACAGATTTGCGCCATCAGAAGAAATGACCGTGTCATATCCATCCGGCAGATGGCGGATAAAGAAATCTGCATTCGCCAGCTTTGCTGCTGCCAACACCTCTTCATGAGTGGCATCCAGACGGCCATATCTGATATTTTCCTCAATCGTTCCCGTAAACAGATGGGTATCCTGCAATACGATGCCAAGGGATCGACGCAGATCAAACTTGCGGATGCGTTTAATATCAATACCATCATACAGGATCTCGCCCTCCTGAATATCATAAAAACGGTTGATCAGATTGGTAATGGTCGTCTTACCGGCTCCCGTAGGACCGACAAATGCGATCTTTTGTCCCGGTTTTGCAAACAGTGACATATCTTTCAGGATTACTTTATTTTCATTATATCCAAAGGTAACATTGTGGAAACGGACGTCGCCCTTCAACTGGGTATAAACTGTTTTTCCGTCAATGACCTCTTTCCACGCCCAGATGCCCGTACGTTTCTCGGACTCTGTGATATGGCCTTCTGCATCCATATTCGCGCGCACCAGTGTGACTGTTCCCTGATCCTCCTCCGGTTCTTCATCCAGAAGGTCAAAAATACGCTGTGCGCCTGCCAGCGCCATAACGATAGAGCTTACCTGCTGGGAGATCTGCGCCATGGGCATCGTAAAGTTTCTCGTAAAAGTAAGGAACGATGCCAGCATACCAAGCGTAATAGGAAATACGCCTGTGAGGGAAAGCGTTGCTCCCAGTGTCGCCACCAGCAGATAAGTCAGGTTACCGGTCTGAGCCATCAGCGGCATCAGAATATTTGCAAAGGTATTCGCCCGTGTGGACTGCTCTTTCAGATCATCGTTAAGCAGATCAAACTGCTCTTTGCTCTCTTCCTCATGGTTAAAGATCTTAACCACCTTCTGGCCATCCATCATCTCTTCGATATAACCGTTGACCTTACCAAGTGATCTCTGCTGCGCTACGAAATAGCGGGAACTTTTTCCACCCACAACCTTTACGATCACAAGCATGATAAACAACATGACCAGAACAAAGATCGTCAGCGGAACGCTCAGTGTCAGCATGGAGATAAATACGCTAACCATGGTAATGATGGTAGACAGTACCTGCGGCACAGACTGGCTGATCATCTGACGCAGCGTATCCGTATCATTGGTATAGCGGCTCATAAGATCGCCATGGGCATGGCTGTCAAAAAATCGGATTGGCAGAGTCTGCATATGGGCAAACATTTCATCCCTTACTTTTTTCAATACCCCCTGTGAAATATTGATCATCAGACGGTTGTACAGCCAGGAGCAAAATACCGTCACTCCGTAAGCCGTTGCCATGGTGGCAATGATCGTAAACAGTTCGGAAAGCACAGGATTTTTCTGTCCGATAAACGGCGTAATATAATCATCGATCAGATAACGCATTTCCATGATTCCCACGACCTGTCCGATGGAAGTCAGGACAATGGCGATCAGCACAATGATAAACTGTACTTTATAAATGCCGACAATATATCCCATCAGCCTTTTAAATGCAGCCATCGTCTCTTTTCCGGCCAGCTTTTTCTTCGGCATATCATTCTTACTCATCCTGTAACCCTCCTTTCTGCTGTGATTCATATACCTCTCTGTAAATCTCACTGTTTTTCAGCAGTTCCTCATGGGTTCCCACTGCGGAGATCTGACCATCCTGCATAACAAGAATCTTATCTGCATGTTCCACAGAAGAGATTCTCTGTGCAATGATCAGTTTTGTCGTATCCGGGATCTCTTTTGCAAATGCTTCCCGTATCAGTGCATCGGTTCTCGTATCTACCGCGCTGGTAGAATCATCCAGAATCAGAATCTTCGGTTTTTTCAGAAGCGCTCTTGCAATACAGAGACGCTGTTTCTGTCCGCCGGATACATTCGTACCGCCCTGATCCAGCATTGTCTCATATCCATCCGGAAAACGGGAAACGAACTCATCCGCCTGAGCAAGCTTCGCTGCATGCTCAATCTCTTCCATGGTAGCATCCGGATTGCCCCAGCGAAGATTCTCTGCGATCGTTCCGGAGAACAACACATTTTTCTGAAGTACCATAGATACGGAATCACGCAGTGTCTTCAGATCATAGGTTCTGACATCCTTGCCGCCTACCAGCAGCCTTCCCTCTGTCACATCATACAGACGGGGGATCAGCTGTACCAGCGTCGTCTTGGCAGAACCGGTTCCACCGATGATGCCGACGGTTTCGCCGGAATTGATGGACAGATCGATATGCTTCAACACTTCTTTTGTCTCATCCCCATTATAGGCAAAGCTTACATGGTCAAATACGATAGAACCATCCGGAATGTCATAATCCGGGTTCTCCTGATTTTTCAGAGAACTTTCTTCCTGCAGAACTTCTGCAATACGTTCGCCGGAAGCTTTTGCCATGACACACATGACCATAACCATAAACGCCATCATCAGACTGGACAGGATCTGCACAGAATAAGTGATCAGACTCATCAGTGATCCTGTCGTCAGATCCTGTGCAACGATCATCTGCGCACCGGTATAACTGAAATAGATGATACAGATAAAGATCATGGCAAACATGCACGGCATCTGTAAGATGATGCGTTTTTCTGCGCTTTTTGACAGCTGCAGGATCCGTTTGGATGTTACATTGAATTTATCAATCTCATGGGATTCTCTCACATACGCTTTTACAGTACGGATACCGGCCAGATTCTCCTGTACAACGGCATTTAATTTATCATACTTCCGGAACAGACGCATGAAATATCCGTGGGCAGAACGGATGATCAGATACAACACCACGCCCAGCACCGGAATGGCAACGATAAATATGAGAGACAGTCTCGCACTCAGGGTAAATGCCATGATCAGGGAAAAGATCATCATAATCGGCGCCCTTACCAGTGTACGGATGATCATCATGTATGCCATCTGTACGTTTGTGATATCCGTTGTCATACGGGTTACCAGACTCGCCGTGGAAAACTTGTCAATATTCTGGAACGAAAAATCCTGAATCCGGTAAAAAATATCTTTTCTCAAGTTTCTTGCAAGTCCTGCGGAAGCCACAGCGGCAAAGCGGCCAGATAACAGACCGCAGATCAGACCGATGACCGCCATGATCAGCATAATGCCTCCGATACGAAGCACATAACTCAGATTTTCACTGGAAAATCCGCTGTCGATCATTTTGGACATCAGGAATGTGACCATTACTTCCATCAGAACTTCTCCCACCATGAATACCGCAGACCCAATGGAGGACGGCTTGTATTCACGAATGGATTTTGCTAATGTTTTAATCATTCCTTACTTACACTCCTTCTATACTTTTAAAATCTACCTCAACAATTTTTATTCCAAAACTTCCGGGAATCTATTTTGTCACGGAACAATTTTATATAAAATCGGAACTTCTCTGCTATTCCTTTCAGTCACAGGAACACCGCCGCCTGCAATTTTCTGTACCTGCATGGGCTTTTTCCTGACGGGCACACATCGCTTCCAGATTGCCATACATCAGATCCAGACACTCCATAAAAGCTTCTGTCTGCTCCGGGCTGACCCCTTCAAACAGGTTCTGTTCCATACAACTTCCTCTGCGTTCCATCTCCTCGAACAACGCTTCTGTCTTTTCCGTTATCACAATATAATTGCACCTTCTGTCTTTTTCAGAAAGCTCCCTGGTCAGAAATCCATTCTGTTCCAGACGATTTAGAACCCCCGTCACTGTTGGGTTTGACAATCGAAATGCCTTCTCAATCATGACCTGCTTGACTTTTTCCTCTTTATGATCCATCAGATAAAACAGGATATCCGCCTGTCTTCCGGTAATGCCGATTGCCTCCATATCCCGGTTGGCATGGGCGCGCATCATACAGTCAAACCGCTTCATCTTCTGACAGATCTCATGCAGTATTTTTCCATCTGTTTCCATATTTTGCCACCTCCTTCTTATGTCCTGTCTCCTTCCGGATTCCTCTAAGAAATCTCTGAAACTACTTCCAAACCATTCATTTACAATATATTTGCGAAAATAAATAGCACGCTATTTATTCGCATAGCGTGCTATTTATTATATGATTACAATATTTTATTGTCAAGATTTTTTTAACAACATCTCTTCAGCAGCTCTGACCACTTCTGTATGATCACGTCCATATCAAACCGATGTACAGTTTCGCTGGTCTGCTCGGAAAAATGTTTTCGAAGTTCTTCGTTTTCTATCAGTATACTGATTTTTTCTTTCATCTGTTCCAGATCAAACGGCGTTATGAGATAACCATTTTTTCCTTCCATGATGATTTCTGCCGGACCGGTGGGAATGTCAAAGCTGACGCAGCCTACCCCCTGTTCCATCGCCTCCAGCAGGCACATGGGAAGTCCTTCGGAACGGGAAGTCATAACATAGATAGAAGCCCGCTGCAGATAACCTTCCACATCCGGTACATTTCCGGTCAGAATAAGCTGATCCTGCAGCTGTTCCTTCCGTATTGTATCTTCCAGCAGCGGACGATCCTCTCCTGCACCAAGCACATACCAACTCCAGTCCGGATATTTTTTCAGGATATCCGGTGCAATCTTGCACAGATAATCGATTCCTTTAATCTGTGTCAACCGCCCTACAGTAATGAGCATCTTTTCCCGGTTCGGAACGTTTTTCGTATCTGGCTGCTTTCTTTTGACAGGGTTGTAAATGGTCTGTATCCTGTCTTTTCTGCCCAAACATTTCTTATAATTTTCCATATCCCGTTCTGTCAATGTCACAATCTCATCTGCATGACGGGCTGTATAACCGCATATTTTTTTGCGAAATTTCCGATACCGTTCAGACGGCCACTGGTAACCATAATTAAAATGTTCCCATGCGATCAGAGTAACCGGAAGCCCCCGTTTTGCCGGAACTGTCAGTATGTCCAGAATCGTATCAATATCCACAATGCAACTAATCTCCTGCTCTTTCAGAAATTTCCGCAGTCGTGGAATCAATGGTAAATACCCCGGTCCCGGAGCAATCCATGTCTTCCTTTCGTCCAGCACATATCTGGAAATCCTGTCTGATAATGGAAAAAACATTTCCTCTTGCTGTTCCACAATGCTTAAAAATACAATCTGAAATCCTTCCCGTTCCACCAGTTCATTTGCAATCATTGAAGCCACCCGTTCCGTTCCTCCGCTTCGTGTGATATCTCCTGAAAAAAAACAGATTTTTTTTGTCTGATTCTCTTCTTTCATTCTCCTGCCTCCTCTTTCCGGTATCTGGACTTCGAGACCCGATCATCTACACCCATTTTCCGAACCAGCGCCATTCCGGCAGCCAGAACGCTCCACGCATGCATCTGAAACAAAATTGCAGTCCCACGGATCATAACTTTCCAGGACTTCGGCGTTATCTGACCAACATACCTTCCCTGAGCCAGCCAGCGCATACTCTGACGCACAATCGGAACCTGTGCATATTCCTGTAATGCTTTTGAACAGCGATGAATGCCATGAGATTTCGCTGCCTGCAGCTCCTGCTTGATCAGGAAAAAGCTTCCAAATACTATATGAAATGCCATGAGATCTCCGTAATCTTCCCGGATCTCATGTTCTTTCAGATAGGTCTGAAAGTCCGCTGCAATGTCCGTCCATACTGGAATAAAATTTTTCTTATAGGAAAATGTGGTGGAATCCGTATTTACCCTGTACTGCACAACGCTTTCCTCAATAAATCCATATACCGGCTTCCATGCGCAACACTGAAAATTGTGAGCCTTATCCTGTGTAAATGGATAATTCGGACTATACAGACCATGTTTCAGCAAAAAATCCCGTCGGTATAGCTTTCCCCAGTCATAAGCCAGATGCCCGTACTGAAAGAAGCCACGGAATCGAAAATCTACGGTCTGCGTATAATCTCCACCCATCAGATGATGGATATTCACTTCGCTGACCCAGTTATCATGAAACCTCCTAAATCCCCCAACGACAATATCCGCTCTGTTTCTCTCCGCACACGCAACCAGACTGGATACTGCCCTTGTTCCATCCAGTTTATCATCAGAATCCAGAAACATCAGATATTGACCATATGCATGATCTGTCCCCGTATTTCTCGCCTTTCCAAGTCCCTCATTTTTTTTATGTATGACTCGGACATTCCCACGCTCTGCCACATACCGGTCACAGATTTTCGGACATCCATCCGGAGACCCGTCATCCACAAGAATGATGTCAAGATAAGGATAATCCTGTTCCAGCACGCTCTCTATACATTCAGACAGATATTTTTCTGTTTTATAAACAGGAATGATTACACTGACGATTACTTTTTCCACTCTGTTATCTCCGTTCCTTCTGTTCATATATACCAGTTATGTATGCCAGAATCTTTATTTGGGATTTCCAATGCATACATTCTTCTCATTTTGACTATACATTTTTTGTATCATTAAGTCAATTTTCTGCCTGATTTTCCGGCTATTTTCCACATATTTTTCACAGTTATTACCTTGACAAAAATGATATTTATTTCTTATTAATAATAAACTTTATGATAACTTACTGCAAGAAAAGGAGACATACATATTATGGCTAAAACATATAAAAAACCGGTAATCTCTGTCGATCAGGGACTGGCTGAAGGCGTGTATGCGGCAAGCGGCGCAACATCACAAAATGAAATAATCATCGCTTTTTCTAAAATTGATGCTGATTGGGGCGGCTCTGGACAAATTTCTTTAAGCGCAGATTACACTGGCTTAACAAAGCGTTCCAGTCTGTCGGTTACCCTGAACTTTAACATGCCTGTTAAAAATGTCTATGGAGATGGAATCAGCGGCATCAGCGGCGCTAATACTTCCACTGTAACCCTCTCCTACTGGGGGATTCCAGACAAAGGCAATATAACTGTACAGGCAGATGGCAATATTAATAGTTTACAATTAGATGGATATACATACACATCTGCCTGACATACAACATTTATTTTATAGTCAAGACCACTCGCTTAGCCGGTGGCTTGTGCTACCCCTATAAGGGGGCATTACCTGCTTGCGCCCGGAAGGCGCACTGAAGGTCTGCCAACTGCACTACATCCACAGCTGCCCCTTAAAGGGGCTTTTTCAGTGCTTCCTTACACCGGTTCAGCCCCAAAAGGGGCTTGCTGGTTTGCTTTGATCTCCTACTACCACTCCAAGTGGTTTATTTCTTGTGTTTCTTTACCGGCTCACCCGTAAACGAGTCAATATACTCTACTAATGACATCTGATCATATTCCAAATCTTCTTTTAACTGATTCTGAATATATGCCTTGATTGCAGCTGTATTCTTTCCAACTGTGTCTACATAATATCCACGACACCAGAAATGCCGATTTCCATATTTATATTTTAGATTCGCATATTTTTCAAATATCATTAGCGAACTTTTTCCTTTTAAATAACCGACAATTTCTGATACTGAATATTTCGGTGGTATTCTTACCAGCATAGGGATGTGATCTGGACAACATTCTGCTTCAATTATTTCAATTCCTTTTCTTCTACATAAGGTTCCCAGTATTTGTCCTACATCTGCTTTAATGTCTTTATAAATTACCTGGCGACAATATTTTGGTGCAAAAACGATGTGATACTTGCATTCCCATTTTGTATGAGCTAAACTATTTGTGTCCATTCTTAGGACCTCCTGTGCTATTTTATTTGTGGTTTTGCAGACCCACTTTTATTCTAGCACAGGAGCTTATACTTGTATCTAAAGATCTGCCCTCCCCCTGCATAGCAGGGGGTTTATTTTTTACTGTGACACAAATAAAAAAGTGGCTCAAATACTGAATTCAAGCCACTTTGTTGTATATATTTCGTTCTATTTGGGACTAATCATCCTTGTATTCTCTGTTCAACGGAAAAGTAACTGCCATAACAGTTCCCTTTTCTGTACTTTCTTCTGCCTGCACTTTGCCACCGTGAATATCAGCAATTTCCCAAACCAAAGCAAGTCCAAGACCCACACCGCCATTTTCTCTGCTACGGGATTTATCCACACGGAAGAACGGCTGAAAAATACTTTCTTTATACTTTTCTGGTATTCCGCAACCTGTGTCGGCAACCCTGACAACAAGATCATCGCCCTCCTGAGAAACAGAAACACGCACAGTTCCGTCAGGACGGTTATACCTGATTGCGTTTTCCGTCAAATTAAAGATCAAACGATAAATCAAGGTGTCACTGCCCACCATAGTGCCGGTGCCGTCACATTCAAGAGTGACCCCTTTTTTCTCTGCCACAGGAGAAAGGTCGGCAAGAATTTCCTCAATCATCGGTGCAAGCTCAATGCAGTCATTACACGGCACAGTTCGAAGCTCGCTCATTTCAAGCAAGGTCTTTGTAACCTGCGACATTCGCTCTGTTTGTTCCTGCAATAATTTGAGGAAGTCGGCACTTTCGGCATCCAAATCAGGATGCTCAACAGAAAAAAGTTCAAGTTGTGCCTGAAGCAATGCAAGAGGGGTGCGCAATTCGTGTGCGGCATTACCGGTAAACTGCTGTTGTGCCGTGAACCCCTCGTCAAGTCGGTCAAGCATCTGATTAAAAGAAATACTGAATTGCTTGAACTCGGCAGGCACATCATCGGTTATCTTCATATCGGGCAAGTTATTCGTCTGAACATTTTCAACCCTTGAAGCAAAGGTGTGCAAAGGCTTCAATGCTCTGCCACTGACAAAGTATGCCAAAACACCGCCAAGCAATGTTACAACCGCTGTTATGCACCAATTTGTAGTGGAAAACGACTCCTGCGCACCGTTAACTATAATAGCTACTTCTTGGTCAAGGTCGGCACTTTCAGGGTCAAAAAATTCCTGCTCACCTTTATACGAATCGCTGTTAGCAGAAATGCCACTGCCGATAGAATCCATATAATGTCTGCCCGAATAACCGATAAGGCAATTCATAGACACGCAGGTTATACCTATAAGTATAGCAGTCATCCAAGTGATACGCCATTGAAGAGATATTTTTTTCATTCTTCCCCCATTACATAGCCCTCACCGATACGATTGCGAATCGGGTCATATCCAAGAGCAGTGCGAAGTTTCTTTCTCAAAGCAGAAATATGTACCCTTGTCGAATTGCTGAAATTGTCAACGCTATTGTCCCACACATGTTCAATAAGTTCTTCCTGACTTATGGGGCGACCTCTGTTTACCATAAGATATTCAAGTATGCCTGTTTCCTTGCGGGTCAACGGCAAAGGTTCACCTCCGACAATAGCCTTGCGAGATTTTGTATCAAACGAAACATCACCGCAGGTCAGCACAACATCATTTTGAGTGAACTGTCGGAGGGTAAGACTGCGAATCCTTGCAGCAAGTTCTTCCAAATGGAACGGCTTTGCCAAATAATCGTTTGCACCTGCATCCAAACCGTCAACCTTATCAGACACTTCACTACGGGCAGACAAAATCAGCACCTTTGTGTCACGGTCGGTTTTTCTGAGTGTTCTCAAAACAGTCATACCGTCAGCACCCGGCAAATTCAAATCAAGCACAACGAGGTCAAAGTTATCGTCAGCAAGCATTTGCATTGCGGTTATTCCGTCATAGCAACAGTCAACGCTATAAGCAAGACGCTTCATGCTACGGGCGATTGTTTCGCACAATATTCTTTCGTCCTCAACAACTAAAATATGCATAAAAACTCTCCTTGCTTTAAAATGTATTTATTATAATTATAGCACAAAAACATAAAATCTGTGTTAAATTTCTGTTCTTAACGAAAATTTTATATCCGATGTGCTACAATGACGCCAGAAAATGAAAGGAGTGATTGAATTGACCAGAGCAAAAAAGGCTTTATTACAGGCAGTACTGCTTGTTTCGGGAGTTATTATGCTTGGCTTCGGCGCAATGCGTGGCGAAACTGAAACCGTTTTGAGCAAGGCAATCAGGCTTTGTTTGGAGTGTGTAGGAATTGGATAAAAAGAAAACAAAGAATAAAAACCATAATAAGAAAAAGTATACAGCATCAAACCAATTAGCCAAATTCCGAGGATGGATTCAGGCTGGAGCAACTCTGCTGACAAATATTCATCTGCCAAACTTTTTTAAAGGCGAAATTTATCAAGGCAAAGGCAAGGCCGTTTGTGTGCCGGGTCTGAACTGCTATTCCTGTCCTGCCGCATCGGGTGCTTGCCCAATCGGCTCATTTCAGGCGGTAGTCGGCTCGTCAAAATATAATTTTTCCTATTATATAACAGGATTTCTCATTTTGTTGGGAGTTCTGCTCGGACGCTTTATCTGCGGATTTTTGTGTCCGTTTGGTTGGTTACAGGATTTGTTGCACAAAGTCCCGACCAAAAAGTTTTCGACAAAAAAACTCAAGCCACTGACATATATCAAATATGCAGTACTGCTGTTGGCAGTTGTTTTATTACCGGTGCTCATAGTAAATGATTTGGGGATGGGCGACCCGTATTTCTGCAAATATATATGTCCGCAAGGTGTGCTTGAGGGCGCGTTGCCACTTTCGGTAGTCAACGAAGGTATCCGCTCGGCATTGGGAAAACTGTTTTCGTGGAAACTTGTTGTGCTGTTTTCGGTAGTCGTTTTGAGCGTGCTGTTTTACAGACCGTTCTGCAAATGGATTTGCCCACTCGGTGCATTCTATGCACTGTTCAACAAGGTTTCGCTGTTTGGGATGAAGGTAGACGAGCACAAATGCGTTTCGTGCGGTAAATGTGCAAAGGTGTGCAAAATGGATGTTGATGTTACAAAAACACCTAACAGCACCGAATGTATCCGATGCGGAAAGTGCATAAGTGCCTGTCCTACCGAAGCGGTCAGCTTTCAATACGGCTTTGGCTTGCTTAGAAAAACAGTAGACGAAAACGCAAAAATCAAAAGCAAAACAAGTAAAAACAAAACAAAAGAGGAATTATAACGGAGGAATAATTATGAAATTTTCAAAACTCTCAAAAATCTTAACACTAGTATTATTAGTTTTTGTATTGGCAATCAGCCTTACTGCTTGCTCAACATCAAAAAACAACAAAGACGAAAAACAATCAACAGATTCAAGTATTTCAACCTTGATTGCAACAGAACCGAACAGCGCTGACGAGGCTTCAAAGCTCCACAATCAGCTTATGGAAAAAGAAAACGAAATCTTGTCAACAGACACAGCTCTTTGGGAAAAAGTATTTATGGCTTCAAACAAAGACACTCCAATGATTGAGGACGGCACAAACTACGGTGACTTCCTTCTCAAGACAATTGAGGGTGCAAAGGACCAATTCACAGATGAGGAATACAAAAAACTCGTTGCCGGTGCAGAACAAATCAAGGAAATTGAGGGCAAACTCACAATCTTGGAGCAAAAATACCCTGAATGTGCAAATGCACCTTCAAACGGTGACAGCGTTCCGGCTGACAGCAACGGCGTTATTTCAAACAGCGGTGACGCAACAAGTTTTCCGTCATTCGACGGCAAGGACCTTGATGGCAACGATGTAAAGAGCAGTGACCTTTTCAAAAGCAACAATGTAACAGTTGTTAACTACTGGTTCAGCACTTGCAAGCCATGTGTCGGCGAACTTCCGGAATTAGAAGCACTCAACAAGAAACTTGCTGAAAAAGGCGGTCAGGTTGTCGGCATCAACACATTCACAATTGACGGCGACAAGACAGCAATTTCAGAAGCAAAGGACATCCTTTCAAATAAAGGTGTAACATACAAGAACATTTGGTTTGATTCAAACAGCGATGCAGGCAAGTTCACATCAGGCATTTTCTCTTACCCAACAACATATGTTGTCGACAAGAACGGCAACATTGTAGGCGAGCCAATCGTTGGTGCAATCACTGAAAAAAATCAAGCAAAGACACTTGAAAAACTCATAGACCAGGCTTTACAGGTCAAATAAGAATAAAGCATAAAGTGATAACCTCTCCCGAATTGAACTGCCCCAAGTTGTGCAGACAGCACAAAAAAACAGGTCTATGGTAGAATAATTAAATTTTAAGCAACAAACTGATTTCGTTTTTCTAACGGAGTCAGTTTTGTTTTGTTTGAATACGGTAATAAAAACAATATGATACTTACAATTCCATTTTGTGTGTGATAAACTATTATTATCCATATGGATACCTCCTTTACTAGATAATGCGGTTGGCGAACCTATCATTATTATAGCACTGGAGGTTTTATACTGTAAGCTGAAGCATCTTCAACCACCCGCACAGGTGGTTTATTTGTTTTCCAAAGTTCCGTTTTTCGGATCAACGAAAAACTCCACAATGCAAAACAGGGCCTTGCCCTAATAAAAAAAGAAAGCCGGTATAACAGAGGGCATTTCTGTTATACCGACTTTCTTTTTTTAATTTTCACACTAAACAAATCAGAAAAATATCTTCAACTCAAAATTCTTCAAAAATATTATCCCGAATTACTTCGCCCACACTTCCGGTTTCCACCGATACCGCTCAAACGGAATCCGTTCAAAGGAAACTACCGGTCTTCCATCTGCGCCTTTGTCCACGCAGATCCATTTGGTAAAGTTGGCATCATCACGCTCCGTATAATCGCCGCGCACATGATAGCCCCTGGTTTCTTTTCTCGCCTGATAGGTCATATACATGATCTCCAGCATATCAATCATTCTTCTTGCTTCTACCGCTTTGAACAGATGATGACCATCCCCTTTCGGCACACAGATCATTTCACTGAAATGTGCTCTCAGATCAGCCAGATCTTCTAGCACCACATTCATGGTTTCTTCTGTTTTGTTGACGCTGTTTTCCGGCATACAGATCAGTCTTGACAGATAATGAATCATGCGATATGGCAGTTTCTCTCCGGTATAATCATAAACTTCATAAATTCTATCTTTAAATTTCTGCACCTGATCGATATCCACTTCCTCAAGTTCAATCTGATCGATCTCTGATGCAATGGATGCAGCAGTTCTGAGCGCAGTACGGGCTGCATTGCCTACGCCGTCACCATGTACCCAGCTTCCGTGCGCCGTTCCACACATGGAGATAAATCCAACAGCCCACAGTTTATCGACGGTCGTCTTTCCTTCCAGGTCTGCTCTCAACGGACGGGTAGCTACCCTTGCCAGCAGAGAGACTTCCGGTTTTCCAAGCACATCCCCATCACTGAGAGAACGGATAAATTTACTCAGCGCCACTCTCTTTTTCATAAGAATACCCTGATTAAAGCCTTCTCCCTCTGTCGTACTGGTGGATGGCAGTTTTGAATAGTCCGCATACAACGGTCCATTTCCATCTGCGACTTCTTTTAACATACCACGGATCAGAGCAACTTCAATATCTTCAAAATCTGTACAATGATATTTTTCAAACAGATTTTCTCCCAGTCGGTTAAATACAACCCAATGCATGCCGTAAATATAGTTTCCGGTGTTTCTTAAGCAAAGATCATACTGCAGCAGCTGCTCGACATTTCGAAGCTGACCGCCAGCCTCATAAGCGGCATACAGAGCAGTCGCCGGGGAAAAGAACATATCCTTTGCCGTAGCGCTGAAATCCGCTGCTGCCATGACTACTGCTTTTGCACGAATAATGCAAAATTCCGTTGTATCGATATTGAAGCCGACAGCTCCCACTGCTTTTCCGTTTTTTGTAAGGATGTCTGTAAAATACGTCCGCTCCAGTACACGGGCGCCGCCTTCCAGTGCTTTCTGCGCAAAACCATTTACAAAATCAATGTCAAGGTTTGCGGAAGATACCAGTTTTCCGTCAAATTCTTTATGGTAATGAAAAGAACCATCCGGATTATGGGAAAATTTTCCACCCAGTCGCTCCAGCTCCTGCAGATAGGTATAACCGTCTTTCTGATACTCTACCATATACTCCTGATCGTTCAGATACATACCATGCTGATTGGTCTTTACCTGCTCTTCACAGAAAGTATCCAGATCATCTTCCGGCGCCATCATTACAATTCCATGGCCTGCTTTCGTAGAATCTCCTGTATATCCATAATATCCTTTTTCCACAAGTAAAATCTGTGCCGATGGATTCAGTTCATGTACTTTGGCTGCTGTGATTGTTCCACCAAGTCCCCCTCCGATGATCAGGATATCTGTAGTAAATACATTTCCGATCTCATTTAACTCTTTCTTCATCTCAGATTCCCCCTTCATCATTCAATCCCAGACTGTCATAGACCGGATCATAAAATGCCACGGTTGCCGGTTCCACATGGATTGCCCCTGCAGGGCAGTAAAACATGCACTGACAGCATTCTACACACTCTTCAGAATATGCTGCTACAGAAAGCTTCTTTTCTTTATCCCATTTATATACATCATAGCAGCAGGTACGGATACATTTCTGACATCCCATGCAAAGATCTGGATCAACGGTTACTTTCGCCAGTCTTCTGCTGTCTTCTCCCATTTTTCTGATTCTGTCATTCATGCCTGTTCCCCCTTTGCCTGATACGTCGTATGAAGATATCTGTGTGCTTTATCGCTGCCTGGTTCGCCCAGACAAGTATCATAAATCTCTTTAATCGCAGAGTTTTCATAAGATCTTCGGACAGAGCTCTGCGCGTCCAGACGATACAGGCTCTCTGCTCTCTTCTTACGGATGTCGATAATGGTACGTTTTTCAGCAGTCTGCTGTGGCTGTCCGCCGCCATTGACGCAGCCGCCTGGGCATGCCATGACTTCTACAAAATCATATGCCGCTTCTCCGGCCTGCATCTTCTTCAGGAGTTCCTCCAGGTTATGAAGACCACTGACTGCCGCCACGCGCACACGTTGGTCTCCGATCTCATACACAGCTTCTTTTACACCGTCCACGCCACGCACTTCCTGATAGTCCAGTTTTTCCTGCGGTGTTCCATTTACCCAGTCATTTGCAGTACGAAGAGCTGCTTCCATGACACCGCCGGTTACGCCAAAAATAGTGCCCGCACCGGAACCAATACCAAGCGGACTGTCAAATTCCTCATTTTCCAGTTCCATAAAGGATATATCTGCCTGTTGGATCATTCTTCCAAGCTCACGGTTTGTAATGGAGAAATCCACATCCGGAACACCTGCCGCAGCTTCATCTTTTCTTGCAAGTTCTTTCTTTTTCGCAGTACACGGCATAACGCTGACTACAACGATACGATCTTTGTCAATACTTTCTTTCTCAGCAAGATATGTTTTTACCATTGCCCCGAACATCTGCTGTGGAGATTTGCAGCTGGAAATCTGACCTAACAGTTCGCCATGCACATTCTCACAATAGCTGATCCATCCCGGACAACAGGACGTATACATTGGAAGATTTTCCCCTGATCTCAGACGCTGTAAAAATTCATGGGCTTCTTCCATGATTGTAAGGTCTGCGCCCAGTACGGTATCAAATACACGGTCAAATCCCAGTCTGCGCAATGCTGCTGCCAGTTTTCCTTTTGTCTCGGAACCGATGGGGTAATTTTCAAACATTTCTCCGATGCTTGCCCGTACAGACGGAGCTACCTGAACGACCACATATTTTTCCGGATCCCGGATCAGTTCAAAGATACGATCTGTATCATCCCGTTCACGCAATGCACCCACCGGACAGACAGCGATACACTGTCCACAGCTGACACAGCCGCTCTCTTCCAGTGTTCCATTTGAAGCAATGACTTTTCCTTCAAAACCTTCTCCATCCATTTTGATGGCGCCAATGCCCTGTCCCTGTTCACAGGCTGCAATACATCTGCCACAACGGATGCATTTGTTATGATCCCGGATAATAATGCCGTCTTCTTCTGCGGAATATTTCTTATATGCTTTCTCCGCTGCTTTTTTTGTCGTCCGAAGCACATACTGGATCTCCTGCAATTCACAGTTACCAGTACGATGACAGTTTCTGCAATCCAGGTCATGATGCGCAAGGATCTGGTTCAGCGCCTGCTTCTGTCTTTCCCGGATCTCAGGTGAATTGGTCGTGATCTCCATCCCGTCTTCTACGGGTGTGATACTGGCATTTATGATTCCCTTTCCTGCCACTTCTGCAACACACAGTCCACTGGTATCTTCCTGCTGAACGCCTTTCAGATAGTTCAGAGAAAGAATATCGATATCAAACTGTGTAGATGCATATTTGTCTTCTCTGGAAGCCTCCAGTACAGTAGCGCCTTCTCTCGCCTGCACCGGATTTCCGTTGATCGTAATATGTAACATAACGATTATCCTCCCGTCTTCCTGTACCCCGGAATCGTCTTTCAAATATTCTTCCGGTCATACAGTTCTTTTTGCTATTCCTGTTTCTACTTGTTGTAAAACTTTTATACAAGAATCATATCATAACTGTTTCCATCAGAAATTAATGATTTTCTTACAAAAAAAACCTGTTTTTCGTCAATGAATGATGAAAAAATTTCTTATTTCGGATAATAGTGTATAAACTCTATTCGTTTCTTTTCAATTACAATAAGGATGGGAAATTTCTTGTTTATAGAAATCTCCTTCCGAAAAGTTTCCATATATCAGACTCCTGTCCCATCTGACAAATAGATGAAAACATTTCCAACCATCATAAGGTTATAGAACGCAAAATACAGAAATGGAGTGATACCTATGTATATCAGCATGCAGCATCTGACAAAACTCTGTCAGGAAGAAGACTATAAATTAACACACGCAGAAACCTGTTACGGTCTGACTGGATGGCATATCCTGCGCAATGCGTTGCTTCCGTACAGTGTACACCTCTTATATATTGCAGAATCCACCAAAGATCTGAAAGATGCCGATATGCCTGTCGGCATGCACCTTCTGTTATTTCTGCCCAAAGATACTGAACTGGAAGAAGCAGCTCTGCACATTCCGGAACATGTTACCGCGCTGCTGGTCGCTACAGATACCCCCCATGCCTGTCTGACCCGAATATCAGATTTCTTTGAGCATACGATCGCTACCGGTCTTTTTTCCCATTCTCTGCTGCAGATTCTGTCTTTTGGCGGAGGCATTCAGGAAATGGTCAACCATGCATTGCAGATCCTGAAAAACCCAATCTTTGTATTTGACTCCGGCTTTAAGCTCATTGCAGCCAACTGGGAAGAAGCGGAAAAACATGCCATTCCGACGGAAACTACCCTAATCCAGAATATGGGATTTTCCAAATTTGAATTTTCACTCTTGAACAAAAAACACATCCATGACCGCATTAAAAAAAGCGACACCCCCATCCGCATCACCCACAAAGAACTTGGCTATGAACAGATGGTTGTCGCAATTGATACAATGCGCGATCTTGGTCATATTGTAATCGATGCCCTGAACCGGCCATTTACCGCCATGGACGAGCATGCTTTATGGGTATTGAAAGAACATATCTGCCAGCAGATGCGAAAAGATGAATTTATCCAGAATTCAAAAGGATTTGCCTATGAAAATTTTTTAAGAGATCTTCTGGATGAAAAACTTGCGGTCAACAAATCTCTGCTAAACCGCATGCAATATGTGGGTATCGCCTTTACCGGAAATATGCACTGTATCGTCGTAGAAATCGCACGCAGTTCCTGTGCCGTCAATCCTTACCGCATCCGGAATGAATTTGACGGACAGTTCTCTAACTGTAAGACGCTGATCTATAAGGGACAGCTAATCATCCTGCTCAGTAATGAGAAAGAACGTCTCCTTTCCCCTGAACAGATACAAACGGCTTCTAATATCTGTTCCTCCAACAACCTGTATGCCGGTATGAGCAACTGTTTTACAGATATCCTTTCTTTTTCCGAATACTACAAACAGGCGCTTCGTGCCATTGAACTGGGCATCTCTGAAAAAACACAGCCCACACTGTTCCTGTACAAAGATTTCTACTTTGAGCATATAAAAAATATCTTTTTACAGAAAGAGTCCGCCAAAACCTTTTGTCATCCGAAAATGGATCTGCTGTTGCGCTACGATCAGAAGCACCATTCAGACTTTGCCCATACATTTTATATGTATCTGCTCCATGAAAGAAACATTGGCGCAACTGCGGATGCCATGAACATGCACCGCAGTTCCCTGACCTACCGCCTGAAAAAAATCTATGCTCTGGTGGGCGAAGATTTTGATGATGTGAAAGAACGGCAGTATCTGATCCTGTCTTATGAATTGTGCAAGAATGATGTATTACCCTGAATAAATGATTTCATCGAGTACTTTTTCTGACTATTACATTTCAAAGTCAATATCCATTTCATAAAACAAAAAGACCATTTTATTACGGACAGATTCCACTTAAAATCTATCGTCCACAATAAAATGACCTTTTCTTTGTCATTTATTTTTTTAATAACCATACATCAACATTTTGATCTTTTGCATTAAAAATCCCGTATCATCCGCTCAATTTCCTCGCTGTCCATCACCTGACACTTCATATCTCGGATCGCATAGACACGACTGCAGATATTCAGTACGGTCGGCCGATGAGTCGTCACGATACAAGTTCTCGGATAGGTATCTTCCATGATGTTGCGCAATACTTTTCGTTCTGTCGCCACATCCAGCGCTGAAGTGGCTTCATCCAGAAGCAGGATCGGGGATTTCCGTAACAGGGCGCGGGCAATAGACAGACGCTGTGCCTGACCTTCGGAAAATCCGCCGCCCCGCTCTTTTATCTGACTTTCGATGCCCTCTGGCAGTTTTTCCACAAACTCCCATGCGCAGGCAAGTTTCAAAGCTTCTATGATCTCTTCATCTGTCGCATCTGGCTTAACATTTCGCAGGTTCTCTGCAATGGTTCCGGAAAACATCGTATTTCCCTGCGGCACATAGGAAAACAATTTTCGTGTAGACGGAGACATGACCAGCCGCTGTTCATGATCTTCTCCTGCACAGACCCATACTTTCCCCGCCTGCGGGCGAAGCAGAGACAGGATCAGACGCAGCATCGTCGTCTTACCCTCTCCCGATGGACCTACCAGTGCCACAATCTCATGAGGATATGCCTCCACCGAAGCATCATTGAATACCTGTGTGCCGCTCTCATAGGTGTATTCCAGATGTTCCATCCTAAGGCCGATACCAGTTTCTCTGTATTTCTTTCCAAAACGGCTGACTGCCCCATCCTGACTGTAATCTTCCTGTGGCATCTCTACAATGTCCATGAGACGCCCTGCGGAAATGGTCAGAGAAATTGCCGTCGGCACCAATCCAACCAGTGAATTGACAGCCCCCGTCAGTGTTCCCGATAATGACAGGAACATGGTCATGGTTCCGTAAGAGATCACTCCGCTCCATACCCGGTAGATTCCCCATCCATAACAGCTGTAAGATACTGCAAATCCGATAATGGACATCAGGATCGATGTCAGCATGGACATCTTCTGGAAATCCAGCCGCATGCCGATGTAATCATTTTGCAGATTTTTCAGCCGCTGGATATAAAACCGGATCATATCAAAAGCCTTGATTGTCTGAATGTTGGAAAATGCTTCCTGATTGAATCCATACAATTTAGCATTCATTGCTGCACTCCGCTCGTTGTTGTTTTTCATACGCCGCAGCAGAGGACGGGATAGCAGGGCACTGAACGGGATGCCAAGCAATGCAAAGATTGCAAAGGTTGGATCATAGTAAATCACAATTGCCAGTGAACTGATAAACCGCACCGTGTAGATAATCAGGTTCGGAATCCAGTTCAGGATGCCGTTTGATATATTGGAAGCATCTGAACTCCAACGGGTAACCAGATCTCCCGTATGATATGCGGTCAGCGATTCCCAGTCTGTAACCAGCATTTTGGCAAAGATCTCGTTTTTAATCTCCGCATCCACTTTCAGACTGATAAAAGTAGACGCATAAGATGATGCCTGAGAGATCAGGATATTTCCGATGGAAAATCCGATCATCATGGCAAACGTATGCAGCAGCTTACCTGTCTCATGCCCGGTAATAATATCGACCAGATCCTTGGAGATCAGACTGGAGATCAGGGAAAATGCCGTCCCAAGCAGACCCAGTAATGTATAAAGAATCATCGCTTTCCAGTAGCGTTTCGCATATTGATAGATCCATTTTGTCTACACCTTCATCTTCTGAAAGGTGCCTTCTTTCATATGTTTTTTCAGCAGTTTTATCTTTTCTTTCATGAAAGCAACTCCTTTAAAACTGCTGTATCATTTTCTTTTATCTTCTGTCCGCTATTGTTCATATCTCTTAATCCGTCATCAAGTTCCTTTTTCTATATCAACAAAAGTTTCTTTTAAATACACTGCCGCTTCTGGCTCTTTCGTACACCGATAGCTGCATACCGGTATCTGTTTGATAATCTTTCCTGCAAACTCCAGATTTCGATCCATCTGTCCGGGCAGCCATGCCGGGGAGATCATGCGCTGCATGACTCTCAGTGTTTTTTCTGTCTTGGTAAGTGTTTCTATCCGGTTCTGCGCATCCTGTGCCAGCAACACAATGCCTCCTAGCGGATACGCTTCTGTCGTGCATATACCCGATGTTCCACACCATGGAATTCCATATACAAGTAAGTTCCCGTCCTGTTCTCCTACGAGGTTCAGATCCCCGTTTAATATAGGCGTCTCAAACTGCCCGTTCCAGAGATTGGTATGAGTGGATTTTCCTGCACCGGAATGTCCGGAAAAAAGCCATGCCTTTCCCCGATACAGCAAAGATGCTGAATGAATGGCATACAGTCCCTTTTTCTGCGCCAGATATAGGAAACAGTGGCGCACCGCATGGAATATATTTTCTCTGCTTTACTCCGTATCCTCCGGAACCATATACATCCTTACCCGGCTGCCATCTTCACTGAGTTCTACTGCCCTGATATTTTCCATGGTCGGAAAATCAAGCACATAGCCATCTTCTGTCTGACAGACAGTAAACTCTTTATTTTGCAGAAGAATCGTTCCGTTCTGCCGCTCCGGCAGTCGATATGGGATCAACTCGATCTTCTGATCCGGCAGTAAATTTCCTCCCAACTCATAACATTCTGTTCTTTCTGCTTCAAAGAGATTCCACGCCTCCGGAAACCATTCCGGTTCTCCATAGAAAGCAATCCTCAAATCTGCGATACAAAGCTCCTGATAAAAAGGCTGTTCCACTGCCGGACAGGTCTCTCTCAGAACGCCAAATGCCAACAGCTGATCCAGAAATCGTTCTATATCTTCTGCCAGCTCTGCATATTCCTCCTCTGAAATCTCATATTTTTCAGCCAAAAGTCTGATCAGCTCCTCTTTGCTTTTTGGAAATTCCAACAGATTCCAGATATCCGCTCCTGTCTCATTGAGAATCATGCCATGTTTCTGATCTGCAATCCGCTGTCCAAAGGGCAGCAGCTGCCAGCTGTCTTCAATTTTCCGCAACATATATCCACTCTGACGTCTGATCATGTTTCATATTTCCTTTATCCGATTCTTTTATTTAACTTTATCATTCTACCAGAAATCTGCTTTTCCTACAACCAAAACTCATTTTGCAGCATTCCACCGTAACTGACCATTTTTCTATGCCAGCCCATCCCGATCCACTTCACAGATGCGGGCATCCTGAATCTGGTAAATGCGGGTACACAGCTGTAATATAGCCTGTCGATGCGTTGTCACAATACAGGTTCTGTTTGGATAACAGTCCACAATGTTTTGCAGCACATTCCGCTCTGTATCCACATCCAGTGCCGAAGTCGCCTCATCCAGTAAAAGTACCGGTGCATCCCGCAGCAATGCACGGGCTATGGCAATTCTCTGCGCCTGTCCTTCGGAAAGTCCTTTTCCCCGCTCTCCCAGTTTCATATCTATGCCATCCGGCTGTTTCGACACAAATTCCCAGGCACAGGCTGTTTTCAGTGCCTTTACAATCTCTACCTCTGTGGCATCCTCTTTTACCATCCGCAGATTTTCTGCGATCGTTCCTGCGAGCATCGTATTTCCCTGAGGGACATAAGAAAAAAAAGATCTTGTCTCTACATTCAGATCCATCTGCATTCCATTGGATGCGACAAGTACCACATCCCCCTGCTGCGGATGGATCAGGCCTAAGAGCAGACGAATCAGCGTCGTCTTCCCTTCCCCAGATGCCCCAACAAAAGCAATGATTTCTCCCGGCATAGCCTGAAAAGAAGCTTCAGAAAACACGTCCCTTCCATCCGCATAGGCAAACTCCACGCCATGCATCCGCACTTCAAAACCATCCACCGCCATCTCATCCAGCTCTGTTTTTCCAGACAAATGTATCTCGCCGGGCAGCTCCATCAGCTCCCGCAGTCGATGTGCCGCTATGGAACTGTTCAAAAAAGACGGTATAAGGGATAACATATTTTGAAATGCTCCGGACAGATTGTTTTTTTGCTGTAAAAATAATGCCATCGTTCCATAGGTAATATCCTGCATCCATAAAAGGAACAGGCAATATCCAAAAGCAAGCAGCTGTACGGCAAGCCCCACACCAGACAATACTATATTGGTCCGAATTGTAAACAGATTATATCCTAGACTGACCGCCCTTACCTGCTGCTGCCACCCCCAAAGCTTTTTACCGTAACAGGGCACAATGCCAAAAGACTTGATACTGTCCAGATTGTAAAAGGCTTCTGTTGCAAATGTCATCAGTTCACTGTTCGTCTCCCGCACTTTTGTTCCATAGGTTCGCTGCTTCTGCAGCATAGTTCTGGAGATCAGCAGCAGAAACGGTGCACTTACAACAGCGATCAGTGCCATACCTCTGTCATAATGTAAAATGACCAGAAACGTAGCCACAAATTGATAGATGGCGTTCATGGCCATCGGAATCCAGCTGATTGCATTGCCGCTGACCGTTCCCACATCACTGGTAAAACGATTCAACATGTCGCCATTGGAATAACGGTTCAATTCCATCCATTGCGCATCTGCAATTCTTTCAAACAGATCTGCCTGCATATCGTTCGTAATGGATATGGTCACATTTGCCGTGATCCGGCTGATGATATTTCCCAAAAAAATGCTGAATATGGAACTTCCCACCAGCAGGAGAAGCAGCAAACCAATCTGTTCTCCCTGAAATCCAGTAATCCAATCAATCAGATATTTTCCTGCCACACTGCTGACCAGCCCCATAGAAGTGCTCGCCACTCCGCAAACCGTATAAAAAAAGACCGCCCATTTATAACGGGCGCTGTAGCGCAAGATCCATCTCCAGTCAGCCAGTATCTCCCAGAGCGTGTTTTCTTTCCATCGGAAATGCAACAGTTTCCATGATGAACTGTCTGGCTTTCTCTTCCGTACCTGTTTTTTACTGATATTTCTTTCCGTCACAATCTATCGTTCAAGCCCCATATCTTTATGTACGATTATTTTTCCATAACCTCGCATCAGAACCATTCGAAGAGGAATCACATGGATCCAGACATGGGCAAAAAATGCCCACCAAAAATCTCCGGGATCAATCCATTTGCCTTTTCGCTGTACCTTTGTAATCAATGCAAAGATCTGCTCCCCTTTTATAGGTCCTTCCATCTGCGTCTGGGCATCGCCAATCAGATAATACCCATCTGCCACTACTTTTTTGATCCGATGCACCACATACTGACCATTTTCCCGCTGGTAAAAGATAATATCTCCTTTTCTGACCGGTCTGTCTGGCTTCCGAAAGCAAATTCTGTCCCTCTCCTCTTTCAGAAACGGTTCCATGCTGCTGCCTGCAATCGGCATGGACACTTCCCTCCCTTCTTCGGTTAGCTTGCGTAATACAGATACCAGTTCTCCTGTCTCTACCTGCTTCACTCTTTCTTCCCCCTGCTTTCTTTTATATACTCTCAGAAATCTTCAATATGATTTCAACTGCAACCATTAAAAAGCTCTGGCTTTCTTTTTTCAGCGGCAATGCTATAATAAATCAATCCTGCATACAAAAACAGCAGATTACTCTCTGCTGTTTTAACGTAACACATATATCATTTTTACATCAACTATAAATGAAGAAAGACATTAAAAATATGGATTCTAACGACAAATTTTTCAATATTGAGCAGCTTCTCCGTGATGGAAACACTATAAAAATCAAACCGCAGGGGTACAGCATGTATCCTCTGTTTTTTCCCGGCAGGGACGAAGCAGTCATAGAACCTGTTGATCCCGCCGCACTGCGCAGAGGCGATGTGGCCCTGTATCGGCGCCGCGAAAGCATCCTTGTACTTCATCGCATCTGGAAGATCCGCGGACAGTCCTTTTACATGGTGGGCGACAACCAGACAGAGATTGAAGGTCCGTTGGAAGCCGATCAGTTCCTTGGAAAGCTCTGCGCCTTTGTCCACAACGGACATTCTGTTTCTGTCAGAAATCCTCTGTATCGGATGCTGACTTCCCTGTGGCTGTTACTGCGCCCTTTCCGTCCTTTTCTTTCAGGAATCGCCTGCCGCCTCAAACATTTGGGCAGACCATCAGCGGATCAGGAAAAATAAAAGTTTAAATTTTCTGTCCAGATAATGATTCTTCAAAGCCGCTTTTCGATGGTGACGGATCTCTTCCCTCAGTTGTTTCTTCAACTGCTCTGTCTGTGGCGTTTTCTCCAGTTTTCTCAGATTGACATAACAATAAAGCAATGACTTGTACACCTTATACTCTGCACATGGAATCAGTTGTGGCATCCGGATCCGGATAAAAGACAGATTGTCCTGACTGTTGTAGTAATAATCCATATTGCGCAGGGAAAATTCTGATGTCGTAATGCTGTTTCCACGAATCCGGTAATAATAAGTAGGATGATGCAAAAAAACAATTTTACTGCATTCTGCATAGGCATGCAGTGCAACCACTTCATCATCATTTACACGATCAAGAGGAAAACGGATCTCCTGAAAGATTTCTTTTTTAAACAGGCGATTCCATACAGCAGATGCATGAAGCAACAGATCCCGTATCACATCCTCTGCCTTCCTGCACTCCGGTTCTCCCTCCTCGATCCTGTCAGGATATTCCAGTTTGCCCTCTCTGTCATATACCGTAACACATCCGCCTACTGCACAGTCTGCACCCTGTTTTTTCAGTTCCCGATACAGACATTCATAGGTATCCGGCGCGATCCAGTCGTCACTGTCAATAAAACTGATGTAATCTCCAGTGGCAATATCCAGACCATTGTTTCTCGCTCTGGCTACCCCGGCATTTTCTTTATGAATAACCCGTATGCGCGCATCCACTCGGGCATAACGGTCACAGATTGATCCACAGGAATCTGGAGAACCGTCGTCTACCAGAATAATTTCAAGATTCTTATAGGTTTGTTCCAGAATACTGTCTATACAGGTTTCCAGATAATCTTCTACTTTGTAAACCGGAATAATAATACTTATTTTCTCACTCATTTGCTTCTCCTCCCCGCATTCCCATAAATGATTTTACCAATTTTCTCATACTCCGAAATCTCCAGCTTCTGCTATAGAGCACCGCGTTTAACGCAAGTGGGATGATACAACATAAAAGAAAACACGCCATAAACGAAAGCAGATGACCGGGATGATAGATAAAACGTATAAAACGGCACAGCAGCCACGTCTCTCCCAGAATCAGCCCGATATATTCCAACAGGTCACACACATATCGCCCGCATCCCCGATGCAGATATTGCCTGAAAAATACGACCACACGATATACAATCTGAATCGCATAGGCAAGAAATGTTCCAAGCAATACGCCTGCAAGTCCGATATAACGGATCAGGATCAGAGAAGCTGCCAGATTGACAATCGCTGTCAATACAGAAAGATTTCGTTCCTGTTTAAACAATCCGGATACACCGAGAATAATGGTCAACGGCAGTCCCAACACCTGCGTCACACAGACCGTGATACACATCAAAACTACCGATGTCGACATCTCATACTCTTTTCCCAGCCAGAAATCTGTTCCCCAACAGAATCCATGTTTTATATGATCCATCACATGCTGAAACACTATCTTTACAGCGGATTCGGCATCCGGCTGCTCTGTGACTTTACATTGTATCTGACCAGGCATAAAGATGAGATTGCCTTTGACAGAATCCACAACTGGTGTCAGGAATCCCGTATCCTGCATCTCTATGAGATCATTCTGGAATCCTGCCGCCTCTATCTCGGACTTTCCGAGAAGATTGATCCACATATCCACTATAACGCCGCAGACTGTGAAAAATTTATAGAAAAAATCCTTTCAGATGGCGATGTAGGAAAAAACGAAAAAAACGAACTGGTCAGCAGCGGCTCATACGATACAGTCAACTGGCTTACCTATTTTAAAGAAGGTCATATTCAGATGAAGGTCCGTTTTCCAAAATTGCACAAATGCGCTCTTCTCTGGCCTGTACTGTGGGGGATCACGCTTGTCATATTTTTACATAATACTTACAGGCTGAGAAACACGACCTTCCGACAGACCCTGGCTGATTTTAAAAAGGGAAATCACGATACGAGACTGATCCGTATCTTCGATAACGATGATAAAAAAGACTGATTATATTTTTCTATACATTTTTTTCTGTTTATGGTAAAATATCTTCCGTGTCTGCTTTGACACAGTTACCAAATATGATTTTGTACGATAAAAAGTGACACTATGTCCATTCATCACAAAAAACATTACCTGTCTGATCAGCTTTTTTCTGAAAGTTCCGGTAACTATTTTACAATGGCAGTGACTCTTGTTATCATGGAAAAATATATATGATTTAGAAAGGTTACATATGTTAGAGGTCATAAAATCAGTCAACAGTGTTGTAAACAACTTTATCTGGGGCGTTCCTGCCATGATCTGCATCATCGGTGTGGGACTGCTCTTAAGTTTTCGGACCAAATTTATCCAGATTCGAAAATTTCCTTATGCGATCCGTCATACCATCGGACGTATCTTTCATAAACAGGATGCCGCTGACGGAGCGATGACACCTTTTCAGGCGGTCTGTACGGCACTTGCCGGTACGGTAGGAACCGGAAATATAGCCGGTGTCGCCGGAGCCCTTGCAATCGGTGGACCGGGCGCTATCTTCTGGATGTGGATCTCCGCTCTGCTGGGAATGTGTACAAAATTCTCCGAGGTTACCCTCGCTTTACATTTCCGTGAGAAAAATGCCCATGGCGATTTTGTCGGCGGTCCAATGTACTATATTAAAAACGGACTCGGTAAACACTGGCAGTGGCTTGCGATCCTGTTTTCTGTATTCGGTGTCCTTACCGTATTCGGAACCGGAAATGCCACACAGGTAAATACCATTACCTCCGCTGTCAACTCCGCTCTGTTAAACCTTCATGTGATCGATCAGTCCGGCGTTAAGACTTCCAGCCTGATCATCGGTATTATCTGTGCCATTCTGGTAGCAATGATCCTCCTTGGTGGTGTCAAACGAATCGGAAAAGTTACAGAAAAACTGGTTCCGTTTATGGCGATCATCTATATTCTGCTCACCATCGGTGTTATCATATTAAATATCGACCGGCTTCCGGGTGTATTTGCTTCTATCATTGACGGTGCATTCCATCCGGCTTCCGTGACCGGCGGCATCGTTGGGAGCTTCTTCATGAGTATGAAAAAAGGCGTTGCCCGCGGTATCTTCTCCAACGAAGCAGGTCTCGGTACCGGTTCTATCGCCCACGCATGCGCAGATACCAACGAACCGGTAAAACAGGGTCTGTTCGGTATCTTTGAAGTATTTATCGATACCATCGTTATCTGCACCATTACGGCTCTTGTTATCCTGTGCAGCGGCACTCCTGTAGGATACGGCGCTGATGCCGGTGCAGAACTGACGATCTCCGGATTTACTGCCACATACGGAAACTGGATCTCCATCTTTACAGCTGTCGCACTCTGTTGCTTCGCATTCTCCACCATCATCGGCTGGGGACTGTACGGCTCCAGATGTATCGAGTTCCTGTTTTCTGAAAAAGTCATCAAACCATTTATGATCGTATATTCTCTCGTAGCGATCCTTGGCGCAACTGTTGACCTTGGCATGCTCTGGAGCATCGCTGAAACCTTCAACGGCCTGATGGCAATACCGAACCTGATCGCGCTGTTCCTGTTGTCCGGAACGGTAGTCAAACTGGTCAAAGATTATTTTAAGCGGCATAAAGAGAAGTAAAAACACACTGGCATTCCGTGTTAGTTATAGAGCTTAGGATATTTTCCTAAGCTCTTTTCTGTTCTGGTCGCTTCTGCGCACTATACATGTATTGTAACTGCAACGCATGATACTTGGCCTCATTCGCAACGAGCCCTATCCATATGTTGCAAAAAACGGCAACATATGGATAGAGGCAGTCGCCGAATAAATAAAAAGAGCGGCAGCCCCGCAGGAGAATAAAATTCTCCTGCGGGGCTG